>JAZNJH010000020.1:0-49958 GCA_045577925.1 Eubacteriales bacterium
TCATTCTCTCGTTCCGTTAGACTATACAAAGATTGTAGAGTCTGTACGTAAGACGGGTAGGGTAGTTTTAATATCTGATGCGTGCGCAAGAGGTTCTTTCCTTAACGACGTTGCTTCAAAGATTACAGAGCTCTGCTTTGACGATCTTGATGCTCCGCCTGTTGTTGTCGGTGCTCGCAACTGGATCACGCCTCCCTTTGAATTTGACGAATTCTTCTTCCCGCAGGCAGGCTGGATAATCGATGCTATCCACGAAAAGCTCGTACCCCTTCCGGGTCACGTAGCAGAAAACGGATGCACAGAAGCTGAAGCTATGCGCAGAGCCAAAGAAGGCGTATAAGTGAAGATAAAACGAACGGCAAACGCCGGAGTGCTTATAGAGCTTGACGGAACTACCGTTTTGCTTGACGGCGTGTGCGATGAGCTCTCACCTTATCTCGGCACTCCCGATGATATAAGACATGAGCTTGGCACAGACTTTCCTGACGTTGTGGCGTTTACTCACAGGCATAAGGATCATTACGACGAGGCTTATGCCAAAGACTATGAAACAAAAACACTCAGGTCCATTCTCGGACCTGAGTGTCCTGCTTTAAGCAATGCAGGCAATATAAGCTTGAATGCAGTCGTTACCCGACATATCGGAAAGGCAGACGTTATGCACGTAAGCTTTGTAATTACGGGAAGTAAATGTATCTGGTTTATGGGCGATGCATCGCCGCTTGAGCTTCGAAAACTTGAAAATCAGCCAAAACCCGACGTGCTTATCGCACCGTACGCGTATGCGTCAACACCGTCAGCGTGGCGCAAGACAAGGGCGACGGGAGCAGAGAAGATTATAATACTTCATATGCCAAAGCATGACAATGATCCGTTTGAACTGTGGAGCTCTGTTGAAGCAACAATGCAGGGTGAAGACTGCGTATGTATTCCCGAAATCGGGCAGACTGTGATTTTTAATTGAGAATAAATTCAATTATAGACGAAGCGGCATACCCCTTTAACTAATACATAAAATGAAAAGGCAATCTCACAAATGGGATTGCCTTTTTTGTATTTTTGTGGTAGAATTAGATTATTAAATACAATGAGGTGAAATATGAAACTTGATAATAAGATAATATCAATTGATGTTGCTGATCACGGAGCAGAACTAAAGTCTGCAGTTAAAGACGGCCGTGAATATATGTGGTGTGCTGACGAAAAATACTGGGGAAGAACGTCCCCCGTTCTTTTTCCTATTGTGGGAAGACTTATAGATAACACCTGCAGAATTGACGGAAAGACTTACACACTGACCTCACACGGCTTTGCAAGGGATTGTGACTTCAAAATAGTTGAATGCGCAGACGATTTTGTTACATATTTATTAGAATCGGATGAAAATACGCTTGAAAAGTATCCGTTTAATTTTAGACTTTACATTAAGTATGCGCTTATTAACAATATAATCAAAATTGAGTGGACGGTTGAAAACACAAACGAAAAAGTTATGAGCTTTTCAATAGGGGGGCACCCGGCGTTCAATTTAAAGCCCGGGGACAACTATTTTGGCTTTGATACGGATAAAGATTTAGTTTCCAGCTGCGTTACTGAAACCGGTTTTTATGATAAATATAACACATATACGGTTGAAAATGACGGCCACGTTAAAATAGTAAACTCTATGTTTGATAATGATGCACTGATAATTGAAAATAATCAGGTTAAAGAGGTTTCTCTCTGTGATGCCGATAAAAAAGCATATGTCAAAGTCAGATTTGACGCAGAGCTTTTCGGTTTATGGTCTCCGACAAAGAAGAATGCACCGTTTGTGTGTATTGAGCCGTGGTATGGTATAGGTGACAGATTTGACTTCAAGGGAGAATTCAGTGAAAAAGATTATATTATCAACCTGAAACCCACAGAAGTATTCAATGCAGGGTATGAAATAGAGCTTTTATAATCGGTAAAAATGTAGTCTCACAAATGGGATTGCCTTTTTTGTATTAATGTGATAAAATAAGTTGAAAAGATAAAGTGTATCAGGAGAAAAATATGAAAGCATTGATTACAGGAGCAAGCTCGGGATTGGGTTTTGAAATGGCAACCATTTTATCAGAAAAAGGGTACGATATTATTGCCGTTGCAAGAAGACGTGAAAAGCTTGAAGAGTTAAAAAGCAGCTTAAGTTCAAATGTTGAAATTCTTTGCCTTGACGTTACCCGTGATGAAGACCTTGAAGTGATCGCATCGCATCTTGATGACGTTGATATTTTTATAAATAATGCAGGCTTTGGCGTCTTTGGTGACTTGTGTTCATCAGATCCTGATAAAGAGCTTCAGATGATCGATACAAATGTTAAAGCTGTTCATATTTTAACAAAACTTATTGCGAAGAAATTCAAAGAGAAAAACAGCGGTTATATAATGAACGTGGCATCAATTGCGGCATTTTTTCCGGGACCGTTATTTTCTGCTTATTATGCATCTAAAGCCTATGTACTCAGGCTAACACAAGCGCTATACGAAGAATTCAGACGTGAAAAAATAAATGTAAAAGTAAGTGTGCTTTGCCCGGGACCTGTTGCAACAGAATTTGAAAAAGTGGCAAAAGTAAGCTTCGGCCGTGGCGATGAAAAGGGAAGAGGCATAATAGTTGCTGATAAGAGAAAAGTATCTGAATATGCCATTGAGCAGATGCTTAAGGGAAAACATATCATTATCCCGGGCGCTCTTATGAGAATAGCCGTATTTTTCAGACGTATTCTCCCGGAAAAATTGCTTTGCAGGATAATTTATCTATTACAGAGCAAAAAGTTTGTTCAGAATCACTGAGAATAAAAAGTTGTTTACCAAAATTAAACAAGGTTTATCGTGTAATATAAGAAGGAGATTTCGGTTATGAAAAAAGCTTTGTGTGTATTATACTATATCATTATGGCACTACCGATTCCTGTGTCAATGGTAACATGGATAGGCACTATAATGTCAGTAGCAAATATTGGCGAGATGGATATGGAAGGCGCTAGTTTTCTTGGGATTATTTCGGCATTTGTAGCCATATGGTCTATGTTATTAGCCGGGACATATTTGATATCCTATGTTATTTCTTTAATCAGAATGATAATAGTTAAAAAAGTTACTTTCTCGATGTTCCTGCCAATTATACATATTGTTATAACGGGTATTTTTATGTTTGTTTGGTTTGGTGGCTATTCTGTTTTAGAAAATGAAAATGGAAATAGTTTAATTAAGTTGTTAATTATAATGTTTTTAGTTGCTATTGTTGGTTCTATTGCTCTTATATTAGGCCGAGTGGTTTTGGCAATGGTAAAAGCTATAAAAAACAGCGCTCCTGCTTCTAAAAAGGTAATCTTTTATACAATCGGCGCGATAATTATTGCCGCTGCTTCGTGGGTGCTCAATTTTGGGTTATTAAGATTTCTTTTGACAATCTTGATGATTCCTATGATTCATGGCATATTGTTTTTGTTTGCAAACATATATTTTGCTAAATATACTGAGAAATTACCTAATATGAAAAAATTAAATTTGCTATTTATTATAACATATCTGATTGCGTATGTATTTTTGCCGGATGTCGATGAAATGGTCTTCTTTGGTTTGATACATAATAATATTATTTCGTATATAGCTAGTTTTATTTCGAGAATAGCTGGTGTAGGACATATTGTTTTATTCATTCTGCAAATTGTTAAGATTAAAGAAATCAAGAAAAGCATTTCAGAAAATAATGAGCTTCAACCCTGATCTGACACGAGCCTAAAGAGGTGACTATTATAAAATCAACGATAAGGAATACGCTTCTTTCAATGGGCGAAGAAGAGTACAGAGCGTTCTCATCTTCTCTTATGCCAACGGTTGATAAAGGTAAAGTAATAGGAATCCGTATCCCTGTTCTCAGAAAATATGCTAAAAGACTTGAAAACTATGAGGATTTTTTAGCTGAGCTTCCGCACGAATATTATGAAGAAAACAACCTTCACGCCTTTTTAATTGAGCGAGAGAAGGATTTTGATAAATGTATAGAAAAGCTTGATGCATTTTTGCCATATGTAGACAATTGGGCAACCTGCGACAGTATGAAACCGGCTGTTTTGAAAAAAGAGCCTAAAAAGCTTTTAGTACACATAAAAAAATGGATCGCTTCAAAAGACGTTTATGCTATAAGATATGGAATCAATCTGCTTATGAGTTTTTATCTTGATGATAATTTTGATAAAGACTATCTGAGTACTGTGGCAAATATTAAGTCAGACGAGTATTACGTCAATATGATGCGAGCATGGTATTTCGCCACGGCACTTGCAAAACGGTATGAGGAAACTTTGCCGTATATAGAAAACAAAGTACTTGATAAGTGGACTCATAACAAAACGATACAAAAAGCAACCGAAAGCTTTAGGATAACAACAGAGCAAAAGCTTTATTTGAAATCAAAGAGGTAAGATATGAAAAAATGCCGTATAACTGTAATGAGAAGAACAGAGTACAAGGACTTAATGGAAAAATATGAAAATCCGATTGAGCATGCCTGCGAATTCAAAATTGGGGAAGTGTTTATAGCTAACGGCTGGCAAAAACCTGACGGCTTTTGTAACAGCGCATGGGACAGTATATCGCCGTTTGTTATGGTTTTGTCGCACGGCGGTGAAAATTTCTATGACGGATGGATGAAAAACAAAAAGTCCGCTATGATTTCTTGTAATGACGGTTTCAGACCGGTCAGTTTCTACATAGAAGCACTTGACGAAGAGGCAGATATTTGAAGACAATCCTGACTTTGACGAGCGATTTTATCTAACAGAAAAATATTCTTAAAATGGTAATCTTTTTTCATAAAAAGGATTGCCATTTTTATATTGTTGTGATATAATACGTACAATCCAAGATGTATAAAAATAATACAATATTGTGTAGAGGTATAATTATGGGTAAGATTTATATCGGTTGGGCAGAAGAAAGCATTGTGCCTGACAAGAAAGTTTCGCTTGCAGGTCAGTTCTTTGAGAGAATTTCAGAATATGTTGAGTCTGAAATTTCTGTAACTGCAATAGCTATTGAATCAGACGGCGAGCAGGCTATTCTCGCTTCTGCAGACCTTGGAAATATAACTGCAGGACAGCTTGCAATTGTAAGAGAAAAGGTTGCAAAGTTAAACCAAGAAATTGACGTATCTAAAATTATCGTTGCTGCAACACATACGCACACATCTATGTGTGTTGCCAGACCAAACGAAGGAGAAGAGGGCTCGACAATCAAATCAACAATAGAGATTTTAAGCGAGTTTGTACCGCCCCAAATGCTCTATACTGCGCTCGTTTCTGAAGATGATGACATTATAACACCCGATGAGGCGCTTGTGTTTGTTACAGACAAAATTGCAAAAGCGGTTGTTGATGCTTGGAATAACCGTAAAGAGGCTTTGTATGCTAACGAATTCGGCAGAGCACCTGTTGGTATGTGCAGAAGAGTTTGTTATGATGACGGAAGCGCTCAGATGTGGGGTGACACAAATACTGCAAACTTTGTTGCTCTTGAGGGCGGAAACGACTCCGGTATCGAACTCATTTATACCTTTGATACGAATAAAAATCTGACGGGCGTCATAGCAAATATTGCTTGCCCCGCTCAGATACTTGAGCAGAGAAGCTTTATTTCCGGCGACTACTGGGGCAGAACAAAGGCAAATCTAAGAAAGAAATTCGGAGAGGGAATTTACCTTCTCGGTGTATGCGGTGCGGCAGGTGACCAGTGCCCGAGAGACCTTGTTCGCTGGGTGGAGCCTGAAACACCTATTGACGACCCCAACGTTAAGCGCCCGAACGTAATCGAGCATAAGGCTGACCCGTCAATGTACGATATAAGCGGGTGCAATCGCGTGGGTAAGCGCGTTGCAAATGAAATCATATCTGTTTTTGAAGAAATAAAAGATTATCACGATGAGGCGATATTTACTCATAAGGTCTTGAATATGGATCTTCCGCTCAGAAAAGCGACAATGGAAGAGTATAATATGGCTGTGAGAGAAATAAAGCATTATTTTCAAAATCTTAAAGACAAAAAGAGCTTTGATTTTGAAGATACTGCTTATCTGTACGTTCATGCAGGAACGATTTCAAGATTCAGAGCGCAACAGAATCAGGAGATACATACTATAGAATCTCACGTGATCCGTCTTGGTGACGTTGCATTCTCAACTAACCCGTTTGAACTGTTTCTTGATTACGGCAACAGAATCAAGGCAAGAAGTAAAGCAATGCAGACCTTTATAGTACAGCTTGCATGCGGTGCAAGTGATTATCTGCCGACAAAGAAAGCGGAAAAAGGCGGACATTACAGTGCCTATATTTCAAGCGGTAAGGTAGGTAGTGAGGGCGGAGATTTGTTTACACGTCAGACGATCGATGAAATCAACAAAATGTTCAATAACTAAAGCTTTAATATAGGAGTAATCACTATGAATTACGATATGCAAATGGTACAGATAAGTGACGGACTTATGGAAACTGCGGCTTGCTCGAGCTGCGCTGTTTATGACAAGGCAAACGGACTTGTGTTTGTGGCATATATGACAGGACTTATGAAGCGTTACGGTGAGTCTACCGGTAAGATATGCTTGTCGGTGTTTTCTCCCTCACAGCCTGAAAATGCGCGCCGCCGTATCATCGATACGGGTATTGGCGAGTCAAGAGGTGTTATCTGTAACGCACACTACCAGGTTGGTGACGGCAAAACACGTATAATGTTCACGACCTCGCGCGGTGAGCTTGCCACATATTACCGTGATTATGACTTTTTCACAGATACCGTATCCGAGAGAACGGAAGTATTTTTGCGCACAGAAGACGGTGACGTTCGTCTGAACAACACTTCATACAGAGAGTATCTTGAAAAGCGCGGACTTCACGTTGAAAGTGATATGGAGCCTATAGTTAACAAGGTAACAACCTACAAGGGAGAGCTATATACTGCAATTTCTGAAGATGATCTTGGATATCCGATACTTTGCAAGATAGAGGATAATGTTCTTGTACCATTTGCGATCTGCCCTGAGCCGATGACGTATGAGTTCAGATACTTTATCAATGATGACGGTATATTTGCTATGTACCGTTTTCCGCCGGATGATCACAAGACAGGACACGCGGCATATACCGTTTCCAAAGACGGCGGTAAGACATGGAATACTACCATCTTTGAGGACGGCGTGCAGTCCAGACCTGACATCATGGAATATTACGGCAAGCCCCTTATTGTTTATAATTACAAGAGCGATAAGTCTATCGAGAATTTCCCCGATATGCATAACTTCCGTAATTCAATTAAAATGATCTATGACGGTAAAGTTATTTTCGACTGGTTTACAAAGTACGGTGTTGTTGAGCATGAGCTTGTAAATGTTCGCGGTGATCTCTATATGGTATTCTCAAACTGCCCGCAGGCGCTCTCGACCGAAAACGGCGGTGCGTGGATCGAGGACGGCCGCCCGGTAGAGCAGGGTAAAGAAGCAATTCAGTGGGCAAAAATAGGATATCTGTTAGGAAAGTAATTATGATAAAAAATTACATATTTGATTTTGGCAACGTACTTGCCGAGTTTGAGCCCGAGAAGCTTACAGCGCCGTTCGTTTCTGACGAAAAGACGAGAAAGTATTTAAGCGAAATAATATTTGACCGCATTTACTGGGACAGGCTTGATGACGGTACTATTACTGACGGTGAAATCAAGGCGGGAATATCAAGCCGTGTGCCTGCAGAGCTTGTCGATACAGCCTGCAAGGTGTACGACAACTGGGTAAATTCTCTGACACCCGTTAAAGGTATGGCTGAACTTGTTTCTGACTTGCGAAAGGGTAATAACAAGCTCTTTTTGCTCTCAAATATAAGCGTTGGGTTTGCTGACACTTATAACAACGTCGAATGGATAAGAGAGCTTTTAAAGAATTTTGACGGGCTGGTTCTGTCCGGGCCGATAGGCATAACGAAGCCGAGTGCAGATATCTTTAATCATCTTCTTGAAAAATACGGCTTAAACGCGGATGAGTGCCTGTTTATTGACGACAGCTTGAAAAATATTGAAGGTGCAAAGGCTTGCGGCATACACGGATATCTTTTTGATGGTGATGCGGATAAGCTGAGAGCGTTTATTGTTGTTTAAATAAATTTCTTGAAATGTAAAAGGAGGGATAAGCGTGTCAATAAACACGGTTGAAGGCAGATTGTTTTTTGTTAATATGTCTTTAGCACTTATTGGAATAGCACTTGTTGTCTGGCTGATAATCTGGACATGCCAAAAAACTATGGGAAACAATCTTGATTGCAATAAAAAGACGATTTTCTTAACGTTTCCGTATCTATTGATCGGCGCTCTTTCATGGGTGTATAATTTTGGATGGTTAAGATTTATAATGACTATATTCTGGATTCCGGTTATACAAGGCTTTATTTTGTTTGTACTTAACCTGTTTTCTTCAATATACGTAAACAAGTCAAAAAAATTAAAAGTGATAAATATACTATTCAATATAACGTATTTAGGCTCAAACATTCTATTTCCTGATGGCGGAGATACCGGTGAAATGTATCTTTGCTTCGGACTGATACATAGCGATCTCATTTCCGTTATCGCGATCAATATCTCAATTATAATGTTTATTGCATTTTTGGTTTTAATCGTTTTGCAGATAGTTGGTATTGTAAAGATTAAGATGCGTCTGAAAGAATCTGCATCAAGCGAAGAAAGTGAGATCAAGATATGAATAAAATAAAATCATTTTTCAAAGAGTGTGGAGTATTCTTAATAATAATTATTTGGCTTGTAACGATTGGGTTATCGTTTTATATCGGTATGGTATATCAATGGGCATCGACAACTGAGATTGAAACATCCAAGGATTTTGGCGAAATAACAGTTGGCGAAAATGAAATAGTTGATTACACTTTGTTTTTAGAAATACCTAGCAAGTACAGTTCGCTTGAAAAAGTAGACGAATCCTTTAGAAAGACTATTTCGTTATACATGCAGGCTAATAATTTAAAGTTAAAAGAGGGTACACACAGATTTAGCATTAAAAACGGAGAACTTGATGATTATCTAAACGAAGAATTCGCATTCGAACCCATAGAGTAATATAAAATATTTATAAAAATGACAATTTTCTCATTGAAGGGGTTGTCATTTTTGTTGTTTTGTGATAAAATATAAACAGCAAAATTAAATATAATCATACAGGAGGAAAAACATGACAGGCATCGCACTTATCATCGCTTTTATTGTGGCAATCGTGCTTATGGTTGTTGCAATAGCAAAATTCAAGGTTCACCCGTTTTTATCAATCATGGGTGTATCATTGCTCCTCGCATTTGCTGCAGGAATTCCGCTTGCGCAGATCCCCGACGTTATCGCAGCCGGATTTTCAGGCACGTTCAGTTCAATTGGTATCGTAATCATCCTTGGCGCACTTATCGGCTCAATACTTGAGCAGACGGGTGCTGCGCTCAAGCTTGCTGACCTTGTTGTAAAGCTTGTTGGTAAAAAGAATCCCGAACTTGCTATCGGACTTATGGGTTGGGTTGTTTCCATTCCCGTATTCTGCGACAGCGGTTTCGTTATTCTTGACCCTATCCGCCGTGCTATGGTGCGCCGTACAGGCACATCAAGCGTTGCTATGACAGTTGCACTCTCAGCAGGACTTTACATTTCACACGTTCTTATTCCCCCAACACCGGGTCCTATCGCAGCAGCGAATACACTCGGTATCGGTGATAGTCTTCTTCTCGTTATGGGATTAGGCCTTCTTTGCTCAATTTTCCCGATAATTGCAGGACTTCTTTATGCAAAGTTTATTGGTAAGAGAGTAAAGAGCTCTGACGAAACAGCTGATTCGGACGAAATTGTAAAGACATACGAAGAACTTATTGCAGAACATGGTAAGCTTCCAAATGGTATAAACTCACTTGCTCCGCTTGTTGTTCCCGTAATCCTTATGGCTCTTGGTACAATAGCTTCCTTTGCAGGATTTACGGGCTTTGCTCTTGAAATATGTACCTTCCTTGGTAAGCCTATTATAGCTCTTGCAGTTGGTACGATATTTGCTATAATCCAGCTTGCAACAGCAAAAAAGATGAAGGCGTTCTATGAAATAACAGACAGCACACTCAAAACTGTCGGCCCGATCCTTTTCGTAACGGCCGCAGGCGGTGTTCTCGGTAAGGTTATCTCTTCCACAACGCTTGTTCAGTACATAATCGACAACGCAGGCTTCCTTATGAGCCTCGGTATTTTCTTCCCGTTTTTATTGGCGGCTCTACTTAAAACCGCACAAGGCTCGTCCACAGTTGCTATTACAACAACAGCAGGTATTATGGTACCCCTTCTTGCTCCGCTTGGACTTGATGGCACTGTTATGACCACACTCACAGTTATGGCAATAGGTGCCGGCGCTATGACGGTATCTCATGCTAACGACTCATACTTCTGGGTTGTAACGAACTTCGGTAAGATGACGCCCGAACAGGGATATAAGACTCAAACGCTCCTTACGCTTGTAATGGGTGTTGCAACAATGATTGAGATATTTATACTCTCACTGTTCTTCTGAAAATAATTTCTAAAAAAATGACAACTTTCTCCTAAAAGAGAGTTGTCATTTTATTTATTTAATGATATAATTTATATATTGTTTATGATATTATGAGTTCAGAGTTGTAAGAGGAAAGTACTATGCGTGAAATTGATGCTGTAATAATTACTCAAACGGTGAAAAAATTATGTATTGATGCAAACTGCCGTTTGAGCGATGATGTTAAAAAATGTATCAAAAAATCTTGTGACGGTGAAGTGTGGCCCCATGCAAAAGAAATACTTGAGCGCATTGTAGAAAACTATGAGATTGCCGAAAAGGAAAACATGCCAATTTGTCAGGATACCGGTATGGCGTGTGTGTTTCTTGAAATCGGGCAGGATGTACATATAAACGGTGATATTACCGATGCGGTAAACGAGGGCGTAAGACAAGGCTACGAAGAAGGCTATCTAAGGAAAAGCGTTGTCCGCGACCCTATTGACAGGGTAAATACAGGGGATAATACTCCGGCTATGATTTATTTTGAAATTGTACCGGGCGACAAAATAGAACTTACCGTTGCGCCTAAAGGCTTTGGCAGTGAAAATATGAGTAAGATCGCAATGCTTCGCCCTTCTGACGGACTGCAGGGTGTAAAGGATTTTGTGATAAAAACTGTAGAAGAAGCCGGGCCAAATCCGTGTCCTCCTGTTGTCGTTGGTGTAGGTATCGGCGGTACGTTTGACAAGGCGGCTTACCTTGCTAAAAAAGCGCTTATACGTTCGGTAGACGTTCCGAACAGTGACAGTTTTTATGCCGAGCTTGAAAAAGAACTGCTTGACGAAATAAACAAGCTTGGAATAGGTCCCCAGGGCCTTGGCGGTAAGACTACGGCTCTTGCTGTAAACATCGAAAAATATCCTACTCATATTGCAGGACTGCCTGTGGCTGTAAATATAAATTGCCACGTTACAAGGCACAAAACGGAGGTAATATAAATGGCTGTTTCTATTACTACACCGTTTAAACGTGAAGATGCAAGGAAACTGAAGGCAGGGGACAGTTGTCTTATATCAGGTGTGATATATACTGCCAGAGATGCTGCCCATAAGCGTCTGTGTGAGCTTGTTGTACAGGGTAAAGAATTGCCGCTTGATATAAAAGATGCTATCATATATTTTACCGGACCGGCTCCGGCAAAACCCGGACAGACTATAGGCTCAGCAGGACCTACGACCTCATACCGTATGGATGCATACAGTCCTGACCTGATCGCATTAGGACAAACTGGTATGATTGGCAAAGGAAAAAGGGATGCGGCAGTTGTTGAGGCGATGAAGAAACACTCAGCTGTGTATTTTGGAGCTATCGGCGGTTGCGGAGCTCTTTTGAGCAGTTGTATAAAAAAATCCGAAGTTGTAGCATATGACGACCTTGGTGCAGAGGCTATACGCAGGCTTGAGGTGGAAAATTTTCCTGTTGTTGTACTCATTGACAGCAATGGCAACAATCTGTATGAGTCAGGAAGGTCAGATTATCTTCTTAAAAGAGAAGGCGATATACAATAAATATTACTGTGTTACCTAAATAATACAAAAATGACAACTTTATTTAAAAAGAGGGTTGCCATTTTTGTATTTTGCTGATACAATGTTCTTGTATGATTTTTAGATAAGTAAATGAGGACATTGTATGAAACTTAGCTTTGATAAAATCAAGGAAATTGCAACGGGTGCAGTATGTGCCGCAGAAGAAAACGGATATGTATATCTTCACAGATTTACCGATGCGCAAAGAGCGTTGTATTTTGAAACAAACAAAGACTTTTATGCAAAAGCGCTGACTGCTGCCGGAATCAAACTGTCATTTAAAACCGACAGTACAAAACTTACAATTAAAGGAATAGTTGAACTTGGCCTTTCCAGACGTTATTACTCATTTGATGTGTTTGTAAACGGTGAAGTAATAGGTTACATTGATAATTTTTCAATGAGGGAACTGCCGAAGTTCTACGTTGACGAGTATTTTGAACTTCCTCAAATCTTTGAAAAGACTTTTGAACTCGGCGAAGGCGAAAAGACGGTGTGCGTTCACTTGCCCTGGTCTGTTATTACAAAAATAAGCGAAGTTTCGCTTGATGACGGTTCATACGTTGTTCCGGCAAAAACTAACAAAAAGCTTCTTGTATACGGTGACTCAATAACTCAGGGTTATGATGCGCTTCGCCCGTCAAACCGTTATATTGCAAGACTTGCAGACAAGCTTGGAGTTGAGGAAATAAACAAAGCTATCGGCGGTGAAAGATTCTTTGCGGATCTTGCAGCGCTGAAAGACGATTTTACTCCCGACTACATAACTGTTGCGTATGGTTCTAATGACTGGTCAATGACAGATATAGAAACTTTCCGTCATCACTGCCGCCTTTTTTACACAAAGCTTGCAGAAAACTACCCTGACTCGAAAATATTTGCAATTACTCCGATTTGGCGTAAGGATATGGTTGAATACAGGGTATTTGGACAGCTTGAGCAGGTTGAAGAAGAAATCAGAAATATCGTTAAGGATATTGATAATATCACACTCATTCGAGGATTTGATTTTGTCCCGAAGGACGAAAATTATTTTGCAGATTTAAGACTTCATCCAAATGATAAAGGGTTTGAGTATCAATTTAAAAATTTGTATGCAGAGATAGAAAAGAACATTTAATTTCGAGGCACATTATGAAAAAAGCGTATTTATTTGCCGGAATATCAATATTTTTCTGGTCCACAACATCCGTTGTGACAAAGCTTTTGCTTGGGTCGCTTAACAATTTCCAGCTTTTATGGGCAAATGCATTTTTTGCTTTTATTTCCTTACTTGTTATCAATATCGTAACAGGGAATATAAAAAGGCTTAAAGAGTACAAGTTTCGTGACTACATAATATCAGTTCTGATAGGCTTGCCGGGCGGATGCTTGTACTATGTATTTTTCTATGCCGGAACAGCTATGCTTCCGGCTTCGCAAGCATTTATTATAAATTATCTGTGGCCGATAATGAGTGTAGTGTTTGCATGTATTATATTAAGAGAAAAGCTGACAGCACGAAAAGCTATCGCTATTATAATGTCATTTGTCGGCGTTGCTATAGTGACTTTTAGGGGCGGTTTTTCGTTTGAAGTAACAACACTTATTGGTGCAATTTATTGTATACTTGGCGCTGTATGCTACGGTTTATTTACTGCTCTTAACAAGAAAATGCAATATGAGAGCCGTATATCAATGATGATAAATTTCTTTGCAACATTTATACTTACAAGCGTAATAAATGCATCAAACGGCGACATCTTTATGCCAAGCCTTGCACAAAATCTCGGCTTTGCTTACAGTGGAATATTTGCTATGGCTGTAACAAGTACTCTCTGGATGATAGCACTTAATCTGGGTGATACGGCAAAGATATCCAATCTTGCATACGTAACACCGTTTTTGTCGCTTTTATGGTCAATGATTATCTTGAAAGAGGAGTTTGAGATTTCGTATTTAATCGGGCTTGTAGTTATCGTTCTCGGAATCTTTGTTCAGCTTAAAGATAAAAAGGAAAAGGTTTAATTTTATAGGAGACTACCATGGATATAAGAGAAGAATCACTTAAAAAGCATTATGAATGGAACGGAAAGATAGAAGTTATTGCACGTGCGCCGATCAACTCAAGAGAGGATTTGTCACTTGCATATACTCCCGGCGTGGCAGAGCCTTGCCTTGAAATACAGAAGGACGTAAATAAGTCATACGAGCTTACACGCCGTTCAAATATTGTGGCGGTCGTAACAGACGGTACTGCGGTACTTGGTCTTGGTGACATAGGTCCTGAAGCCGGTATGCCGGTTATGGAAGGAAAGTGTGCGCTTTTCAAAACCTTTGCTGACGTTGATGCGTTTCCTCTCTGCATAAAGTCTAAGGACGTTGACGAGATAGTCCGCACTATATATCTCCTTTCGGGAAGCTTCGGCGGTATCAATCTTGAGGACATCTCCGCCCCCCGCTGCTTTGAAATCGAAAAAAGACTTAAGGAGATCTGTGATATACCGGTATTTCATGATGACCAGCACGGCACTGCAATAGTTGTTGCAGCGGCGCTTATAAATGCTCTTAAGCTTGTGAAGAAGGATATTCACAAAGTAAAGGTTGTCATAAACGGTGCAGGCTCGGCAGGTATTGCGATCGGTAAGCACCTTATGAATATCGGTGTGAAGAATCTGACCTTCTGCGACAGATTCGGTATCATATGTGAGGGGGATGAAAACAATAACCCTGCGCAAGAGGAAATAGCGAAGATAACAAATCTTGAACATAAGAAAGGAAGCCTTGCAGATGCACTGAGCGGCGCTGACGTATTCGTTGGCGTTTCTGCACCGAATCTTGTGACACCTGAGATGGTAAAGTCGATGGCAAGTGACGCAATTATGTTCCCGATGGCAAATCCTACACCCGAAATCATGCCTGACGTTGCAAAAGCGGCAGGTGCAAGAGTCGTTGGTACGGGAAGATCCGATTTCCCGAATCAGATAAATAACGTTCTTGCATTCCCCGGAATTTTCCGAGGTGCGCTTGATTGCAGAGCGACCTGCATCAATGAAGAAATGAAGGTTGCAACGTCCTATGCGCTTGCATCTCTCATTCCTGACGAGGAGATAAACGAGGATAATATTATCGCACCGGCACTCGATAAGAGAGTTGCAGAAGTTGTTGCAAAAGCAGTTATTAAAACTGCCAAAGAAACCGGTGTCGCAAGAATATAAATTTATTTTTAATACTTGAAATATTTTACTCCGGATGTTATAATAAAAGTAAACAATGCCGCACGTGGCGCGGCGAAACCAAATAACCTTATTATAATATCCGGAGTTTTAAATTTAAGGAGAAAGTATTATGAAGGTAACAGTAGCAATAGACTCTTTTAAGGGAAGTCTTTCAACTTTTGAGGCAGGAAAAGCCATATCAGAGGGAGTTATGCTTGCATATAAAGATGCAGAAGTATGCATACGTCCTCTTGCTGACGGCGGAGAGGGAACCGTTGATGCTGTTACGTATGCAACAGGCGGAGAACTTATCAAAATATCCGTACACGGTCCTCTTGATAAGAACGTTGAAGCAGTTTACGGTATAACACCCGACAAAACTGCGGTTATGGAAATGTCAGCAGCGGCAGGCATCACACTTGTAACTGATAAAGAAAGAAATCCTCTCAATACAACAACTTACGGCGTTGGTGAAATGATAGCCGATGCTATAAAAAGAGGTTGCCGTAATTTTATAATCGGTATCGGTGGCAGTGCAACGAACGACGGCGGTATCGGTATGCTTCAGGCTTTGGGCTTTGAGTTTCTTGATAAAGACGGCAAAAATGTATCAATTGCCGGATGCGGACTTCGTGACATAGCTGAAATTCGTACAGATAAGGCAATGGCTGAAATCGAAGAATGTACTTTTAATATAGCGTGTGACGTTAAAAATCCTCTCTGCGGCGACATCGGATGCAGCGCAGTGTTCGGCCCGCAAAAGGGTGCTACACCCCAAATCGTTAAGGAAATGGACTCCTGGCTTGAAAATTATGCGAATCTTACAAAAAAGGTTCTGCCGGACTCTGATGCAACAATACCCGGAACCGGTGCTGCAGGCGGACTTGGATTTGCATTTATGTCATATCTTGGCGGTAAGCTTCAGTCGGGAATTGAACTTGTTATGGCGGCAACAGAACTTGAAAAATATATAGTTGATGCAGACGTTGTCGTAACGGGTGAAGGAAGACTTGATGGTCAGTCATATATGGGTAAAGCACCAATAGGCGTAGCGAAACTTGCGAAAAAGTACAACAAGCCTGTAATAGCTTTCTCGGGATGTGTTACCGATGATGCTGTTGTTTGTAACGAACACGGAATTGATGCATTCTTCCCGATACTCAGAACGCCTTGCACGCTTTCAGAAGCTATGGATATAAAAAATGCACACAAGAATCTACGTGATACGGCAGAGCAGGCATTCAAGCTTGTAAAAACATTCAAAAAATAGAACATATTCAAAAAAACGAACAAAAAATAGCAAGTATCTTTTAGGGTGATTGCTATTTTTTTATTTATATGATAGAATTGCCTTGTATAGCTGTTTAGGAATTAATAATATTATAGTTGGAGTGTTGAAAATGTACGATCTCATAATAAAAAACGGTATAATTGTAGACGGAACCGGGAGTCCTTCATATACTGCGAATATAGCTGTGAAAAACGGTAAGATTGTTAAAATCGGAAAGAATTTAGATGGCGCAAAATCTGTAATAGATGCAAGTGGACTTACCGTTACTCCCGGATTTATTGATTCTCACAGTCATAGCGACAGAGCTGTATTTTACTGTCCAGATATGATAGAAAAAATCGAACAGGGTGTAACTACGTCCATATCAGGTCAGTGCGGAGGCTCTATTGCACCATGTAATGTTTCTGAAGAAAGAGATACATATATAGATGGTGTTGGCAACTTGTCTGACGTATTAAAGACCTTTTCAAGCTTTGCTGATGCAACCAAGAGGTTTCCCCTTGGCTCAAATAATGTGTGCCTTGTGGGACACGGCTCTATAAGAAAATGTGTTATGGGTATGAGTCAGGAAAAGCCCTCAGAAGAAGAGCTGCAGAAAATGAAGACTCTGCTTCGTGATGCTATGGAAAGCGGTGCGCTTGGTATATCGTTTGGACTCATTTATCCGCCTAGCAGATATGCAGAGACTGATGAACTGGTTGAAATTGCAAAAGTAGTTAAGGAATATGAAGGTATTGTTGCGGCACATATCAGAAGCGAAGGAGATAAGCTTATAGAAGCGACTGAGGAGTTTATACACATTATAAAAGAATCTGGAGTAAGAGGAATCCTTTCGCATCATAAGGCCTGCGGAGGTTCTAAAAATTTCGGAAAGGTAATCGATACGTTAAAACTGATTGATAAAGCAAACGCAGAGGGTACTGAAATATATCTTGACGTATATCCGTATGTTGCAACTGCTACATCGGCGGCAGTAACGTTTGTACCCGATTCGGGAAGAGAGCTGCTTGAAAGACTTGGAAACCCTCAGGAACGCGAAAAAATCAGAGAATGGAATAAAACGAAATGGTGGGCAGACAACTGGTCATGGGTTCTGATTAACAAATCCGAGGGCTATCCCGAATATGAAGGAATGATGCTTACAGAAGCTGCAAAAATACATGGTAAGGATGAATGCGACACCATACTTGATATAATATATAAAGGTAATGGCAGATGTACTTGTTGCTACTTTACGATGTGCGAGGAGGACGTTGAGCGGGTTATATCGCACCCGAGAGCAATGATATGCACCGACTCGGGTGTTGCAGGCATCAGAACTTCGTTCCATCCCAGACTCAAAGCTTCATTTCCAAGAGCACTTGGCAGATATGTAAGAGAGAAAGGTATAGTTTCTCTGCCTGAGATGATACGTAAAATGACGTCAATGCCCGCAAGAGTTTACGGCCTTGAAACCAAAGGACTTATATGGGAGGGCATGGATGCGGACATATGCATTTTTGATGCTGAAAGAATAATTGACCGCTCTGAATTTATGGATTGTAACAAACGTGCCGAGGGACTAAACTATGTTATCTTAAACGGTGAGATAGTAGCCCGTGATGCAGTATATAACCAAAATAAGCAAGGCAAAGTAATTTTAGTTAACAGATAATCATCAAGGGTGAGAAATGAGTATATTACAATCTAAAATGCTTAAAAATATTTTCCCGGATATAAAGTTCTGGAAGATGGTGCTGGTTTTTGCTTTACCTATAGCTTTGCAGAATATGTCATCGGCTATACTTGGCATAATTGACGTATCTGTTATCAGCGATATGGGTGAAACGGCAGTTGCCGCAGTATCACATGCCAATCAGCTATTTTACATAGTATCCTTAATAACTTTTGGTATTACAAGCGGAGCTTCTGTATATTTATCAAGATTTTTCGGAGAAAAAAATCCCGATAAAACGAGAGAAACGTTCAGTATCACGCTCTTTTTCTCTCTTCTGATAAACTTGATTATTATGCTGTTTTGTTTGTTCCTGCCTGAAATTGCTATTGGATTTTTCACGAATGATGCACAAACAATAGAATACGGCGCTATATATCTTCTCATAATCACACCTACGTTTTTGTTATATAGCCTCTCGAATTCTTACGTGGCATTTTTCCGTTCTGCAAAGCAGACGAAAATTCCCATGATAGCAACGATAATATCTCTTGGCGCAAAGGTGCTTTTGAATTACGTGTTTATTTATGGACTCGGCTTCATTCCGGCGCTTGGCGTTGCAGGTGCGGCTATATCTACGCTTATATCTAAAATAATTGAAGCGCTGATCTATCTTGTAAGCATCGCTCGCTTTGAGCAAAGGGAATATGTCTTTAAATTTTCTGATATCAGGTATTTCAAGCCTGTTGCAGTATTTGATTTTATCCAAAAAACATATGCAGTCATACTTAACGAAAGTCTTTGGGGATTTGGTGTATCGGCATTCAATGCAATATTCGGAAGAATGGGTAACGTTGCAGTTAGTGCGGTAAGTATAGCAAGACAGCTTGAAAATCTCGGAAATGCTTTCTTTTACGGTATAGCTATAGGCGCTTGTGTCACTATAAGCTGCAGTATAGGCGAAAAGAAAATCGGGGAAGCAAAAGAGTTTGCCAAGAAGTATGCTCTTGCAGGATTTTGGGTTGGTGTCTTTATAATGGTACTTATGCTCGCGATTGATGCTCCCTATGTCAAATTCTTCTTCTCATCACTTGAGGCAGAAACACAGTCTCTTGCAATATGGCTTATAGCAATATACGCTTTGTATATGCCCTTCAGAAGTCTGGCAAGTACTCTTATAATGGGTGTAATGCGAGCAGGTGGAGACAGCAGAAAAGCTATGCTTTACGATGTTGTTCCCGTTTATGCATGGTCGCTTGTTTTAGGCTTTATACTTGGAATAAAGCTTAAATATTCTATTATAACAGTATTGGCGGTTATGATGTTCAAGCGATTTATAAAATGCGCGTTTGCACTCAGGCGTGTTGCAAGCGGAAAATGGCTTGAATATGATGAGCTTGATGCAAATGAAGAACCGGAAAATAACACAACGGCAATCGTTTAAGATTGCCGTTGTGTTTATGCATTTTTATTAATATCGCTTGGTGAAGTACCGTTGATCTTTTTGAAAGCTCTGCTGAAATACAAAGGATCGCTATACCCAACAGCTAAAGCTACCTCACTTATAGTATTATAGTCACCGCTCTCAATCAAAGATGTGGCTTTGGAAATCCTTTTACTCATGACATATTTTTGAGGTGTAACTCCGTAATTTGCAATGAAAATTTTCCTGAAATAAGTATCGGATATATTGCATAACGCATGAAGTGAATTGATTTTCAGAGACGGGTCATACAAGTGCGATTTTAAGTAATCAAGAGCAGGTTTTATTACCGAACCTTTTCTTTTAAACGAATAGTCGGGGTGATCTATGCCCGAAAGATAAGAAAGAAGGGTATAGAACAATGAAAGGCATTTATAATGATCGGTTTCATTTCCGTTATCCCATAAATCGACCATAGTTTTAAAAATATGTGTTGCTTCGGGAAAGCCTTCAAAAGAATATACGCTTGGTATTGAATAGGAGAAGTCAGCTTTGAAAGAAATACAGATACCTCTGTTTTCTCCTTCACTTAAACTCGTAGACTCATAAGCCGAACCGCGCGGTAAAAAAATCATTTGACCTTTCGCGGCAATCATAGTCTTATCACCAAAATCAAAAAGCCTGCCTCCGCTTGTTCTGAGTAAAAAGGCATTGTTTGTCCGACATCTGACTATTGAGTGTGGCTTTGGATTTGTATGATATACAGTAATGTCACTCAGGTTTTTCATATTGTAAAACATAATTTAACACCCTCTGTGTATTTTGTTTGATTATTTTATCATATTCCGGTAAAAAAAGCAATATATCAGCATTAAATAAGTTTTAAAAAATCCATATTGTTCTGTTTGTTCTATTTACTTGATTTGTATTTCTGATATAATTTACTAAAAAGGGGTGAGAAGCATGGCTGTAAAACAAAAAAACGTTGATATGACAAATGCACCGGCTTTTTCAGGCATTGTTAAGTTTGTTGTTCCTATTTTGCTTATAGGGATTATCCAGCACTTGTATACTGCAGTTGACTCAATTATACTTGGTCAGTTTTCGGGTAGTGACGTGCTTGCAGGCGTTGGTACAACGGGACCGCTTATAAACACAATAATCAACCTGTTTTTAGGTTTGTCTGTCGGTGTTCAGGTAGTTCTTGGCAGAGCGCTCGGTGCGGGTGATGATGCGGCTGTACATAAAACGGTTCACACTGCTATGCTTATAAGTATTATCGCCGGTTTAATAATTTCATTCATTGGTATATTTTTTGCAGATTATCTACTTATAATGATGGACGTTCCGTCTGATGTTATGCCATATGCTAAAATATATCTGCAGATAAATTTTGCAGGTAAAATCCCCGCGATGGTATATAATTTCGGAGTAGGAATACTGCGCGCCAAGGGAGATACAAAAAGACCGTTATACTTAGGTATGGTAACGGGCCTTATCAAGGTCGTTTTGAGTTTTGTATTTGTAGCATACTTTAATATGAATTCAGCCGGAGTTTCAATAGCAACGCTTATTTCCACGATTATAAATGCAGTTGTTATGCTTTATTTTCTGACTACGGAAGATGATAGCGGTAAACTGTATTTTACCAAGCTTAAAATATATAAAAAGCAGCTTATTGATATTGCGGTGGTTGGTATACCATCGGGCATACAGAATACAGTCGCCTCGCTATCTAATGTTATAACACAGTCGGCGGTAAACAGTTTTGGGTCAGCTGCAATAATGGCAGGCAACTCGGCTGCGTCAAATATACAAAGCTTTTACGCTACAATTAAAGGCTCTTTTCGTCAGGCAACAGTTTCTTTTGTCAGCCGGAATATGGGTGCAAAAAAGTATGATAGAATAAACAAGATTGTTAAATGCTGCTTTTCCTTTATGGCAGTATTCTGGGTGATTGAGATATTTTTATCTGTCTTTGGAGGGGAATTTTTGATAGGACTTTATGTTCCCGGTGATATAGAGGCTATTAAGACGGGAGCATTAAGACTTGCAATAATAGGTGTTTCCTACGGCATATTCGGTCTTTCCGAAATACTCAGCGGAGCACTCAGAGGAATGGGTTATTCATTCCAGACAATGGTAATATCGCTTGCTACAAATTGCGGTATCAGAATTTTGTGGATCCTTACCGTGTTCAAAAAGATAGGAACACTTGAATCCTTGTATATTTCATTCCCGATATCGTGGGCGGTGGCTCTTATAGCAAATTCTGTGCTTTTTGTTTATGCAAAGAGGAAATTAAACCGTGAGCAAATGGAACAGTGCGATGGGCATGGACAATTGATTATTTGATGAAAATTAAACTAAATAAAATATTTACTAAAAAGGAGACCGTTATGGTTATCAAAAACGGACTTATCAACAATGCCGTAGACAGAGAAGCTTTTGTAGCTGATATCAAGATTGAAAACGGCAAAATCAAAGAAATAGGAAAAGCGCTCTCTGCTGCACTCGGCGAAGAAGTTATTGATGCAAGCGGAAAGTACATATACCCCGGATTTGTAGAGGCACATTGCCATATCGCTATTTCGGGTCGTGCAGGGCAGGGCAAAAACGCGTCAGACGTTAATGAGCACACTGATCCGCTTACTCCGCATATGAGAGCGATTGATGCAGTTGATCCGTATGACAGGAATCTTGAAAAAGCAAGGGCTGCCGGAGTTACCACGGTTTGCACAGGTCCCGGTAGCTCAAATGCAATCGGCGGTACGTTTATTGCAATGAAAACTGTTGGAAGATGTGTTGACGATATGGCTATAAAAACAGACGTTGCTATGAAGTGTGCTTTTGGTGAAAACGTCAGAAACAGATATGCTTCCAAGAATGTGTCTACAAGAATGGCGATAGCGGCACTTATCCGTGACATTTTAACTAAGGCAAAGAGATATAAAAATGTAATTGATGCGGCTGACGGTGATGAGTCTAAATTCCCGTCATTTGATGCAAAGCTTCACGCGCTTCTTCCCGTTATGCGCGGTGAGATTCCTCTTAAGGCGCATGCGCATCAGGCAAACGATATTTTTACAGCTATACGCATAGCAAAAGAATTTGGCGTTAAAATGACAATCGAACACGTTACTGAGGGACACTTGATAGCTGATGAATTAAAAGAGGCAGGTCTCCCGCTTGCTATTGGTCCGACACTTTGTAATGGAGCTAAATATGAGCTTAAAAACAAGACTTGGGAAACTCCTGTGGCACTTTCGAAGGCGGGTTGCCATGTTTGTATTGTTACAGACAGCCCTGTAATCAGTCAGGACAATCTCCCCATTTGTGCCGCCTATGCAATTAAGGCGGGTATGGATCCGTTTGAAGCACTTAAGGCTATCACGATATATGCGGCAGAGCATATCGGAGTCGAAGACAGGGTAGGTTCTATAGAGGTAGGCAAGGATGCTGATATCATCATTACCGACGGAAGTCCTTTTGAAATTTCCACCATTGTAGAAAAGGTTCTGATTGACGGCAAGGTGGTTTCGTAAAAAATAATTAAAATGTATAGCTATAAGCTTTGGAGAGATAAAAATGTTATTTGAAAAATATCTTAATGTAATTGAAGAGAGAAAAGATGAGTTTTATGAGGTGTCGGATGCACTGTATGATAATCCTGAAATCTGTTTTCGGGAATTTGAGGCGGTCCGTTTGCTTACTCGAAAGCTTGAGGAAAACGGATTTACAGTTGAAAGAAACGTTGCCGATATTGAAACAGCTTTCACTGCAACGTATGGCACGGGATCACCTAAGATAGGTGTACTTGCTGAATATGACGGACTTGAAAGTATGAGCCAGGTCGGCGGTATTGCAGAAAAGAAGACTATTGAGGGTAAGGATACCCACCACGGATGTGGACATAATCTTTTTGCAGCCGGTTCTCTTGCTGCGGTTTTTGCAATTAAATCTTACATAGAAGAAACCGGCAAAGGCTCGGTCGTTCTCTTCGGATGCCCTGCGGAAGAAGGTGGCGGTGGAAAGGTATTCTTAGCAAGAGACGGCGTTTTCAACTGCGCAGACGCAATTGTAAGCTGGCATCCTGAAAAGATGTATATGGTAAGAACCCGCCCGGCACTTGCTAATGTTATGATAGACTATACTTTTGAAGGAGTAGCCGCACATGCAGGCGGTGCGCCTCACAAGGGAAGAAGTGCGCTTGATGCTGTGGAACTTATGAATATTGGTGCTAACTTTTTACGTGAACACATGGAGCTTACAAGCAGGATTCACTATGCGATATTGGATGCAGGCGGAAGAGCTCCGAATATGGTACAGTCGCATGCAGTTGTGCGCTATATGATCCGTGCCGTCGATGCAAAATCTGTACGTATTCTTAAAGAGAGGGTTGACCGCATTGCACAGGGGGCAACTCTTATGACGGATACAAAGGTATCCTCAAAGGTAGTTTCGGCATACGCAAATCTTATAACGATCCCAACACTTCAGGCTACGGCAAACGAGGCGATGCACGATATAGACCTGCCCGTACCGACAGAAGAGGAGCTTGAATACGGAAAAGCGCTTCAGGCAACGATGACTCTCACTGATGAAGAAAAGACGATGCCGCTCTTTGCAACAGAAGTTCGCGACCCGGCGCCCCCCGTTGCTCACGGCGGCTCAACCGATACTGCAGACGTAAGCTGGAATTGTCCGACCGTACAGATGCATATAGGCAACTGGGTTACAGGAACACCCGGTCACAGCTGGCAGTCTGCAAGCCAGAGCAAAGGCGCGTATGGAAAGAGGGCTATGTTGTATGCAGGTAAAGCGGTAGCCGGCACGGCACTCAGACTTATTGAAAACCCCGAGCTTGTTAAAAAGGCAAAGGAAGAGCATAAAGCGAAAAGCGGCGACGGTTACGTTTGCGGAATTTCCAAAGACCTGAAGCCGGGTTATTGATTTGTGTTAATATAAATAGAATATTACAAAACATAAAAGTGGCAGTTTTTTTGAAAAAGAGGATTGCCATTTTTATAATTATGTGTTAAAATATGTAAAGGATATGTAAAATCAAGAACTTTATGAAAAACTGTGTAATAATGGGTGCGAGTGACAGAGTAGAGATTAAATAATGAAAAAATTCAGAGGAATACTTATTTGTACCGACCTTGACGGTACACTGCTCAGAAATGATAAGACGATATCGGGGAGAAATCTCGATGCAATAGAATATTTTAAAAGTGAAGGCGGACTTTTTACGTTCGTAACTGGCAGAATGCCGTATTATGTGAAGCATATCTACGATATTGTCAAGCCAAATGCACCTATCGGCTGTGTTAACGGCGGCGGTATATATGACTATGCGACTGAAAAGTACCTTTGGACAACTACGCTTGACCACTTAGTCCTCGAGCTTGTCAGGTATGCCGATGAGGCCTTTGACGGTATCGGTATACAGGTATGCACCTTTGAAAATACTTATTTTTCAAAGCAGAACAGCCTTATGGAAAAATTCAGGGGATTGACAGGACTGCCAAATCTTGAGAAGCATTATAATGATGTCAGCGAGCCTATCGGGAAGATAATATTCGGCGATGATAATGAGGGAACATTAAGCCAACTGAAAGAGTACCTTGATGCTCACCCATTGGCTGCACAGTTTGATTTTATCCGCTCGGAGAGATCACTTTACGAGATCCTGCCCAAGGGAGTGAATAAGGGAAACCTGATAATCAAGCTTGCAGAGATTCTTGGCATTGACTCTAAACGAACGATCGGTATCGGAGATTACGATAACGACGTAGAACTTGTAAGATCGGCAGGACTCGGTGTTGCGGTTTCAAACGCAAAGGACGAGGTCAAGGCTGTTGCTGACTATATAACGGTCAGTAACGAGGAAGATGCGATTGCCGCGATAATAGGCGATATCGATAGCGGAAAAATTATAATATAGAAAAAAGGAGATTGCGAGATCAATGTCATTAAGTTAAGCCCATCCCCATTAAGATAAGGGACGAATCTGCGGATTCGTCCCTTATCTCGTCTTCCGCACATTTAGTTAAGATTTCGTAAATAATCTCTACACTCCCTTGACGAAAGCGCGCATATCTGCTATAATGAAGTCGTAACGAGCAGAACCCCGCCTATCTGCTTATTTCAGAATTTGCAAACATTTCAGAAGTAAAAACCATAACGACGTTCAAATTATTGTGAGAAAAGCAATCGCCGCGGCGCGATACGACTTTTCTCTTTTTGTTTTCCGACACGTTTATACAAAGTTTTACAAAGAAATGGAGATGCAAACAAACATGATATTCACACCAACACCGGAGAATCCGGACAACACACCGATCATCTGAAAGCGAACCTCACTTCAGCCATCGCGAAGGTCGTTCACGAAAGCTACCCCACCGACAAATATCGCTCCCGCAAGCTCGACTTCGAAACGCTCACGCAGTTTCTCATCACGATGGACGGCGGAAGCATTGCAAAGGAACTGTTATCCGCCGGACTGGATGTATCCGCGTCCGCATTCGTCCAGCGCCGAAAGCGGTTTGAGTGGCGGCATTTTGAGCGGATTTTGGAAGAATTCAACGAAATGTGCGAAGATTCTGCCACGTTCAAGGGCTACCGCGTGTTCGCCGTGGACGGTACAAGCGTGAATCTTGCACGCGATCCCAAGGCGGAGACATTCATGTTCAACGACAGCACACCGAAAGGCTACAATCAAGTTCATGTCACGCCGCTTTACGATGTGCTGAACAAAACCTACCACGATTGCTGTCTTCAGCCACAGCCGAAGCAGGATGAAATCGGTGCTTTGCAGAGTATGCTGCTCTTCAATTACACCATTCCGCGCCCATCCATCATCGTTGGCGACCGTGGATTCGAGTCTTACAACTTGTTCACCCACCTGCAAAAGGGTGAGGGGATGGAATTCCTCATCCGTGTCAAGCAGGAAAAGACTGCGATGAAGCTGATTCGCTATCTACCGATGCGGGAATTGGATGTTGATGTGAGCGGAGAGATCACGACGCGGCAGACCAAGGAGGATAAGGAAAAAGGCAGGATTTTCATACAGACACACGCGAATCCCGACCACGAATATAGTGGTAATACCCGCGCAGGACGGTGGGACTTCCCAAGTCCATACCCGGTCAGCTTTCGTGTTGTTCGATTTCAACTGAATACAGGCATTTACGAGACGCTGGCGACCAGCCTGCTGCGGGACAGATTCGCAATTGACGATCTGAAAGAGTTATACTACGCCCGCTGGGGAATTGAGACTGTGTTCCGGGAGATGAAGTACAACCTAGGTATTGTCAATCTGCATGGCAAGTCGATGCAATTTGCTGCGCAGGAGATTTATGCGGCGATGCTGTTGGCGAATTTCACTTCCCGCGTCGTGAATGCGGTTGTCATCGAAAAGAATACCAACACGATACATGAATATGCGGTCAACTACAAGATGGCAACCTACTTATGCAAGCGCTTCCTGCGTGATCCGAATGCGGACGGAGATTTGCTGCTGCATGAAATCGCCAAATTTGTCGAGCCGGTGCGACCGGATAGGAGTGACGAGCGGAAGATCCAGCCGAAGTCGTTCCGAGAATTTGTGTACCGCGTTCCGGCATAAAATAAAAAACGGGGAGCACATTCGCCGTCGGTGGGAATTTTGACAGCGGATGTGCTCCCTTTTGCTGTGAAATTTTTGAAATGGCGAAAATCGCGGGTTGAAGATGCGTTTTTCACAAAAAAAATGGCGTACCTGATTTATGGAAGCGGTAGTTTGATACTTTTTTGTGGAATTTCGGAAAACGGCGATTTGATACTTTCGGTTGGCGGCGTTAAGTTAAGGAAACGATCTCTGCTATTAACATGATTCGTTGCAGAAATAAGTATTCCATAAATATGATGAATTTGTAAACATTTCAGAAAGCAGCTATCCGCTCTTGACTCTATACCTGACTATAATGTTATAATAATTATACCGAATCAATCCACGTAGGTGATGAATATGCTAAAAATCGGTGAATTATCAAAAGTTTGCAATGTCAATGTCCAAACATTGCGGTATTATGATAGAATAGGACTTCTTCGTGCAGATTTCATTGAGGAAAGCACGGGATACCGGTATTACAATCCCGAAAAAGTCAAAATATTTCAGCGAATCGAACAATTGAAACAGCTGGATTTTTCGCTTGATGAGATCCGGGAGTTCCTCAGTGTTTCTCAAGCTGAGCAATGCCGCATGTATCAATGCAAAAAGCGTATGATTCTCGACAGTATAGGAAAAAAGCGGGATCAGGTTAAGAGAATCGATCAGTTGTGCGAAGATCCCAAAGCCGGTTACCTGCCGCTGAGCAGTCAAATTCTCAATGTTACATTTGAGGATGATCCGAAGGTGATAGGAAAATGGGAATATTGCGGTAATCTGAATCCGTCAGATGAATTTTCTGGGACGGAGCAACTAACACAATTGGATGTTCGACAGAGAGAACTGTTCTTTCTGCCGGGCGGCGGGCACGTATGGATGTATTTCTGGACAAAGGGAATTGTTTATTGTATGCTTCAGGAATTTAATGTTCTTGTTCCAAACCATTACCGCATCTTTCGTTTTCAGGGCGAAACTTACATGAGAATCGATTGGATGACCGGCAGCTTTATCAATTCAATGTCAAATGATATTGTCCGAATTTATCGACAGGTCGATCGTCATGAGTATTCTGAACGCGAAACACATTTATATCGAGATTCGGTGGATTTACCGTTTACTATTGATGAGCGTGTGATCGGTGAATGGGAAACGGTAGATATAATAAATAACCTGTCTGATTTCAGCAGTAACTCGTCAGCATGGCGCAAACCACCCTTTTGGATTTCGGGACTCAAATTTTTCGAGCGGGGCATCTGTTATAAAACATATAGCACAAACGGAAGCAGATTTGATAAGGGATTCAAATATACAGCGGGAATTCTGCTGGATGAAGTACAGGAACATGCGGAGCATTATCAATTACGCACCGAAAAAGATACGGATTTTCTGATACTGGAACACAAAAGTGCGGATTATTCGTATATGGGCAAAGTATTATGTTATTATGTATTCAGGAGGAAAAAGCTATGAAACGACTTTTTGTGGCACTGCTGTTGTCAACGATGGTGCTGACTGCCTGCGGTAACAGTCAGCCTGTATCAAACCACAATACAACAACGATCGCAGAATCCATCGAAACCACTATGCCGACAGAGGAAGAAAAAATCAGTTCGATTGAGGATATGACAGAGATTGACAGTATCCTGTCCGTCACAAAATTGGACGAATTCTGCACACCCGCCGAATCCGCATATAAAGTGGATTTTGAAATTAACGGTCTGAAGCGATATGCTGAAATTGCATTGCCGAATGATTATGCCGAAAAGGCATATCCGGCGGTATTGTATTTCCCCGACGTAGGCTACGGTGTCAATTATCTGGTCGATAACTTTGCAAAAAAGGATGTAATCGTCATTCGCTTGTTTTCACGAGGTTCCAAGGATAATGAAGGAACCAAGGATTTCTGTGGAGAAGATTATGCTGATGCCGAAATGCTGCTTGACCTGTGCCAAAGCTGCAGATTCCTAACAGATGGGGGGCTCTTCACTGCGGGAGCTGTCACTGGTACCACTTTTGCGCTTAAGCTGGCAGCAGAACATCCTGATGTGATTGCCGGCTGTGCGTTGGTGGACGCAATCTGCGATTATGAAGCCCATACGGAAGAGCAAGGCGAACAGATCAAAAACTTATTCATTACCGTTGTCGGCTGCAGCGAAGAGAATTTGCCGGAAGAACTCGCCATGCGCTCACCCAAGAACTATTGTGAAACCATCAAAGCACCGGTGATTCTGTTCTGTTATGAGGAATCTCCATCTGTATCGAAGTCTCAGTCAGAGATGCTGAAAGAATTGCTGGACAGTAACGGGAATGAAACGGAGCTGCACTATCTTAATCCGGTTTCCTCTGATTTCAACGGCACAGCTTTTATGAAGCTGATACCGTGGATTAAGAATATATCAAAAAATCTGAAATGAAACGGATCTTATGCTTGTTGCTTGCCGCTGTCATCCTTTGTAGTGTCACATCCTGCGGATCAGAGGAAATCCAAAAGCCGTATTATTTCTTCGTATACAACAGCGACAAAATTTCAGAAAGTGATTACTCTGCAATATGCGAACTGCAGCCGTTATATCCGGATTATGAGATTGTCATGATAGATGTCACCGGACTGGACTGCGCTGAGGAGATATACAAACTTCTCATATCAGAGCGAAATCTGCGTTCGCAATCTCCATCAGGTATACAGATTTTCGGCAATCCGGCAGCTGTTCCCACGTTTGTTCTTCAGTATGAAATTGAACAGTTTGATTCATCGGGAGTGTCAAAAAGGTCACGACATGATGATTTTGTTTCGGATTATTTCTACACAAATCTCAATAATGATCCGGATGAACTTACAGAAATCAGCGCTTTTCAGTTATCCGAAAAACTGAATGATATTGATATCATCCCCGATTGGCCGGTGGTGCGCCTGCCGCTGTCACAGGGACAAATATCGGTTTTTCTTGAAAAATATCGTGAATATCTCTCTGCCATCGCAGACGAGGAGGTTGTCAACATCAGCATTGCATCACCGATTTTTCCAGTGGGATGGTACTCCGTTGCCATGGATGATGCCGGATACTTTCTTATGCGCGCCAGAGATGAATGGGGAATCCTCGACAATCTGAAATTATTCGGTACGACAAAAGGCTACTACGCATCTTCGCTGGAGCTTGACGGAAGCTGTGAAGCGGAAAACTGGGCATATTTGACGGAGGATCACTTCTGCGAAATTTTCCATGACAGTCATGCTGGGAAAACTGTGCTTACACAAACTGTATTCGATGGAAAAACTAAGAATGAATACCATTGTGAAGCGGTTCTGGAGGCAAAATCGATCAATCATGTTTTATCCGGAAAGCCGTATCTTCTGAATACATTTGGATGTGAACCGGCGAAAGATATGACATCGAATATCATCACTGCAGCCTTGCGCGGATGCTGTGTAGGCTCGATTGCATCCACTACATTGATCAGCAATGTAGATATTGATTGTATGCTTCCAGCAGAAGATTATGATGTGGGGTATACCAAGTATACGCTGCTGTATGAGTATCTCCTTGCCAAAAACAGTGGTTCATCACGTACCGAAGCGTTCCATGCCGGGCAGCATCAAGTCGCAATGTCTCTTTGGCAGAATGCAGAAGTTATACATACGCATAGTTTGCAGACAAATCTGAACAATCTTCTCGGTCTTCATTATTTTGGTATCATTGAGCCGTAGAATTGATCTTACGTGCTTATTGGAAAAGCCTGTGCCAGTTTTCTGAAAATGGCACAGGCTTTTCGTGTTACAGAGGAAGTGTTGGATGTCATGCAGTGAAGTGTTATCTTAATGGGAATGGGCTTAGCTTAATGACATTGATTGCGAGATCTCCTTTTTTGATGTGAAAAACTGCATAATTATAAATTATTCTTGCAAAATTTGTCAGCATATGATATAATTACAATAATATAGCTTGGATTAAACTGAAACGTTTTCTTCGCAAGCTTGCATTTGCCGCAAACGGCAAAACGAAACCTAATATAAACAGGAGGCAATTATGGATTCAAAAACCATGCAGATTCTTTTGGCGATGGCGATATATATGGCGGCAGTCATTATGATCGGTATTGCCTTTGCAAAGAGAGCAAACACAAATTCAGAAAACTATTATCTCGGCGGACGTTCACTCGGACCCTGGGTAACGGCGATGAGTGCCGAAGCTTCCGACATGAGCGGCTGGCTCCTTATGGGACTTCCGGGCGTTGCATACTGGTGTGGTCTGGCTGATGCGGCGTGGACAGCTATCGGTCTTGCGCTCGGTACATACCTTAACTGGCTTTTAGTTTCAAAAAGACTCCGCCGTTACAGTATCAGAGCAAACAACTCGATAACACTTCCCGAGTTTTTCTCAAACAGATTCCGCGAAAAGAAGAAGATCATTCTCACTCTTGCAGCACTCTTTATACTTATATTCTTCACAGTATATGCGGCAAGCTGCTTTGTAACGTGCGGTAAACTCTTCTCAACGCTTTTTGGCACATCATATGTTTCTATGATGCTCGTTGGAGCAGTATTTGTACTTGCGTATACGATCCTCGGCGGATTCTTGGCTGAAAGTGCTTCTGACTTTATGCAGAGTATCGTTATGATAGTTGCGCTTGCAACAATCGTTATAATCAGCACGATTAACGCAGGCGGTATAGGTGCGGTTGTTGAAAACGCGAAGTCTATACCCGGATTTTTAGATTTCTTCGGTCTTGCAACACCTGTGCTTGACGAAAATGGTGTTCAGCTTGTAGAAGCAGGAAAGCCTGTGTTTGGTGAGGCGACAAATTACGGACTTCTCACAATATGCTCAATGCTTGCATGGGGTCTTGGTTATTTCGGTATGCCTCAGGTCCTCTTGCGCTTTATGGCTATCCGCGAAGAAAAGGAACTCAAGATGTCAAGAAGAATAGCTATGGTATGGGTGGTTATCTCCCTTGCTGTTGCAGTGTTTATCGGTATCGTCGGAAGACAGATCGCAGGAACGGAACACCTTACTGCAACTTCTGCTGAAAATATTTTCATTACCCTTGCGACGAGCTCGCTTCCTGCAATACTTGCAGGCTTTGTAATGGCAGGTATACTTGCTGCGACGATAAGCTCGTCAGACTCGTATCTGCTTATTGCTGCTTCGGCTCTTGCAAAAAACATCTATCAGGGTGTTATCAACAAAAAAGCAAGCGACAAGTCGGTTATGATAGTATCGAGAATCACTCTTCTCGTTATTGCAGTTATTGCGGCTATTATAGCACTTGACGAAAATAGCATCATCTTCAAGGTGGTATCGTTCGCGTGGGCAGGATTCGGCGCAACGTTCGGACCGATTATGCTTTTCTCGCTATTCTGGAAGAGAACAACAAGAGTAGGAGCTATTGCCGGTATGGTAAGCGGTGCTGCTATGGTATTCATCTGGAAGCTTGGTATAAGCAAGCTTGGCGGAGCATTTGCGATATACGAACTTCTTCCCGCATTTATAATTTCTTCGATATTTATAATTGTGGTTTCACTTATTACTCCTAAGCCCTCTATTGAAATACAAGAGGATTTTGATGTTGTAAGTGCAAAGTAACAAACAAAAACTCTCCGGTTTTCCGGAGAGTTTTTTGCTTCGGGTAGTTGACTTTTGTAATTGGCTGTTATATAATCTTATTTAGAATATTATGGAAAGGTAAAGGCTATGATGCAAGAGAGAACGGGTGAGATCAGACGAAACACTTTAAGTGAACAAATACTCGATTCTGTTCTTGATATGATAAAAAATGACGGTTACGCTATAGGTGACAAGCTTTTTACCGAAAAGGAAATTGCCGAGAGACTTGGAGTAGGCCGCAACAGTGTTCGTGAAGCAATGAAAACTCTAAATATGGCAGGGATAACAGAGTCAACTGCCGGCAAGGGAACGTTTTTGCTCGTAAACCCCGATAATATTAACCGTGATGCTTCGGGAATGCTCAACTGTGTTTCAAAATTTTCACTTACAGAGCTTCTTGAAGCAAGGCAGATAATCGAAACAGAAGCTGCAGTGCTTGCTACAGAGAGGGCTGTCAAGGACTCAAAAGAGTGGAAAAGCTTCGCTTTATCACACGAACTTTTAGTAAATGCTCTCGAAAATAAACTTCCGGATGCATCTTTAAGAGACTTTGAATTCCATGTTTGTCTTATGAAGCTATCGGGAAACTACTTTCTGTATAAAATGCACCAGTCGATAGTGAGTGACATTCAGAAATCGAAGAAGATAATTACAATTGATTATGAAAACTCCGACAGGGAAGTGGCTGTACATAAAAAGGTTTTTGATGCTATAAACAGCGGTGACGCTCAACATACACGAGAAGTTATGAGAGCACACTTTGAAAACGTTATGGAATATTGCCGCAAAATTAAAGTAATTGAATAATTAAAATTAAACGCCGCTTACGGTGGCGTTTAATTAAAAAGCTTTAAATGTAGGATATTAGGATATTACCGTTATATAAAACTGAACAAAATTATAAAAAGGAGAATACATATGGAAAAATTTATACCCGTAGTCGTTATCAAAGAGCTTTCGGAGGTAGATAAGATACTCCCTGCTCTTAAAGCAAACGGTATCAACTTTGCGGAGATCACATTCCGTACGGCGTGCGCAAAGGAGGCTATAAAGCTTGCGTGCGAAAAATATGCTGATATGAGCATAGGTGCCGGAACCGTCATCAACAAGAAGCAGTGTGAAGAAGCGCTTGAAGCAGGAGCAGAATTTATTGTCTCCCCCGGTCTTTCTGTTGACGTTGCCAAGCTGTGCAAGGAAAAGAATATACCGTATTATCCGGGCTGCGTAACACCGACAGAAATAATGCAGGCGCTTGAGCTTGGTATTACAACTGTGAAGTTTTTTCCGGCAAACGTATATGGCGGACTTTCAGCACTCAAGGCGCTTTCCGCACCTTTTCCGCAGGTAAGATTTATCCCGACAGGAGGCGTTGACAGAAGTAATATTGATGAATTCCTTGCTTTTGATAAAATAGCTGCTATCGGCGGAAGCTTCTTTGTAAAAGAATCACTTGAAAGAATGGAGAATAACAATGGCTAAAATAGTAACACTTGGCGAGATAATGCTCAGATTATCCACACCCGGAAACGAAAGATTTATTCAGGCAGACGAGTTTGACGTCTGCTACGGCGGCGGTGAAGCAAACGTTGCGGTCTCACTCGCTAATTTCGGACACGATGCTGAATTTGTAACGAAGGTGCCCGAGAATCCTATCGGCGAATGTGCACTTGCCGCACTCAGAAAGCATAACGTAAAGGTTGATAACGTGGCTCACGGCGGTGAGCGCCTCGGCATATACTTCCTTGAAACAGGCGCATCAATGCGTGCCTCAAACGTTGTATACGACAGAGCACATGCTTCTATTGCTACGGCAGATATCAGCGACTTTGATTTTGATAAGATATTCAAGGATGCAGACTGGTTCCACTTTACAGGGATTACTCCCGCAATATCCGATAAGGCGGCAGAACTTACAGAAGCTGCCCTTATAGCTGCAAAGAAGCACGGTGTTAAGGTTTCTGTTGACCTCAATTTCCGCAAAAAGCTCTGGTCAAGCGAAAAGGCGCAAAAGGTTATGACGAACCTTATGAAATACGTTGACGTATGTATCGGCAATGAAGAAGATGCCGAAAAGGTACTTGGCTTTAAACCTGAAGAAACAGACGTAACAAGCGGCGAACTGAACCTTACAGGATATGAAAATATATTCAAGCAGATGGTCGAAAAATTCAACTTCGAATACATTATATCATCACTTCGTGTGTCACGCTCGGCTTCCGATAACGGCTGGTCAGCTTGCATCTATTCAAGAGATACAAAAGAATTTTATCATTCCAAAGAATACAGAGCTCATCCGATTGTCGACAGAGTAGGCGGCGGTGACAGCTTTGCGGGCGGTACTATATGCGGCTTCCTTGACGGTAAAAACTTCAAGGATGCGCTCGAATTCGGTGTAGCCGCATCCGCACTCAAACATACTATCCCCGGTGACTTCAACCTTGTAACACGTTCTGAGGTCGAAGCTTTAGCCGGTGGCGACGGCTCCGGTAGAGTTCAGAGGTAATGCTTATTTTTTACGAGGGGAACACTTTTTATAAAAAGTGTTCCCCTCGTGCTCCCCTCACAAAAACTTTTAGGGATGGGAAATCGGAATCGTTTGTCTGAAATCTGGGGAAGAACTGACAATACGATTGTATAAGGCGAAAGTAGGTAAGCAGGCTAAAAGCGCGATTATTAAGAAGCGCGAAAAGATAAAAGTAGTATATGTAACGAGAAATTCTTACAGAGAAAGAAGGGTGGGAGGGGATACAAAAGGGGGAACCGCGTTTGGTTCCCCTTTTGCGCGTCTTTGGTCACTTTCTGCGCGTGCAGAAAGCGACTGCGCCGCAAGGCAAGATGAACGGTTTTATAAAACTTAATCAATGTATATAACACACCTGCTACCAACATTTTTTCACAAATTTTACTTCACCCCCTTGCAAAACATCTTCAAATATGATAAAATATGCTCGCTACATACTTTAATTTAATAACTTGCATAAATAGGGGATACGCTATATTGGTAAAAGCGTATACTCTTGTTTCGTCATACCCTTATTTTGTAAGTTATGATGAAGTGTGTAGCAACATTGGAAACAGAGTCACTGCGTTTTTCGGTGCGTGGCTCAGGCTACGCACTTTTTTTCTATATTTTTCAAAATTTTTGAAGTGTTTTTGAAAATTCTGTTGACAAATATATGTAGATATGTTATCATACAAGTGTACTATTACAGATAGTACACTTAATACCAAATGGTGGAAAGGGAAAATGCAGTATGATAACAGTAGATCTGAAATCACGCATACCTATCTATGAGCAGATTGTGGACTCTGTAAAATCCGCAATACTGTCGGGCGTACTTCTGCCCGATGAGCAGCTGCCTGCTGTGCGCAAGCTTGCAGTAGAGCTCGCCATAAATCCCAATACCATTCAAAAGGCTTATACGATTCTTGAAACGCAGAACATAGTCTACTCGCTTCCGGGGCGGGGAAGCTTTGTTTCTCACGACACACAAGCACTTTTTGATGCACACCACGCAAGGATTATAAGTGACCTCAAAAGGTGTCTTGAAGAAGCCCGAAAAAGCGGTATTGCAAGAGATGAAATAGAAGCTCTTGCAGATAAATTCTGGGATAAGTAAATAAGAAATGGGAATAACTCCCGATTCGGAAAGGATCAGGTATGATTGAAGTAAACAGCGTGACCAAAAAGTATGATAACTTTGTGTCACTTGATAACGTCAGCTTTAAGGTAAAAGACGGCTCAATATTCGGGCTTATCGGCTCAAACGGCTCGGGTAAGTCGACGCTTCTTCGTATAATGTGCGGAGTTTTTGAGCCGAATATCGGAGAAGTGCTCTACGACGGGGCGCCCGTATATGAAAATGAGGCAGTAAAGCGCTCGATAGTGTATCTTTCGGACGAAAGCTTTTTTAAGCCTCATTCAACTGTGAACGATATACGTTCGCTTTATAAAAGTATATGGCCCACGTTTTCTGATGATAAGTTTTATAAGCTTCGTGACGCTTTTGGTCTTGACATAAACACTAAAATCGGTAAATTTTCAAAAGGTATGCAAAAGCAGGCGGCGGTACTGTTATCGCTTTCCGTGTGCCCTAAGTATTTACTTTGTGACGAAACCTTTGACGGACTTGACCCCGTTATGCGCAAACTTGTGAAAACGATCATCGCAGACGAGGTTGCAGCAGGGAATATAACACCGATAATTGCATCACATAACCTCTCAGAGCTTGAGGATTTCTGCGACCATATCGCGCTTTTACACAAGAGCGATCTTGTAATTGAAGCTGATCTTGATGATATCAAGCTTGGCATACACAGACTTCAGGCGGTGTTCGAAGATGAAATTACGCCCGAGGACTTTCCAGAGCTTGAAATATCGGCATTCGAGCGCCGCGGCAGACTTACAAGCTTTATAGTGCGCGGAAGTGACGATATGATAATGCGTATAATCGGCGAAAAGTCTCCTGTTTATTCAGAGCTTTTACCGCTTAGCCTTGATGAAATATTTATAAGTGAAATGGAGGGTAAGGGTTATGACTTTACAAAGCTCGACATCGGCAGATAAGAACAATAATCTGAAATATTTGCTTGGTACTTTGAAAAGAAGCTGGACTCAATGTGTAATAAATTTCGTCGTAACCTTCTTTTTAGGACCTGTACTTTTATTACTTGTTACCAACTCCTACAATGATACGATATATCGTCATAAAAATATATCCGGACTTGTTGATACTATTGGCTCAACGTATTCATTTTACTGCGTTATTGCGGCGATACTCGCCGTTATAAGCGCAATAGTAGCATTTAACTACTTAAACTCGCGTGTGAGCGTTAACTTTTACCACAGTCTGCCGTTCAAACGCACGAGAATGTTTTTAACGAATTATTTTTCAGGCGTATTCTCGTTTCTTGTCGGCTTTGGATTAAACTATATCATTTGCATTATTATTCCGGCGGCATGTGATATGGGATTTAGCGAATGCTTCCCGATAATCACGTCTGTGTTTTTAAATTCGCTCTTATATTTTATATTCATTTATTCATTAACCGTACTTATAGGCATGACCACAGGTCTTGCGGCAGTTGGGTGGCTTATGACTATTGCGGCTGTTGCAATACTTCCTGCGATAAAGGTTTGTGTTAATGCGCTTAAAGGCTTTTATTCGTCAAATTTCTGGATAGATTATTTCCTTGAGTATGAAAAGTTTTTGCCAACCTCTCCTGTTGTTATACTTTTTGAGAACGATGCTTTCAGCATTAAGTCACTAATAGTTATACTTATCCTCACAGTAGCATTTACAGCGGGTGCGCTTGTGCTGTATCATTACAGACTCAGCGAGAAATCTGGCAATCCGTTCGTTTTCACGCGCTTTGCTTCCTTTGTAAAGTATGCTATCATGTTTCCGGTATCAATGGGATTTGCTATTATATTCGGGTATATGGGAGACAGCAACTTTTTCTGGGTACTGTTTGGCTCGATAAGCGGTTCAGTTCTTGCCTGGATGGTAATGAATTCAATAATTGCAAAAAGCGCAAGGTCGATGTTTACCGCAGTCAAAGGAATGGTTATATTTACAGTTATCGTAACGCTGTTCAATTCCTGTCTTGTGCTCGCAACAGAGTCTGTTGATAACTTCATACTTGATCATAAAGCGCTTGTTTCTTCAGTATCCGTTGAAATTGACGGACACGGAAAAATGGCACGCTACACTTTTAAGGACGATGAAAATATCGGCGCTTTACTTGAAATTATCAATGACAGTAAGTCAGACGGACTGCTTGGTTCCGGATATGCTGATGCTGAAATATACGATAAGATTTACGAAAAAGAATACAATATAACGATTAACGGCAAAGAATACTATATCGGACAGCCGGGTACGGACAGATTAAGGGTTCGTGCAGCCGTTAAAACGTATTTTGGCTATGAAATAGCTCGCAATTTCAGCATTACAGACAGAATGCTTGATGAAAACAATAATCTGTACAATTACTTTGAAGAGCTTGAAAAATTAGCAAACAGCGAAGAATACAAAAACGAGCTTCTTGCAAAAATCGAGGCAGTTGATGAAAGCTATCGTTTCTATGTATCGCTTGAGCCTAATATGATAAAGGACGGCAAGCTCATGCTTACGAGAAACTATGATTCGCCGGGCGTTATCAACAATTATTCAAATAACCGCTACAACAAAGAGTGCGAAGACTTGTTGAAAGCATACAGAAAAGACGCTTTGAATATAAGCTTTGAGCACTACAATGCGCCGGTTATCGGAGAAATTCAGCTCAGGGATGATAACTATACTTCTTACGTATATCTTCCGATTACGGTTAATTTTACAAACACTCTTGAATATCTTAAAGAGTGTGGTATAATTAACGGTGTAGACTATGCATATGATGTTGCACAGGCTATTGACACCGTTTATATCTACGATTATTATACCGATAAGATAATGACGGTGAAAAACGAAGCAGAGAAGCTTCAGATATTCAAGAGCGTTGATACATATGATATCTATACGCAGTATTCATCGTACTTTAATACTGTTGACCACAGATACAGAGTGTTCTATCCCGTAGAAGTAATAGAGGAACATTACTATAACAAATCAGAGTCGTATGGCTTTTATGAGGTAACGATCGAAGAAGCTGATACTGTGGTTCAGTATACAACCGAAAGCACTATAAATTCGGGTACTGCTCGCTGTGAATTCATATCAGGAAAAGTGCCTGCGTTCGTTGAAGCATATTTCGCAAAGTAAGTATTAAAAATGTCGGGGGATAACAGATCCCCCGGCAAAACAAAGAGAGAAAAGCTATGCAAAAAGAAAAAAAGCAAGTAAACAAAAGAGAGAGAAGCGAGAGGCTTAAAACCTCTCTGTTTATACTGCCGGGCTTTATCGGAGTGGCGGTCTTTTTCCTGTTGCCGTTTTTCATAGTTATATACTACTCGATGATAGATAATCCGATAAGCGCTGAGTTTGTTTGGTTTGATAACTTTATAGCTCTTTTCAATAACGGCTCGTTTAAGCTTGCGGCAAAAAACACGGTACTTTTCACATCTCTTGCCCTGCCGCTTGCAATAATAATACCGCTTTTGCTTGCAACGATTCTGATGAACAAGATCCCCGGCAAAAGCTTTTTCAGAACGGTGCTTATAAGCCCTCTCATGGTACCAACGGCATCGATAATACTCATATTTGAAGTAATATTCAACTACAACGGCGCGCTCAATGCAGCACTCTTGCCGTTTGGCTTTGAAGCGATAGACTGGATGCGTGGCGAGTTTTCACGTTACATAGTAATACTGTTATATTTATGGAAGAATATCGGATACAATATGATCCTTTTTATGGCGGCGATTGCCGCAATACCAAAGGACATGCTTGACGCGGCAAGCATAGACGGTGCAACGGGCTTGAAAACGTTTTCCAAGATAAAGCTTCCGTATCTTTCTTCAACGATACTTTTCGTTGGCCTGCTTTCGCTGATAAATTCCTTTAAGGTATTCAGAGAGGTTTACCTTTTAACAGGAAATTATCCGAATGAAAACCTCTATATGCTGCAGCATTTTATGAATAACACGTTCCAGCGTCTTGATTATCAGAAGATGTCGTCTGCGGCAATCATAATGTGTATTGTAATGATAATAATAATCGGTCTTCTGATGTGGATAGATGCCAGATTCGGTAAAGACCTTGAGGCAGACTAAGGGGAGGGTATAGATGAAAAAAGAAATTATATCCGATCCCGTAATGCTGAAAGCCGCACGTACCAAACGGCTTTCCAAAATCAGGCGCATGGCATATATAACGGCAGCGCTTATCATGCTTTCTGCTCTTGCGGTAGTGATAATAACCCCGATACTTCTGACGATAACGAACTCGTTTATGTCTTCGTCGGAGATATCGTCAAATTACGGCAAGGTGTTTTCATCATTAACGTCTAAAGAGGGAAGTACGTTTATATCGGAAAGCGTAAATTTAAAGCTTATTCCCGACAACGTGGTTTTCGATCAGTTTTCAACGATACTGATAAAAAGCCCGAAATACATACTCAAATTCTGGAACTCGCTTTTATACTGCGTGCCGATAGTTGTTTTTCAGCTTGTTGTTGCACTTGGTGCGGCATACGGTTTTTCCAGATTCCAAAAAGGCGCGCGCGCGATACTTTTCTTTGTATATATCATACTGATGCTTATGCCGTATCAGGTAACGCTTGTGCCTAACTTTATAGTGGCAGATAAGCTCGGGCTTTTAAACACAAGGTGGGCGATAATACTACCCGGTGTATTTTCCCCATTTGCAGTTTTTATTCTGACAAGGTTTATGAAGCGCATACCTGCATCGGTTATAGAAGCGGCAAAGCTTGACGGTGCAGGAGAATGGAGAATATTCAGGCATATATGCGTTCCCATGTCGTCAAGTATAATATATTCTGTTGCAATACTTATATTTATCGATTATTGGAACATGGTTGAACAGCCGCTTATAATGCTTTCGGATCCCGAAACCCATCCGCTATCGGTATTCTTGTCAAATCTGAATACGGCAGACACGGGTATCGCGTTTGCGGCGGCAACAGTTTATATGGTTTTGCCGATGCTCATATTCTTATACAGTGAAGATTATCTTGTCGAAGGAATATCATATTCCGGCGGTATCAAGTAAACAGAAAGGCGTTAAAAATGGAAAACAGGAACAAAAAACGTGAAATAATCAAAAATATAATAATTATATTTCTGATAGCTATGCTTTTGCTTACATTCTTTTCTAATACTATAATGAACAGATCTCTTCCCGAGGTTTCAACTCAGTATCCGGGATATAAGCAGATAAACGATAAGATCCGTGCAAGCGCCACTGTAACGGCAAATCAGGATTATAACGTCGTTTCAGACGAGGCGAGAGAGATATCAGAGGTACACGTTCGCCGGGGAGACAGGGTTGAACGCGGGCAGGTTCTTTTCACGCTCGTTGAAAATGAAAGCAGTGCACTGTCTGACGCACAAAAAGCCCTCAATCAGCTTCTTATCCAAAAACAGCAGATGATGATTGAGGATACTTCTTCAAATGTTGTTGACTACGATTATGAGATAAACGAGAAGCAGGAAGAAATAGATAAGGCGCGTGAGGATATTGCGTATATTCCGGAGTTTGAAAATAACGTTGTTCTTCTTGAAGAAGAAATAGAGCAAATGGAAGAGAAGATAGAAGAGGATAATGAAACTCTTAGCGCCGTCAGCTCTAAAATGAGCGGATATGAATCAAAGTATGAGGACATCGCAGAAAATTCAAAGAAGTCAAGCTCAGTAAGCACAAAGGTGCAGGCTGAGTATGACTCAAAAAAGGCTGAGATAAAAAAGCTTGAAGAGGAAATGGAAGCACTTGAGGAAAAGAACAAGGAGCTTGAGGAAGCCATCTCTGTTTCTAATGATAAAAAAGGTGAGTATCAGGATGCAATAAGCAGTATCGGCTCTGCAAATGCGAATATTGCGGCTCTTGAAAGCGCCTTGATGCAGGCAAATTCCGAGCTTCGGGCTATTGAGAGAGAGTACCACTATTTTACACAGATGAGAGATGCCAAAAGTTCTCTTGATGCGATGATCGAAAGCGGGGCAACGTCGGAAGAGATTGCTAAAGCTCAGGAAAATTACGATGCCGCAGAAGCCGAGTACCTTGGCATAGCAGGTGATACAACGCGCACCGAAAGCATTTATCTTGATCTTATAGATACCTTTGAAACGGCGGCAAAGAGCGCAGAAAAAGCTTATAACGATGCTTCGTATCTGCAAAAGGATGTTTCAGGATATGAAAACAAGATAGAAAGTCTGGACCGTGATACGACACGCCGTCAGCGTGAAATAAGCGATAACAATAAAAAGATTGAAGATAATAAAAAACAGATAGAAAAAATAAATAAAGAGCTTGAACAACTTGATGAGGTAGTTGCAACTGCCGATTATGCAAAGCTTTCTAAACAAGAAAGTGAGCTTAAAGCAGGTATCAAGGCTCAGAATAAAGCGCTTGAAGATAAGAAAGAAGAGCTTGAAAAGTTTATAAATAAGGGGCCGGGTGAAAAAGACGCCCTTGAAGAAGCGATAGAGCTTGCACAAAAAGAAATAAAGGAGCTTGAGCGTAAACGTACGGCACAGGAAAAGAATGAACCGTACACAAATGAAATAAAGAGGCTCGAGCTTGCCAATATCAATGAATCTATCTCAAATCAGCAAAAAGAAATACAAAGAATAAAGAGCAAGCTTACAAATAAAGAAATAACCTCCCCCGTAAGTGGAACGATAACTAGCCTTTCGTATACTGCAGGAGAGGAGTTTGCGGCAGGCTCAACGGTTGCAACTATCGCTATAAGCGAAAAGGGCTATACGATGGAGTTTTCTGCAACAAACGAGCAGTGCCGCCGTATAAATATAGGCGACTCTGCCGAGCTTCAGTATTACTATTATGGAGAAGCTCCAAAGATAACGGTAACTGCATTTAAAAACGATCAGTCAAATCCCGGCAGAGGAAAGATTGTTGTTTTAAGCGTAACGGGCGAAGATATTACCGCCGGTCAGACACTTAATTTTACTCTGGGCAATAACGTCAGAAGCTATGACAAGGTAGTACCCAACAGTGCCGTGAGAGAAGACTCCAACGGAAAATTCGTACTTGTTGTAGAATCGAAGAGCACGCCTCTCGGTAACCGTTACACCGCGCGTCGCGTTTCAGTTGAAGTTATTACGTCAGACGAAACCTCATCAGCCCTTTCGGGTGAGCTTCTTGGCGGAGAATTTGTAATAACAACGTCTTCTGCTCCCGTTTCCGACGGTATGCAGGTAAGACTTGCAGACAAATAAGATCATGAGAAAGAAAATAATAATTATTGCAGCTGCGATAGCCGTTGTGAGCGCGCTTATTGGCTCGGTGATCGCGCTTTATATCTCGTACATTCCCCGTGAGCTGACAGAGTATGAAGTCGCTGAAAATTGGGGCGCGGACGGATACACGCATATAGCCACGTACATGAACAGCGACGCATCATTTACGGCAAATGCGATGGCGAAGAGCGTTTCCGAGATTGAATCTGCATATACCGTTGATTCTATTGAACTTACCTCAGCGCGTTACAGTGCGTCTATGGAAACAAACGTAACACTTATCTCGCCAAACAGTAGCAGGAGCGTCTCGTGCGCGGCCACGGTATATCTCGGGGACTATTTCATTTTCCATCCGTATGATATTATCGAAGGTTCTTATCCCGTTGTACAAGGTAACAGTACCGATGCGATTTTGATAGATGAGCTTGCCGCATGGCAGCTTTTCGGAACGCAGAGAGGTGTTGTAGGCCTTGAAGCAAAGATCGGCAACGATTATTATACCGTTTGCGGAGTTCTTGGCGTACCGGACGGCGTATATAATGATGTTTACGGGGATAAGCCTAGAGTGTACATAAACGCGGATTCAGCCGCATACAGATCGGGTTCTGCATCCCGCGCTTTCACAGCCTTTGAAGCGATAGTGCCCGACCCGATAACAAACTATGCAGAAAATGCGCTTGCAGACGTTCTTAAAAGCTTTGATCCCGTTATAAAAAATATTGATACGCGCTTTAAATCAGAAGCACTAAAAGAAGTGTATAAGTCGCAGACGTCAATGATAATCAATCCCAAAGACCGTGAATATCCGTATACGGAAAAAGCGATGCTCTTGCTTTCTCTCAGAGCATCTGATGCAAACGAAATACGTGGCGTAATGTTTAAAATATCGCTTATTGCAGTTGCACTTCTATTTTTTACCGTATTTGGTCCGTGCGTCAGATTTGTTGAGCGTATGCTTAAAAAGATGAAATTTTAGTTTATGAAAGGATGGTTTGATATGAAGGGATTTATTAAAATCACTACCGTTTTGCTTGTGCTTGCAATGCTTTTATCTATCGTTTCGTGCTCGAAAAACGAGATGCCCGAGAAACAGATACTTGAAAACGTATACAAGGTTGAAAACTTTCCTCTTCCCGAGGGAATGCAGTACGTTAACTCAATGTTCAAGACGAAAGACGGATACATGATATACGGTCAGCTTTTTGACGAAGAAACAGGTTATACGAATAAATTTGCCCGACTTGATGATAACTTTACAATGGTTGGCGAATATTTTGATATTGGTGTTGAGCTTGACGAAAACAGCTGGATGGGCGATATAGTAATAGCTGACGACGGAAGCGCTTATACCACGATCAGCAGTAACTACTATGACGAAGCAACAGGATACTATGAATCAAAGTATTATCTTGCTCATCTTGACTCAGAGTTTAATCTTATAGACCAGATTCTTACAACAGAGCTTCTGGGTCTTGATCCTGCGGAGTATGCTTATTTGTATAGCCTAACCCCCCTCTCAGAGGGAAGGCTTGCTTTTGTAAGTATGGGAGCAGTATATATCATTGATGCTGATATGAAAATTGTGTACAATATAACGAATAATCAGCTTGATGGTACGGGTATTAACGCTCTTATTAAAACGTCACAAGGGCTTCTTATTACATACAACGATCAGAATTACGACTCAAAGGCACTTCTTGTAAATACTGAAACACTCACACCGGGCGAAACGTATGATTTTGCTAATCTTGGCTACGGACAGTATTTTTCGGGAAGCGGAGAATACGATATGTATTACATAGACGAGGCCGGCATATTCGGTTATAATCTGCTCACGCAAACGAGCGAGATGCTCCTTGACTATATGAATTCCGACCTTATGAATTTTTATCCGAATTCGCTTATAGCAGGCGATGACCACAGCTTTTTGTCAACCTCGTGGGATTATAGCGATTCTCAGTCCGAATCAATGGTTATCGTTCGTATGTCCCCCGTGCCGGATAATGAGATAAAGCCCAAGTACATTATTACACTGGGCGCGCTTTACATGAACTATAATATCCGCAATCAGGTATATAACTTTAACCGCGCAAACGATGAGTACAGAATTGTATTCAAGGATTATTCCGAGGGTATAGATTACAGCGATGAGAGCGAATATACGTATGAAGATGCTATTTCAAAGCTTAATGGCGACATTGCATCAGGAAACGTTCCCGATCTTTTAGTATGTTCTCCCGAAATACCGTTTGACAGTTATTCATCAAAAGGACTGTTTGCAGATCTTTATGAGTTTATAGATGCAGACGAAGTGCTTGATCGTTCAATGTTTGAGCAAAACGTGCTTAAAGCATATGAAAAGGACGGCAGACTGTACAGAATAGCTTCACAGTACAGCGTGCAAGGATTTATGGGTAAGAGAGATATAGTCGGCCCCTATAAGGATAATTGGAATACGCAGTCTTTCCTTGCTCTTGCAAATTCGCTGCCTGAAAATTCGTCTATGTTCCAGGATATGACGAGAGCAACTATGATGCAGTTGTTTGTTAACGGAATGTATGATGAGTTTATTGATATAGATACAGGTAAGTGCAATTTTACCGACGGTACGTTTGCAGATATACTTGAATTTGCCGCAACTCTCAGCGAAAAGAGTATCTTTGAAAGCATAGACTATAATAACGTTGACAATAATTTCTGGATGGATTATGAAAACGCGTATTATGAGGGCAGAGCAGTGCTCGCGCAAACATACGTCAGCAGCTTCAGAGACGTAGTGTCAACAATGAACTATACGTTCAGAACAGGTGAAGTTGATCTTCTGGGCTATCCCACAAAGAGCGGCAATCCGATTATAACAGATGATTCTGCATCAATAGCTATGAGTGCAAAATCAAAGCTCAAGGATGGCGCTTGGTCATTTATAGCATCATTACTCTCTCCCGAATATCAGGATAAGCTTGATTGGGGTCTTCCCGTTCTTTCATCATCACTCGAAAAGATGATGAATGAGCAGATAAAAGCCGATCAGGAGCGAAAAAAGCAGGATGAAGAATACCAAAACGGCGGTATGATAGGCGGAGTAATGCTTCCGAGAGCCGAAATTGCCGTAGATATGGCGGAAGATTCCCGATATCCGAACCTCTATCTTGATGAAAATTATGCTAATATGATCCTCGAGTATATAAGAAAAGCTGATATGCTTTTGCGCAGTGATGCTGAAATAATGAAAATAATAAACGAAGAAGCGGGCCGCTTCTTTGAAGGTCAGTATACGAGCGAGCAAGCTGCAAATGCGGTTCAGAGCCGAGTATCAATTTACGTCAGCGAAAACAATTAAGTGTTTAAAGGGGGATTGTCAAATCCCCCTTTTTCGATGATTCTTGACTTATTAACAATTTTGTGGTATAATTGGCAAGGCGATTCCGAGCATAGTTTTCCCAGGTTATAAGGCTATGTATTTTTACAGAGAATAAAAGTAAAAGGAAAAACGAAAGTGAACGAAAAGCAAAACGTTAAACAAAGGCCGCGTGTAGTCTGGAAAGACGGCAAATGCATTATTTATTCTCACGAAGGCGCAAGAGACGGCAAGGTACAAGCTCCGCCACCTCAAGCGGTCAAAAAAACAGAGGGGCCTGTTGTCAGGAGAGCGCCTGTTAAAAAGACGCGAGCTGAAGCGGCAGTAACAACTGCTCCTGATTTTTTGTCAGTAATTAAAAAGAATATAGTAGCAGTAGTGCTTATATTTATAGTGCTTTCCGTAATAATAGCGGTAGCGGTAACCGCAACTCCTGGCAGAGCAGAAGAGGCGGGCTCTCAGGAGCCGGCATTACCTCAATCAGGATCGGATGTTGAGCCGATAGAGCCGATAAATGATGTACCGATGGCTTTAAGTCAGCCTGATGAGATAAGCGGCGCACTTGCTGTATGTATAGACCCGGGGCACGGATTTGACGACGTTGGAACGTCAAACGCAGAGCTTGGAGTATACGAGCATGAAATAGTACTTGCAGTTGGGCTTAAGCTTCGCGACAAGCTTGAAGAAGCAGGGGTTAAGGTATACATGACACATGATACCAATGAGCCGCCGCCCGAGGCATCGAAGCCGTATCTGTTTGGCATGAAAAAGCGCAACGGTATGGCGAATTCGCTCTCTGACGTTGGACTTTACATATCCATACATTGCGATGCTTTCTTTGAAGATACAACTGTATACGGACCACGTGTATATCACATGAGTGATGATAATGGTGGAGAGGGAGTAGCTCTTGAAATAGAAAAAGAGCTTGCGCTTTTGAAACCCGAAAAGGAAATACAGGTAAAAGCAATGAGCGGAATGAACTCGTACCAGGTCCTTAGAGAATCTGATATGCCGGCAGTGCTCATTGAAACAGGCTTTGTGTCAAACCATGATGAAGCATCTGCTATGCTGACAGAAGAATGGCAGAATGATATGGCACAGGCTCTTGCAAACGCTATAATCAGCGCGTATGAAAACGGTCATATTTGTTGAAAAAACAAGAAAAAATAACCAAAATAAAAATATAAAAATCTATTGACAAATATATACGCTTATGGTATAATGTTTAAGCGCGTTTCAGAAAGCGTATATATTTGACCCGGTAGCTCAGAAGGTAGAGCACATGACTTTTAATCATGGTGTCCGGAGTTCGACTCTCCGTCGGGTCACCAACGAAAGCACTTGCTCAGGCAAGTGCTTTCTGTCATATTAAATGAGGTGTAAAAATGGAAGTATTATTTATAGGTAATAGCTTTTCTGACGATGCTTCTGCATATCTTCATGGTATTGCAAAGTCAGATGGTGTTAAAATAAATGCGGTAAACCTTTATATAGGCGGTTGTACACTCGAGGAGCATTACAGATGTATGCTTGGTGAAAAAGAAAATTATCTGCTTGAGGTAAACGGTGTTATAACAGGATTTAAGGTGTCACTTAAAGAGGTTCTTTTAAACAGGGATTGGGACTACGTTTCCTTTCAACAGGCAAGCCACGTATCAAACAGATTTGATACGTATATTCCCTATCTTAACGAGCTTTCGGCATACGTCAAAAAGCTTGCACCAAAGGCAAAGCAGATAATCCATCAGACATGGGCATACGAAGAGGGAAGCGAAAGACTTAAAAAACTTATGGGATACAAAAAGCAGGCTGATATGTTTAAAGATGTAGAAGATGCATATGCCAAGGCTGCATCGCTTATATCTGCTGATGAAATCATTAAGTCGGGAGAACTTTTCCAGATGCTTATAAAAGAGGGTGTAGGACCTTTGCACCGCGATACGTTTCACGCTTCATACGGTATCGGAAGATACGCGCTTGCTCTTTTATGGTATAAACATTTAACCGGAAATGACGTGATGAACAATGCTTTTTCGGACTTTGATGAAGAGATCAGCAAGCATGATATACAAAAGATAAAGGAATGTGTTGCGAATATATAGTAACTAAGGGTGAAATCTTGTATTTCACCCTTAACTTTTTTTATGATCATTACTCTATTGTAATAAATTCTGCAGGCAGTGTAAAAATCTTTATTAACAAGCAGAAAAAATACTGAATAAAGTTTGGTTTCTCTGTTGAAAAATTAATAAATGTGTGATATACTACAAATGTATATTTTATTAGAGGTAAAAACACTATGATGATAACAAATGATATCAAATACGTTGGTGTAAACGACCATAAAATTGATCTTTTTGAAGGACAATACGTTGTTCCAAACGGTATGTCGTATAACTCCTACGTCATAATTGATGATAAAATAGCTGTTCTTGACTCTGTTGATGCGGCGTTTACTCACGAGTGGCTTGATAATATTCAGAGCACGCTTGGAGAAAGATGCCCTGACTATCTTATTGTTCAGCACATGGAGCCTGACCATTCGGCTAATATTGCTAATTTCGTAAAGGCCCTCCCCGATGCTAAAATAGTTTCATCTGCCAAGTCTTTTATTATGATGAAGAATTTCTTCGGCACAGATTTTACAGATAATCAGGTAGTTGTTGCAGAGGGCGACACGCTTTCGCTCGGCAAGCACGATCTTTCGTTTGTTGCGGCACCTATGGTGCATTGGCCTGAG
>JAZNJH010000021.1:0-5638 GCA_045577925.1 Eubacteriales bacterium
CGTATCCCTCACGTTCCAAGTCAAAAACCGTTTTGTCGAGCCCCATACCGACAAATCCGGCAACATTCTCCCCAAGCACCCAAGAGGGGTGCAGTTCGGAAATAACTCTTGCCATTTCAGGCCAGAGGTAACGAATATCGGCAAAACCCTTTTGGGCTCCTGCTGTTGAGAACGGTTGACAAGGAAATCCGCCGCTGATGAGTGTAACTGTTTTTCTTCCTGTTCTCTCATAAAATACCTCCTTGTTAAGAGTTGTAATATCACGAAAGCGGGGCACATTCGGCCACCGCTTTTCTAATATTGATGTTGGGAAGTCTGCCCATTCGCATTGGCAGACTGTTTCAAATCCCGCTGCTTCTGCTGCAATATCAATTCCGCCAATCCCGGAAAATAAACTTAAATGTGTTAGTTCTTTCACTTTTCATCACGCCCTGAAACTTGCATAACACACATAACAGCAACGCCAAATAAGGCGCCACCCGCAAAAAGTAGGCTACCTATAACAAATTTCATATTATAAATCCCCCTTAACTTCTTCCGGTTTTGTTGTCATATATCGGTAAAGCTCAAGATGTTTCGGGAAACGGTCAACAAACGGAATAATAACATTACCATAGAACAAGAGGCCTTCGCCCTCGTTACTCTGTGTTACATAGGAAAGCTGATTTGCTGAAATTCCAAGCTGCTTTGCAAGTATTTCACGGTCTCCGCCTGCCTGATTGAGCATATAGATAAAATCAGAGTTCTCGAAGATGTTTTCAATCTCACGGGAAGATAAAAGGTCTTTGACATTCTGCGTTATACCTGTCGGAATACCGCCCCATTTACGAAAGCGTTTCCAAATCTCAATAGAGTACGCCGCTGTCTGTTCCTCTTTTAAAAGCAAGTGAAATTCGTCTATATAATACCTTGTGGATTTATGCTCCGCACGGTTTAATGTTACACGATTCCAAACTTGGTCTTGAACAATAAGCATACCGATTTTTTTAAGCTGCTTTCCGAGCTCCTTAATATCAAAACATATCAGTCTGTTATTCATATCAACGTTGGTACGGTGATTGAATACATTTAATGAGCCGTGAACATACAGCTCCAACGCTGAGGCAATACGCTTTGCTTCAAGCTCCGGCATTGAATTAAGCTCATTGAATAAATCTTCCAAAATAGGCATATTGGAAGGCTCCGGGTTAAGTAAGTACGGTCTGTAAACATTTCGTACCGCTTTGTCAATTACACTTTTTTCAATCGGCTCCAATCCGTTCTTGCCGCCGACTATGAGCTCACAGAGAGAAAGAATGAAATCCGACTTTAACATTACAGGGTTTTCTTCCTCCGAGTAGTTAAGGTTTATATCCATAGGATTGATGTAATTACGGGAGTTTGGCGCAATCTTAATTACCTGTCCGTTTAACTTTGATACAAGCGGATAATATTCTGCTTCCGGATCGCAGATGATAATATCATCATGCGTAACTAAAAAACAGTTTGTAATCTCACGCTTTGCGCTGAAAGATTTACCGCTGTTATGAACGACAACACCGTTTGCCAAAAGAAAGTTATAATACTTTGGAACGGTCATATCATAAACATTGATTTTTTCCTCCAGCTTTACAAGCTCAACCTTTGTTACGGTGTTTCCGCCATAAAGAACAGCACCCGGTTTTATCTCTGCTGCTGCAACATAGTTTTCATCAGCACACAGCAAAAGGTGTGTATCGGTGAGAGAAACAGAAGTCCCGTCTGAAAAATCAATCTTGTATAGTTCGTCAGTCTGCTTTTCAATGCGAATATCTTTCGCCTTTGAATGTACTAACTTTTTCTGTACCTCGTCATAGGAATATGTGTCAATCTCCTTAACGCCCTTATCAAAAAGGCTGCCTATTTTCTCTATAACACCATCTTTCAAAATAAGTTCGGTATCATAGGCAAGACAGCCCGGTGTGCCGAGTATAAGCCCGTTTGGATTTTTGAGCTTCTTTCGGTCAACCATTATCATATTATTTGAAAGAGCATTAAGCCCATAATAGAGAGCTTCGTTTCCTGTCTGAAAAAGCTCCTGCGTGGTAAACGGAACAAAAATTGCCGTTGATGATGTTGTCATACCTCTTTGAATTTCAATCTGATTTATACCAATGGGAACAGAGGACATTAAGCCCTGTTCCTGCTGAAAATCAAGAGGTTTTAATGCACAGTTATATTTCTGTGCAATACCCTGTGCTGCAAATACTGCATTAGCAAGAGCCCTTTTGTTTTTTGCAGTATTCATAACAAGTACAGTAATTAAAAACATTCTTTCATTACGGCCCTGTAACTGCTCCAAAAGGTTTTTAGCATCAACACCGAATGTAGCAAGGTCTGACGGAATAATATCCATATCGTAACCGCTGCGTACAGCTTTTTTCTGTTCCTCAATCTTCATTTTGTCGAGGTCGGTAATCTTACGCTTTACCATTTTGATAGCTTCCGACTGGTCTATACTCTTGATGTGAAGATTTACCGCAATCGGTGTATCGAGGTCAAGAAAATCCTTTAACATACTGTCGGTAAGCTCCGGCGCAATTATCTGAACAAAAGAAACCTGCCCTAAATTGCTGCCGCACTTAAACGTTCTGCTGTCTCTGAAATCAAAGGAAGTCGGCGCAATAAAGTCTTTTGTAGAAAGTCCCGTCTTATGCACCAAATCCCAATTAAAGCGGAATTTCTCATTTGTGCCCTCATTGAAAGAGCCGTGAAGAAGCTCCAAGCGTTCCAGCCCGGAAAGAGGTTTTGCGGAAACTCCGAGAGCTTTGAAATTTCCCAAAATATCCGCTTCAATACGTTCCAGCTTTTGCTTTGCAGCCTTAATGTCGTCTGCTTCAATACCAAAGGTAATAAACTTGCGCTTGATAAGTCCGTTATTGCCTTTTGCAATCTGTTCTTTCAACATCTGCATATACTCTGTACGGATAGCGTCAAATTCGTCCTCCTGTTTAGGTATCTCAATCATTTTCTGATATTCTTCCATATCTACATTCTGATTGAGGAAAGATAGCTGAACGGAAATTGAATGGTCGAAATAATTAAGAAAATCGCAGTAATTTTCAAAAATTTCGTTTTTGTCCTCGTTCCTTGCAAGCTGATAATTTATGTCAAAGAATTGCAACGTCTTTGTGAAAAACTTATCCGTAACACGACAAACACCGTCCGGGTACATTGCCTTATAGCAAATTGTCTGTTGCGCGCTCATAGCAATTTTGCCTTGCATTTTCGCTTTTTTCACAGCTTCCGCAATCTGCTTTTTCTGACTTCGGGAAAGTGGTTTATCTGCCGGAATTTTTCGTTTTTGCTTTTTTGATTTTGTCTTTGCGTCCTGCAATCTTTTCTACCTCCTTATCTAAAATACTTTGTTTCATCATAGCCGAATAGATATTTTCCGTTCGGTACGGTCTGACTTTCGGCCTTATAAATCGTGCGTTTATATACTGCTTCAATACCTTTTCAAGCGGCTGTCCGTTTTTCTCATACATAGCAAAGAGGAAGAACGGAAGCGCTGCTACAATTAAGAGCATACACGCGCCACTGGTGCCGAGAACATTTCTTGTGAGAAAGTAAACTCCGACACCGGCTACTGCCGCAAGTGAAAAGCATATAAGCTGCCGTTTCGTAAGGTTAAACGCAACCTTTGATTTTACCGTAGTTAAGTCTTTGGGTACGGGTACATAAGGCATTGTTAAAAATCCTCCTTTCCTTAATGAGCATTGAATATTGATTTTGATATGCTTCCTGTCTTAAAGAGAGTAAAGCAAAGTACAACGGTATATGCCGCAATAGAAAATATGGTTGAATGAATATCACTTGTTGCCGTGAAGCTGTTGACAAGTGCCGCATATATTCCAACGCATACCATAATAAAGAAGCCCTGAAATGCGAGAGCAACAAGCCCCCTCAAATAGTTGCTTCCGACTTGGCCCCATTCACGATTTGCCATTGTCGCAAACGGGATAGCTCCGACAGAGCTATATAAATAAATTTCAATCATTCTGCCGAATATAACGACGGTGATACATACAGACAGAATTTTCATACACAGGCTGACGAGAGCAGTTTCCAGCATAAGTAAGAACAGTTCGCCCGTTCCCATTGCTTCAAGTGTTGGCCGTAAGTTCGTAAGAGCAGAGGAAATGTTAATATTTGTATTTCCCGCAATAACTCCGGCGCTGTTTGAAACAATATGCTGTCCGACATCAAATACCGCCATAATAAGGTTAAATGTGTTGCTGACAATAAGTACAGCAACACACGCCTTGAAAAAGTATTTGAAGAACATAAACGTGTCAACGTCGTGCATATTGTTTTTGTCTATAATCATACTGATTAGCTCATAGCATAAGACAAAGGTAATAATAAGCCCCGCAATCGGGACAATAACAGAGTTTGAAAGGTTTTCGATAATTGAAAAGACACTGCTGTTCCATTGCTGCGGCGTCTTGCCAACCTCTGTTGCTATCGTCCCGACTTTTTGGTTTACGTCATTGAACATAGTCGATAAACTACCCTCGATAAGAGAGATTAGAAAATCATTTATCGCCTGCGTGATTTTATCAAAAATGCTATCCAACTATTAAAACAGTCCTGACAGCAAGGGTACAAGGGTTGTACCAATAACTACGACGCCGCCGCCCGCCATAAGCTGCTTGATACCCTGTGATTTTGCACCGGGGTTATCGTTTCCGTAACCCTCCATAAGATTTATGCCGCCCCATACACACAGACCGGCTCCGAGTGCAATTACAAGTGTCTGCAATACTGTGATTGCCTGTTGAAAAAATGCCATAAATAAATCCTCCTTTTAATTCTCAACCGATTCTTGTTTTTCTTCGGGCATATCTACCTTGTAGAGCTCAAAGGCTTCATCAGGTTTGATTTTTGCCCTCCGCTGTTTGCGTTTCATATATTTTTCAATATCAAACGCATTTTCCTTTTTGGCGTCGGAGGTATATTTATAGTTCGGGTGCTTTGTTATATCGTACTTATCTGAAAGAAAAGGCCGAACACCGCGAAGCTGTAAAATACATTTTCCGCCGTCCATTACCGCCAATTCGTCTTGACTCATCAACTCCTTTCCGAGCTTTTGATAATTCAAGCCGTAAGAGTTCTGATTGCTTCGGGTTTCTGATGTATTGTATAAATCAATCGTCTCTTTACCCAGCGTTTCAGAAATCTCTTTCAGCGTGCTCTTTTCTTTTCCGCCTAAAAACAGGGTGCAATCACAGTTACCGATAATCGTATCGGCATTATCTTTGTAAATTGCCTTTAACTGCGACTGCGCCTGCAGAACAATACAAGCGGATATTTCTCTGCTTCGTATAACGGCTATAAGCCTTTGAAGCATAGGGATAGTTATGTTTGCTGCTTCGTCCAAAAGACAACGCACGTGTATAGGTAATCTGCCGCCGTATTCATCATCAGCCTTTGCACAAAGGATATTAAACATCTGCGAAATAACCATTGCAGTTATAAAGTCAAAGGTATTATCCAAATCGCTTGTGATGATAAATAAAGCAGTTTTTTTATCTCCCAAAGTGTCAAGCTCCAATTCGTCATATTCCATAAGTGCCCGGAGCTCTTTAATATCAAATGGCGCAAGTCTTGCACCACA
>JAZNJH010000022.1:0-64170 GCA_045577925.1 Eubacteriales bacterium
TTGTATAATGAAAACCACGCGATAGTCGCGTGGTTCAAAAGAGGTTAACCGATGAGCAAAAATCCTCCAAATGTGTTAAAATAGTTAAGACCTGCCAGTCAAAACTAAAAACAACATTTGGAGGATTTATCTATGAAACAACAAGTAAACATAGACACAAATAGTTTAGCACATACAACGTGGAATTGCAAGTACCATATTGTGTTCGCGCCAAAATATCGACGTAAGGTGTTTTTCGAAGAAAAACGGTTGGAAATAAGAGAGATACTACGAAAATTATGTGAATGGAAAGGAGTAGAAATAATAGAAGGGGAAGTATGCCCCGACCATATACATATATTGGTAAGTATCCCGCCCAAAATGAGCGTTTCGGGATTTATGGGGTACCTGAAAGGAAAAAGTGCATTGTTGATATTTCAAAAATGGGGGAATATGAAATTTGCATATCGAAATCGCGAATTTTGGTGTAAGGGATATTACGTAGATACCGCGGGGAAAAACACAAAAGCAATAAAAGAATATATAAGAGAACAATTAGAACGGGACAAACAAGGCGACCAATTAAGTTTGTTTGACCCGCGGGACCCATTTATGGGTAGTAAGTAACAATTGCATGGCTGGCAGGCCAACCTAAAACGCACTTGTGCGTAGCCAGTAGTATTAGGGCTATGCCCGAAAATGAAAAACCACCCGCTATGCGGGCAATGTCATTAACTTAAGCCGCAAATCGCAAGATTTGCGGCTTTTGCCATGCAGCGGAATTCACAATTCCGTTAACCAAAATTCAGAAAATGTTGCTTGCATTTTCGGCTCAAATCGCATATAATAATATCAAGCACAGCGGATAAACTAATTTTTGAGACTGGCGATACAAGAGAGATTTTGAGAGACAGGGGCGACTAACCCCCATTTTACAGATTTTTTTGAAAGACTAACACAGACACAACAGATCAGAGCGACAAGAGAGATATTTGAGACTAGAGAGACATGAGAGACAAATGCCCGCTATATTCGGGTTTTGTTTCTCTTTTTGTTTATCTGCTAGTGCTAATCTGTAAAATGAGGTTAGTCAAATGAAAGAAGAAAATATACCCTTACTGGTGAAAAATCAGCTCAACAACGCGATCATAGAAACGATAAAATTCCACAAAGCCGCTTTTGTTCATCAAGCCGCAAACTTCTCCCGCAAGCGCAAGCTGGATATCGAAACCATGATAAAGCTGCTCGTTTCTATGCGCGGCGGAAGTATCGATAAGGAATTGCAGAGCGCGTTCCCGCACGAAAAGGTCAGCGCGGCGGCGTTTGTGCAACAGCGCGGGAAGCTGTCGCACAAGGATTTCGGGCACATCCTTGATGTGTTCAACACTATGCAGACAGACTTTCAGACGTTCAAGGGATATCGCCTGTTCGCCGTTGACGGCACGGCGGTGAACATTGCGCGGAATCCCGCATCTGAAAGCTATATGCAGAACGAGGAGGACAAGAAAGGGTATAATCAAATCCACGCCAATATCCTTTACGATATCCTCAATAACATCTATGTGTATTGTCATATGCAGCCGCAACCGAAAATGGACGAAATCGGCGCGTTGCGGTTTATGCTGGAATGGGTTGATTTCCCGAAAAAGACTATAATAATTGCCGATCGCGGATACGAATCCTATAACACATTCGCGCATTTTTTAGAAAATCCGAACGTGGACTTCTTAATTCGCGTAAAGCAGAGCCAGTCGGCGATGCGCGAGATCAAGAAACTGCCGATGATGGAACTTGATACCGATGTTTCGTTTACGATCACCACAACGCAGACGAACGTCGATAAGGAGAACGGCTACATACTGCTTCAAAAGCACAAGCACACCGACAAGCAGTACAGTGCGAATACGCGAAACAAGCGGTGGGACTTCCCATCGCCGTACCCGATGAAATTCCGCGTGGTGCGTTTCCTGCTCCCATCGGGAGACTATGAAACCATCGCCACAAGCCTACCGAGGGATAGCATATCAGCGGATGATATCAAGGAACTGTACCATATGCGGTGGCGAATCGAAACCGCGTTTCGACATCTCAAATACGATCTTGGATTGTCGCACTTGCACGGAAAAAGTGATGAATTTGCCATGCAGGAGATTCTCGCCGCGCTGATTATGAATAACTTTTGCAGTCGCATCGTGAACGCGGTAACAGTTGAACGGAAAGAGCAAAACGCCTATGAGTATAAGATAAATCTAAAGATGGCGAGTGAACTTTGCAAACAGTTTTACCGCGATGACAGGGCGGACGGCGTGCAGCTGATGCACGACATCGCCGCATACCTTAAACTGATTCGACCGAATCGGAGCGATAAACGGAATCTGCGAACGAAATCGTTTGCGGGATTCGTTTACCGCATACCGTCGTAAAAAGACACAGGCGCGGGTTTGCTGTTGAAGCAGTCCCGCGTTTTGTGATGTGGGAGAGGTTTTCAACCAGTCGGCAGAATGTAGCAAGAAATTTTCTTACGATTTTTTGCATAAAATATGCCAGTTTGAATTTGTGTTAACTTAAACGGGAGTCTGACAAAAAGACACGGTGTAGGTGTGATTTTCCTCAAAATCAGATCGGACTTTCATTTCACGTGTACAGATATTTTCTGCGAAAAGCACGTTTTCAGCCGTGAAAAGTGCGAAAACTGTTGTACCTAAAATTTTTCGGACTAAATCCCACAAAAAAGTATTAAATACTCTTTGATGCCTACCCGACTTTTTTCGTTAATTTAACACCACGTTGCAGAGCAAGAAAAAAAGACACCTTGCCGTTTTTATACTGAAAATTGTAATTTCAATATAAAGATATTATTTTTTCTGAAACACCAGAAAATAGGGGTAAAAATAGTCTTTTCGGAAAAATATGTGCGGCGTGGGCTGGAAAATCTGTGTGGAGCATAAAAGGAAATATTATTTCTGTAATGATATCGTGCGAATTTCAACTAGTCTGCGGAATGATGTAAAAATGGGCGATATTTTCAAATAAGCAAGAGAGGCGGAAAATCTCAACTAGTCGGCTGGATGTATAAGAAATTGGGGCGTTTTTCGGTTTTGTTAAATTGGAAATTCGCGTGGCGTGGTATTTCAGTCGTCGTTAACTTTAGAAATTCGTCCAAACAAGGCAAAGTACTTGCGATTTTACATTGACTATACACTCATCCGATTGTGCTTTTTCAAGAGATATGATATAATTTATATAAAGCTCCTAAAAATTTTTCAACTTTTTTCGAAATCCACACAACCTTTTTTTCTGATTTGTGTCTATTAGACAAGCGCTTAAGAAGAATGAAAATTTTCATACGACAGCGAAAGGAGGATGCATATTGCAAAATCAGAATTATACCGATGAAACACTCGTCATGCTGACACTGGCGGGAGATCAGTCAGCCTTTGAAAAGCTTGTGATCCGTTATCAGAACGCCGTGATCGCATCGGCGGTGCAGATCACACACAGCCGCTTTATGGCGGAAGACGCGGCACAGGACGCTTTTGTTACAGCGTGGATGAAGCTGAACACTCTGCAGCAGCCGGATAAATTCTGCGCATGGGTGTGCCGAATTGCAAAAAACTGCGCACGGAACATGGTCACGAGATATCGCGGTTTCATCGACTTCGATCTGGTGGAAAACACCGAGATAACCGAAGATCCCCGCACGAATCCTGCCGAGCTGTATGCATTGTCCGAGGAAAAAGTGGAACTGCATAAAAGTCTCGGTAAGCTGCCAGAAAAGGTAGGATGCATCATCCGTATGCACTATTTCGACGGACTTTCCGTTGCAGAGATCGCCAACAGAATGCGAATCTCCGAGGGAACCGTCAAGCGGCAGCTCCATGACGGCAGAAAGCGAATCAGAAAGGAGCTTTGTGCAATGAACGAAACATATTATGACACGCTGGTACAGAGAGTCATGAAAAAGGTGGAAGAGCTCAAACTGTGGCAGTTAAAGAACGACAAAAGCGGCTTTGAAACCGTATACAAGGATGTACTGAGGGATGTGGAAGAGCTTCCGGAATCGGACAGCAAATACCATGCCCTGGCAGATGTACTCATGCACGACTGGTGGTGGCTGCCCGGCGATAAAAATGATGCTTTGTTTGCGAGAATCCGCGACGCGGCAATCAAGGGAAAGAACGATGATGTGATGGAATTCATCGTCACACGCGAGGACAGCAAGGTCTGGGGCAGCGCAAAGATTGAATTCATCCGTGACAAGCAGATTCCCATGCTGGAAGAAGCGGGACTTATTCACACGCTGGCAAGAGAATGGTTCTGGCTGGGGCATCAGTATTTCAGTGACGGACAGCCGGAGAACGGTTATGCGGCGTTTGACAAGGTGAAGTCGCTTCTCACACCGGCGGACAGATACTACGCGCTTGTACTGTACGCCAGAGAAGTGCAGGACAAAATGGCTTCCGGATACAAAGACAAGAACAAAGAGCGTTTTTTGAATAATAATACCGTTGATGAACTGCACCGGATTGACGGTAGTCTGCGATACTGGAAACAGGAGCAGTACGGCGAGGGCTACATGAACTCTCTTGACAGAGAGCTGTCCAATCTTTTCCACAATATCTCCCGCTGTGACGGCTGGCTCTTCGATGAAGCGATGGCGGTGGGCGAAACCAAGACAGGCACTGACGGCACAACGCTGATGTTTGCCGCTGACCGTGAGACAGTGGAGACTCCCTGCGGCGTATTTGATGACTGCCAGCTCTGGATTACCAGCTTGTTTGCTGAATACAGCGGTTACTGTGTCAACAAGGTCTGGTACAAATCCGGTGTCGGTATTGTAAAATACGAGCGCACAGTGGACGATCTGACCGATGTACGGCTTTTGAAGTCCTATAAAATCGTCAGCGGAAAAGGAATGCTTCCGTTGGCGGCTGGCAACACATGGGAATACGCGGATACCTACAACCACGATACCCTGATCTCCGAGCTTGTGATTACCGTTACTCATGCGGATGACGAGGCGGTGATACTTGCATCAAGAGATTTCGCAGAGCGATTCCGGTATGATGAGAACAGTTGGCTGGATATGATTCAGCAGATCCGCAATGAATACTGGATCTACGAAAACGACAAAGGGAAACTGGGCGATATCACCGTTCCACTGGAAAAGGTGGAAGCGTTGGCACAAACTCCCATGGAAAAGGCGCATTCAAAAGCCGCAGTTTCCGTTGCCCGTCGGATCATCGGCGGAGAAACACCCGACAGCGGTTATACAGGGCACTGGAATTTCTTCTCCAAAAATGTTGTCCATCCGAAAAACAACAGGCTGAATTTCACACACAATCATCGCTGGTCGTTCGAATTGAAAAGAACGGGTGGTATGGGAGATTCGGACGCACCGCTGCTCTACAACGATATTTATGGTATCCTGCAGGATGCGGCAAACTGCATCTGGTCGGATGAATGGCGCATCGGTGCATCGCCCATCGTGGAATACGATCACTACGGCGACGCTGTCAGAACGTGCATCATCTGCGATAATGGTGGCACAATCACTACGAAAGCAGGAACGTTTGAAAACTGTCTGAAGCTGTCGATGGACATTGACGGCATGAAGGACGGTTTGGCATACCGCGGCGGCAGAAAGGTGTATTATTTTGCTGAGGGCATCGGTATCGTCCGCACGGAAAACGAATACTGCGGCGGCATAAAAGTCGCTGTATATGAGTTGACTGTCTACGAAGGCACGGGCGAGGGATATATGCCCATGGCGGACGGATTGGTTCGCCGATATGACGCGATTGGTCTGACGGACGGCTTTGTGGGTGCGGTGGAGTATACCTATGTGCAGGACGATGCGGGACATATCGTGATCTTCAAGGATGCGACCGGAATCCGCGAACTTCCGCCGCCAATGACGCAGTACAGTATGATTCAGGGGGAAGTCATCGAAGATCAGCTTTGGGATGCTGGCAAACACAATGAAAGCCGTCTGCGCCACGATGTGAACAACTTCCACCTTCTTTGCCATTTCTTCGGTCGTCCGTCCCGATACTGGGCGGCACAGGAAAAAGCGGTAGCGTGGAACAAGTACCGTCTGCATATCATGGAGGGACTCGGTGACGGTGCTGTTCCGGAAGCATGGCTCGGACATTATGCAAGCACAAGCTTCCGCACTGCTTGCGCATTGTTCGGATGCGGCAAGAAGGAGGAAGGCTACGAATGGCTGGAAAAAGCATTTGAAGCCTATCCGAAGTGGGACAGTATCCCCGATGGTACGGAAATGGAGGTCGGCGATCCGCTAATCTACGGCGGTATCAGGGTTATCAAGGGCAAGTCCGTCATTACTCTACCTGACGGAACGAAAGAGGCGATTTCGTATGACCATCTCTTTGAGGGGGACTGCAGTCTCATGCACTACGGCATGACCGCGCCGCGCGGCTGGGAATGGTTCAACCCAGTAAGGAATGAAGAAAAATTCAAGGAATATATTGAACGCGCAAAGAAGCTGATGGACGAGAATAAGAAATAAGCATTTTTGCAGAAACAAAAAGACACCCCCGCCATTCTCAAACGAGATTGGCGGGGGATGTCCGTTGTTGTCGGATTTTGCTTAAGTTAATGACATTGGCTATGCGGGTGGATATTTATTTATTTACAGAATTTATCCACGTAGCTGTCTATTGCGGCAGCTACTATTTTTGTTGCCTCTTCCCTGCCGCTTACTTCGTTAACGGCTGTTGTTTTATTTTCGAGATTTTTATATACCGTAAAAAAATGCTTCATTTCATCAAATACGTGCTTCGGTAGCTGTTCAATATCCGAATACATATTATAATTAGGATCGTTAAACGGTATCGCTATTATCTTTTCGTCGTTTCTGCCGTTATCTATCATTGATATTACGCCTATCGGATAGCATCTTACAAGTGTCAGGGGATTTATCTGCTCCGAGCACAGAAGAAGCACGTCTAGCGGGTCTTCGTCATCGCCGTATGTACGCGGTATGAAACCGTAGTTTGCAGGATAGTGCGTTGAGGTATAAAGTATTCTGTCGAGCATTAAATATCCCGTTTCCTTATCAAGCTCATATTTATTCTTACTTCCCTTTGATATTTCAACAACACAAATAAAGTCATCAGGGGTTATTCTCTTGGGTGATATATCGTGCCAGATATTTGACATTACATTTCTCCTTTTAATGTTTTTTGGTAGGTTTATTCTATCATATCATCTTTGATTCGTCAAGTCTGTTTCTTAAATTTAGTCCCATTTTTGCGCACTTATATTTCATTTTTGTAACATTAGTATCAATTATGAGAATCTTTAGCAAAAGGTATTGACAATAGGATTTTCGCATGATATCATAGCTTCGCAAAGAGAAATTGACTTTCTCTTTTTGCTATTTACTAGTAGCCGAGATTTTACGTTGAAACATTTTTGCAAAATAACATTTTATGTTTTTACGTTTTGATTTGCGGTACCAAAATCAATATCACGGCTCATTCTGTTGAAAGGAGTGATAAATATTTGCGATATATGCCATAACATGATATGCCCGTCAATGTGCCCAAGCTTTGACGACGGAGAAAACAAGTGCCCTGTTTGCGGATATTCTTATCCGGAGTACATATATACTGATGAGTCGGGAAGTGTTGTTGGGTGCGACGAATGCATAAAAGAAAATGATGCTGACGATTATTTTTCACAGAAAGGGGATCATGACAGATGGGACTCATAGCTATTTGCCCCTACTTTAAAAAAGAGAGCGGCGGTTACACTCATTGCGAGGTATGCCGTTTCAAATTCAAGGATGCAGAAATGAGAAACGCTTTTTTAAAGAAATATTGCGCAAGCTTTGAATACAAAAGCTGCCCTGTCTGCACCGCAGTTGACAATTATTATGAACGAAAGGAGCTTGGTATTATTAATGAAAACAAATCCGAAGAAATCATATGAAACAGATGCTCTGAGGCTTGAGTACTTGCTTAAGCGCAGAGATCTTGAACTTGATGCGGTTCGAGGTGAACTGAAGGGAGAGCGGGAGGTCAACTCGCTTTGCGCGGCATTTATAATTTACCTTATCTCAAAGCTTGGTTGGCTAAGCGGCGACGATCTGGTCGCCGAAATAAAAAAGGCTGAAGTTAACAAGGTTGTCGGGAATTATTTTGCATCGTGCGATGATAACGGCGACAGTTACAGGGTTATATTAAGTCCGCGCGAGGTCACAAACGCTTCAAATGGCTCGTAAAAGCAAAAAGGAAGCATTAGTTGCGGCAGAAAGCACAGAGGAGCTTTTAAAATCTGCAGCAATTGATGCTCTTGAAGAATTACTCAGGCTTGCGAAAAGTGAAACGACAGATTCAAAAACAAAATACGATGTTTACAAATGGCTATGCGAAATGTATTTCGGCAAGCCAACGAGCACTTCTCAAAAGTCAGACAGCTCTGAAAAAAGCTTTCTACTTGCGTTCACAGGCGAGCTTGATAAATGGAGTAAATAGAGATGACACAAAAACAAGAAGAAAAACTGCCACCGATTTTTGAGCGCTTATGCACAGAGGTGCCCAATCCCAAACAAAGATTGTTCTTTGAATCAACTGCCAAACACACGGCATACGGCGGTGCACGCGGAGGCGGAAAAAGCTATGCCATGCGCCGTAAGCTCGTTATGCTTTGCATGAGATATGAAAATCTTTCCGTATTACTTTTGAGGCGAACGTTGCAGGAACTCAGAAAAAACCACATTCAGCCTCTTTTGTTTGAGCTTAACGGGTATGCTGTTTATAAAAAAGACGAGCGGTCCTTTATTTTCCCAAACGGGTCAAGGCTGGAGCTTGGTTATTGCGACTGCGACGGCGATCTTATGCAATATCAGGGTGCAGAATACGACGTTATCGGTTTTGAGGAAGCAACGAATTTCAGGGAGGAGTGGATACGGTTTATCACCACTTCCCTACGAAGCACCAGACTTGATTTTCGTACAAGAGTATATTACACGTGTAATCCGGGCGGTGTTGGCCACAACTACATAAAAAGGTTATTCGTTGACAGAGATTATATCGACGGCGAGAATCCTGATGATTATCTTTTCATACCTGCACGCGTTTATGACAACAATGAGCTTATGCGTGCAAATCCAGATTACATACGCTTACTTGAGGCGCTTCCAAGTGCCAAGCGCAGAGCACATCTTGAAGGCGACTGGAACGTTTGCGAGGGTCAGGTTTTTGAAGAATTCAGAGATGATCCCGAGCACAGGGGCGACCGTTTAGGCTCGCACGTGATAGCTCCGTTTGACATACCCGACACGTGGACTATTCACAGAAGCTTTGACTTTGGTTATGCCAAGCCTTTTTCATGCGGTTGGTGGGCATGTGATTATGACGGAAGGCTTTACAGGATACTTGAATTATACGGGTGTGTTCCCAGAGAACCCAACGTTGGCGTTAAATGGACGCCTGATGAAATTTTTACGGAAATCGCGCGTATAGAAAACGAGCACCCCTGGCTTCGCGGTAAGCATATATACGGTGTTGCCGACCCGTCTATATGGGATGCTTCAAGAGGAGTATCGATTGCTGAGGTTGCAGAAAAGCACGGTATCTACTTTGAAAAAGGAGACAACAAGCGTATAGCCGGTTGGATGCAGGTGCATTACAGGCTAAGCTTTGACAAGAACGGTATACCCATGATGTACATTTTTGAAAACTGCCGTGATTTTATAAGGACTATGCCTCTTTTGCAGTACTCGTCCACTTCTCCCGAGGACATTGACACGCAGCTTGAGGATCATATTGCCGACGAAACCAGATATATGTGTATGTCACAGCCTATACGTCCGATAAAGAAAACAGGCACCTGTTCTCTGTCTTCCCCGATTTCCGCTTCAACGACAAGATACAATTACTTACTTAATCTTTAGGAGGTTTTAATGAAAATGAAAACAGACGCTTTGCCCGTTACAAAAGACAAACTGCGCGAAGGGCAAAGACTTTTACTTGAATATAAGCGTTCAAAGGCACAAATTGAAGAAAGACTTATTTCTGATGAAAAATTCTGGAATTCAAGACACTTTGACACTCCGCTTTCGCGTTCTACCGACATGCCGTCTCCCGCATCGTCCTGGATGTTTTCTACCGTTATCAACAAGCATGCTGATATTCTTGAAAATATTCCTTCGCCTGTATGTCTTGCAAGGGAGGAGAGTGACATACCTGCCGCTGATGCACTCAATTCCGTATTACCGGTAATATTCGACCGTCTTTCATTTAACAGCACGTATTCAGATGCTCAATATGACAAATTAAAGCACGGAACTGCCGTTTACGGTGTATTCTGGGACCCTTGTGCTGAAAACGGGCTTGGCGACATTGATATAAGAAGAATAGATTTACTTAATCTTTACTGCGAGGCGTCTGTTCTCTCGCTTGAAGATTCAAGAAACGTATTTTACGTTTCGCAGGCAGGCTATGAAGAAACGTTAGAAAAATATCCGTGGTTAACAAAAGAAGATATTATTAACAATTCAGGTTTTTTAGGCAGTGATGACAATAGCAAGTGCGTTATCGTTGATTGGTACTACAAGAAAAAGTCGGGAACACGCACACTCCTTCATTATATTAAATTTATAGGCGATACGATTTTGTATGCATCTGAAAATGACGAAAACGCGTCTCTTGGATTTTATGAGCACGGTAAATATCCTTTTGTATTGGATATACTGTACCGCGAAGGAAACTCTCCTTTTGGATACGGTCTTATAGCTATAACCAAGGGGACTCAGAGATATATTGACAAGCTTGATGAGAATATTCTTGAACGTTCAATAATGTCCTCAAAGCCCCGTTATATGATGAAAAAGAACGTGGGTCTCAACCGTGACGAATTCTTAGACTGGAACAATCCCATTGTAGAGGTTGAAGGAGATCTTTCGGAAGAAAGGTTTAAACCGATAATGCTTCCTGCTATTGACTCCTCGGTTATTACCGTGCGCGACTCCAAAATAAATGAGATGCGCGAGGTAACGTCTAACCGCGTTGTAAATTATGGCGGCTCGGACAATCTTACGTCCGGTGTTGCTATTGCGGCAGTTCAGGAAGCTGGAAATAAGGTTTCACGCGATATCATTTCAGGCTCGTGGGACGCTTATATAAAGCTTGTTAAGCTTGTTATTGAGCTTATAAGGCAATTCTATACGGAAGAACGCTGCTTTAGGATCACACGTCCTAATGAAGATGGGTTTGGATACATAAGATTTTCGGGAAAAGAACTTTCCGAAAAGAAAAGTGAATTTGGCGGAGAGATCCTTTACAGATTGCCTGTTTTTGACGTCGAGGTACGTGCCCAGAAAAGCTCGGTATTTTCAAGGCTTGCTCAGAACGAGCTAATCATAAATTTATTCAAGCTGGGATTTTTCAAGAGCGAAAACGTAAAAGAAGCTATTATTGCGCTTGATCAGATGGAGCTTGAAGGAAAGAGAAACATAATTGACAATCTCCGCAAAATGAAGCTTAGAGAAAACGACGTTAAAACTTCTTCAGTTTCCACTTCGAAGGGAGTCGGGGTTAACAAAAAAATTGAGCAGGCAGTCCATAGGGCTAAAGATCTTTACACGGAGGAAAGCCTGTGATAGATATCAAAATACAAAAAAGCGGCAAAACACTTTCGCTCTCGGCTATAGGGCACGCAGATTATGCACCTTATGGGTCAGACATTGTGTGCGCCGGGGTTTCAAGCGTTATACTCGGCCTTTGTGCAGCTATATCAAAAAAGGCTCTGCACACCGAAATTTCAAGCGGACAGGCTTTTATAAGATGCTCAGACACAAAAGACTGTCGCTCATGTTTCAGAGTTGTTATAAAAACGCTCGAGCTTATTGCGGCGGAATATCCCGAAAATATAAAGCTTGTATGCAACATGTCTGAGTAAATTTAAGTTATCAACGGCTTAAATGCCGGAAAGGAATTCCTATGATATATTCTTTACTTACGCTGTTTTCAAAGAGCGTAAACACGGGCGAAGCAAATGTAAATTATGATACCGTACCTGCGGACGCCGCACAGATCCATGACGGTATCAGCGACCAAGTCAATGCCGAAATGCCCGGCACCGACACGGGTGAAAACGAAATTCCGGACACCGCGGAAGGTCAAAAGCCTACTAAAACAAGGCGTGAGATTTATGATGAGTTCATCAGGGCACACAAGGATTTATATGCTGAAGATACTCAGAAAATGATCAACCGCCGTTTTAAGGAGGCTAAAGAAACAGAAGCTGCCCTTAAGGCTGCAAAAGAACGAATAAGTGAACTTGAAGCTATACATCTTCACAACACACCCTGCCCGCCGGGTGAAGATTTTATTCTGTCTCATCCTGATTTTGATCTTGAGCGAGAGCTTCAAAACGACACGTTCAGAACGCTTTACAACTGTGGTGTTGATACTGCTCTTGCGTACGATACTGCTCATTTAAACGAGATCATCGTGCTGGCAAAGGAAGATGCTCACCGCGAAGCTGTACGTGCAACGCTTGATAGCATAAAGGCTCGCGGAATCAGGATTCAGGAATCAGCTTCTGCTTCTCAAAGCGGCATTAGTATTAAACGCGACGTTTCTAAGCTAAGCCGCGCAGAACGCGCGGAAATAGCCAGACGCGTTATGGCGGGCGAAAAAGTAAGTTTTGTCTGATTATGACAAAGCAATATTTTGCGCCGTCTATGACGGCAGAATGGAGAAAACATGAAAAACAATATTCTTACACTTTTTTCTGCAGGTGAAAACGTTATGACAACCGAAGGAAGCGTTAACGTATATACAGAAAACACTTCTTCCGATTCCCTCTCACTTGACATGAAGACATACTACAGTGATTTTCTTATTGACAACGCTGAGCCTTCTCTTGTTCACGCTCAGTTCGGTCAGAAGAGACCCATTCCCAAAAACGGCGGTAAGACTGTGGAATTCAGACGATACTCTGCTCTTCTCAAGGCTTCTGCTCCCCTTGTTGAGGGTGTGACTCCCGCAGGTACTTCCATGGAAATGTCTACTGTTCGCGCAACCGTTTATCAGTACGGCGCCTACATTGAGCTTTCCGACATGCTTCTTATGACAGCCATTGACAACAATGTTGTTGAAGCCACAAAGCTTCTCGGTTCACAGGCAGGAAGAACTATCGATTCGGTTATCAGAGACGTAATTATTTCTTCAGGTACCAACGTACAGTATGGCGAAGGCAGTGTTAGCTCAAGACTTGAGCTTGTAGGCGGTCAGACAAGCGGTAATCATTACCTTACTGTTGACTGTATCAGACGTGCTGCTCGCGCTCTTAAATCCAAGAATGTTGAAAAGATCAATGGCTCTTACGTTGCTATAATCCACCCCGACGTAGCATACGACCTTATGAACGACCCCGAATGGGAAAAGCCTAAGAGCTACTGTGATCCTGCTGATCTCTACAATGGTGAGATCGGTAAGATCGGCGGAGTTCGTTTCGTTGAATCAACTGAAGCAAAGATCATCGAGGCTGATGCGCTCGTTTCGCAGACTAAGAGCAAATATCTTACGATTGCATCGTATGTTACTGCCGGTTCTGATGCACAGATCACAAGCGGCGCGGGTGTTGGCACTAAATTTTCTCTTACTGTTAAAGATACCCTTTCTGCTGAGGATGCAACACGTCTTATAGGAAAGTCTCTTCAGCTTTATAACGAGGAGAATTCAACGGTTGAAACGGTTAAGGTTGCAGGTGTCGATACTGAAAATGGCATAGTTTACCTTGAAGAAGCACCTGTTTCTACATACAAAAACAACGATAAGGCCTATGCGGCAAATGCAGGCTGCCTTGGCCGCGACGTTTACTGCACTCTCGTTATCGGCGCCAATGCATACGGCGTTATCGATATTATCGGCGGCGGCCTTGAGCACATCGTCAAGCAGCTTGGCTCTGCCGGCACGGGTGACCCGATAAATCAGCGTGCTACTATCGGCTGGAAAGCGGCTATTTCGGCTTGCGTGCTTGCACAGGAGGCACTTATACGTATTGAAACCGCTTCTTCATTTGAATCGGGTTCTAACTAATAAATTAAGTATATAAAGAAGACTTTTGGGGGCATTATGCCCCCTTAAGTCAAAGAAAGGATCAATCATGGAAGCTAACAACACTAAAGCAAAAGAAAAGAAAGTACAGCTTGAAGAAAAGCTTGAAGCTCTTGCTAAAATATATGAAGAAAAAATCAAAGCTATTGAAGAGTCGTCAAAATCAGATATAAAATCTGATACAAGAGTGATACGCGACGTTTCTGCAAAGAAAGCTGACGACTACGTTGAGATCAGGCTTTTCAAGGACGGAGATAAGTATAAGGATGACGTTCTTGTCGGAATCAACGGATACATGTGCAGAATCAAGCGCGGTGTTCCTGTTAAAATAAAGCGTTCATTTGCAAAGGTTATTTCCGATTCAGAGGATTCGGTTGCAACTGTTAATGCTGATTTTCTTATGAAAGACGGCAAAATGGAACGTTATTTTTAAGTCAAGTTTGCACAGAAAGGAAAAGATTTATGATAAGAGAAACACATTTTGAAACTATAAAAAATTCCCTTGGTGAATCTTCCGAAATACGCCATTATATCATGGATTCGGATATAGATTTTAATAATCTTCCCGCTGATGCGCCGGTTGGATCTGACGCTCTTTCAAAGACCTCGATGTATATAAAATTTCCGGAAGGCTGGTCTGCTATATGAGCAGTGCCGATAAGGTTTTATCAGAGGTTAATGCGCTAAGGCCTAACCCATTTGCAGACAAGCTTGCTGATTTTCTTGAGTCTATTGAACTCAGAATAAAAAGCGAGCTTTTAGATGAAGAAAGCCCTGTCTATGACCCGTCTTCACTTTCTCTCGACAAGCCTGATGATAGTATTTATTATCTTTATCTGTTTGGTATTATAGATTTTTTAAATGGCGAATACGGCAGATACGAAAACTCTTTTTCACAATTTGAGGCGGCTTGGAACAAGCTTGCATTACAGCTTGCTAAGACAAGAAAGAATCAAAAGCAGAGGATCACGCTATGGTAAATATAAATAATAATGATCTTGCCGAAAGCCAAGAAGCTTATCTTGATGCAATTATTTCGGCAATAACCGAGCTTGATATACGCTTAAGTGCACTTGAGGAGGTAATTGGAAAATGATATCAAAAGAACCGTCCTTTTCTGAAAAACGCCAGATAAGCACAACCGATACTTTCAAAGGAATAAAAAACCCGGAAATAGCGTCTGACGGCGATATACTTATTGCAAACAATTTTTCAAGCGATAATTTCCCCGCCCTTTCAACTTCAGGAATCAAGCGCTTGTATAATCACACAAATCCAATGAGGGCACCGGGGACACTCGGCGCCGACGAAAAAATATTTATTGCTTATAATTCCGGATTTATATATGATAATGTAATATACGGAAGTATAAGCAAAGGTATCAAGAATTTCGCCGTTTTAGACGACACTATCGCTATTTTCCCTGACAAGTATTATTTCTCTCATAAAATTTCTTATTATTATGCCGATTCAGACGGGCTAAAACCATTCAGTGCAGATTATACCATAAACGATTCAATCAGACTCCTTTGTGTCTCCGATTCAGTTCCTGAAAGCGCTGAAGATGGCGATAAATACTATAACACTGAAGATGGTTTGATCTTCACTTATTCAGGCGGAGTGTGGGGTAACGGTGTAGCTCCCGACACTACAAATTTTTACAGTACTGTTACATATACTTACTCCATTATCGACTCTGCTTATGTATGGAAATACGCTTCTACAGGTTCAGCTAAGATTGCAACTGTTGGAGATAACGGCGCTGTGGGTAACGATTACTTAAAAATCAGCTTTTTCAGAAGCGGTAATCCAAGCAGTATAAATCTGAGCAAGTTTAAAGTCGGAGATCGTGTCATGATTTTTGGTATGTTAGTACAGGGTGCAGCATACTCAAGTGAAATACAATCATTATCAACAGGTACAGAAATCGTCGAGATAGGTGACACTTACTTTTGTGTCAAAAACAATGTTGGCGCTGTTAATCTAAATACCGGTTTGTCTTCACGCGCAGGTCAAATCATGATAAAACGAATCGTACCCAGCCTTGACTGTGCAGTCAGTGTTGGCGATAGAATATGGGGTGCAAAGGGCAGCATTATTTATGCGTGTGCTCCTCATGATATTTTCAGTTGGGGTGATGGCAATACCATAGACTCACCTGTAACGTTCGATTCGGGAATTCCCGGTGATATAATAGGTTGCGCTGATTATGGCGGAGTTCCCGTTTTCTTTACGGAAAATGCAATTATCAAAGTTCTCAGGGTATACAACGGATACAAGATAAGTGTTACACCTGCCGCTTCTCTGTCGAAATACAATCCGAGAAGCATCGCTTTCGTTTCAGGCTCATTATACTACGTTTCAGATACAGGCATCATGCGCTATGACGGCGCCTCCCCTAAAAAGCTTGATTTTGAGCCGGATGATGCTATGACAGACATGGTGGCAGGAACAGATGGAAAAAAGTATTATCTTTCCGGTAAAAACAAGACATATGTGTATGATCCGAAAAATAATTTATGGTATTGTGACACTAACGTATATACTTCATTTGCAAGGTACGGTTCAAGTCTGGCCGGAATTCAGGTTAATGGCGATTATTGCTTCATCCATCTTATAACAGACGCCGATTCCTTAGATTTGGCCTTTATCAACACAGAGAAAAAATATGTGCTTTTTGCTCCTTTTTACGAAAATACAATTTCTAAAAAGACTTATTCCAAGCTTATTTTTAAAATGAAAACCGATGTTGGAAGTGTTGTAACCGTAAAGGCTTCTTTTGACGGGAATGAACTTCGGGAAATCGGTAAAATAAACGGTAACGGTAAAATCTGTGTTCACGAGTTCCCGCTTTTACCGCAAAGAGCCGATTATATGCAGGTATCTCTTGAAACGGGCAATTTAGGTAAATTTACGTTATTATCACTTACAAGAGAGTACGTTCTCCATGATGACTACAACCGTTAATGAAAGGAATGAATATTTATGGATATAAAATTATACGCGCTTATTAAGTCGCTGGTAAAAGGCATTACAAAAGGTGATAAAGGAGATCCCGGAGAAAGCGGATTTGCAGATGTTGTATTTACACAGAATCCGCCGAGACCGTTTACGGTCTATAACAATACCGAAAACCATATCACCGTTACACAAGAGGGCTCGATCTACTTTGATTTCGATTTTACCAAAAACTATGACGGCAGTGATGCAGACCCGACTGAAAGTTCGCAGGCTATCGTGATTTTTAAAAATAACGAGTACATCGTTTCTATCGGTTCCCCTGCAACTGTAAAGTGGGCCGTTGCTACCCCTGTTTTTGAGAAGGGCAAAACCTACATGCTTTCGTTTATACCTTATAGCGACTTTATTATCGGCGTCTGGACGGTGATAGGATGATAAGACGCTTACACGATATAATGACGGCGCAGTATAAGACTAATGAAGCTGTGGGTATTGGTACGGTAAGCTTTGATAACAGTGTAAAATGCGTTATGCCGGAAGTTAAAGTGTATGGCAAAAGTATTCAGAACGGCACTCCTGAAAAGGATAAGCCGGTTACGCTATCAAGCTTCAATGGTAAGCTTATACTGTCAAACGCTGAATTTTCAACCCCTATACTTCGCAGTGCAGGAGAATATGCAGACGTATGGGACGTTTGTAAGGGAATCGTCACGCGCAACATTGCAGAGATAATTGCTGACGGTGTTAAGGTCTTTTCGACATACCTAACAACTTCCTCTGTTTCGGGATATACCGGATTTAATCTTTGGTACGGCACGCCCGGAGAAGCAAAGGCTACTGCAGCTGTAATCTCATCTCATTTTATTACTAAAGCAGGCAACGCAGGAGGAAATATATACATAGTAGGTACTCCAAAATGTCCGTTTATATTTGCATGGGACAGTGAGATTAATACATTGGAAAAGTTCAACAACTGGCTTATTGCCGAGAACAATGCCGGTACTCCTGTTAAGATAATTTACGCCCTTAAAGAACCGATGACAGAGTATGTCGAGCCTGTGCAGATTACACAGCCTGACGGTTTTGGGCAGATAAGCGCCGTCGGCAATCTGAGTGACGTTCAAATAGACGTTAAATATATTACTCATACGTAAGGAGGATGAAAATGTACGCAAAATTATTAAACGGTATACTTGAGCCTGCTCCTCTTGATTTGCTCTGCGAAATTGAGGTCCGTGGTACAAATAAGGTGTTTCAGGTTTTTAACCCTGCTCCCGAGCAGTATATAAAAGCGGGATATCTGCCTGTTATTGAAGCCGATTATCCTGAAAACGACGAAGGCAACTTCAAGTATTACGAGAAGGTATATACTGAGCGCGATGGTGTTATATACGGTGAGTGGGTTGAATGTGATGCTCCTGAGGCAATAACACCCACACCAACAAATGAAGAACGTATCGCTGCGCTTGAAGAAGAGCTTGCGGCGGCAAAGATACTTCTGGGGGTGGAATAAATGACACTCACAGAATATGCAAAAAAGATGCGCGGATTTATTGAAAAGGCCGTTCAGGGACTTGATACTTACGATTCGCTTGAGGCCGTTAGTCTTTATCCCAAGTGGAGTTCAGGCAAGAATTACACTGTTGGAGAAAGAATCAGGTACAATGAGGTTTTATATCTCGTTTTACAGTCTCATCTATCCCAAGACTCGTGGACGCCCGATATAAGTCCGAGTTTATTTGCAAGGGTGCTGATACCTGACGAGAATTTTATTCCTGCATGGGAGCAGCCCGACAGTACAAATCCGTATATGGCAGGAGACACAGTTTCGCATAATGGCAAAACGTGGACGAGCGACGTTGACAACAACGTATGGGAGCCCGGTGTCTACGGTTGGAGCGAGGCTATATGACCTGGGAAATAATTGTTGGACTTATAACTCTTGTTGGCGCTGTTATAAGCATTGCTACTCCATTGCTGAAGCTTAACACAAGCATTACAAAGCTTAATTGTTCTATTGATACTTTAAATAGTGGAATGGAATCAAGCAACAGGCGCATCAGCGAGCACGGCAGGCGGATAGACAAGCTTGATCACCGTATTACTATTCTTGAAACCTACCATGACGGAAGGGAGCGTGAATGATATAATATTACCATTTTCTAAAGGAAATATTAAAATAACCTCTCCGTACGGTAACAGGGTTTTATACGGTACGGCATGCTTTCACGGTGGACTTGATTTAGTTGGGACAAAAACAGATGAAGTCGTTTCCGTGTCTAACGGTATTGTATTATGGTCGCAGATGGTGACGGACAAGTCTAATCCAACGTGGCAGTGGGGTAATTACGTTGCCGTTATGGGCGATGACGGTAATACTATTTATTATTGTCACCTGAGTAAGAGGCTTACTTCTGCCGGCAAGCGCGTAAAAGCCGGTGACGTTATCGGCATTATGGGCAGTACGGGTTATTCGTTTGGCAAACATCTTCATTTTGAAGTTCGTCCGGGCAATTTGAAAGCAACAGATGCGGCAGCATATCTGAATTTGCCTAATGCGATATGTGAGATCAGCGAGCGAGAGTATTACTCTGATGAGGTTGTCAAGGCGTGCGGATTTACAGAGGGCACGCGGGCGTATATTAACAGATACGCTTGGTCGGCTGATCTGTGTCGCAAGCTTGCGTTTGCTATACGCGCAAAAGAGGGCAAGTGCGGTCGTGAGGGGGTTATAAAAAGGCTTGGACTTTTACCGCACACGGTAAAGTACATAGATGCATACCCCTTCGCAAGCGAGCTTTGGCGCAAGCTTGGAGAACGAATGTAGTACGAAAGCCCGTACAGGCAGGGTGCGCGTGTGGCTCATGCAAATTTTGCATGAGCCACACGTACCCTGTTATAATATTAAATTTACTGTACAAGGAGTGTAACACAAATGATTACAGAATTTATTAACGAATACGGGTGGGTAGCACCCACGGGCATTACGCGCATTTTAATTAATTATATTTGCAGTCTTTAACCCATACCCCTACACTACATACAAGGAGAGTGAAGCATGATTACAGAATTTATTAATGAATACGGTACTATGATTTTATACACGCTTATTACTGCTATCGCCGGTTATATCGGGCTTTGGATAAAGTCACTTTATACCAAGTACATAAACGACAAGACAAAAAAAGACGTTGTTGAGACGTGTGTAAAGGCTGTTGAACAGCTATACAAGGACTTGCACGGTGAGGCAAAGTACAACGAAGTTGTAATTTCCGTAAGCGAGATGCTTGCATCTAAGGGTATCACGATAACCGAGCTTGAGATAAAGATGCTTATTGAAGCCGCCGTTGGCGAGTTTAATAATGTATTTGGTAAGGCAGATAATACTGCTCAGGCAAGCGCAAAGTAATAATGTGCTATTTATAGCTACTGCAAGCATAAAGGCAACAAGTCTCTTTTGACTTGCTGCCTTTTGCTTTTATTATTGGTCAAGCTAGCTCTGCGGGAGTAAACATGTGTACGCCCTCTTTTTCAAACAGCTTTGCGCCTGCTTCTCTGTCAGAAAGTCTGAGGATCAGCACCGCGTTATTGCCTGTATTTCTGAAGAATGAATACAGGTATTCAACAGAGATATGCTCGCGCTCAAGCATGCCGAGGATCTGCGCAAGTCCCGACGGCTTATCGGGAATGGATACGCATATAACGTGGTTTACGTGAACAGAATATCCTCCGTCGCGCAAAAGGCTTGCTGCTTCGTCAATCTTATCCTGGTCGATTATAAAACGAACTATACCGAAATTCGCCGTATCTGCAACGGATATTGCCTTAAGGTCAATGTTGTTTTTGCCTAAAAATTCGGTTAATGTATAAAGTGTTCCTCTTATATTCTGAAGAAACACAGATATCTGCTTAATATACATCTCTTTCCCTCCTGTTAAAGCTTACGGTTATCTATTACGCGCTTAGCCTTGCCCTCAAATCTCGGCAATGTTTTCGGCGGTACTATCGTTACCTTTGCAGATACACCGACTACCGATTTGATCTGCTCGGAAATTTTATTTCTGAGGTTTTCTATATCACTTACTGTATCTGAGAGCATATCTTGATTGAGTTCCACCTGTACTTCAAGTGTATCAGACGAATTCTCTCTGCCTACAACAAGCATATAGTGAGGCGCAACGCCCTCTATTCCGACTATTACCGATTCGATCTGGCTCGGGAACACGTTTACTCCGCGAACGATTATCATATCGTCGCTTCTGCCTGTTATTCTGCCCATTCTCGCCGTGGTTCTGCCGCATGCGCACTTCTCTTTTGTTATCGTGCATATGTCGTGCGTACGGTATCTTATCATCGGCTGACCCGTTTTTGTTATGGTTGTGAAAACAAGCTCTCCGGGAGTACCGTCGGGCATATGCTCTCCTGTTTCAGGATTGATTATTTCGGCGATAACGTGGTCTTCATTGATATGCATGCCGCACTTTTCCGTGCACTCGAACGAAACGCCCGGACCGCCGATTTCTGTCAGGCCGTAAATGTCAAGTGCGTTGAAATCAAGAAGCCCTTCAAGGTTGTTTCTCATTTCAGCAGTCCAAGGCTCTGCGCCGAAGCATCCGCTCTTAAGCTTAAGCTCGCTCGGGTCAATTCCCATTTCGCGGATCGTTTCACCGATTAGCGTTGCGTATGAAGGTGTACAACAGATCATCGTTGCTCCAAGCTCTTTAAGCATCATTATCTGCCTTTGCGTGTTTCCGCTTGACATAGGCACTACCATTGCGCCAAGCTTTGACGCACCCTGATGTATGCCAAGGCCGCCTGTAAACAGTCCATAGCCGTATGTAACCTGAATAGTATCTTCATCCGTGCATCCGGCAGCGGCAAGCGCACGAGCAACCATTTCCGTCCATACGTCGATATCGTTTTGAGTATATCCCGAAACTATCGGCTTACCCGTTGTTCCAGATGAGCCCTGAACACGCACGATCTCCTTACGCGGCACGGCGAAAAGTCCGTCCGGGAAATGATCGCGGAGATCAGGCTTATCAGTAAACGGAAGCTTCGTTATATCATCTATTGTTTTGATATCATCGGGAGTTACTCCGAGAGCATCCATTCTTTCTTTATACATAGGCACGTTTTTATAAACGTGTACAACGGTATCATGCAGTCTTTGACCCTGAAGAGCTTCGAGCTTTTCACGCTCCAAGCATTCATATTCGGGAGAAAGAATTCTGCAGTTTGTAGTGTCCTTTGGCATTGGTAAATCTCCTCACATATAGTTTATTTACGTTATTATTTTAGCACATACCCGTTATCTTTGCAAGGATTTATCTTATCTGAGTGTAAATTACGGTCAATTTTCGGTTTCAAAATAATTATTCGGAAATTTTTATTGTATTTTAGTGCTAATAATTTATGCAAAGTGATAAAAATGAAATCGGCTGTAAAAAAAGTGTTGAAAATTATAAAAAAATGTTGTATACTATATCTTAATAAATATAATGCAAAAATTATACGGAGGAACTTATGGCTTTTTACTACAACGAACCATCAAGAACTTTTAGTGAATACCTTCTTATCCCCGGATATACTTCCCCTGAGTGTATTCCGGCAAACGTAAGTCTTAAAACGCCCCTTGTTAAGTTTAAGCGCGGTGAAGAATCTGCGATTTCTCTTAACATTCCCATGGTATCGGCTATCATGCAGTCTGTTTCAAACGACACTCTTGCTGTTGCCCTTGCAAAGGAAGGTGGCGTTTCATTTATTTATGGATCACAGTCTATCGAAGACGAGGCCGCTATGGTTGCCCGTGCAAAAGCTTATAAAGCCGGTTTTGTTACAAGCGACTCTAACCTCACTCCCGAGAGCACTCTCGCCGACGTTCTCGAGCTCGTTGAAGAAAAGCATCATAATACTATTGCAATTACCGATGACGGTACAGGTAACGGTAAGCTTTTAGGTGTTGTTACAAGCCGTGACTACAGAGTCAGCAGAATGAGCACCGATACAAAGGTTAAAGAATTCATGACTCCTCTTGAAAAGCTCATCACTGCTCCTGCAAGTACTACACTTAAGGAAGCAAACGATATAATTTGGGAGCATAAGCTAAACTCCCTTCCTTTAGTTGATGAAAGCGGAAAGCTTGTCTACTTCGTATTCCGCAAGGACTATTCTCAGCATAAGGAAAATCCGCAGGAACTTCTCGACTCCAAGAAGCGTTATATCATCGGCGCAGGCATCAACACGCTTGACTATGAACAGCGCGTTCCCGCTCTTGTTGAAGCAGGCGCAGACGTTCTTTGTATAGACTCGTCCGACGGATATTCCTGCTGGCAGAAAAAGACAATCGACTTCATCCGTGAAAAATACGGCGACACGGTTAAGGTTGGGGCAGGTAACGTTGTTGACCGAGACGGCTTTAACTTCCTTGCAGATGCTGGCGCAGACTTTATTAAGGTCGGCGTTGGCGGTGGTTCTATCTGTATTACACGTGAGCAGAAGGGTATCGGTCGCGGCCAAGCTACCGCGCTTATTGAGGTTGCGGCAGCACGTGACGAATATTTTGAAAAGACGGGCGTATATATTCCGATATGCTCTGACGGCGGTATCGTTCACGACTACCACATGACTCTCGCTCTTGCTATGGGTGCAGACTTCCTTATGCTCGGACGTTATTTCGCGAGATTTGACGAGAGCCCCACAAACAAGCTCTTCATTAACGGCACGTACGTTAAGGAATATTGGGGTGAAGGCTCCAACCGTGCGCGTAACTGGCAGAGATACGACCTTGGTGGAAAGAAGAACGGTCTTGCGTTTGAAGAAGGCGTTGACTCTTACGTTGTATATGCAGGTCCTCTTCACGATAACGTTGCCAAGAGCTTACACAAGGTTAAGTCCACGATGTGCAACTGCGGCGTTACAAACATTCCCGATCTTCAGAAGAACGCGAAGATGACCGTTGTTTCCGCAACGAGTATCGTTGAGGGTGGCGCTCACGACGTTATGCTTAAGAATACGATGTCCTCTTCAAGATAAAACTGTATAAGGAGTTAGAACTATGTATAAGTCTGATATTGAAATAGCACAGTCCGTAACCCCCAAGTTTATAATGGATGTTGCAAAAGAAACGGGTATTGATGAAAAATATATTGAACAGTATGGTAAGTACAAGGCAAAGATAGATTATGCCCTTTTAAACGAATCAAAGCGCGAAGACGGCAAGCTTATCCTCGTTACAGCTATAACACCCACACCTGCAGGCGAAGGCAAAACAACAACTTCAGTTGGTCTTACAGATGGTCTTCGCAAGATAGGTAAGAACGCAGTTGCGGCACTCAGAGAGCCTTCTCTCGGTCCTGTATTCGGCGTTAAGGGCGGTGCAGCAGGCGGTGGATGGGCTCAGGTAATCCCTATGGAAGACATCAACCTTCATTTTACGGGCGACTTCCATGCAATCGGTGCTGCCAACAATCTTCTTGCGGCTATGCTCGACAATCACATATATCAGGGTAACGCGCTCAACATCGACCCTCGCAGGATCACGTTCAAGAGATGCGTTGACATGAATGACCGTCAGCTTCGTTTTGTTACAGACGGTCTCGGAGGCAGAGTAAACGGAGTTCCGCGCGAAGACGGCTACGATATTACGGTTGCTTCCGAAATTATGGCTGTATTCTGCCTTGCAAGCTCCATTGACGATTTAAAGGCAAGACTTTCAAGAATAATCGTTGGTTACACTTACGATGAAAAGCCCGTTACTGCGGGCGACCTCAAGGCTGTTGGCGCGATGACCGCACTTTTAAAGGATGCGCTCAAGCCCAACCTTGTTCAGACACTCGAAGGAACACCGGCATTCGTGCACGGCGGACCTTTTGCCAATATCGCTCACGGATGTAACTCAGTTATTGCAACACGCATGGCTATGAAGACAGGCGACTATGCAGTTACAGAAGCGGGATTCGGCGCTGACCTTGGTGCTGAAAAGTTCCTCGACATCAAGTGCCGTCTTGCGGGTCTTAAGCCCTCTGCGGTAGTAGTTGTTGCAACGGTACGTGCGCTCAAGATGCACGGCGGTCTTGCAAAGACAGAGCTTGGCTGTGAAAACCTTGAAGCTCTTGAAGCAGGTCTTCCTAACCTTATGCGTCACGTTTCAAATATAACAAACGTATACAAGCTTCCCTGCGTGGTTGCGGTAAACCGCTTCCCCACCGACACAGACGCTGAAACAGAGCTCGTTATAAAGAAGTGCCGTGAGGTTGGCGTAAACTGCGTGCTCTCTACCGTATGGGCAGACGGCGGCAACGGTGCAATTGAGCTTGCTCACGAGGTAGTACGTCTCTGCGAAGAAGGCGAAAACAATTTCGAATTCAGCTACGAATCAGAGCTTTCTATCGAAGAAAAGATAAACAAGCTCACACGCCGCATCTACGGCGGTACGGGCGCTGTTATCACCACTGCCGCTAAGAAGCAGATAGACAAGCTTGAAGAGCTCGGTTTTGGGAATCTTCCTATATGCGTTGCGAAAACACAGTACTCGTTCTCCGATGATCCCACAAAGCTCGGTGCTCCCGAAAACTTTGAGATCACGGTTAAGAACGTTCGCGTATCGGCAGGCGCAGGATTCATTGTTGTCCTCACAGGCGACATCATGACGATGCCCGGACTTCCCAAAGTACCCGCTGCTGAAAAGATCGACGTTGATTCAAACGGTAAGATCTCAGGTTTGTTCTGATATTATATAATAATGTTAAAGGCACCCGTTACGGGTGCCTTTTCTGTTATTAATTTGATTCTCACAATTACCGTATGTGTTCTCACAGATATTCGCCTCACCAAAGCCCCGCGCAAGGCGGGGTAATGATGACATGTTTGCATGTTTTACCAATGCTGCGCCAAAGGTTCTAATTGATCTTTGATATGGATAAATTCCTCGTTATCAAATAAAAGCTCAAATCTTTTGGATTTCATTGTTTCAAGTAAATACAGCGCATTGTTGCGAGTATCGTTTGTTGAAAATTTTTCTCGCCTCATTCCTTTGAAAAGTAAGCATGTGTATTCGCCGTCTTGATCCCAATTCAAAAATGCAATGGCATGCTCTGATGCTTTTTTCAAGTGATACAATGTTTTTTCGATGGATTTAATTTTAGCATAGTATTTTGCTTGGTCAGAATGGATGTCAGTCAAACGGGAATGATAAAATCCAAAGTTTCCATCTTCAAATATAATGTCCAATAGTGCAATGGATTTATCTCTCAAAATGCTAACTTCTTCATCACTGTATCTCCATTCATCGTTATCCATTCTTGTATTCATATTACAAATACATGTTTCAAGAAATTGCAAAAGTAGATATATCTCTGTTTGTTTTGCGTGAAATTTTTCGTCGCCTTTAGTTATGTTTGACATCAAAGATTGCTTGCAAACTGCCATATTGGGCATTTTTTGAGCGAGCGATTTAGCTTTTTCGGTATCTCCTATATCTCTATAGGAAAAACACAGCACTTGTACTGCATTATTCCTTATGTCATCTTCTGTACAAGAAGCCAATATTCTTTCACCAAGCCTAATTGCTTCTTCCCTAAAAAGAGTTCTTTCTTCAACGTTGTAGTCGCAATCACAACTTAGATCAGATACAACGTACATAAGATCATGCATCAACAAATAACTTTTGGGGAATTTGTGCAGACCGTCCTCCAAAATTTCTCGCGCTTCTTTTAAATAACCGCGAGAAGATTTGGCATCCGCTTTTTTGCATATTTCGTTGATTTTTTCGTGTTGTTTTACGATATCTATACCAAGGAGCTCATCTGCCGAAACATTAAATATGTTGCACAATGAAGGTAATAAGGATATGTCAGGCATTGCGGAATCAGTTTCCCAACGGCTAACAGCTTGAGAAGAAATGGACAGCATTTCCGCAAGCTCCTCCTGTGTCATATCTGCGTTTTTACGCAGTTTTTTGATGTTTTGTCCGATCGTCATAAAAACTATCCTTTCAAAATCATTCAGGCGGTACCGTTCCTGTGATTATAGTATACCACCGTGTCAAATCAAAGTCAATCTCTCAGTAATTGAGAGAAAAACAACTGCAAGTTTCGAGACTTTGATTTATCGGGATTGGCAGAAGTATCGTATATTCCGAAAAATTGCAAAAAAGACATGCTCTAAATGAACATGTCTTTTTCAATATAACCTGCTTTATCGCAGGCACCCATAACTGGTGCCTTTACTTTTAGCCCCCTTTTGGGGGAGGTGGCAAAACCGCAGGTTTTGACGGAGAGGGCGCTTTAAGTGTGATAGCCCTCTCAGTCAGCTTCGCTGCCAGTTCTCCCTATGGGAGAGCCTTTTTTCTGTTTCATAAAAATTCAATCAATGAAATACTGATACACACGTCTGACAAGATCCGCTTCCCTCTCGTCTGTCTGCCCTATGCTTTTACCTGCAGTAATAAAGCGCTTTTTAAGAGAGTTTTTTTCAGAAAAAAGCACTCCGAAAAGTCTGTGCGTCCAAAACGCCGGCAGAAGTATCGGTGCTTTGTTAAGGCTTTGGTATTCCTCACACATGGTCTTATACGACGGAAAGAACTGCGACAGAACGTATTTCCTCTTTGCTCCGGGAAGTGTTACCCCCTCTTCAAGCATTCTTCGGGTCAGGTTTATTCTCAAATTCGTACTGCTACCATGTGGCTCGCATGCAAGGAAAAACTCTTCTATATCATCATTGACATATTCTGAGCTTACTCCCGTAAACCACTTGTCCGCAAGCGCTGACAGTATCTTTTCAAATTTGACAAGCTTCGCCCTGCCAAGAATCTTGCGTACGTATTTCATGTCAAGCGCGTCCTTATGTGCACGCTTGAAAATGTATATGTCAACTATCGGTCTTACACCGAGTCCGCTTTCAAAGAAGTGCTTTGCCTGATGAGCGATAAGATAAAGATATTCGTCCTCAGGTGTCATTTTATATATGCCGTCAGCATTCTTCGCTCTCTTCCATACCTGCTCAAAATAAGAGTAAAGTCTGTCTGATCTTGAAAGCAGAGATCGATGCAGTTCAACGCTTATCCCTGACTTGCTTTCATACGTATCATGGTATTTTACAATGTCGTGCGACTTTACAAGATATCCGCCGGCGAGCATTGACTTGTGCATATCCTTGCGCCTTGTGTGACGGTAGAGTATATCAATATCCGCCATGCTTCGCATTGAGCTTTCGGGATAATACTCCTTCATAACGATACCCTTTATGGGCATTATCTGCGCACCGCACTCCTTCATTTTTCCGAGAGTGTTATCAAAGGTGTTTTTCTGCTCAGTATCAATTATGACGCTTTTATAAAATCGCTCAGACCACAACGTGAGCAGCTTACCTTTTGGGCCTTCTTCAAGCCTTTCTATTGCAAGATAAGTAAGCGCCTCAAGCGAGTGCTGCTGGGCAAGATTATACACGTCTGTAAAGCTTACGCCCTCAGGCTTTGAGGGAACAAACGTGCCGTGAATTGACGCGTCCACAAGCTCTAAAAAATAAGACTGTGTTTTATTTATCATTACTTATCCCCCTTTTTATCAAACGGGGAGGCAAGCTTTTTCTTTATCCTTGTAATATAAGCTTTGATTTTCTTTTTTCTGTATCTGAATTTAAGGCTTGAAACGTACTTTTTATAGTCTTCGTCATTAACTTCGGTACGCTTTGCATTTCGGATGAATGCGCGCATCACAGCAATAATATGCTCTGAGGTTATTCCATACTCGTTGATAATCTGATTATCTCCGCGCATAACAAAACCGTCGGCGCGTTTTCCGACGATTCTGTGAAGCACGTACTGTCCGTTTGCCCTTTTATAAAAAACAACGTCACCAACCTCAAAGTGAGCTTTGCTTGCCAGAACAACGCTGTCGTTGCCGTCGCTAAGAAGCGGGAGCATACTAGTTCCATGCGTTTTCATCACAAATTCTCCGCCCGATCCTACAACCTCTCGTATTATAGGTTCAAAATCCGAAAGCCTGAATTTTTCACTCATCTACTATTCCGGCTCCCTTCAGCTTCGTTACAAACATTGATACGTCGTTTTGCGCGGTTACGTAGTCAACCTCATACGTTTCGACAATAGCATTCACGAGCTTTTCCTCACTCGCGCCTGACTCAAGCATGCGCCAAAGCATAGTTGCAGATTCATTGAGCTTGATTATTCCATTGAAATTTTTAGCCGCTTCGCCCGTAGCTATAACTACGTTCTTCCCTGCGACCTCCCGCATCAAAAATCCTTTTCTGATTTTCATCAGTTCTTACCTCTATAAATTCATCACGCTTTATCAAGCGCCGCTTTCGCCACTATTGCGGCCTCTCTGCTAATATTGCAATGCATCTCATATACAGGAATCTTTTCAAGAAGCTCTGAACACAAGTCGAGAGTTTTTATTGCTTCTTTTTCGCTTTTTGGTATGAGGATCTGTCCGAATATCTGATCCGCTGCAGCCTTTGCTTCAATCGGTATTATTCTGTTCTGCTCTGCTCGTTTTATAAGGCATATCGCACGAAGCTCTGTGCCGCGGTTTGTGTGATAGCCTTCTTTACCGCACCATGGTGTACCGTAAGCAGTTATTTTACCGTTTTCAAATGCGTATATCGGCTTGTCTCCGTTAATAACCGTTACAGAATCACCAAACGCTTCAAGCCACATGCGCATATGCGTTGTTTTGCCAACTCCGCTTTTTGCCGCAAAGGCATATCCTCGACCGCCCGCTTCGATAACCACACTATGCATCAGCATTCTGTTAAAAAGCGGCATTTTCAGGCAGATAGCACGGTAGGCGCATATAAATTCATAATAGTCGCGCGAAAAGCCCGGGCACAATGCCTGTTCTTTTTCGATTTCGTTTTCACTAACCTTTATGCTAATATCGGGAGAATCAAAATCGGCTATATAGTCGTTGCATTTTTTTCTTATGTACTCGCTCTCGGTGTATATTTCAACATCAAGCCCTGCAAGCTTTATACGTACCATGATCTGCCCCTTTCAAGCAAAAAAGACAGGCGGAGACCCGTCTGCCCATAACCACAAAAATGGCGCCAGCCGAGTCGGAATGCGCCAATAAAATTCTTTTATTTTTCTTCTGTATCTTCACATGCCACAGGCGCATTCATATCAAATTCGCCAGACACCATTATTATATCTTCTGTTTCAAAAATAAGAGTCTCAACCTCGGGTGACGAGTATGCTTTTTTCATCCGTTACCTCCGACAAGATCGTTTCATCTACTATATTATTATACTACATAAATAGTATATCATTGAGTCTTTATATTGTCAATAGCTTTTTCTCGCTAAACTTATTTTTTATCAAAATAAATTGGCAGCCGCAAATGCGACTGCCGGATAATTATGTTTGCCCCGCCAAGCCGTGTAGTCTTCAAGGGAAACCCTGCTTTTGCAAGGTAGGTGTCCTCTCCATGACTTTGTGCTCCCAGCGTCCGGCACGCGTCGTGACATAAGCAGGACGCGGCGGGAGGTCTGCATACCCATACACGGAAGTCAGACTCCATTTAATAATTGTAGGTTCCAAGTGAAAGACTATCACGCACCAAGCAGGTTTCTTTAGGGCGCGCGTGGGGTATGCTGAGATTTGAGATCTACACCCATACTCCAGTATCTGATAAAATTTTCCGACTGCTCAGGTCGAAGCTTTATATAGGCTGGAAAATCTCAACCCATGCTCCAACATCTTGAGTAGTTTTCAGACTGTTCTGATCAAAGTATTATAAAACTTACTTCTTGTCTTCGCCGTCGTAATCTATTTCACCGAAAAGCTCATCTTCGAAAAGGTCAGCCACACGGTCAAACTCATCATCGTCGTCGATAGTTACGAGAATATCTTCGCCGTCTTCGTCCTTATCCTGTCTGAGAATAACGTACTCTGCATCCTCCGATTCTGCCTGAGAAGCAGGAACGAGCGCAAGGTAGATCTTATCTTCGATCTCTGCGCTGCCGAGAAGTGCGAATTCTTCCTCGTTGCCGTCCTCGTCTGTTAGCGTATATATGTTTTCATCGATAAATTCTTCTGCCATTATTATGACCGTCCTTTCCCGGAGCCTTTAATGTCCGTATCTATATTATATTAGATATCGTCACTTTTGTCAATATAAATATACCGTCAATTTTCGAGCTTCGGGCCCGGTTTTCTGTTTATGAATAGGCATTTAATTTTTAGTCTTATATTCGTTAACATCTCTTGACTTTTTTTGATGAAAAATATATACTATTTATATTATAGCGAATATTTTGATTTTAATAACATGAAAATTGTAATAGAGGGCGAAATGCTCCCCTCTTTTGGAAAGGAATATACAGAATGACAAAAATTGACATCATATCAGGCTTTTTGGGCGCAGGTAAGACCACTCTTATAAAAAAGCTTATCAAAGAAGCGTATGAGGGAGAAAAACTCGTCCTTATTGAAAACGAGTTCGGCGAGATAGGTATTGACGGCGGATTTTTACAGGACGCGGGAATTGAGATAACTGAAATGAATTCGGGATGTATCTGCTGCAGCCTTGTCGGTGACTTTTCCAAGGCTCTCGTAAAGGTCCTTGAAGAATATAAGCCCGACAGAATCGTTATCGAGCCATCAGGCGTGGGCAAGCTTTCTGATGTTATCCGCGCGGTAAAAAATATCGACCGTGATGACATAATGCTTAACAGCTTCACAACCGTTGCTGATGCAAACAAATGCAAGATGTATATGAAGAACTTCGGTGAGTTCTACAATGACCAGGTTGAGCATGCAAGCGCGATAATTTTAAGCCATACGGCAGGCATTTCCGAAGAAAAGCTTGCAGCATGTGTTGCACTTTTACGCGAACACAATCACGACTGCACTATCGTTACGTCTGATTGGAACAAGCTTGACGGCAAAATGATTCTTGATGCAATGGAAGGCTCTGACACACTTGAAGCAGTTTTGCACGAGCTTGAGCATGAGCATCACCATCATCATAAGCATCACCATCATGATGAGGACTGCGATTGTGGTTGTCATGATCACGATCATCATCACGAGCACCACCATGAGCACGGCGAGGACTGCGACTGCGGCTGTCATGACCATCACCATGATGAACACGAGCATCATCATGAGCACCACGAGCATCATCACGAACACGGCGAAGAATGCAGCTGCGGATGCCACGGTCACGGACATCATCATGCCGATGAGGTGTTCACAAGCTGGGGACACGAAACCACACGCAAATATACGATAGATGAGATCAAAAACGCGCTTGAAGAGCTTGAAAACGAAAGTGACTATGGAATGGTGCTTCGTGCAAAAGGTATCGTCGAAGCAGAAGACGGAAGCTTTATCCACTTCGACTACGTACCGGGAGAACCCGACGTCAGAAGCGGAAGCGCAGCTATTATCGGCAGACTTTGTGTTATCGGCTCAAACCTCAACACAGAGGCTATCGAAAAGCTTTTTGGGATATAAGTGAGGCGCAAATATGGCAAATGAAGTACCCGTATACCTGTTTACAGGATTTCTTGAGTCAGGTAAGACAAAATTCATACAGGAAACACTCGAAGACGAGCGTTTTGCGATAAAAGAAAACACTCTCTTGCTTGTTTTTGAAGAGGGTGAGGAAGAATACGACAAATCGAAGTTTGCGTGTGACGTTGCTATCGAGGTTATCGACAACAAGAAATTCATGAACTGCGACGTGCTTGAAAAGCTTTTGAAGAAGCACAACAGCGTGCGCGTTATGGTCGAGTATAACGGAATGTGGCCGCTCACAGACCTTTACGAAGCAATGCCTATGGGTTGGATGATATACCAGGAGATAATGCTTGCGGATGCAAACAAGTTTGGTGTATACAATGCTAACATGAGAACGCAGACGGTTGACAAGCTTAATTCCTGCGAGGTCGTTATTCTCAACAGAACTCCCGCAGATGTTGACAAAGACGCGTATCACAAAATCGTGAGAGGTGTATCAAGAAGCGCCGCTATCTCATACGTCTACCCCGACGGACATATCGAGTACGACGAAACTATCGACCCGCTTCCCTTTGATACGGAGGGAAATAACGTAGTTATCGAAGACCGCGACTACGCGCTCTGGTACAGAGACATGACCGAGGAGCCGCAGAAGTATATCGGCAAGACGGTGACGTTCAAGGGCATCGTTGCAGTAGACAAGCGCTTCCCGAAAAACACGTTTGTTGTCGGCAGGCATGTAATGGTATGCTGTGAAAACGACATTACCTACCGCCCTGTTGTTGCAATATCGCCCGAGGCGCAGAAGCTCAACAATCGCGACTGGGTGATGATAAGCGCAAAGTTTGATATGAAAGCGCACGATCTTTACGAAGATAAAGGTCCGATACTTACGGTTACAGCACTTGTAAAAGCCGACCCGCCCGAGCAGGAAGTCGCTACGTTTTATTGAGATAAAAAGGAGAGCGAGCGCTCTCCTTTTTGTAATATTGTAATTATTTATATTGCATCTCACAATATCGTCAGACTTCTATGGAAATATTGTCTTCAAAAGCAATATTTTCACATTGAATAGTTAAATATCGTAGAGCTTTAGGCGTCCAAAGAAGCATATGAACTTCGTAACCATCTTCGTTTTTGTAAAGTTCATCGTATAAGTATCTGCAGTTGGAATAAAGCTCGCCGTCTTCTTCAATTTTAGTCCTTAAAACCAAACCTTTTTCTCTGTATATTTTTTGTACATTATTAAATATTATCTTAATATATGGGGTGGTATCACTCGTCCTTACCCCGCCGCATTTGCTTAAATAGAGTTCGATATTTGAACGAACCTTTTTTATCATAAGCAGTTCGGCATCATGAAATCTGAACTGCGACTCTATCTCCTCAGGAATGTCTTGGTTATCCAAGACTTGTGACGCTTCTGACACAATTTTTTGAAAAGCACGTTCATTCTCTTTTTCTTCTTTTGCCAAACGCTTATATGCGCTTTCAGGAATACGATACAGTGCTATAAGCCGTTTATCAACAGATTCTCTAACCCATACGGGTAATCTTTGGGCACCATGACGAAGTAACATCTGATAGCGCTTGCGAAAGCGTTTAATAGTTTCGGAAGGATCAAAAGGCAGACGTGCAGCAAACTGTAACTCTCTGGTTTCCTTTACTTTTTGGTAATACTCTTTAAAATACTCTTTCGCCATTTGAGGTGAATCAAAGCAAATAACTTCACCGTTCTCATCGGGAAAAGATACCATTCTCTGATCGAAATTCTCTGTCTGAAGAAATTTATCAACCCAATCGTAATTCGGGGGAGTATCATAGTTGCTACGCTCAAGTTCTATTTTTTCTTCAAGATCGCTATCATAAAAAGCTTTGATTTCTTCGTCAGAATACACTTTATCAGAGATCATTCTAAAGCAACATGTATAGCTTCATCTTTGCATTAAATCATACCATTCTTTTGTGTAGTACCTCATATATTGTTCCTTTTTAATTATGTAATTAAATCTGTACACCCCTGATACGTCTAATTATATTATATTACATTTTTATGATAAAGTAAATAACTAATCTTCATACAAAACAAAAAGCAGACCGTATGGTCTGCTTTCTGTTTTGGTGCGGAAGACGGGACTTGAACCCGTACAGTGTGAACTACACGCCCCTCAAACGTGCGCGTCTGCCAGTTCCGCCACTTCCGCGTCAACGTTAATTATTATACCGCATAGACGTGTGTTTGTCAATACCTATTTTGCAAAAAAATCAAATTTTTTCAATGTTTTTATTTCAAAAGCTTTCCAAGCTTTTCCGTATTTACAATAACGACAAGCTTCATGTCTGACGCAAGCGGCTTTGTCGGGTCAACGGTAACTTCTACCTTGCCCTCTTGCTTTAGTGCAATAACATTGATTGAATATTTTTTACGCAGATCAAGCTCGATGAGCGTTTTACCCGACCATTCGGGTTTTACGTCCATTTCTATTATGGATACGTCGTCGGAAAGTTCCATCATGTCCACAAAGCCTGAGCTTAACAGGTTCTTCGCAAGTCTTATTCCCGACTCACTTTCGGGGAACACGACCTTATCCGCACCGACCTTGCTTAAAATCTTACAGTGCATCTCATTCGCGCACTTTGCTATCACCGTCTTGACCCCTGCTTCCTTGCAGAGCATGACAGCCATAACGCTTGCTTCAAGATTACTTGCCATAGCAATTATAACGACGTCTATATTGGAAATGCCGAGCTGTTCTATTATCTTTGCGTCGGTTATGTCCGCGCATTTGCAAAACGGAATATCGAGTGCCGCCGAATTTACTATCGCTTCGTCTGTATCGACTGCAAGCACCTCTGCTCCGCTGTCTGCAAGCTGTTTTGCAACTGCGTACCCGTAACGTCCAAGTCCGAATACCGCATATGATTTATTGATACTCATACTATACTCTCCCCTTTTATCCCACGCTTATTTCTTCAGTGGGATTTTTTATATTATTAGACGTTGTCTTTTTAAGATTAAACGCAACTGCAAGAGAAATCGGTCCTATTCTTCCGAAATACATCGTTGCTATGATAATCATTTTTCCCCATACGTTCAAAATCGGCGTGAGGTTTCTCGTAAGTCCTACCGTTGCCGTTGCGCTCACCGTTTCGTACAGAATATCGAGCGCCGATGCTTGTGTCACGGCTGAAAGAAGGAGCGTTGACGTAAACATTATTATAAAGGACATTCCCGTTACCGCTACCGCTTTACGCGCGATCTGCACCGAAAGATTTCTGTCAAACAGCGTGACGTCGTTTTGGTTTCGTATCGCAGACGCGGCTGTTGCAAAGAGTACGGCGAACGTAGCCGTTTTGACACCGCCTGCCGTTCCCACGGGCGAGCCTCCTATAAACATAAGAAGCATGCAAAGAACAGCGGACGCATTTGTCAGGTTTTCCTGAGGTATCGTGAAGAACCCTGCCGTTCTCGTTGTCACCGACTGAAAGAGTGATGCTTGTATTTTGTCAAACAACGAATAAGTGCCTAATGTATGCGGATTATTATACTCGAAAGCAAATATCAGAGCCGCGCCGCCGAATATAAGTATAGCGGTTGTCACAAGCACGATTTTAGAGTGAAGTGTGAGTTTTTTAAAGCATCTGAATTTATGCTTAGGTGCGCTTTTAAGAACACGGAGTACATCCCACCATACGATATATCCTATACCGCCGATTATAATAAGCAAACTTGTAACTACGTTAATTATCGGGTTTGTTGCATAATTTGCGAGGCTGTTCTCTGCTATAATGTCGATACCTGCGTTGCAGAAAGCGGATACGGAATTGAACAGGGATATCCAAATTCCCTTTAAGCCAAACTCAGGCACGAACACGATCATATACAAAAGAGCGCCGGCACCCTCAACTATAAACGTTCCGAGAATTACTTTTTTTACAAAATCAGAAAGTCCCGATAAAGTGTTGAGATTAAACGCGTCCTGCAAAAGTCTGCTGTCCTTCATGCCGAGCTTGCGGTGCATCGCCGACATGATTCCCGCCATTACGGTGATTATACCAAGTCCGCCTATCTGTATGAGTATAAGAATAATTATCTGACCGAAAATACTCCACGTAGTAACTGTAGGCAGAGTGACAAGCCCCGTTACGCACGTTGCCGTTGTTGCCGTAAACAGCGCATCTATATATGATACCGACTCACCGCTTTTTGTTGCAAAAGGAAGTGACAGCAAAAAACTTCCGATAAATATAACAAAAAGGAAGCTCAACAATATCATATGCGTTGTTGTAAATTTAAAACGCTTTTTCATCGTCAAACCTCCTTTATATATTCTATTCTATATTATAACGCTTTCCCTGCCACGTGTCAAGTTTTACCATAAGCTTGTCTATCGTGTTCATTACTACAAACTTTTTACGGCTCCAATCGGGTGCAATAAGCTCGTCAGGGGCACCGTCTCCCGTGACTCTGCATATTACCGTATCGGGCGGGAGGAGCTCAAGTGCACTTACAACTGTTTGGGCATAAGAATAAAGGCTCATTGTTTCGAATTCACCTCGCACATACATTTCTGCAAGACGTGTATTTTTAATCACGTGCAAAAGATGCAGCTTTACGGCATCGGGCTTTAGCTTTGCAACTTCCCTTACCGATTCAAGCATCATATCTCTGTCCTCATAGGGCAATCCGAATATAAGGTGGATGCATATACGTACTTTCGGCGCAAGCGTGCGAATTTTATTGTAACCGTGGATAAATTCCTCAAACGTGTGTCCACGATTCATTTTCTCAGCCGTTATGTTGTGTATACTTTGAAGTCCAAGTTCAAGCATTACGGGTATGCGCTCTGATATTTCATCTATATACCTGACGGCGTCGTCTTCGAGGCAGTCGGCACGGGTAGCTATGCAAAGCTCGGCGATGTTGGGTATTTTAAGTGCTTCTTCGTATTTTTCACGAAGCACAGACAAGGGTGCATACGTGCCTGTATACGATTGAAAATACGGAATATTGAGCGAATTATCGTCCCACTTTGATGAAATAGACGCGCTTACTTCTTCGTACTGCTCAAGAATGGATTTTGTACGCGACGCGGTGAAGTCACCGCTTCCCTTTGCCGAGCAAAAAGCGCATCCGCCAACACCTTTGCTGGCGTCACGGTTGGGGCATGTAAAGCCGCCGTCGAGAGGGATTCTGCGGCATTTTTTACCATAGATACGGCGGAGATAATAGTCATATGAATAATAACGTTTGTTTGTATCCGAGTTTGGGAAAGGATTTTTCATAAGAGGGTACCTTTCAAGGTAGGTATGTTATTTAATAGCTTTCAAAAAATACGGCCCACACAGATCGCCTTCATGTGTTTTAATATAAGTCCAAGAATAATCTTTTGACACTACATAAAACTCCGATAGTTCCCTGTCAATTTTCTCGGCAGTATCATAGCACGGGAAAAGCGTATCTGTTACACCTGTATTACCAAACATATCACAGCATATCAAATCATTTTTTGGCATCATATTAAATGCTTGCCGAGCCGATTCTCCTATGAGTAAGCTATCTGCTAAAATTAGATTCCAGGAGAATACATGCCAGATATATTGATTTTTAACATACTTTTCAAATTCATTTTTAGATAGATCTGGCGCAAAATGATGTAACCACTGATTTATAAATTTTTGTTTGCTCATCGAAAACTTTGCCATAACATCAGCTCCTTAGTAAGATTATAACATATATTAGAATTTATTTCAACGAAATTATACATTTAACGAAAAAAGCACTGCAATAGCAGTGCTTTTTCTGGAGCGGGTGATGGGAATCGAACCCACGCAATCAGCTTGGAAGGCTGAGGTTCTACCATTGAACTACACCCGCGTATTCGCTCAACGGTATATATGATACCATAAACCTCCCCGTTTGTCAATACTTTTTTTCAAGTTTTTGCACTTTTTTCTTCTTGTTCAAACTTATATTACTTTAAATTCACACTTGACAAAATACGACTTGTATGTTAGAATATTTTTGTATAGTTTCTGTACAGCATACGGACATGACCGTGTGAAAAACTGTCCTCAGAGAGCGGCGCTTGCTGTGAAGCCGTGTCAGTTTCACCCGTGTTACCACCGTGTGTCACAATTATATAGAAATGAGTTAAAGCCTCGGGTGGAACCGTGGGGATATTATCCTCACCCCGGACAATTTTGTCCCGGGGTGATTTTTATTTTCCCGTGACAACGTAAAATTTTGTCTGCCGCACAAGCGGCAAATTGGAGGTATTTATGAAAATTATCATAAGCGGCAAAGACTACTCTTTTGATGCTCCCATAACTGCATATGATGCGCTTAAAGAAGCAGAGCTTATTTCGCGTGAGGTTATCGCCGCAAAGGTTAACGACTCGGTTGTTGACCTGACACGTAATCTTAACGACGGCGACTGTGTTGCTCCTCTCACCTTTGCAGATGACGAGGGCAAGCACGTGTTCTTCCACACAGCATCTCACATTCTTGCTATGGCAGTTAAGCGCCTTTATCCTGCCACAAAGCTTACAATAGGTCCGGCTATTGATGACGGATACTATTACGATTTCGACTCAGAAACACCCTTTTCTTCCGATATGCTTCGTGAGATTGAGGGCGAAATGAAAAAGATAGTCAAGGAAAACTTAAAGCTTGAGCGCTTCACGCTTGAGCGTAGTGAAGCTATCGCTCTTATGGAAAAGGCAGACGAGCCCTACAAGGTTGCTCTTATTGGCCGTGTGCCTGAAGGCGAGGAGATCTCGTTCTACAAAATGGGCGACTTTGTTGACCTTTGTGCAGGACCTCACCTCTTCTCAACGGGTGCTGTAAAGGCTTTTAAGCTTACACAGTGCACGGGCGCATATTGGGAGGGCAACAGCAACAACAAGATGCTTCAACGCGTGTACGGTACTGCATTTCCGTCCAAAGATGAACTCAACGCTCATCTTGAGCAGCTTGAAGAAGCCCGCAAGCGCGACCATAACAAGCTTGGCCGTGAACTTGAATTTTTCACAACGAGCGACCTTATCGGTCAGGGTCTTCCGATACTTCTGCCTAAGGGAGCAAGAGTGATTCAGCTTCTCCAGCGCTTTGTTGAAGACGAAGAGCAGAAGCGTGGCTGGCAGCTCACCAAGACTCCTTACATGGCTAAATCCGACCTCTACAAGGTATCCGGACACTGGGATCACTACCGTGACGGCATGTTCGTACTTGGCGACCCCGAAGCAGACAAGGAAGTATTTGCACTCCGTCCTATGACGTGTCCTTTCCAATACCAGGCATATCTTAATAAGGGCCGTTCATACCGCGATCTTCCCTTGCGCTACAACGAAACGTCAACACTTTTCAGAAACGAGGCGTCGGGCGAAATGCACGGTCTCATCAGAGTTCGTCAGTTCACTATCTCCGAGGGTCACCTTATGTGTACTCCCGAACAGCTTGAAGAGGAATTCAAGAACTGCCTTGAGCTTGCGATCTACTGCTTAAAGACTCTCGGACTTTACGAAGACGTAAGCTACCGCTTCTCGCAGTGGGATCCTGCCGACAAGGAAAAGTACATCGGTACAACAGAGCAGTGGGAAAAATCCCAGGGTATGATGAAGAAGATACTTGATCACCTTGGAATCAACTACAAGATTGGTATAGGCGAAGCGGCATTCTACGGACCTAAGCTCGACATTCAGATAAAGAACGTATTCGGTAAGGAAGACACTCTTATCACGATTCAGATAGATGAGCTTCTTGCTGAAAAGTTCGGTATGGAATATACAGACCGTGACGGTGTTAAGAAGCATCCCTGCATCATTCACCGTACATCAATTGGATGCTATGAACGTACACTTGCGCTTCTTATCGAAAAGTATGCAGGCGCATTCCCTGCATGGCTTGCTCCCACACAGGTTAAGATACTTCCCATCGGCTTTGACCAGCACGAGTATGCAGAAAAGGTTGCCGATAAGATGGAAGCTCTCAGCATGAGAGTTGAAGTTGACGAGCGCAACGAAAAGATCGGTTACAAGATCCGCGAAGCACAGCTTGAAAAGGTACCTTACATGCTTGTAATAGGTGAAAAGGAAGTAAGCGAAGGCACAGTAGCCGTACGTTCACGCAAGAACGGCGACATGGGTGCGATCGATGCAGACAATTTCATCAAGGATCTCCTTGTTGAAATTGCAGAGCGCCGCATATAGTCCGTGAGGACGGACGGCCAGAGCGCGCGTGAGGTTTGATCATATTTAAAATCTACACCCGTACTCCGTTGTTTGAGGAAATTTATAGATTTGCAAAAAGCAATACCCCGCTCATTTGATAAAATGGACGGGGTATTATTATAAGCACTCTTTAATACCGATAAGACGTCATATTCGACCGATGAGACAAAAATAAACATTTCTCCATTTTCATTTGCTATAATAGTATCAGCAAATAAGGAGGATGATACAAATGCATGCAATAAAAGCTATCGGGCTTATCAAACGGTATAAAAAGCTGACCGCCGTTGATGATCTGAATTTAGAAATCAAACAGGGGGAATTATTTTCACTTCTTGGCGTTAACGGTGCCGGAAAGACAACGACTATTAAAATGCTGACCTGTCTGACAAGACCCACCGAAGGTAACGCCATTGTAGGTAATTACAGTATAAAAAGCAATCCTGATGAGGTAAAAGAGTTAATCGCTGTTTCTCCTCAGGAAACAGCCGTTGCCCCTAATCTATCTGTTAAAGAAAATCTGGAACTAATCTGCGGTATTTACGGTTTTCCCAAAGAAATGACCAAGGATAAAATCAAAGAGATCTCCGCTCAACTTGCGCTTGATGGCGTTTTGCACAGAAAAGCGGGAAAGCTGTCAGGCGGATGGCAGAGACGACTCAGTATTGCAATGGCACTTATCAGTGAACCGGAAATTCTGTTTTTGGACGAACCTACACTCGGATTGGACGTTATTGCAAGACACGAGCTTTGGGAAGTGATTCGCTCTCTGAAAGGCAGAGTTACCATTATCCTGACAACGCACTATATGGAAGAGGCCGAGTCGCTTTCCGACCGAGTAGGGATTATGAAAAGCGGCAGACTTCTTGCAGTCGGAACACCTGAAGAATTATGCAAGGCGGCAGGAAGTACCGATTTTGAATCGGCTTTCGTTTCTATTGTTAAGGAGGGTGAGCTATGAAAATGATAACCTTTGCCAAAAGATGCGCAAAAGAGATATTGCGCGATCCAATCAATCTTTGCTTCGGTCTGGGCTTCCCTTTAATATTACTGTTGCTTCTCAGCGCTATGCAAGCAAACATTCCTGTAAGTCTGTTTGAAATCGACACTCTGACTCCGGGAATCACAGTGTTTGGACTATCGTTTATGACACTTTTTTCTGCAACCCTTATCGCCAAAGACCGTGAAAGCGCTCTGTTACAAAGATTGTATACTACGCCGCTTACAGGATTTGACTTCATAGTCGGGTATATGCTCCCACTCTTGCCCATCGCTATCGCTCAGACAGTTATCTGCTATCTGTTTGCGATCCCTCTGGGGCTAACTGTTGGCACAAGCATTATTTATGCTATAATAGGAATAATACCGGTAGCCGTTTTCAATATTGCACTTGGGCTTTTATTTGGAAGTATTTTAACAGTTAAGCAGGTTGGCGGCATTTGCGGCGCACTTCTTACAAATCTGTCTGCGTGGCTTTCTGGAGTATGGTTTGATTTAAAGCTTGTCGGTGGGATTTTTGAAAAATCAGCCAATGCTCTTCCGTTTATTCATGCAGCAGAAATGGAAAAGGCTTTGTTTAATGGTAATTTTGAACTTGCAGCTTCGCATATTCTGCCAATTATTTTTTACAGTGTGATAATAACAGTACTTGCAATGTTCTGTTTTATGAAGCAAATAAAAAATCAGTAAGGATTTGATATAATGAAATATAAACTCATTATCGATAAAAATGCACAAGAGGAAATAACAGCAGTCGTTCACTCCCCTTCTACTCTGACACAACAGATAGAAGATCTGGTACGCAACTATTGCGGTGCAGACAGTATTATGGGGTACAGGGATGATGAGATGCGGAAATTGTCATTCGAAGAAATAGAGTGTATAACTGTTCTTGACAGAAAAGTTATTGCAATTGATAACCAAAAAAATCAATATCGTATCCAGGACAGACTTCGTGATCTGGAAGAAGTCTTACCCTCTTATTTTATCCGCATCAATAAATCTACCCTTGCCAATGAGCATCGTATTCTACGTTTTGATGCAGTATTCAGCGGCGGTGTGGATGCCGTATTCAGATGCGGATATCGGGAATACGTTTCAAGACGTTGTTTTGCAGAAATCAGGCGGAGGTATGAATAAATATGAAAAAGTGTATTTTGGAATTTTTGCGACGCGGACTTATCGCTTGCGGCTTTGGTCCTGTTGTTTTGGCGATATTATTTCTTATTTTACAGAATAAAACCGGTATAGAGAGTCTGACTGTAAACGAGGTTTGCCTAGGCATATTCTCATTATCGGCACTTGCCTTTATTGCAGGCGGAATGAACGTAATATATCAGATCGAGCGTTTATCCCTGATGGTCGCGATTTTAATTCACGGAGCTGTTTTATATATCAGCTATCTGGCAACATATCTTATAAACGGGTGGCTTGAATGGGGCATTACTCCCATTTTAGTTTTTTCGGGTATTTTTGTTTTTGGTTATTTACTGATCTGGGCAGTAATTTATTTAATAATCAAGAAAAACACTGAAAAAATCAACAGAATATTAAAGGAAAAAGAGCAGTCCGTGAGGACGGACAATACGCGTATAGCGGCTGAGTGAAGTTATAGTTTCAAATAGTGCTCTGTTGTTTTACAAATTTAATAGGAAGAGCAAAGGCACCCTTTCGGGTGCCTTTTTTTTTGACGATTTACTTTTCAACCACCATTAGCATACCTTCCGCGCCAAGATCGCTCTCCGGCTCAATCAGCAAACCTTCTTTGATACATTCTTCAATAGCGCAAGACAGTATTCGTATGCCGGCAATCAATTGGCTATAAACCTTATATTCACACATAAGATGCTCCGGTATGTGCTTTCTCATAAAAGCAGACAATTCAGCCGCTATCCTTTCCTTAATATCTCCCATATTGTCATGCAACCTATTGGATAGAGAATAAAAATCCGTTTCTTGTTTCTTATCAATAACAATGATTTTAGGTTCTAATATATTTCCGTTTTTTCGAATGTAACCACATTCAATAGCTTTTGCTGCTATTTCTTTTTCATCGTCATTTAATTTTTCTATATGTAAACCTCCGATAGTTTTAAGTATCATAATCAATTTTGAATCATGAGAAAAATTGTGACCACAATGAAAATGTTCTTTAATTCTTTTACCGTACATATTTCTAACAAAAGCATAACGGTATCCGGCAATAGATGTTGCATCTATACCATCGCAACCGTAAAAATCAAAACGAGGAGTTTCGCCTTCTGCTTCGTCTCTAAACGCAATGGCTACACTGCTGAAAGGTTTGTTGGAGCTGACTACATCCGAGAAATACTTTTCTTTAATAATTTTAATAATATCCTCTTTAAAAGTCCAAAATACGCGCGAAATCATCGACCAAAGAATAAAGCCAATATCCGTTTGTGTGCTTAAATATGGGAAATTCAATATATTCTCATTATTCTCTTCAATAGATTCTTTTAGGGATTTACAAATTTCTGGCAAGTATTTTTCAAATATGGTATTTGCCTCATCATATTCACTATAATCTACCACAAGAACATTAATAGCATACTTTCCGTTATCAAGCTTACGCAACATGCCATATTCACAGTTCTCGCCTTGACATTGAATTTCTAATTCTTCTTCGATATACGGCATGGGAACACAAAGCTCGTCCGAAAGTTCTTTAGCTGTTCTCGGTTTCTCTTTACACAAGTAAATAAGATTTTGCGAAAAACTTCGTTCTGCTTTAGTTCTGGGGTCATTACCACACGGATTACCTGTGCCGAACATAGCGAGTCTGATAGGTTTTAAAGATAAGTTTCTGTTATTCATAGATTCAACCTCTTTTCTGACAGTATTTCGTGCGGAAAACAAACGTTGTTTAACTGTGGTTTCTCTGATCCCAAGCTTTGAAGCAATATCTTTGACCTTAATTTCATCAAGATAGTACATTATCATTACTTCGCGATATGCTTTAGACAAAAAAGCAATTTCCAAGAAGATCCTTTGTATTCGTTCATGCTGAACCGTTTCTTCAATAAAATTATCAATCTCATCTTCTTTTGAAGCTAACATAAAATCGCTGTTTTCAATGCTCACAATTTGAAGATTTTGCTTTTTCTTTTCAGACCAATCTGCATAAATCCTACGAGCAATAGTCCATACAAAAGCATAGAAATTATTTATTTTTTCTTGCTTGTGCACGGCGGAGATAACCGCAATTATAATGTCAGAACACAAATCTTCGGCTTCGTATGAAGTGTTACATCTCCGGTATGAAAATTGATAAATTTTATCAATGAAGTTTTTGTCATCTATTAGTTTCAGAATTTCGTCCGTTTTCATTTCGCACCTTTTTGTTTCAATCATGATCGTTACGCCTATATAGTCAGAAAAATCGACTGTTGGTTAGGTGATTTTAAAATTATAGCATAAAATTTCCTTTTTGTCTCTATAATTCTAAAAAAGCGGAAATCAAAAGCAAGCGTTTGGCACATAAAATAGGAAATAATATTATATTTTCAGAAGCCCTCTCCGTCACGCCATACGCCGTGCCACCTCTCCCATAGGGCGAGGCTAAAATAGCAAAGGCACCCATTTGGGTGCCTTTTGAATTGAATTATATCAGACAATAGAGTACGAGTTGAGACTATAAATTTACTCAGTCTCCACACGCGCCCTGGCTGTCCGTCCTTACGGACGTTCGACTTCCTGCATTTCGTATGCTTCGAGTATATCGCCGACCTTGATGTCGTTGAACTTTTCAAGTCCGATACCGCACTCGTAGCCCTGCAGGACTTCCTTAGCATCGTCTTTGAAGCGCTTGAGCGAGGATATCTTGTCTTCGAAAATAACAACACCGTCACGCACTACACGGATTTCAGAGTTTCTTGTAACCTTACCGTCCTGAACGTAAGAACCTGCTATAGTACCAACGTTTGGTACGTGGATTGTCTGGCGAACCTCTGCATGACCAAGTACAACCTCCTTGAACTTGGGAGCAAGCATACCCTTCATCGCCGCTTCAACTTCGTCGATACATTCGTAAATGATGCGGTAGGTTCTTATATCAACGCCCTTTTCCTCGGCCGAGTCGATAGCCGTCTTATCGGGACGTACGTTAAAGCCGATTATAATAGCGTTTGACGCCGACGCAAGCATTACGTCGCCTTCGGTGATACCGCCAACTGCGCTGTGTATTACCTTTACCTTGACTTCATCGTTTGAAAGCTTAACAAGCGAAGCCTTGACTGCTTCTGCAGAGCCGCCAACGTCAGCCTTGATGATGATGTTGAGTTCCTTAACGCCCTCTGCGATCTGAGCAAAGAGGTCGTCCAGGTTAGCCTTGCTGTTGGCCTTGAAGGAATCTTCCTTGATCTTGGCCTTACGCTGTTCAGCAAGTTCTCTTGCCATTCTTTCGTCTTCAACTGCCGCAAATTCGTCGCCTGCCTCAGGTACTTCTGCAAGGCCTGTGATCTCAACGGGAACAGACGGGCCTGCCGTGTGAACTCTTCTTCCGTTTTCATCGGTCATCGCACGAACACGTCCGACAGACGTTCCTGCAATTACAATATCACCACTGTTAAGCGTACCGTTCTGAACGAGAACTGTTGCAACGGGTCCGCGTCCGCGGTCGAGCTTTGCTTCGATAATTATACCCTTTGCGCGTCTGTTCGGGTTTGCCTTGAGCTCTTTCATTTCGGCAACGAGCAGTACGTTTTCAAGAAGATCGTCGATACCCATCTTTGTAAGCGCAGACACGGGCACGCATATAACGTCGCCGCCCCACTCCTCGGGTACAAGCTCGTATTTTGTAAGCTCCTGCTTTACTGCATCTGGATTAGCTGTGTGCTTATCCATTTTGTTTATTGCAACGATTATTTCAATACCTGCTGCCTTGGCATGGTTGATAGCTTCAACAGTCTGAGGCATGATACCATCGTCTGCGGCAACAACGAGTATTGCAATATCCGTTGCCATCGCACCGCGCGCACGCATCGCAGTAAACGCCGCGTGACCGGGAGTATCAAGGAAGGTTATATCTTTACCGTTAACGTTAACTCTATATGCACCTATATGCTGTGTGATACCGCCTGCTTCGCCTGTTGTTACGTTTGTATGACGAATAGCGTCAAGTATCGATGTTTTACCGTGGTCAACGTGACCCATAACAACAACTACGGGGCTTCTCTGGACTAAGTTTTCGGGATTATCCTCTGCTTCGTCAAAGAGCTTTTCTTCAATAGTTACAACAACTTCCTTTTCTACCTTTGCGCCAAGCTCATCGGCAACAAGGTATGCAGTATCGTAGTCGATGACCATATTAACATTAGCCATAACGCCAAGCATCATAAGGCGCTTTACTACCTCGGCGGCAGTTACCTTGAGTCTTGCGGCAAGCTCACTTACACTGATCTCATCAGGAATATGGACTGTAAGCTGCTGTTTCTTAGCCTTTTCAAAGTTAAGCTTTTTAAGCTTTTCCATTGCAAGGCGCTCTTTTTCCTTTTCTCTGTCACGCGAGAAGTTATCGCGGCCCTTGTTCTTTATCTTCTGCTTTTCGGGACTGAAGTTCTTCTTGCTGTTGTCAACAAAGCTTTCAAGACGTTCATCATACTTGGAAAGGTCAACAGTAGACGTTCTTGTATCTACTATTCTCTGACTTCCCTTACCTGATTTAACCGCAGAATCATCTGTAAACTTTACTTCGCCCTTTACTCCCGTCGTGGGCTTTATACTCTGACGGTTATCTCTGTTGTCGCGGCGCGGCTGCTCTGCTTTCTTCTCGCTCTTTGGAGTCTGAGCAGCGCCATTACGGAATTTTTCGAATTTTTCAAGCTTGGTCATAGGTGCTTCCTTAACCTTGAGCTTGGGCGCAGGAGTCTGCGGCTTTTTCTCAGGAGCCTTTTCAGTGGCTTTTTCGGGAGTTTTTTCCACCTTCGGCTCTGCCTTGATTTCTTCTTTTGCAGGTTCCGGCTTTTGGGGCGCTTCTATGATAACTTCCTTGTTCATATACGCGTCCATACTATCCACCTGATGAGTTGACGTGAGCAGTTCAAGAACTATATTAAACTCTGTTTCGTCAAGACTGCCCGACTGTGTTTTGCCTGAAAGTCCTGCGTTCGTTATTGTGTCAAGAAGCTCCTTGTTTTTTATTTCAAGCTCCTTGGCAAGAGTGCTGATTTTATATTTTACCTGATTTACCGGCATACTGTTAAACCTCACTTTCACTGAAAGTCATTAAAGAAGCGTTATTATCATTTATATCGCCAAGCTTGCGTTTTATCAAAACAGACAGATTCTCGTCTGTAATACCTATTACGGCAAGCGGCTTATTTTTACCCAGAGCATGAGCGAGCGTACCGCCGTCACACCCAAGCGCTTGATGCTCTGTATTATTTTCCTCACAGCATCTCAAAACCCTTTTTTTAGTATTTTCCGAAGCATCGTTTGCCATAAGCACAAGTACCGTTTTTTTCAAAGATACGCTTTCCAATGTAAGCGCGCTTCCAAAGACTACCTTTCGTGCTCTGGCGGCAAGTCCTATGCTTTTTAATACGTCAGTATGATCCATGCCCTCTCACTCACCCCTTTTTATAGCAGAGGTAAGCTCTTCAATTATCTCATCGGGAATCGTGACGTTTAAATTGTTGTCTAGTCTTTTAGACTTGATCGCCTTTTTAAAGCAATCGACGCTTGGACATATATATGCGCCTCTGCCCGATTTCTTTCCCTTGAAATCTATCGAAACATTTCCGTCAGGATCGCGCACAACACGGATCAGCTCCTGCTTGGGCTTTGTTGTACTGCATCCGACACAACGTCTCTGAGGTATTTTCTTTTGGGGTTTATTCTGCATAAGCTTTACAGAACGCTCCTTTATCTATAATCTTATTTCGCTTTGTTTCGGTTATTACTGTTCGTCTTCACTAAATGCGGATTCAACTGAAGCTTCCGCTTGTGTAATGTCGTCAGCATTTGTTTTAATGTCTATCTTATAGCCTGTAAGTATTGCCGCAAGGCGCGCGTTTAAGCCCTTCTTACCGATGGCAAGAGAAAGCTGATCGCTGTCTACAACTGCTCTGCAGGTCTTTTCCTGTGCGTTTATTATTATAACATCGTTAACCGTTGCCGGTGCAAGAGCCTTTGATATATATTCAGCAGGGTCTTCGCTATACTTAATTATGTCGATCTTTTCGCCACCGAGCTCGTCGGTTATGCTGTTGATTCTCATTCTCTTGCTACCGATACATGCGCCGATCGGATCAACGTTTTCATCTCTTGACATTACTGCGATCTTTGTTCTGACACCGGCCTCACGGGATACACCCTTTATAACGACCGTGCCGTCCTGTATTTCAGGTATTTCAAGTTCGAAAAGTCTCTTTACAAGACCTGCATGAGTTCTCGATATGGTTACAAGCGGACCTCTCTGCGTGTTGTCCTTCTTGACCTCCATGATAAACACCTTTATCTTCTGATTTACGCTATATACCTCGCCGGGTATCTGTTCGTCGCGCTTGAGCGTTACGCGGCTTGTTCCGGTATCTACGATAACGTCACCCGTTTCAGGATCGATCTTATCAACCGTTGCCGTTACGATCTCTTCTTTCTTTTCTTCGTATTCACGAAGCATCATCGAACGCTCTGCTTCTCTGATGCCCTGAATAAATACTGATTTTGCGCCCATAGCTGAAAGTCTTCTCAAATTCTTGGGCTTTACTTCGCTTTCAACTACCGAGCCTATCTTGTGTCTCTTATTAAGCGTTTTGGCTTCTTCAAGAGAGATTTCTGTAATCTCGTTGGTTACCTCTTCAACTACCGTTCTCTGACGGTATACCTTAATGTCGCTCTTAACAGGGTCGATATTTACTCTGATAAGCGCCTGACCGCCAAGCTCATGCTTATAGGCATTTTCAAGTGCCGCCTGTACACGCTCGATTATATACTCTTTGGATATACCCTTTTCCTTTTCAAACAAATCAAGCGCTTCAAAGAATTCCTTGTTCATTTTTTATATTTCCTTTCAAAAAGCTATTGTGTTTAACTAGCATCAGTCGTTGTCGAAATCAAATACCGTCTGAACCTTTGCTACTTTATCATCAGGCAAAACTATCTCGCCGTCAAAAGTTTTGATACACACGCCGTCATCAGTTTTAGAAACGAGCTCGCCGCGCATGCTTTTTGCTTTGTTTATCGGCGCATAAAGCTTTACTTCCACCTCAGAGCCAACGAATACGTCGAAGTGCCAATCGTACTTCAGCTCCCTCTCTATTCCCGGTGATGATACCTCAAGGTGATACGAGTCTTCAATCGGGTCTGCCTCGTCAAGTATCGGGTCTATTGCACGGTGCACCTTTTCGCAATCGTCAATAGTTATTCCCTCTTCACTATCTATCGTTATTCTGAGATAGTATTCAGAGCCTTCTTTTACGTATTCAACGTCCCAGAGCTCATAACCAAGCTCGTTTACAGTATCCGAGAGAAGTTCCGATACTGCCGACGCAATATTTTTTGCTCCTTTTTTCACTTCTTTTTCCTTTCTGATTTAACAAAAAGTAAGAGTGGTCTTTCAACCACTCTCCTTCGTTTATTAACATTACTTTGATATTATAACACTTTTTTTCAATAAAATCAAGTGTTTTTCAAAATTTTTTTAATATTTTGCCATTTATTTAAGCAATTTAATCACTTTCTGCTTTGAACGACCTCATTATAGTTTTCTTTATCGTCACCTGATACCTTTACGGGCGATATTTCCCAGATCTTCTCCGCATAGCTTTTTATCGCTCTGTCCGATGAAAAAACTCCTGCTCCTGCCATATTATAAAGTCCCATTTTTGCAGTCTTGCTTCTATTCTCAAAATCAGAGATGGCACGAAGCTTTGTGCGAAGATAAGAGTCAAAATCATAAAGAAGAAAATATCTGTCTCTTCCCTCTTCTGTCAGAAGCGAATCGTATAGCTCTCTGAAAAGTCCGCTCGAGCCGTCGTCAAGAGTACCGTCCTTGAGAGTATCAAGCACGCGCTTTATGCGCTTATCCTTTTCATAAAATTCAAAGGGTTCATATTTGCCCCTGATCTTTTCGATATCGTCAACGAGTGCTCCGAAGATATAGTTGTTTTCTTTGCCCGCTTCTTTTACTATCTCAACGTTTGCGCCGTCAAGTGTACCGAGCGTAAGCGCACCGTTTAACATCATCTTCATATTGCCCGTACCGCTTGCTTCTGTTCCTGCAGTTGAAATCTGCTCGGATATATCGGCCGCACCAACGAGAAGCTCGGCATACGAAACGTTGTAGTCTTCAACGAAGTGAACGTTTATATATTTGCTCGCCACGGGATCTGAAGAGATGAGCTTTTCGATCTCGCATATCAGACGTATGATAGCCTTTGCGCGGCGGTATCCGGGCGCAGATTTACCTCCGAATATAACCGTTACGGGCATGGGATTCTTGAGAGTACCGTCCTTTATCTCAAAGTACATTTCAAGCACGGCAAGAGCATTCAAAAGCTGTCTTTTATATTCGTGTATACGTTTTATCTGCACGTCAAAAACGCTGTCGGGGTCTATCTTCTTCCCCTCTTTTTCGCTTATAAAATCTGCAAGAACGCGGCGACGGTAACGCTTGATATTATTAAAATCCTCGATTACCGTTTTGTCGTCTGCATATTTTGCTATCGATCCTATACGCGAAAGCTCACTTAACCATTTATTATCGCCAAGCAGGCGTGTTGTAAACGCGGCAAGTTCTGGGTTTGCCACAGCAAGCCAACGTCTTTGAGTGATACCGTTTGTAATATTTATAATCTTTCCGGGATAAGTGCGGTTCCAGGTTTCAAAAATACTTCTTTTGAGTATGTCCGTGTGTATCTGGGCAACTCCGTTAACACGCTTTGACATGAATACGGCGAGATTAGCCATGCATATTCTGCCGTCTGAGAGTATTTTCATCCCCTCAATCTCACTTTTGCTTACGTCCTTAGCTGAAAGCTCGCCTATAAGCTTTGACTCGATCTTTTCTATATATCCGTAAATATTTGAAAGTATTGATTTGAAAAGCTTAGCATCCCATTTTTCAAGTGCTTCACTCATTACAGTGTGATTTGTATAAGCAAAGGATTTTCTTGCAATTTCATAAGCATCCTCAAAGCTCATGTCTTCATCTTCACAAAGGATGCGTATAAATTCGGGGACAGCGACAACGGGGTGCGTGTCATTAAGCTGAAACATGTTTTCATCTGCAAAATAAGAAAAATCATTGCCGTGTACGCTTTTATACTGCTCTACAACGTCTTTGACAGATGCAGACGCAAAAAAGTACTGCTGACGAAGCCTCAGCTTCTTGCCCTCGTCTGTGTCATCAGCGGGATAGAGCACTCTTGAAATGTTCTCCGCCGAATTTTTTTCTTCTAATGCTTCTGCATATTTCTGCTCATTGAATAGCTTGAAATCAAAGGGTTCTGTCGATCTTGCCTCCCAAAGTCTTATATAAGTTGCAAAATTATTATCGTATCCGAAAATAGGCATATCGTAAGGGATGGCTTCAACGCTCATATCGTCAAACACGACTTTTTTTGCACAGTCTGATCTGGGAATCGACCACATGTCTCCCCATTTTGTCCAGTCGTGCGGAATTTCGCCCTGTCCACTCTCGTCGATCTGTTGCTTGAATATGCCGTATTTATATCGGATACCGTATCCGATAAGAGGCATACCAAGTGCTGCCGCGGAATCAACGAAGCATGCCGCAAGTCTGCCGAGCCCACCATTGCCAAGTCCTGCGTCGTCTGTATTCTTTAAACACGAATAATCAGATCCCGCGCTTTTAAGCTCGTTGGCAAAATGCTCTTCAAGCCCGAGAGAGAGGAGATTATTATATACTGCTCTGCCGACAAGGAATTCTGCCGAAAGATAATACGCTCTTTTTTTGCCCTTTTCAGGCAGAGCCGCAAGACGTCGGTTTCCTGCAAATCGCATAATCACCGCTTCTGCTATGGCAGAATTTATCTCATCGGGAGTTGCTTCCTTTGGTGACTTCATATACTTGTTTTCAAGTATTCTTACAAAGTCCTTTACAGTAGCCTCTCCCGTGCTGTTTTCAATTTGAAGTTTTGTCTTCATAAATTCTCCTATCTGCCGTATATTCGGCAAATACTTTACCTACAAGGCTTTGTCAGCCGTTCTCGAGTAAAGTGTTGCAAGCTCTGCTATTTTTTCTGCAAGCTTATCATTAAAATCAGACGTTTTTGCTCTCCAGAGCCAGTTATTGCCAAGCACTGACGGCGTGTTCATTCTGCCAACATCTCCAAGTCCGATATAGTCCTGAAACGGAATAACAACGTTGTCTGCACAGCTCGCATAAAGTGCACGTACAGCGGCAAAGCATACGTCATCCATTGAGTCGATTCCAAGATAATCGCGTATATATCGCTTTGTTTTTATATCGCAGTTAAGGTAAAACGACATGAACGTTTCGTTGTCGTGAGTACCCGTATAAGCAAAGCAGTTTTTCTTATAGTTATGAGGTAGATATTCGGAATCGGTATCTCCTCCAAATCCAAACTCGAGTATTTTCATACCCGGATAGTTGCATTTTTTAAGAAGCTCGCGCACCGGCTCGTCAATAAATCCCAGGTCCTCAGCTATTATTTTGATAGATCCAAGACTGTTTTTAACAGATTCGAAAAATTCAATTCCAGGGCCCTCTTTCCACTCTCCGCATTTAGCATCAGGAGCGTCTGCTTTTATGGTGTAATAAGACGAGAAGCCGCGGAAGTGGTCTATGCGCACATAGTCGTAAAGCTTTGCTGTCATGGCAAGGCGGCGCTTCCACCACGCATATTCATCCATTCGCATGACCTCCCAGTCATATATGGGGTTCCCCCATTTCTGACCGTCCGCGTTAAACGCATCGGGAGGGCATCCTGCAACAAGCTTGGGTGATAAATCGGAATCGACCATAAAAAGCCCGGGATTTTCCCAAACGTCTGCGCTGTCTGCCGCAACGTATATCGGTATATCTCCGATTATTGATACACCGTTTGAGTTTGCATACTTTCTTAGCGCATCCCACTGTTTGAAGAAGTAGTACTGTACTATTTTCCAGAAGCTTATCTCGTCTTTATATGAGCGCTCCACCCATTCAAGTGCCGCTCTGTCTTTCTGCTTATAGTCACGCTCCCAATCGCTGACCCCTCTGCCCTGTGCAAGTCCCTTTAAGGTCATAAACATAGCAAAGCTGTCAAGCCATAGTGCATTTTTCACGCAAAATTCCTCAAAATCGGAGTTTTGGGTATCAAATTCTGAAAGGGCCTCACGCAAGAATTTGTATCTTTCTTCATAAAGTCTGCCGTAATCAACGTTATCATCACTGACTTTTGCGCTCTCAAGAAAATCTTTGTCAATAAGGCCGTCTTCATATAACGCCACAGGGTCAATAAAGTATGGATTGCCCGCAAAGCTTGAAAATGACTGATACGGTGAGTCTCCAAATCCTGTTACTCCAAGCGGAAGTATCTGCCAGAGGTTCTGTCCGCTTTTTTTCAGAAAGTCTACAAAATTGTATGCTTCCCGCCCGAAATTTCCGATACCGAACTCTCCCGGTAGCGATGATATATGAAGAAGTGTGCCGCATTTTCTCATTTTTATGACCATTCCTTTCTCATAATGCGTAGGTTTTCCTACAGTCACGTTGTCTTTTGTTTATTAAACTATATCCGCTTTGTTGTTTCAGCGTCAAAAAAGTGTGCTTTATTTAAATCGAAGGCAACATCAAGAGTTCTTGAAGCTTCTACGTTCATCCTTGAAGGTACACGCGCTATCATTCTCTCGCCTGCAAAATCAAAATAAACGTAAAGTTCAGCACCCATCATCTCTGCAAGCTCAATATTCGCTTTGACTTTGAGTGTGTTTTCAAGACCCATATAAAACTCTTCCGCATGAATATCCTCAGGACGTATGCCGACAAGCACCGTTTTCCCTGCATATTCATAAAGGGCTTTGTTTTTAGAGGTTATCTCAAACGTGCTCTTGCCAGCCTTCAGGATTATTTTATTCTGTGTGCTCTCCACTTGTGCCTTAAAGATGTTCATTCGCGGCGAGCCTATAAAACCTGCCACAAAGGTGTTTGCCGGATAGTGATAGAGGTTTTTAGGTGTGTCATACTGTTGTATTACGCCATCCTTCATAACTACTATGCGGTCTGCCATCGTCATGGCCTCTACCTGATCGTGAGTAACGTAAACAAAGGTTACTCCAAGCGTTTTATGAAGCCTTGATATTGACGTTCGCATTTCCCCTCTGAGCTTTGCGTCAAGATTTGAGAGGGGCTCATCAAGCAAAAATACCTGAGGAGAGCGCACCATAGCTCTTCCGAGCGCCACACGCTGTCTTTGACCGCCCGAAAGCGCTCTCGGCTTACGCTCAAGATACTTTTCTATATCAAGCATCTTTGCCGCTTCTCTGACCTTTTTGTCTATTTCTTCCTTTGGTACCTTTCTCAGTTTAAGCCCAAAGGCGAGATTATCATAAACGCTCATATGAGGATATAGCGCATAGCTCTGAAAGACCATTGCAATATCACGGTCCTTGGGAGCTATATCGTTTACTCTTCTGTCGCCTATATAAAGATCGCCCGACGTTACCGATTCAAGACCTGCTATCATGCGGAGAGTCGTTGATTTTCCGCAGCCTGATGGTCCTACGAGTATAACGAATTCACGGTCTTTTATTTCAAGATCAAGCCCGTCTATTACGGTAACGTTTCCGGGAAACGTTTTATTAACTTTTGATAGTCTGATACCTGCCAATCTATTTTCCTCCCTTCAAGCCTTAGCCTTTAACGGCGCCTGCAACAACGCCTTTTATAATATATTTCTGGCATGTGAGATAGAAAATAACCACGGGTATAATAGAAAGCACAAGCATCGCCATAAGTGCTCCCATGTCGCGCGAGCCGTAACCGCCCTGCAGATACTGAACCGCGATAGGTATCGTTTTATACTTATTTCCTATAACGAGATATGGCAAAAGGTAATCGTTCCATATCCACATAGAGTTTAGTATTGCAACGGTTATGGCTATCGGCTTCATCATGGGAAAGACGACTCTGAAATACATCTGCACGGGAGTGGCGCCGTCTATCATAGCCGCCTCCTCAACCTCTCTTGGTATTCCCGATACAAACCCCGTGAATAAAAAAACCGAAAGTCCTGCTCCGAAACCGAGATAAATAAATATTATACCGATCGGATTATCAAGCCTCATTGCGTTTGCTATCTTCGACATTGAAAACATTACCATCTGAAACGGTACTATCATGCTGAAGACAAACGCAAAATAAAGAGTTCTTGTAAATGCGTTTTTCACGCGCGAAATATACCATGCACTCATGCTTGTAAAAAACACTATCACCGCAACTGATGATACTGTAATAAACAGCGAATACAGAAATGCGGATAAAAATCCCGTTTTGCGAAGCCCGCTTATATAATTTGTAAGTCCGACAAAGGTTGTTGCATCAGGCAGGCTGAAAGGCGAGTCTGTAATATAAAACTGACCTTTAAAGGAGTTCATAAGAACAATAAACACAGGTGCTATAAATATAACTGCAAAAAGTGTCAGAATTATATAAAATATTATATCTATTCTTTTTGTTCTTTTTTCCATTATTTAATTTTCCTTACAAGTCCTCACGTGCTCGGGTCAGATACTGTTGAACAAGAGCAATCAGCGCAACTATTATAAAGAATATAACTGCTTTAGCCTGTCCAACTCCCTCGTATCCGACTCTGTTATAGAAGGTTTTGTAAATATCAAGTGCGAGCATTGCCGTTTCTTTTCCGGGTGCTCCGCCTGTCAGCGCTAAGTTCTGGTCGAATAGCTTAAAGCTGTTCGTAAGCGTTAGAAAGGTGCATATGGTAACAGACGAGGAAACCGTCGGAAGTATGATATAACGAAGCTTCTGAAAATAGGTTGCACCGTCAATATCTGCCGCCTCAAGCATGTCCCCCGGCACGTTTTGTATACCGGCTATATATATTATCATCATATAGCCTATCTGCTGCCAGCAGGTCAGTATAACGAGTCCCCAAAAGCCGTATCTTGCCGCATAGGTTATATCTACGCCGAAGTATCCAAGGACACCGTTTATAATTATCTGCCATATATAACCAAGTACTATACCGCCTATGAGATTCGGCATAAAAAAGCCTGTTCTGAAAGCATTGGTTCCCTTCATGGGGCGGGTGAGTATAAGTGCAAGCAAAAACGCAAGAACGTTAACGGCTATAACGGATACCACTGTAAACTTAACCGTAAACCACAGTGCATTTAAAAAATCAGTACTTGAGCTAAACACTTTGATATAGTTTTCAAGTCCTACGAATCTGGCATTCGAAACTGTTGTGAATTCGCAGAAAGAAAGATACATGCCTATAACGAACGGCGCTACGAATGAAACGAAAAATGCGATAAGAGTTGGCAGCAGAAATATCGGGAAATATTTTCCCACATATTTTTTAATCATTTAAAAACTGCTTCCTTTCAGCTCTCACTTTCACTCTTCCAGTCGCGTACAACGCTGTCTTTCACCTCATTCCACGGCTTTGTTCCCTGTGCGAATGAGAGTAGATTTGCTCCGAAGTTATCCTTAAACGTCTGACTCGGGAAGAGGGTGAAATTCCAGTCTACACTTTCTTTATCTTCCCTCGACATCCAGTTAACCACCTCGCGTGCAAGCGGATCGTCGGGGACTTCATCTGTATCAAATGAAGAAAAAGGTGTAATGAAGTCAAGCTCATTTGTTACATACTCTTTTCCTGTTTCGCTTGTAAAGAGCCAAAATAGAAAATCCTCTGCAAGCTTCTGTTTTTCCTCGCTCAGCGTTTTATTTATTGCAAGATAGTTTTCCGTTCCGATGCAGAGTCCCTGAGATTCTTCGCCGGGAATACCGAGGTATATGGGCATGAATTTAATATCCTCATCTTCAACCGTGTTTCCCTCAATTCCGTCTATCTGACTCCATGCCCAGTTTCCGTTTTGCACCATTGCGCATCTTCCGAGCGCAAATTCTGCCATTGAATCTGAGACCTGTTTGCTTCCGAGAAGCTTTTTATCCACTACCGAATTGTTTATATATAATTCAAAGATGTCTCTGAAGCCGTCTGCATACATAAATTCTATTTCTTTTGTCTGATCTGACGTGAGATCAATATCATTATTCTTAAATTCGTAGTATACTGCAACGTTGGCAAGGTGAGTTGTCCATCTCCAGTCCTCCCCCGGCTTGAGTGAAGTTGATGCGAATACTCCGTCAATGCCAAGCTCGTCCTTGAGCCTTGTCATATCACCCACAACCTGAGATAATATCTCAAATGAATTTATATCGTCAACGCTCTCTACGTCAACCTGCTTGTTTTCGCTTGTAAAATACGCCTGCATTATACGGTCGTTGTATATAATACCGTATCCCTCAACAACGTAAGGAATACCGTATACTCCGTCGCCGTCTGTGATAGCCATGTTCTTGTCGTTTAACAAGCCGTAAATCCTGCTGTCTTTTAAATCTGCGCAATAATCCTTCCATGAAGCATACCCGCGCGGTCCGTTTATCTGAAATATAGCCGGCGCATCTGCCTTGGCAATCTCTGATTTGAGCGTCTGCTCATAGGTATTTGAAGCGGCGGTTACAACGTTAAGCTTAACTCCCGTTTCATTAAAATAATCGCGTGCTATTCTTTCATAAACCTCTGCCACCTCAGGCTTGAAGTTTAGATAATATACGCTCTTTTCGCTCTTTTTTGCACCGCACGACACAAGTGTCGGAATAAGCAATAAGAGGCATAACATAAATGCCGTAATTTTTCTTTTCATTACATCTCTGTCCTTTCAACATTTTAATGTAACAATAGTTTGGCATTTATTATCTTTGTTTATACAATAAGGTTCAAAAAAGTCCTGCAGTTTGTAAGCAGGACTTTTTCTTTTATAAATATTTTATAGCGGCTTTACCCTTTACGTAATCTTCGCTTATAATCACTCGATTAACTCCGTCCTTTGACGGTACTTCAAACATTACGTTTCCTAAGAATTCCTCCATAATAGAACGAAGTCCGCGTGCGCCCGTATTTCGCTCAATTGCAAGATGTGCTATGTGACAAAGTGCACCCTCTTCAAATTCAAGCTCAATATTATCCATCATAAACAGCTTTGCATACTGCTTGATAAGCGAGTTTTTCGGCTCTGTGAGTACTCTCATCAGCGCTTTTTCATCAAGATTATCAAGAGATACTATAACGGGAAGTCTGCCTACAAGCTCGGGGATAAGTCCGTACTTTACGATATCATGAGGAATAACATCTTTATATATTCCCTCGCTTAACTTTTCTTCCTTTTTCTTTATCTCTCCGAAAAATCCTGCCGTCTGAGAGCCGCGTCTGCGCTCAATGATCTCATCAATCTTATCAAAAGCTCCGCCGCATATAAACAGTATATTTGATGTGTCTATCTGGATAAACTCCTGATTGGGATGCTTTCTGCCGCCCTGCGGCGGTACATTTGACACCGTTCCCTCAAGAATCTTGAGAAGCGCCTGCTGTACGCCCTCGCCGGAGACGTCACGCGTTATCGAACGGTTCTCGCTTCTTCTGGATATTTTATCCACTTCATCAATGTAGATAATCCCCATTTCAGCGCGCTCAATATCGTAATCCGCAGCCTATATAAGACTCAGAAGTATGTTTTCAACGTCTTCACCAACATAGCCGGCTTCTGTCAGGGTTGTTGCATCTGCTATTGCAAATGGCACTTTAAGCGTTTTTGCAAGAGTCTGCGCAAGAAACGTTTTGCCAACACCGGTAGGTCCGAGCAGCAGAACGTTACTCTTCTGTATTTCTACTCCGTCTTCCTCATCATTCTTCTTTGAATGCTTTTTACCGGACTGCAGTATTCTCTTATAGTGATTGTAAACAGCAACAGACAATGCTCTCTTCGCATCATCCTGCCCGATTACATACTCGTCAAGAGATGCTTTTATCTCGCGTGGCTTGGGAAGCTCGTCAAAGGAAAATGCCTTTGAGTTACCCCTATAATCCTCCTGCTCGCTTATAAGGTCGTAGCAGGCATCAACACATCTGTCGCATATACATGCGCCCGATGCTGCAGGGATAATAAAATTTACTTCTTTGTCCGATCTGCCGCAAAACGAGCATCTTACCGAGGTATTGTTATCGTTGTTATTTGACATTTGATGTGTCCTTTAAGCTTTATTTGAGAGAGTCTCTGTTCTTCGCAACCTTATCAACGATACCGTATTCAAGCGCCGCTTCGGCTGTGAGCCAATTATCACGGTCGGTATCCTTTGCAATTACGTCAACAGGCTTGCCGGTGTTTTCGGCAAGTATCTTATTGAGTCTGTCGCGTGTGCGCTTGATATGGTCGGCAGCGATAAGCATATCAGATGCCTGACCCTGCGCGCCGCCAAGTGGCTGATGTATCATTATTTCGCTGTTGGGAAGAGCGATTCTCTTGCCCTTTGCTCCGCTTGAGAGCAAAAAGGCTCCCATGCTTGCAGCCATTCCGATACAGATAGTGGATACGTCGCACTTTATATAGTTCATGGTATCATAGATAGCCAGGCCGTCGGATACAGAGCCGCCGGGGCTGTCTATATAAAGGTATATATCCTTATCAGGATCCTGCGACTCGAGATAGAGCATCTGTGCAACAACAAGAGATGCAGTTACGTGATTGACTTCATTTGCAAGAAAAATTATTCTGTCGTTAAGAAGTCTTGAATAAATATCGTATGAACGCTCGCCGTGCGCGGTCTGTTCAACGACTATCGGTACATATGACATATTGTTACCACCTTTCATATATTAAAGCGGCACAACTCAGGCTTTTTCGCCCTCATCTTTCTTTGTTGCCGCCTTTTTTGCGGTTGTTGTTTTCTTCGCAGCAGGCTTCTTTTCTGCGGGTTCAGACTTCTTTGCAGTTGTCTTCTTTTCTGCCGCAGGTGCTTCTGCCTTCTTTGCAGTCGTTGTCTTTTTAGCAGCTGTTTTCTTTTCTGTGGCAGGCTTATCTTCTCCAGTTTCTGCCTTCTTAGTTGTTGTCTTCTTAGCTGCAGCCTTCTTTGCTGTTATCTTTGCATTTGCCTTTACAAGATCAAACGCCTTCTTAACCTTTATATCAGCCGCAATACCCTTTTCGTCAACAAGCTCTTTAACCTTTTCAACTTCCATATTGTATGCTTTTGCAATACGGTCGTATTCTTCTGCTATCTCTTCAGCAGTTGCTTCGAGCTTTTCAACTTCTGCGATCTTTTCAAGAGCAAGACGTGTCTTTACCTGGCGCTCTGCCTGAGGCTTGAACTGTGCTCTCATAGAATCGAGTGTCATGCCTGTATACTTGAAGTAAGTATTAAGATCAAGGCCCTGCATTCTGAGGCGATTGTCGTAATCTCTGAGCATGTTTTCTGCTTCTGCAGCAAACATAGGCTCGGGAATATCACCCTCAAGCTTTTCAATAAGAGCCGCTACGATCTCCTCGTCAACGTCTGCATCAGCTTCTTTTTCACGTCTGTCTGTGATTCTTGCCTTGATGTCTGCTTTATATTCATCAAGAGTATCAAAACCGTTATCCTTGGCAAATTCATCGTCTACCTCAGGCATTTCGTTAAACTTGATGCCGTGAAGCTTTATCTTGAATACTGCCGCCTTACCCGCAAGCTCGTTTGCATGGTATTCTGTGGGGAACGTTACGTTGATATCAAACTCGTCACCGATATTCTTACCGATGATCTGGTCTTCAAATCCGGGAATGAAGCTGCCCGAACCAATCACGAGAGACTGGTGTTCAGCCTTGCCACCGTCAAAAGGTACTCCGTCAACAGAGCCTTCATAGTCAATATCAACAGTATCGCCGGACTGTACTGCACGGTCTGTAATATCGATAAGGCGTGAAGCCTGCATTCTCTTCTGTTCAATTTCAGCGTTTATATCGTCGTCATTTACAGAAACGGGCTTCTTTGTTGCTTCAATGCCCTTATAGTCCTTAACTTCAACTTCAGGCTTTGTGTATACTCTTGCCTTGAATATAACGCCGTTATCGTCGATAGATACGATGTCAAACTCAGGCATGGATACAAATTCGAGTCCGCAGTCCTTTATAGCTGCTTCGTATGCGTCGGGTAGAATCTCGTTCACTGCATCTTCATAGAACACGCCCTTACCGTACATCTTTTCGATGATAGATCTGGGAGCCTTGCCCTTACGGAAGCCGGGAACGTTGATCTGAGCTGCCTTTTTCTTGAACACCTTGGCAACTGCTTCTTCAAAAGTTTCCTTATCCGCCGAAAACTCAAATTCCACTACATTTTTTTCAGGATTTGTAAGATTTTTTAAACTCATGCTGTTATTCCTCCACTTCGGATAAGGTGTTTTTTACACAATTATCCATAATATAACATTATAGAATAGATTTTACCGAAAAATCACACTAAAGTCAAGTGTTTTAACGGATTTTTCTTCATTTTCTGCCTTTATGATAAATTTAAGGTGTTTTTTTAAATTCTTTAGGGCATTTTTACGATATACTGTCCAAAAATCAAGGATTTATCCTTAAAGGTGTAAACTCAAGATAATCTGCCGAGGTTATATAGAAGTCCACACCCTCAAACTCAAACTTGGGCGGTAGATCGTATGAAGCATGGATATGACCAAAATAGCATCTTTTCACACCATGTTCTTTTAAAACGTCAATTATCGGCCTGCACACAAATTCTCCCATAGCAGGTGGGAAATGCAAAAACGCGAGTATTTCAGAATCAGGATCTTGTTCTTTCAGCTTTTCTGCTTCATCAAGGCTGAGCTTTAGTCTTATTACTTCCCTTGCAACTATCTTGTCGAAGTCTGCCGAGTCGGGAGCATTTTTGTTGTTTTCGTCAACATACCATCCGCGCGACCCTGCTATTATAAAGCCGTTATCAAGATACGCGTTGTTATAAAGAAAGCGTACCGAGTCTATCCCGAGCTCACTCATCAGCGCATCAAGCTTCTTTTTTGATGTCCACCAATAATCGTGATTGCCCTTACCTATTATCTTTTTGCCGTTAAGCTTATGGATAAATATAAAATCTTCAGATGCACCCGTGTGCGACATTGCCCAGGATATATCCCCTGCAATAACAACCGTATCGTCAGGCTCTACAACCGCGTTCCAGTTGCGCATAAGTCTTTCGGTATAGTTGTGCCATCTGCGTCCGAATATGTCCATAGGCTTGTTATCGCTGAGTGACAGATGGGTATCTGACAGTACGTATAAAGCCATACTTTTCTCCGTTTTTTATTTTATCTGGAGTTCTCCTGCTACTTCTGAAAGCATATCATCTTTAGATATGGTCTTGTTAAAGCGCACTTCTCTCTTATCAAGTCCCGAAAGAGGCGCAGGAATCGTTGTATTTGTTATCTTACTGAGCTTTGCGAGCGACTCAAGAGGCTCTGCATCACGCTCACCCGCCAGCGCGTCAAGCACGTCAACTGCAAACTTATACGGGCTTGCCGTTGATGCGATAACCATTTTCTTCGTATCACCCGTTTCAGAAATATAATCATCAGCGCACTTAACAGCCACCGCTGTGTGAGTATCAATAAGATAATTCTCCTCATCAAAGGTTTTCTTTATAGTTTCTGCAGTACCAGCCTCGTCGCAGTAATAGCCCTCGAAGCTTTCTCTTATCTTTGCAAGGCATTCTGCGCTAACGGTATACTTGCCGTTTTCTGCAAGCGACTTCATATATTCTGCAGTTTCTTTTGCACCGCACATGAGATAGAGCAGTCTTTCAAGGTTGCTTGAAATCAGAATATCCATTGAGGGCGACATAGTTGTATAGAACTTACGGTTTCTGTCATAAGTGCCGCTACGTAAAAAGTCTGTAAGCACGTTATTGCTGTTTGAAGCGCATACAAGCTTATTTATCTTAAGCCCCATAAGCTTTGCATAGTATGCCGCAAGAATGTTACCGAAGTTGCCCGTCGGAACGGTTACGTTGATATAGTCGCCGTTCTTTATAGCGCCCGACTTTACAAGGTCACAGTATGCTGAAATATAGTATACTATCTGCGGCGCAAGACGTCCCCAGTTTATAGAGTTTGCGCTTGATAAGAAATATCCGTTTTCATCAAGCTTTTCTGCAAATGCCGTGTCTGAGAAAATCTTTTTAACTCCGTTCTGAGCATCGTCGAAATTGCCCTCTATTGCGCATACGTTTACGTTATTTCCCGTCTGTGTTGCCATCTGAAGCTTCTGCACACGGCTGACACCCTCCACGGGATAGAACACAAGTCGGAGGCCAAGCGGTCTTAGGAAGACAAATTATTGTGCCAACTCCTTGGCTCACAGAACGACATGGCT
>JAZNJH010000023.1:0-22831 GCA_045577925.1 Eubacteriales bacterium
AGTTATTTCCGATGCTGTTTATTACTTTAATTACATCAAACCGATTCGTAAATTAAACAGAAAACCGCCTGTTCAATTCAGGCTTGAACAGGCAGCTTAAATTTATTCTTTTTTGTGTCTACTAACTATTGACTATTTCACTCGAAAGAGTTTGCTTTTTTACTTATTCACGGTCTTTGATAAAATTCACAGCCATTGTAATGTCATTTAAAAGAACACCATCAGCACCAAGAGATAAGCATTTTTCAAGGAATTCAGGACTGCCTTCCATACTTTCGAGAGGAATTTTCATAAACGGTTCTTCTTTTAAATTACAAGCCATAATAAAAACTTCGGCATTCGGGCAAAGTTCTTTTATATCAGCAGGTTTTACCTTGTCAAGCCATTGTTCCCACAGTCTTAAGATACCCGCACCGTGTTTGTAAAAATCCTCGGCATCCGAAGGAGAGGGAAGAAAGGCTAAGATTTTTTCAGAGGAAAGAAGAGGTGAAAAGCACTTTAACATATCAAGCGAGACTACACCAACTATAAGCGGTAGCTTTGAGTTTACAATATATTCTGCGAATTCGGTATCGTATTGTGTGAGTTTTATGTGCAACAGAATAGGTGTTTTTTCCGTATACCCTTGTGCTAATTCGTCAAAGGTCAAAAGTGTGTGCCCGGCATCTTTCATCATTGACTTCATTTCGTTATATGTTTGTGTTGAAACGGTGGCATCTCTACCTGCAAGACGGCTAAGATCTTCATCGTGATATATAACGTAAATTCCGTCTTTGGTTTTTCTGATATCACATTCAACAGCATCGGCACCGGCACGTGCAGAAGCTATAAAACTCTCAAGTGAATTTTCTTTTGCAAGATTTCCGCCACGATGTGCTATAAGCTTCATTTAGTTACTCCTTCTTATACAAATAATTCATTTATCATTTTTAGTGTTTGTTTTACAAGTTCATCTCCACCTTCGTGACCTACAATACCGCTTGCGACAAATGCACTGTAATGTCCGCCGCGCTCTGCCCGTTCGGTCGGGATGTAGCCCTCGATTCCGTTTGCGAGCTGAACAAGCAAAGTCTGCTCGGCATTACTGTTTGCTTTGATCTGATTTCCGTATTTAATGAAAGGCTCAAATGGATTCGTTGCAATAGCGATATTCCCGAGCCTTATAATGTGTACTTCTGTATCAAGAGTTAACATTACTTCCTGTATCTCGGCACGCATAAGATCGCCAAGCGGTCCTGTAAGATTTCCTACGTCATTATAATCGACATCACCCCCTTTGTTTTGGAGATATTCTTTTATTATACGTTTTGCATTTTCCAATGTCACTTGGGTAACTTTTCTGACAGGGAGCTGTATCGTATGAACGGTATGCTCAAGCACAGCTTCATCCTGAGCTTTGTCAAGTCCGTCTTTATATACGTTGATTATTTCACTTGCAATACGTCTGCCCGTCTTTTTCATGCCTGAAATATCAAACATCGAAGGGTCGGCTTTCCTTTTCGGAGGGTTACTTCGTATGATATTGGGATCGTTAAGGTCACTTTCAGGTTCTACCCATCTGATAAGATCAACAGGGCATTGGTCGCCTGCAATAGAGCAAAGACCGAGCACGAATATATCTTCTCCGAAGTATTTGCGAAGCAAGACTTTTACCTCCCCCCAGAAGTCGGGAGAGATAAAAAGCCTGTGCTGAACACATTGCGCAGGACATGCAAGATTTGCAACAACACCGGTTACCTTGTTATTTTTATCAAACATATAAAGAAGTTCAATTCCCGTATCGCTGCCGCCTTCTATTTCTTCAAAGGTTACAGTATGAGTATCTCCCCACATTTTAGCAGAGCCGTCATTGTATACAATGCGCCTGCACATTCCCACAGGAGCACGCCCGAAAGCGTTGGAAAAAGCCCCTTCCTTTCTGTTTGACCAGGCTTCAAGCGTTACAGCGGTAAGTCGTTCAGCAAGCAGTTCAAAATACTCCTCTGACGTTATAACGTCATCTCGCTTGACGTTTACCTTTTCGATATACTTTTTATCTTCGTCAAGCTCTCGCTCAAGCAAGTCACGGTGAGTCACAAACATACCGTATTCTGCGGTTCTGTTGTATCTCGGATATGTAGGTGCGGTATGAGTATGTGTTGCCGCATATATGGTTTTTGTGGGATCAAGTCCGAGAGCGGTTCCTTTAAGGTTTTCTCTGACTTTTTCAACCAAGTTATAGGAAACTCCGTTAACGTCAACAGAAACGATCACCGCCTGATTGTTGCCAGATTCGATTGCAAGCGCGGTTGCCGTTATTGGCTTTTCAACGTATTCGGAGATACGTTCTGCAAACTGACCTATAAGTGAAGCTTTTTTGTCGGGTGTTATATCGATTTCCGACCAGCCTATTTTGAGATTTTTCATAAATATATCCTTCGTTATTGTGCTTTTGTAAGTTTTATCAAATACGAACTGTATGGCGCGAGCCTAAGTATTGTAGCGAAGCGCTTACATGTAAAGATTTCTTCTTTTACAAGCTCCATATCATGCTCTTCATCAAGCAGATAATATTTTGCCTTTATCTTGCCTATAAAGTCGGCAGAGTATATTTCTATTTTAACATCTTTTTCCTCTGCGCCCTCGTCACGGTAGTTTGTAAGCATTATAGCCGCTGCTTCCGAACTTTTTGCCGCGCATGTATAAAGCGCTTCGTCTTCTGTAACTACATTAACATATTCGCCGAGTTCATAAAGCTCACTGAACATGGCAAACGGGTAATATCCTTTAAGCGGAAGAAGCGTGTCGCTGTTAAACATTCCGTTCCATATTTTTTCCGGACGTGCATCGTAATACATAAGTAAGTCCACCGTAGGGTATGCCTGAAGTGCACACATGACTGCTGCGCAGAAGGATGCTCCTTTGATTCCCTTGATCGCTTTAATAAATTCGAGCCTGTTGCTCCAATTTTTGACGTAATTCCACTCGTTAATAATGTGTTCGGCATTCGTATAACCGTATTTTTCAATTAATGCATCAACCTTTTTTGCTTTTTCTATAATCTTCTTAGGCTCGTACGTATAAATATGCCACGAGAAAAAGTCGAGGGGTACAGCGCGCTTTTTCATTTCGCATAAAAAGTCTTCTGCCCAATCAAGTTTTGTCGCAAGAGCAGGCCCGCCTATTTTAAGGTGAGGGAAGCGCGATTTCAAGTATTTTGCGGCAGTTTCATAAAAATCAAAGAATTCTGCCTTTGTACCGCTCCACGTTCTTTTGTTTGAAGCATCGTCTTCGTCAAGATCAGGCTCGTTCCATATTTCAAAATATTTTATATTAAAATTATATCCGTTTGCCCATCCGTTGTTATAATGCAGAATAATGTGCTCACATATCTTTGCCCATTTTTCAAAATCGGGAGGCATTATCGTTCCGTATTTTTTAGGCCAATGCTCAATACTTGTACCGAGTCTGTAGAAGTTTTCGGAATCGGCAGCTATGACGTTTTTAGTATATTCGTCCGTAAGAGTGAAGTCGTACGCACTTTCATCATTAACATCACGTTCAAAATCGGGGAAAATACAATGTATATCAACAAGGTGCTGGCTGCCGTAACATTCGCTGAGGCTCGCGTCATGATTTCTGGCATACGGAAGCTTCAATGATTTATATGTAGTGTAGTTTGTTCTGCCAATATCGTTTCCCGAGGAAGGTCCGTTGTTTACGGCGTGCATAGGTTTGATCTTACCCTTGTTTATGTTAAAATCAATTTTGATACTATTCATATCACACCTCCGGGCTTTATATTTATAATCTGATTATATTATAAACTCAATATCATTTGTGTGTAAATAACAAAAAAATATATATCACTATATCTTGAAATATATAGTAAAATGTGATAAGATATAATAAAATATAAAATGAGTGCATATAAACTTGTACATACAAGAAGAGGGTATTATGGAATTTTTACAGCTTAAATATTTTCAACACGCAGCTAAAACCGAAAATTTTTCTCATACGGCTATGGCTTTTATGGTTCCAACTTCAAGTATATCATCTTCTATAAAAAAGCTTGAGACAGAGCTTGGTACTCAGCTTTTTAACAGAAGTGCCAATAAACTGTCGTTGAGTGAAAACGGCAAGTTGTTTTTGAAAACAGTTGATACCATATTTAATGAGCTTGAAAAAACAAGAAATAATATGTCATATATAGGTGGATTACCTTCCGGAAAAATAAACATACTTATTGTTACAAACAGATATTTAGTTATAAAGCGGTTAGATGACTTCAGAAATCAATATCCTAATATAGATTTTTTAATTGATTTTGGAAATGATACTAACTATAGCCGATATGACATTATTATTACTGATACTATATTTGATAATAAAGATTTTGATCAAACTGACTTTATTGATGAAGAAATTATGCTTGCAGTCCATAAGACCAATCCCCTTTCCAGCAGAAAGCAGGTAAATATGAGTATGCTTGAAAATGAAAAATTTCTTTGCTTTTATCCCAAACAAAGTCTCAGAACTATTACAGATACTCTTTTCAAACAGGCTCGTATTTCACCGAGTATCATAGTTGAATGTGATGACCCTACGTGTATAAGAGAGTTTCTTAAAATGGGTATGGGAGTCAGCCTTGTTCCTGCACTATCTTGGCAAAATAAGCTTGATCCGGCGATATCTCTTATAAGAATAAATAACGGAATTTACCGTAGCTCAAAAATTTATATAAATAAAAAGGCTTCAATAGGTTCAAAGGCGTTTGTTACATATATAAAAAATATGATATAAAATAAAAAGCAAACTCATTCGAGTTTGCTTTTCTTTCTATTCAATTATCTCAAATTTTGTGGCTATAATCCGAGTGTTGTCTTTTTGAACGCTTATAAAACCGCCCTCAACGTCAGCAGTTATTACCTTGCTTTCCTCGGTTGTGATTTTTGCGATACCTTTTCCGAGCGGCGCGGCATAATCGATGTGTTTTCCAAGTATGCATATATCACCGTCTGCCGCGCGGATTACAAGTTTTGTCACCTTGCCGTCGAACTTGATGCCCGACATTGTGAGTGCCGTTAAATTAAAGCTTGTCATACCTTTGCCTCGCTTGCCTTGGCTTTTTCGACTGCTTCGTCTATCGTTCCAACAAAGAGGAATGCAGATTCGGGAAGATTATCGTGCTTGCCTTCGATGATTTCGTTGAATCCTCTGATAGTTTCCTTTATCGGTACATATTTACCTGTCATACCGGTAAACTGTTCTGCAACAGTAAAGGGCTGAGAGAGGAATCTCTGCACCTTTCTTGCACGGCTTACAGTAAGCTTATCTTCTTCAGAAAGCTCGTCCATACCCATGATCGCGATAATGTCCTGAAGCTCCTTGTATCTCTGGAGTATTGCCTGAACCGCCCGTGCCGTTTCGTAATGCTCTATACCGACAACGTCGGGGGAAAGTATACGAGATGTGGAATCAAGCGGGTCTACTGCCGGATAGATACCGAGCGAGGATATTGCACGGGAAAGCACCGTAGTTGCATCAAGGTGAGCAAACGTTGTTGCAGGAGCAGGGTCTGTAAGGTCATCGGCCGGAACGTATACTGCCTGAACTGACGTGATAGAGCCGCGTTTTGTTGACGTGATTCTTTACTGAAGCGCACCCATTTCTGTTGCAAGTGTGGGCTGATAACCAACTGCTGACGGCATACGGCCGAGTAGTGCCGACACTTCGCTTCCTGCCTGAGTAAACCTAAATATGTTATCTATAAAGAGAAGAACGTCCTGACCCTCTCTGTCGCGGAAATATTCTGCCATTGTAAGACCGGAGAGCGCAACTCTCATTCTTGCTCCGGGCGGTTCGTTCATCTGACCGTACACAAGTGCGGTCTTGTCGATAACGCCCGACTCCTTCATTTCATTATAAAGGTCATTACCCTCACGTGTACGCTCTCCTACACCTGAGAACACGGAAAGTCCGCCGTGCTGCTTTGCAATGTTGTTGATAAGTTCCATTATTATAACGGTCTTACCAACTCCGGCACCGCCGAACAGACCTATCTTACCGCCCTTTGCGTATGGGCAGATAAGGTCGATGACTTTGATACCTGTTTCAAGTATTTCGGTTGTGCCTTCCTGCTCGTCATAAGAGGGTGCACTGCGGTGGATCGGCCACCTTTCGCTTGCCTCGGGAGAGGGCATGTTGTCAACAGGGTCGCCGAGTACGTTGAAGATTCTTCCAAGTGTAGCATCACCCACGGGAACGGTTATACCGCTGCCGGTATCAACAGCATCTGTGCCGCGTACCATACCGTCGGTTGAACTCATGGCGATACATCTTACCACGTCATCACCGAGGTGCTGTGCAACCTCTGCAACTACCTTTGCTCCGTTATTGTCAATTTCAATAGCGTTAAGCAAAGCCGGGAGCTTGCCACTTCCAAATTTTATGTCAAGTACAGGACCGATTACCTGTATTACCTTGCCTATATTTTTCTCACTCATGTCTATATGCTTATCCTTTCATAAGTACATCTGAGAGTTTTAATTTATTACAATTCTCCGGCGCCTGACACGATCTCGGTTATTTCCTGCGTAATAGCCGCCTGTCTTGCACGGTTGTATTTTAAATTAAGTTCTTCAATCATTTCCGCCGCATTATTTGTTGCAGCCTCCATTGCCATACGTCTTGCGCCATATTCGCTTGCAAGCGATTCGCATACCGCCGCGTATACCATTGAGCTTACGTACTGCGGTACTATTGCATTAATTACCGCTTCGGGGGAAGGCTCGTACAAGGTAAGTGCACGCGCTTCTTTTGTATCCGAGTCGATTTCTGCAGTCATTGGCAAAAGAGTCAGAGCCTTTGGCTCTTGTGCGAGCATTGATACAAATTCGCTGTATACAACGTACAATTTATCAAATCTCTGATTTGTATATTCCTTTGTGAGCACGTCGCAGATGTGTGTGCATTCTTCGGTATCGGTATCATCTGCTCTGAGCATATTGTTGTTTATTATTTCATATCCGTGATTATAGCAGTATTCGTATGCCTTTTTTCCGATAGGGTAGTAGCATACGTTGTCACCAGCGGCAATGCTTTCTGCAAGCTTAAAAACGTTATTGTTAAATCCGCCTGCGAGTCCACGGTCACCCGCCACAAGGACTATACACGATTTTGTGTGTTCGCGTACAGCCGTATACGTTGACATAACACCGCTTCCGCAGTTTTTTACGATGCCCGACATAGTGTCGTACAAAAGCTTCATAAAAGGAAGCGTTTGCTGCGCTCTCTCCTTTGCCCGTCTGAGCTTTGAGGAGGCAACAAGCTCCATTGCTTTTGTTATATGCATCGTACCTTCAACGCTTTTGGTGCGGGTTTTTATGTCCTTCATCGAAGAAGCAGCCATTTAAACCTCCGATATATGCCTTAATTTATGCGTTAAATTTTTCCTTGAATTCCAAAATAGCCGATTTGATCTTTTCCTCGTTTTCAGGTGTAAGATCCTTGGTTTCATTTATATTCTTGTAAATATCATCATGGATATTTTCAACAAATTCAAGAAATTCCTTTTCAAAACGTGAAATATCCTCAACTTTTATATCTGATAACAGATTATTTGTTGCTGCATAGAGAATAACAACCTGTTTTTCAACGGGCATAGGAGTATTTCTGTTCTGTTTTAATGTTTCCACTATGCGTGCACCTTGATCAAGGCGAGCTTTTGTATCTGCATCAAGGTCTGAACCGAACTGGGCAAATGACTGGAGCTCTCTGTATTGTGAGTACTGAAGCTTGAGTGTTCCGGCAACCTTTTTCATCGCTTTTATCTGAGCATTGCCTCCAACTCTCGATACCGAGATGCCGGGGTTTACGGCAGGTCTGATACCGCTGTGGAAAAGCTCTGTTTCAAGAAATATCTGTCCGTCTGTAATTGAAATTACATTTGTGGGGATATATGCGGAAACGTCGCCTGCTTGAGTTTCAATTATAGGAAGTGCTGTAAGCGAGCCGCCGCCGTATTCGGGCGCAAGCCTTGCGGCACGTTCAAGTAATCTCGAGTGGAGATAGAATACGTCACCCGGATAAGCCTCACGGCCCGGAGGTCTGCGGATAAGAAGTGAGAGTGCTCTGTATGCAACTGCATGCTTTGAAAGGTCGTCGTATATAACGAGAGCATCAAGACCCTTGTTCATGAAGTATTCGCCGATAGCGCAGCCTGCATAGGGAGCAATATACTGCATAGGCGATGATTCCGAAGCACTTGCCGCCACGACTACGGTATAATCCATAGCGCCGTTTCTTTCAAGTGTTTCAACAAGGTTTGTCACCGTTGAATTTTTCTGACCGATGGCAACGTATATACAGATTACGTTTTTACCCTTCTGGTTGATTATAGTATCGGTTGCGATAACCGTTTTACCCGTCTGTCTGTCACCTATTATGAGTTCGCGCTGGCCTCTTCCGATCGGGATCATTGAGTCAATAGCCTTGATACCCGTCTGAAGCGGTACACTTACAGATTTTCTTTCAATTATACCTGGAGCGTTCGATTCAATAGGGCGCATCTCGTTTGTGTCGATCGGGCCCTTGCCGTCGATGGGTTTACCGAGAGCATTAACAACTCTGCCGATAAGCTTATCGCCAACAGGCACGGAAACGACCTTTCCTGTGCGCTTTACAACGTCACCCTCGCGTATATCGCTGTCACTTCCGAGAATAACCGCGCTGACAAAGCTCTCCTCAAGGTTGAGAGCCATTCCGTACACACCGTGGGGAAACTCAATAAGCTCGTTAGCCATGCACTTTTCAAGTCCGTGCACATTGGCGATACCGTCGCCAACCTTGATAACGTAGCCCGTTTCACTTTCTTTGATACGGTTATTATAATTTTTGATCTGGTCCTTTATTATTTTGCTGATGTCATCAGTCTTGAGTTTCATAATTATGACTATACCTTTCCGTAACCCCAAAAAACTCGGGGTCTGTAAAATTAGAGACCGTAATTATTGTACTTCAGATGTCTGCTTTTGCTATCATTTCCGACAAAGTATCAAGCCCCGAGCGAACGCTCATGTCGATCTGCGCGCCGCCGTATTTTAAGAGTACGCCGCCAATGACAGAACTGTCGACCGTATTTGTTAAAATCACCGTTTTGCCGGTCGATTTTTCGAGCTTTTTGCGTATTTCTCCTGCCTGAGCTTCATTAAGAGAAAGAGCAGTTACAGCCTCTGCACGAAGTACGTTGTGTTTTTCGTCAAAAATACGCGACATCGCTTTAGTGCATCCCGCAAATTCACACATGCGTCTTGCTTCCACAAGAAGCATAATGAAGTTTTTGAGATACTGTTCTGCCTCTTTAAAAGCTTCGCCTGCAAGCTCGGTGCGCTTCGCCTTTTCTATAGCGGGGTTGTCGAGAAGCTTAACGTACTTGGGGTTTTGCTCAAGTATTTTGCAAATATCCTGCATCTCTGCAAGTATTACGTCTTCGCACTTATTCTCTTCTGCTAATTCATAAAGAGCGAGAGCGTATTGTTCACACAGCTTCTTCATTACGCTTCACCCATTTTATCTATAAAGCTGTCTATGAGCTCTTTATGCTTTTCTTCATCAAGCTCTTTTTCGATAATTTTTGAAGCGATAGATACTGCGAGACTTGAAACCTCGTTCTTAAGTTCGTTCTCGGCGTTTCTCTTTTCAGCTTCTATCTGCTTGTCCGCACGCTCGATAATACCAGCCGCCGTTTCGTGTGCTTCGGCTATTATTTCTTCGCTCTTTAAAGCAGCGTTTTTAGAAGCGTTCTTGATTATCTCCTGTGCTTCTTCTTTAGCGTCCTTCAAGCTGTCTTCATATGATTTTTTCAGAGCTTCGGCACTAACTTTTGCGCTTTCAGCGTCTGCGTAAAGCTCCTTTACCTCGTTTTCACGGTCGAGCATCATTTTTCTGACGGGTTTGAAGAGAAATTTTTTCATCAGAAGAAAGAGTATGAGAAGGTTACCCCAGGTGAAAATAAGCGTCCACACGTCAATGGTGACGAAGTTGAGAAATTTTTCCATGTGTCAGATATGCCTTTCATCATAGGTGGAGGCTCTGAAGAATCAGAGCCTTAAAAGTTTTATCAGCCTGCAATCATTCCAACAAGGGGATTTGCGAAGAGAAGAATAAGAGCAACGACGAGACCGTAGATACCTGTTGATTCAGCTACCGCACAACCAAAAAGCATTGTAGTTGTAATGTCGCCCTTTGCTTCGGGCTGACGGCCTACGGCTTCAGCTGCCTTACCTGCCGCATAACCCTGACCGATACCAGGTCCGATACCTGCGATCATAGCAAGTCCTGCGCCTATTGCGGATGCTGCGAGTACGATTGTTCTGTAAAGTTCCATTTTTTATTTCCTCCGTTTATTGAAGTCTTTGATTTATTCGCCGCGAGCAGCTTCTTCGCTGCCGGCACTGGACACAAACACCATTGTTAGCATACATATAATGTAGGCCTGCAAGAAGCTTGTGAACAAGTCAAAATAGATTGAAAGGATAGCGGGTACGCCGAGCTGGAATATCGGTATACTGCTTATAAACGCATTTGGTATCCAACCAAGCACTAACGCACTGAGAGATGCAAGAGCACCGTACATAAGCGAGGTTATAACCATACCTGCTGCTATATTTCCGAAATGACGGAATGACATTGATATCGGATTGGCTATTTCTCCAACGAGATTGATCGGCAACAAGAACGGCAGCGGCTCTATAAAGCCCTTGAGCCAGCCCTTTACACCGTTGCATCTGATGTTATTTGCCTGCACCATAACAAAGGTCATGAGCGCCCAACCGAGTGTTGTGGAAAGGTCTGCTGTAAGAGGTCTCATGCCGAGTAAGCTTGAAAGACTGCCGAGAATTGAAAGTGTAAACAGAGCACCGATGTACGGGGCAAATTTTACATATCCGCGTCCCATAGTAGTCTCTACCATATTATAAAGCATACCGACAAGCTTTTCGGCAATTACCTGTTTGCCGGTCGGCACTTTTTTTAAATCGTGGGAAAGCCATATGCACACAAGCACTATGACCGCCATTATTATCCACGAGTTTGTAACCGTTTCGGTGACTGGTATACCACCGAAAAGCGGTATCTCGAACATTATTTTTGGTCCGTTCATTTATTTGTATCCTTTTTCTTGAAAATCAGATTCAAAAGTGTTATTACAGGTCGAACAAAGATAAAGGGAAGAATCGTTACGTATCCGTTAAAATAAGGAAGCTTTATACCGATAACGATAACAACCGCCATAAAAAGAAGTCTTGCCGTATACGTTGCCTGAACGTAAGATTTCGCATTTTTTTCATCCTTTTCAACAGCTTTTGACACAACGAATGCGAGAAAAATGAAGTTCAGCGAAGCACCAACCCAGCCAAGCAGCGCACCGGTTATAACAGTGTAGTCAAAGTATGGAGTAAATGCCAAAATCGCCACGGCAAGCGCGCTTAAAATAAAAACGCCTGACGTAATTTTAAGTACGTTAAGTCTTGTTTCTTTATTCACTGTCGTCATTCCTTTTATGAGTTTCCTTGTTCTTTGCGTCGTCGCTTATACGCTTGAACAGTTTAAAAAGCGCAGAATATGAGCTGGCTATACCAAGCAATATGCCGATAAGCACAACGTAACTGTCAAGCTCAAATTTCGTTTTTATAAACTGGGCAATAGCTAACCATATTGCTATCGGTATAATTGCTGTAAGGGCTATTTCCGTAAAATATGAAATAGCTTTTGCTATATCGTTTAGTTTATTATACATACAGTATTATTTCCCTTAATTACACATTATAATAATAATACAATATCTACCATATTATTATGTTAACAAAATAAGTACGTACAGTTAATAATTTGTGTTAGTCGCACAAAAAAGATGTGACTAACGGTTCTGTTTTTAACAAATTTGCTATTGATTAATGAAAATGTTGGTGGTATAATTAAGAACAAATCTCAGATATCCAAAGGAGGAGTAAAATATGAAGCATAAAATAAATAAAATGATTATGGCGTCGCTGTTTGCAGCTTTTGCTTGTTTATTCACGTTTATATACATACCGCTGCCGCTTGGATATGCAAATTTAGGCGATGTGATAGTAATACTTGGTGCATTTTCGCTCGGCCCGATTTATGGTGTCCTTGCTGCCGGTATAGGCCCGGCTCTTGCGGATCTTTTTATGGGATACGCGATGTACATACCCGGAACATTTATTATAAAAGCGCTTGTTGCGCTGACCTTTATTATTTTGTACCGTATATTCAGCAGGAAATTAAAGGCAAACTTTGTTGTATTTATATTATGTGCGCTGTTGTCTGAGTGTGTTATGGTCGGCGGTTATTACCTGTACGAGTCATTATTCCTCGGGTACGGATTTGCCGGGGCTGCGGCGTCGATTTACGGTAACTGTATGCAGGGTACGGTGTGTGCGATCATTGCATCTGTTTTATACAAGCCGGTATCTCAACTGCTTCCAAAAACAAGTAAGTAAAACAAAAAATGCACGGTTTTCACACCGTGCATTTTTTTATAATTACTTCTCAATATAGTAGAAATCATCACTCGGAAGCTTTCCGCCTATTGCCGCAGGATTTTGATTATAGAGAACGTTAAGGTAACCGTTGACCATAGGTTTCATACCTTCTCCTGTTGTTCCTGTTACGTTACAGAAGGGGATAGCCTGTTTGGCAATTGCAGCTTTGAATATTCCTGCTTCTTCAATGAGTGTTGCTGCCTGTTCAACGTTTGTGTTGACAAACTCGCAACTAGTTGTATATTCATCAAGGAAAGTCTTTACTGCTTCAGGATGTTCGTCAACGAAAGCTGTTCTTGCGATTATGACGCCTGTAACGGTTTCGCTCTCAGTATCAATCTTTTTCCATTCTTCACCAAGATCAAGTGCGATCTCAAGACCTTCGACCTGGCTTTTTGCCGCTATAACGTAAGGCTGAGGAAGCATTGCTACTCCGCTATCGCTTCCCTTTAAGAGAGCAACTATTTCTGCAGGCTCGCTCTTGAATTCAATAGTAACGTCGTTGTCGGGATCAATACCGTTTGATGAAAGAATATATCTGAGAGTGTACTCGGGAGTTGCGTTCTTGCCCGTTGCGTAAATGGTTTTGCCCTTTAAATCTTCAACCGACGTAATACCGCTGTTCTTATCAAGGATGTAAAGAACACCAAGATTATTTATGGCAAGAAGCTTTACGCCACCCTGTGTTTTGTTGTAGAGAACAGACGCGAGGTTTGCAGGTACTGCGGCGATGTCAAGCTCGCCCTTTATGATGAGGGGAGAGATCTCGTCGGCAGAGCCGGCAATAGTGAATTTGTAATTACCTTGAGCCTCACCCTTTGATGAGTCGGATATTACCTTTACCATACCGATAGAGGTAGGGCCTGTCATTCCGGCAACTCTGATTTCAACTTCGTCGGGCGTATTCTCGGCAATTTCTTCGGATTCAGAAACACTTCGCGAGTCACTTTCAAGGGCGGTATCGTTATTCCGGACACCGCAAGCCGAAAGCGAGATGAGAAGCATTGTTAAAACAAGTAAAACAGACAGTATTTTTTTCATTTTTCTATTCCTTTCTGTATGTGTTGGTATATTTGTAAAGTATAAGAATATTATCCTTATATCAGTAAGAGTATATACTAAAAAAATAAGAAAATCCGTTGCAATTGCAACGGATTTTCTTATTTTATAAAATTTTTTGAATATTTACGGTGAAATTCCTTCCGCTGAATGTTATAAGCCCCTCGGAGTTCATTTTAGAAAGCTCACGGGAGAGGGCACTGCGGTCGCAACCGAGGTAAATTGCCATGTCAGCGCGGTCAAAGGGGAGAGAAAAGCTATACGATTTGTATTTTCTGACCGATTCGGTGAAAAAGGCGATAAGCTTTTCGCGTATAGATAGCTTTGATAGTATCTGTATGCGGTCGTTCATTGTAAGGGCACGGTTTGCAAGAAGTGAAATAAAACGGTTCAATAATTCTTTTTCCCTGTCACTTGTTATATCAGCACTCTGTATTCTTTCGGGAGATAACCAGAGAATATCTGTATCTGCAAGTGCCACGGCAAATATCTCAGACTTTCTTTTCAGATAACTTAAAGATTCTCCGAAGGTCTCACCCGGCAACACGGTTGCCATAATCATCTGAGAGCCGTCTATGTCGAGAGTATATATCTGCACAATGCCGCTTAATACTAGTCCGAAATTTTTCAAGTCATCTTCAGGACTTATGAATATCTGCCCCTTTGCGTAGCTTTTGTTTGCCGCCTTAAAAAAATCAAGAGCATGATCGAGCTCGTTTTCGCTAAGATCAGAAAATAAACGGGATTTTTTTAGTACAGAATTCTTTACTATATCCATAAAGCACCTCGGCTATTTTAGCAAATTATATATTTCTCTTGCAACGCTTGGCGCATCAAGAGAGAGCTTTTCTAAAAGCTGTTCTCTGCTGCCGTGAGCGACGAAATCGTTGTCTATTGCACGTATAAAGCATTTTTGTGAAAAGCCGTTTTCGCTAAGCATAGAGGTTATTTTTTCTCCTGCCGAGCCTGCTTTGATGCCTTCTTCGAGAACATAAACAAGCTTAGCACCATCAGTTAGGGCGATGATCTTTTCCTTGTTTAGCGGGAACACCTCAACAAGCTTTATTATTCTTGTGTGAATATTGAGCTTTTCAAGCATAAGTGCGGCATAGTATGCATTATCGGTGATGCGGCCGTAGGTTATGATAACTGCATCCGGTTTTCCCCGGCCCATGGCGCAAAGTCCGCCTAAGTCAACAAAGTTACTTCTGTCATACTTACTTTCACCACCTCTCGGGTAGCGGACAACTGTAAGCGTGTTTAAACTAAGCGCATCGTCTAAGCATTCTCGCAGCTCACTATATGTTTCGGGCGAAAAAATACGTATGCCCGGTATCGACGAAAAGAGGGAATAATCGAAAATACCCTGATGAGTCGCTCCGTCTGTGCCAACTATACCTGCTCTGTCGAGAGCGATTACAAGCGGCAGCTTCTGAAGAGCCGCATCGTGAGATAATTGGTCGTATATTCTCTGCGCAAAGGTGCTGTATACGGCAAAAACAGGCTTCATTGATGCAAGAGCAAGCCCTGCACTAAACGTAGCGGCGTGTTCCTCGGCTATTGCAGTGTCAAAGAATCTGTCAGGATAAGTGTTTAAAAACTCGCGCAGTCCCGTGCCGTCTACCATTGCAGCTGTTACCGCACAAATGCGCTTATCCTCCAGCGCAAGCTTGCACATATATTTACCGAATTCTGATGAAAAGTCGTTTTTTTCGGTGAAGAGAACTCCCTGTGATTTATCAAAAGCAGAGGTTGAGTGATATATTTCAGGGCTTTCCTCAGCAAACGGGTATCCCTTGCCTTTTTTCGTTATTATATGTACCACAGTAGGGCGGTTTTTGGTCTTAGCTTCTTTTAGCGCATCCTCGAGCTTTTTTATGTTGTTTCCGTCAACGGGACCGATGTAATCGCAGCCGAGGCTTTCAAATATATTATAATTAGTTGTTATGCGCTTTATAAGATCGCGTATGCTTCTTGCAAAATCTACAAGCGAATTGCCTATAAACGGTATTTTCGAGCATATCTTACGGATACGGCGTTTGAATGCAAAATACCTTGTACTCGTTCTTATTGTGGAAAGACTGTGGTGCATACCGCCGACATTTTTTGATATTGACATTTCATTGTCATTTAAAAGTATGATAAGATTGAGATTGCCGTTTCCGCAGTTATTGAGCGCCTCGTATGCCATACCGTTTGTAAATGAGCCGTCGCCTATAACGGCAACAGCCCAGGCGTCATCGCCCTTTATATTCGATGCACATGCAATTCCGAGAGCGGTTGAAATTGAAGTTCCCGAATGGCCTGAATATACTGTGTCATATTCGCTTTCTGAGGGGTTTGTAAAGCCGGACAGACCGTTAAATTTTCTGAGAGTTGCAAACTCGCTTTTTCTTCCTGTCAGAAGCTTGTGGGCATAGCATTGGTGAGAAACGTCAAAGATTATTTTATCTTTAGGAGTGTCAAAAACGCGGTGCAGGGCGATGGTTGCTTCAACCATACCGAGATTAGAGGCAAGATGCCCGCCGTTTTGCGATACCGTATTGATTATTTCTTCTCTGATCTCGGTTGCCAATAGCTTAAGGCTTTCATAATCAAGGTCTTTGAAATCTTTTGGAGAGTTTATAGTTTCAAGCATTTTTAACCTCTGAAGCTGATGTTTTAACTTTCTGTTCAGATATTATTATAAACGTACGAGCTGTTTTTGTCAATTGAGAAAAAATAGACGTAAAGTAAATATAAATGTGCTTGCTGTGATTGACTTTTTAACAAATATGGTATATAATGTTAAAAGATCGGAGAAATACCGACATAATATAAAAACGGAGGAAAACATAATGTTCAAGGAATTCAAAAAATTCATTATGAGAGGTAACGTTATCGACCTTGCTGTCGGTGTTATTATCGGCGGAGCGTTTCAGAAGATCGTAACAAGCCTCGTTAACGACCTTATTATGCCGCTTGTCGGACTTGTAACCGGCGGTGTTAACTTCAATGACCGTTTTGCTATTCTCAGATTACCTGAAGCAGGACTTCCCGAGGGAGTTACGGTTGATACAATAACTACTCTTGATCTTGCCAAGCAGTATGGCGTAACAACGTTTAATTACGGCGCGTTTATTACAGCAGTTCTTGATTTTCTTATCATGGCTTTCGTTATCTTCCTTCTCGTTAAGGGAATAAACAAGCTTGCTGATATGACGAAGAAAAAAGAAGAGGTTGCTCCTGCGGCACCCACAACGAAGAAATGTCCTTATTGCTTAAGCGAAGTACCCCTTGAAGCAACAAAGTGCGCTCATTGTACAAGCGAACTTGATAAATAAAAAACATCGCGCTTCATGATTGAAGCGCGATGTTTTTTTATGCCTTTATTTCTCTTTTGCTACACAAAAATTGATAAGTCTCGCGGCACAATAAACTGCACCGATAAGTTCAACTGCGTATATCAAAGGTCTGTCGGTATGGCCGGCACTTAGTATATCGTAGCAGGCGAGGTTCGGAATAGATGAAACGGCGAGCAGGATAGTACTTGCTGCAGCCGCAGGCGCATAGGGGAGAGTGTTTTTAAATCCGAGTTCTAGTCGTGTTTCTGCCAGAAGAAAGAGCGAAAATGCTAGTAATGCCGTCTGATGGTACGCGCGGTTCGGACTTGTTATCAGAATGTCCATGTCAAAGTAAATTTCCACAAGTGCGACTACGGTGAAAATGATAGGCGTCATTGAAAACAGGGCTTTTGCCCCGGAATTTTGGACCTTTGAGAGATATTTTGACAAATAATAAACCGAAGAAAAAATTCCGGAAACGGCGAGCAAAATTTCGGCAGTTGTCAGTTTGGTTTTCGTCATGCCGGAAAAGATTGTGATCATAGAAAAAATCAGGAAAACAAAACCAAAAGTAATACCGGTGAATTTCGAAAATAAATTATCCTTTGGTATATTTCTGTATAAAAATGACTTTTTGAGAATACACGGGAATATAACGGAAAATATAATAGCAACGATTACCAAACAGTCAAGGGCTTGGGGGATTACACTGCTCATTGAATATACGCCGAATGATTCTTCTGTATAGAAGAGTGTTATTATAACGCGCAGCATGGAAAATAACAAAGCGGCGGCGATTATAGAGATTGGGTAAAATTTGTCTGATTTTTTACACATTTTCGATTTTTTCCTTCCTTTTATTATACAGCGCTGAGTGCAAGGGTATCTTATCTTGGTTGTGAATTAACCTACGTTATTATTTTAACTCTTAAATATGAAAAAATTGCTAACAAATCAAATAAAAGAACAAAGTAAAAATTATATGGCAATTTGCACAAAAAAACGCTAAAAATTTCGTTAAACTTTTTTGTAATTTTTTCGATTTTTTTTGAAAAAGTTCTTGAAATTCGGTGAAGTATATGATATAATCATAAGGCTTGATGTGCGTTGAAGCGAAAGGTGGCCGTCAAAAAGTGCGGAAAAGTGCGCTTGAGACGGGAAATTTTCGTGGAGTATGTCCGATATTTAACCGGGCGAATTTGCCGTATACCCAAAGGGTTTCGTGGTTTCAGGGGCTGTCCACTCCAAAGCCTCTTTTTAAGAGAAACCAAAAGAAACACCCGGAGCGGTGTTACGGAATTGAAGCCCTCGTTTAAAAATCGGCCGGCTACTGGACCTTTCATTTATATTATAGGCACAGCCGGCAGTTGAAATTTTAAAGGAGGAAAAAACAATGGCAGCTAAGGAAAAAATCAGAGTACGTCTCAAGAGCTATGATCACTCCCTTATCGACCAGGCAGCGAAGAAGATCGTTGACGCAGCAAAGAATAACGGCGCTGAAGTATCCGGTCCTGTTCCGCTTCCTACAGAAAAGGAGATCATCACGATACTCCGTGCGGTTCATAAGTATAAGGACAGCCGTGAGCAGTTCGAACTCAGAACTCACAAGAGACTCATCGACATCCTCAAGCCGAATCAGAAGGTAGTAGATGCCCTCACTTCGCTTGAACTTCCCGCAGGCGTTGAGATAGACATTAAGCTCTGATTCTCGCCGCAAACCCCGTTCTGCAGGGCAGAACAAAAGAAGAAACTCCGCTGCTGTACGATAAGCGGCAGCGAAGGTCAAGTTGGCGTTACGGCGAAAGCTGAAATTCAAGGCGTCAACCAATAACCTAAAGGAGGAAAATCCATGAAAAAAGGAATTATCGGAAAGAAGATCGGTATGACTCAGATCTTCGCAGAAAACGGAAATGTAATCCCTGTAACCGTTATTGAAGCAGGTCCCTGTGTAGTAACACAGAAGAAGACTGTTCAGAACGATGGCTACGATGCTGTACAGCTTGGCTTCATGCCTATCAAGGCTAAGCATCTTAACAAGCCCGGTCAGGGACATTTCAACAAGGCAGGAGTTGAATTCAAGAAGCATCTTAAGGAATTCCGTCTTGAAAATGCAGCTGAAATGAACGTAGGCGATGTTGTTGCCGCCGATACCTTCGCCGCAGGCGAAAAGGTCGATGTAACCGGTACAACAAAGGGACGTGGCTACAGCGGCGTTGTTAAGAGATGGGGCTTTAAGATCAAGCGTATGACTCACGGTGGCGGTCCTATTCACCGTAACATCGGTTCGCTTGGAGCAAACTCCACACCTTCAAGAATATTCAAGAACAAGAAGATGCCCGGACAGTACGGTAATGAAACCGTAACCGTTCTCAATCTCGAAGTAGTAAAAATTGATGCGGAAAAGAATCTTATCGCCGTAAAGGGCGCAGTACCCGGTTCACGCGGTGATATCGTATTCCTCCGTAATTCTGTTAAAGCATAATCGGAAGGAGGAAAATCACTATGCCAAATTTAAAGGTTGTAGACATGACCGGTAAGGAAGTTGGCGATATTACGCTTTCCGATACAGTATTCGGAGCAGAAATCAACGAAGCTGTACTTCATACCGCAGTTAAGTCTTATCTTGCAAATCAGAGACAGGGTACACAGTCCACTCTCACACGCACCGAGGTATCGGGCGGCGGAAGAAAGCCCTGGAGACAGAAGGGAACAGGTCGCGCAAGACAGGGTTCCACACGTGCTCCTCAGTGGACACACGGCGGCGTTGCACTCGGACCTAAGCCGAGAAGCTACCGTTTCACTCTTAACAAGAAGGTTAAGAGAATTGCAATGCAGAGCGCTCTTTCCTCTAAGGTCGCAGGCAACGATATGATCGTTGTAAACGAAATAAAGAACGCTGAATACAAGACAAAGACAATGGCGGCTATGCTTAAGGCTCTCGGCAGCGAAAAGAAGGCTCTCGTAGTTCTTCCTGCGCTTGACCGTGTAACAGCAAAGAGCGTGGCTAACATACCCGGCGTTAAGACAGCGTATGTAAATACCCTTAACGTATATGACATCCTCAACTGCGATAAGTTCATCGTAGCAAAAGAGGCTGCTGAAAAAATCCAGGAGGTGTACGCATAATGAAAACAGTTCACGATATAATCATTAAGCCGATCATCACCGAAGCCAGCATGAGCATGGCAGCAGAAAAGAGATATGTTTTCAAGGTAATGAAGAACGCAACAAAGCCTGAGATTGCAGATGCAGTTGAAAAGCTTTTCGGCGTAAAGGTTGCTGATGTTAACACAATCAATATGAAGAAGAAGCCCAAGAGACTCGGTGTACACGCAGGCTACACTTCCGAATGGAAGAAAGCTATCGTTACACTCAAGGCAGATTCAAAGCCTGTTGAGTTCTTCGAGGGTATGATGTAAGGAAGGAGTGATAACAAATGGCAGTAAAGAAGTATAAGCCTACGACAGCTGCGAGAAGACAAATGACTTCTCCCTCTTTCGATGAGATTACCAAGAGCACTCCCGAAAAGAAACTTACGGTTATCCTCAAGAAGCATTCAGGCCGTAACAGCTACGGCAAGATCACCGTTCGTCATCAAGGCGGCGGAAACAAGCTTAAGTACAGAATTATCGACTTCAAGCGCAATACAACAGACGCTGCAAAGGTAATCGGTATTGAATACGACCCTAACAGAACTGCATATATTGCACTCGTTGAATATGAGGACGGTACAAGAAAGTACATTCTTGCACCTCTCGGACTTACAGACGGTGATGTTGTATACTCCGGTCCTGAAGCAGATATCAAGCCCGGTAACACACTTCCTATCGCTAACATTCCCGTTGGTACCTTCATCCATAACATTGAGCTTTACCCCGGCAAGGGCGGACAGCTCGTACGTTCTGCAGGAAGTGCGGCACAGCTTATGGCTAAGGAAAACGGAATGGCACAGGTAAGACTTCCCTCCGGCGAAGTTCGCCTTGTAAGACTTGACTGTAAGGCTACAATCGGTCAGCTTGGTAATATTGAACACGAAATTATCAAGATCGGTAAAGCAGGTAAGAAGCGTCACATGGGCATTCGTCCTACTGTACGCGGTTCTGTAATGAACCCCTGCGATCACCCGCACGGTGGTGGTGAAGGTCGTGCTCCTATCGGTCGTCCTTCTCCTGTTACTCCTTGGGGTAAGCCCGCACTTGGTTATAAGACCAGAAATAAGAAAGCTCGTACTAACAAGTTCATTGTTAAGTCGAGAAACGGCAAGTAATAGAGAGGGAGGCAATTATAAATGAGCAGAAGCCTTAAAAAAGGACCGTTCGTTGAAGAAAAGCTGTACAACAGAATCGTTGCCATGAATGAAAAGGGCGAGAAAAAGGTTCTTAAGACATGGTCGCGTCCTTCGACAATATTCCCTGAATTTGTCGGTCATACAATCGCTGTTTACGACGGCAGAAAGCATGTTCCGGTATATATAGAAGAGGATATGGTCGGACATAAGCTCGGCGAATTCGCGCCTACAAGAACGTTCCGCGGACACGCAGGAAGCAAGACTTCAAACAACGGTAAATAATAAGTGAATTAAAACCTATTTTCATAATCGCTCAGGCGAAAGGAGGCAACGCTTAAATGGAAGCACAGGCAATCCTGAGATATGCGAGAATATCACCACGTAAGGTGAGCATAGTTCTCGATCTTATCAGAGGCAAGGATGTAGCAACAGCGATGGGTATACTCAAGACCACACACAAGAGCGCATCCGAGTATCTTATAAAGCTTTTAAACAGCGCAGTAGCAAACGCTGAAAATAATCACAGCATGGACGCAAGCAAGCTCTATGTATCCGAATGTTTCGTATGCCCCGGCCCGACTCTCAAGAGAATCATGCCGAGAGCAAGAGGTTCGGCTAACAGAATTCTTAAGAGAACGAGCCATGTAACTCTCAAAGTAAAAGAGAGAGACTAATTCTAAAAGAAGGAGGTAGTAAGAATGGGTCAGAAGGTTAATCCGCACGGTTTACGTGTCGGCGTAATTAAAAACTGGGATTCAAGATGGTTCGCCAAGGACGAAGTATTCGGCGACACTCTTGTAGCAGACTATAAGCTCAGAAAGTATCTGAAGGAAAAGCTTCAGAAGGCCGGCGTTCCGAAGATAGAAATCGAACGCGACAACGAAAAGGTAAAAGTATTCATCCATTGCGCAAAGCCCGGTATCATCATCGGTAAGGGCGGCGCAGAAATAGAAAAGCTCAGACTCGAGCTTGAAGCCCTTGAAGGCAAGCCTGTTTCTGTAAACGTTGTTGAAGTCAGAGTTCCCGACCTCAACGCACAGCTCGTTGCAGAGAACATTGCAAGCCAGCTCGAAGGACGTGTATCCTTCCGTCGTGCTATGAAGCAGTGCATCGGAAGAACAATGCGCCTTGGTGCTAAGGGTATAAAGATCAATGTAAGCGGCCGTCTCGGCGGTGCTGAAATTGCAAGAAGCGAGCATTACCACGAAGGTACAATTCCGCTTCAGACAATTAGAGCAGACATTGACTATGGCTTCTATGAAGCAAACACAACTTACGGTAAGATTGGTATAAAGGTATGGATATACAAGGGCGAGGTTCTCGCTGAAGGTAACAGACCTGCAGACCAGAGAAGACCGAGAAACTTCGGTGATAGACCCGACAGAAGAAACGGTGACCGCAGAAACGACAGACGCGGCGGCGACAGACGTCAGGGCGATCGCAGAAACGATTTCCGCAGAAAGGAGCAGTAAAACCATGTTAATGCCTAAGAGAGTTAAGTACAGACGCGTACAGCGCGGAAGACTTAAAGGAAAAGCAAGCCGCGGTAACAAGATTACCAACGGTTCATACGGTCTTGTTGCTCTTGAACCTGCATGGATCACGAGCAACCA
>JAZNJH010000024.1:0-6609 GCA_045577925.1 Eubacteriales bacterium
ATATGCTCGTATGGACAGACGATTGGGGAACGTATGAGGCTGAAATAAAAATAAGATAAAACAAATTGAGAGGGAAGCCTTCAGGCAACCCTCTCAAATTTTTATTCTATCGGCAAAATATCCCTTGAAAACCTTTGTAGAAACACTTGATATTTTGCCGATAATGTGGTATAATAGTAGTGTAAATTGCCGATAACGGTTTTTGGGGTGGTGTTATGAGATATATTTCGGTTGCTGACGCGGCTAAAAAATGGGGGATTTCCGAGAGGAGTGTCAGGAATTACTGTGCAGAGGGGCGAGTGGCAGGCGCGCGGCTTGTCGGTAAGACTTGGGAAATTCCCGAAGTAGCTGAAAAGCCTAAAAGAACTGTACGCTCGGACAAAAAACGCACGCTGCTTGATATTTTGCGAGAAGAAAAGTCGGCTCGTCTTTCGGGCGGCATTTATCACAGAGTGCAGATTGATTTAACTTATAATTCAAATCATATTGAGGGCTCGCGACTTACTCACGACGAAACGCGCTATATTTTTGAAACGAATACCATAGGGCTTTCTGAAAGGGCGGTCAACGTTGACGATATTATTGAAACGTCAAACCATTTCAGATGTATTGATTTGATGATTGAGAACGCCCATCTTTTGCTTTCGGAAAAATATATCAAGGAGCTTCATTTTCTCCTGAAAAGCGGTACGAGTGATAGCCGTCGGGAGTGGTTCAGAGTAGGTGAATATAAAAAGCTCGCCAATGAGGTCGGCGGAATTGATACAACTGAACCGAGGGCGGTGGCAAACGAAATGAAAGCCTTGCTTGACGGATATAATGTAAAAGCTGATAAAAACATTGAAGATATTATCGCTTTTCACGTAGCATTTGAGCGCATCCACCCCTTTCAGGACGGAAACGGCAGAGTCGGCAGACTCATTATGTTCGGAGAGTGCCTGAAGCATAATATCGTCCCTTTCATTATAGACGAGGAGCATAAGCTGTTTTATTACAGAGGACTCAAAGAGTGGGACACCGAGCGCGGTTTTCTTTTGGACACCTGCCTTTCGGCACAGGATAAGTTTAAAGCTATCTTGAAAAAATTCAATATTGAAATATGAAAATGAGAGGGAAACATTTTGCAACCCTCTCAATTTTTATATTTAATTTTTCATTATTCATCAGCGAAGCAACGTCATTATTCATTTTTTTGTTTATGCCGCCTTCGGCAATTCATTGCGAGCCGAGCTCGCAATGAGTATAAATATACCATAACCTTCCGTCGGGTTGGCTATTAGTACGTGTGTCACCGCGCCCACAAGCTTGCCGTTCTGTATGATGTGGCTGCCCGACAGGAGTGTGGTCAATAAAGGACAACACAATTTAACGGAAAATTCATAAAAAACACGCCGAGGCAAGTTATAAGCCTCAGCGTGGTTTTTTATTGTGTTTCAAAAACGAGATAATGAAAATATACAGGATATGGGTTCGGAGCGGTCGCAGTATACCAATCACATATGTAATTGGTAGAAAAGTTCAATGCAGCATCACGCCAAGTTCCTTTATAAAATGTGCTTGGATTTGTCCTGTCCCAGTCGACTGCAGTTCCTGCACAAAAAGTCTTTCCTTGTGTAAAATAGAAATCTTTCGCACAAGAATTATTATGTTGCCGCGAATAACTATTATCATTAGTAATCATAATAGCAAATCCTTTGAGAAAGAAAACAAGTTCGCTTTCCCTTTCACAACGATCTCCACTGGGTGATACTGATGTTTGCGTTTTTAACATCTCTATTCTTTTTACATCCCATAAAAAGTCGTACGAGCCTAAATCCTGCGCACCGTGATTTTTAAGAAGATTTGTACCTTTGATTTCCTTGGTTTTATACTTTAACTCTATTGGAATAAACTCTTTTGTTTTCTCATTATAAACCATTATATCGGTGTATAATCTTTTTGCGTTTTTACCACCATCTATAGTCGCACTCAAAGGTTCGAGACAAACTTGCCAATCTGTTAAATTGAGCAAATCTTCTTTTATTTGCCATGCTATATCAAATTGAAGTTGAGCTTCGCTTCTATAAAGCTTATTCCTAAGCAAATTTGAAAGTAAAGATGTTACATAACTGCTATTCAAACTGTTAATAGTTGTTAGTGCTGTCATTTCTTCTTTATGGGCGAGGGGATTGTCCTCGCCCGCATCCTCTCCCAAAATTATATTTTGTACCAGTAATAGTCGTAATAAGTTGATTTGAAATATGTTGCATTAGTTGAAGAGTTGGTGACCGATGTGCTTGTGCCTCCTGTCATATTTCCCCAATCGGAGCTGCTTGTAGTGCGATACCAAGTGGAAGTGTCTTCAAAAATAATGCTCGTAAGGCTTGAGCAATAAAGGAACGCAGAATTGCCTATGCTTCTTACACTGTCGGGTATTGTCACGCTCGCAAGGTTCGTGCAACCAGAGAACGCAGAATTGCCGATGCTTGTGACATTATTACCGATATTCACGCTCTCAAGACTTGTGCAATCATCGAACGTCCAACCACCGATGCTTGTGACGCTGTTGGGAATTGTCACACTCGTAATGCTTGTGCATTTATAGAACGCACAAGGACCGATGCTTGTGACAGCGTCTCCGATTGTCACGCTCGTAAGACTTGTGCAAACAGCGAACGCATACTGACCGATGCTTTCGCATACACTTTCTTCTTCAAATTCAACACTTGTGATTTTAGGTGAATATGACCACGTTTGACTGCTAGGATAGAAAAGATATGCAGGAAGCTTGGTGACGCTCTTTCCTATAACTACCTTAATTCCGTCTCCGTTTTTACCGGCATTATAGAAGACGTGGTTATTATCACTTAGATCATTCATTGCAGTTGCATTGAAATAGATTTTTTCAAGAGCCGTGCAATTATCGAACACAGCTCTGCCAATGCTTGTGACATGTTTACTGATATTCACGCTCTCAAGTCTTGTGCAACCATAGAACGCATAATTGCCGATGCTTTTGACGCTTTCGGGGATAACAAGATCTGTTACGAGTTCACCGTTAAGATATAGATTATGTGCATAAAATAACGGATTTGACCAAATACCGTTAAACTCTATATTGCACCATGCGGTTATATCCGTTATGTATACACTCGTAAGGCTTGCGCAATCATTGAACGCAGCAGAACCGATGCTCGTGATACTGCTCGGTATTTCAATACTCTTAAGGCTCGTGCACCTATTGAACGCACAAGCGCCGATAATTTTACATACGCTTCCTTCTTCAAATTCAACACTTGTGATTTTAGGTGAATATGATGACGTATCGCTACCAGAATGGAAAAGATATGCAGGAAGCTTGGTGACGTTCTTTCCTATAACTACCTTAATTCCGTCTCCGTTTTTGCCGGTACTAGTAAAGACATAGCTGTCAGAACTTAAATCATTCATTGCAGTTGCATTAAAATAGATTTTCTCAAGAGTATTGCAACCGTAGAATGTATATTTGCCGATACTTTCACATATACTTCCTTCTTCAAATTCAACACTTGTGATTTTAGGTGAATATGATGATGTATCACTGCGAGGATAGAAAAGATATGCAGGAAGCTTGGTGACGTTCTTTCCTATAACTACCTTAATTCCGTCTCCGTTTTTACCGGCATTAGTAAAGACGCTATTGTCAGAACCCAAATCATTCATTGCAGTCGCATTGAAATAGATTTCTTCAAGAGCGGTGCAACCCAAGAACGCACCGAGATCAATACTGATAACGTTGCTCGGTATTTCAATATGCGTAAGGCTTGTACAATGATAGAACCCATAAACGCCGATGCTTGTGACGATGCTCGGTATTTTAATGCTTGTAAGGCTTGTACAATTATAGAACGCATAATCGTTAATGCTAGTGTCACACGTTATGGTTACACTCTTAAGGCTTGAAGGAACGGACCTTGAATTGTAATAATGATCGTAAGCTCCAAATATATAACCGAAATGAGTATTGCTTGTTCCATCCTTGGTTTCTCCAACGAAAGGAAGCGTTATGCTCGCAAGGTTCGTGCAACCGGAGAACGCAGAACTGCCGATGCTTGCGACGCTGTCGGGGATAGTCACGCTCGCAAGGTTCGTGCAACCAGAGAACGCAGAATTGCCGATGCTTGTGACGCTGTCGGGGATAGTGAAGCTGCTGTTTTCCTTTCCGATTGCGTACAAAATAAGAGCCTTGCCGTCTTTATTATAAAGGTTACCGTCAATATCCATGTAGTTGGGGTTGTCCTTATCGACTGTTATATTCATAAGGCTCGTGCATTTGTTGAACGCATAATTGCCGATGGTTGTGACGATGTCGGGGATAGTCACGCTCGTAAGGCTTGTGCAGTTGGCAAGCGCAGAAGAACCGATTTCCGTTACGCTCAAATTGTTATAAACACCGATAACTACGCTCTTACTAGTACAACTTCCAATTCCGATCAGCGTGTATCCTTTGCCGTCGCTGTTAAGAGCGAATTCCAATCCGCTACTGCTTTGCGGTAAACCGCATACCGTACAACTGTCGCCGGACATTTTATGTGAGCGTTTTATTTCTTTATTCGCCCTATTCAACTCTTCGTTACAATCATAACAATACACAACTGATTGATACGAGCCTTCTTCGTTACATTTGCTTTCTATTCTGTTTTCTTCTACAGCAGATTTCGGGTTGTGCGAAGCAGGAATTTCAATGTATGTTGTATAATCGCATCTCGAGCAGGTGTCATAAGTTTTCCAACCTATGCTTGTACAGGTTTTTGCTTTTGCATCGTGATGTATGTAATCGTGTCCAAGCTTTGAAATTTCTTCGTAAGTGCTATGACTGCAATGTGAGCAGGTATCATATTCATACCAACCTATCTCAGTACAGGTCGCATCTTTAGCTGAATGATTAACGTAATCGTGTCCGAGTGTTTCTATTTCTTCATAGCTTGTATAGTCACAGCGAGAACAGGTCTGATAAGCATCCCAACCGATCTCGGTACAGGTTGCTGATTTAGCTTCGTAGTTAATGTAATCATGTCCTTTTTTTGCAACTGTGATTGTTTCTCTTGAAAGCTCGTCACCGCATACCTCGCAATAAATTACAGTGTCATACGAGCCATCGTTTTCACAATCCGAGTCAACAAAATTCTCAGTGACCGCTTCACATTCGGTATGTCCTTTCTTTGCAACTGTGATTGTTTCTCTTGAAAGCTCGTCGCTGCATACTTCGCAATAAATTACGGTATCATACGAGCCGTCTTCGGTGCATGTTGAATCGTGATAGTTTTCAGTTACAGGTTCTTCGGGCGTTGCCATATAACAATGACACTTATATCCGTAAAAAATACCATTGATAAAAACTTCGCCAAAGTCCTGATTATCCCACCAAAGCGAATTGTTAAACGCACCGTAGCAGGGGTCTGTTACCGTGCTTGGATAGAAGATTTCGGTAAGATAAGGTAGTTTGTTATATTTTAAAGCGTAGCTTACGTTTGTTGAGCCGTCCTCGATGACTATTTTGGTTATCTTAGGCAGGTTCTCTGCGACGTAAGGAGTGAAGAAACCTTCGGGGATGACAGCATCCTTAGCAATCGTAAGGACGATACCTTCGCCATTTATACCTGCGTTATAGAAAATGTAGTTTGAGTCGCCGCAATTGCTCGGGGTGTTTGATGCGTAATAAATTGTTTCGAGGCTACGGCACTCGTAGAAGGTTGCTGTGCCTATTGTCGTAAGATTGCCGAGGATTCGTATAGATTTTAATTCGTCGCAATAAGAGAATGTTGAGTTGCCGAGGGTGTTTATATTTTCGTGAAGCTCGACACTATCAAGTTTGACACAATACTGGAACGTTGCGTTACCTATGGATTTAAGAGCTTTTGAGAACTTAACGGTTTTAAGTGATTCTGCGTGCCTGAATGCCATATTGCCGAGAGTGGTAACCGTGTCGGGTATTAAAATTCTCTCAAGTGCTGTGCAGTAGTCAAAAGCGTTGTCCGAAATAGTTTTAAGTCCTTCATTGAGAGTGATAGATTTCAGCGCAGAGCATTTTTCAAAGGCATAGGTGCCAAGTACTTCTATACCGGAATGAAGAGTTATCGTTTCGAGTGCGGTACAGCCGGAGAAAGTATATGGGGAAATGTAAGTTACACTTGTCGGGATTATAATACTTTCAAGCGAGGTACAATTTGCGAATGCATAAGAGCCAATCACTTGAATTGAGTTAGGCAAAGTTATGCTTTGAATGTACGTATTATCACGGAACGCCCCTTCCATTATAACGAAAACAGGAAGCCCGTCGTAAAGGTGTGGAACGCTTATTTCAGTTTGCGCACCAACATATCCGGTAACGATATAATAAGAGCTATCCTCAGAGAGCTTATATGTTAGATAACCGGGTAACAGATCTCCATAAGTAAAGGTTTCGGTTGTGCTTGCCTTACCGCAGGAGCAGGACTTATAGTAAATAGCGGCACTATATTCTGTTGCCGGTGTATGCTGATAGTCTATATCGGCTTTTTCAACTACAAAGCTATGACCGTTAGGCTCGCCGTGGGTGAATGTAGTCGTACCCTTGTCACCGCAAGCACAGGAATAGAAATATGTAGCTGC
>JAZNJH010000025.1:0-104844 GCA_045577925.1 Eubacteriales bacterium
GCCAAGGAGTTGGCACAATAATTTGTCTTCCTAAGACCGCTTGGCCTCCGACTTCCTGCGGCTATTGCCTCTCTGAGATCAATGTCACCTGTATAATATGCCTTGCCTATTATTGCGCCGTATATATTCATTTTTGCAAGAGCGCGTACGTCGTCAAGAGTTGACACTCTGCCCGATGCTATTATGTTCATCGTGTATCTCTCTGCAAGCTCCCTGTATAATTCGCGGTTTGTTCCCATCATGGCTCCGTCGCGGGATATATCGGTGCATATGAGAGTTTTAACACCCAGCTCTTCAAGCCTGTCGCAGAAATCAAAGGCACTGTATTCTGATTTTTCCGTCCAGCCCTTTATAGCAACCATACCGTCCTTTATATCAACGCCAACGGCTATAAGAGAGCCAAATCTCCTGAGCGCTTCTTCCAAAAAGGCAGGATCGCTCACCGCCGCCGTTCCGAGAATAACACGTCCTATGCCGATAGCGGCATACCGCTCTATCGCTTCTATACTGCGGATACCGCCGCCTATTTCGCAAAACGCACCCGTTTCCTTTATGATACGTGAAACGGTATCATAATTATCAAGTCCGCCGCTTTTAGCGCCCTCAAGGTCAACGAGATGTATCTCTGCCGCACCACAGTCTACAAAGTCTGTGGCTACTGACACGGGGTTATCTGAATAAACAGTCATCTCATTGTAATCGCCCTTGTATAAGCGCACAGCCTTGCCGTTATATAAATCTATCGCAGGTAATATTTTCATGTATACTCCTTAAAGCTCGCAAAACGCTTTTAATATGTTAAGTCCGACACTTCCGCTCTTTTCCGGGTGGAACTGACATCCGTACACGTTACCCTTATGTACTGCCGCAGTTATCTGACCCCCGTATTCTGTATATGCCGCAACGTATTTTTCATCAGTATCGGCAAAATACGAATGAACGAAATAAACGTGATCTGAGTCTTTGATATATTTAAAGATATCTGATGGCTCACCGTTAAACTCAAGCGCATTCCAGCCCATTTGCGGAATCTTGTAATTTTCGTCTATACGTCCCTTGAAAGCAACTATACTGCCCGGTATAAGACCAAGCCCCTCATGCTCTCCGTACTCATAGCTTTTTTCAAACAAGAGCTGCATACCAAGGCATATACCCATAAGAGGTCTTCCTGATGCTGCATACTCTATTACAATCTTGTCAAGCCCCGACTCAAAAAGCTTTTTCGCCGCATCGCCAAATGCGCCAACACCCGGGAGTATCAGGCGCTCTGACGCAGCTATAATATCGGGATCAGAAGTTACTACAACCTCTTGTCCTATCGCTTCAAAAGAGGATCTGAGTGAAAAGAGATTGCCAACACCGTAATCAACTATACAAACCATTATAATACTCCCTTTGTTGAGGGCACTTCGTCTTTAAAGCGCTCGTCGATTCTGACGGCTTGTCCGAGCGTGCGTGCAAAAGTCTTGAAGATACACTCGGCTATATGATGCGAATTAATACCGTCAAACTTCTTTATGTGCAAAGTTATACCTGCCGCGCGTACGAATGCTTCAAAAAATTCGCGTACGAGCTCGGTGTCAAACTCACCTATCTTCTCCGTCGGAAAATTGCAGTTGAAAGTCAGGTGCGACCTGCCGGAAATGTCTACCGCGCAAAGAACGAGAGATTCGTCCATAGGCATTATTTTGTGTGCATATCTCTCGATACCGCGCTTGTCACCGAGTGCTTCCAAAAAGGCAGTTCCGAGCACGATGCCTATGTCCTCGGTCGTGTGGTGTCCGTCAACCTGCAAATCGCCCTTGCATATAACTTCAAGATCAAAGCGCGCGTGCCTTGCAAAAAGCACGAGCATATGGTCAAGGAAGCCTATTCCCGTATCAATATTTGCTTTTCCGATACCGTCAAGCGAAAGAGAAAGCTTTATATCGGTCTCGTTTGTCTTTCTTTCTATTGTGCCGTTTCTCATATAACATCCCTCTCATCACAGTTTATTAAGAATATCGCGCGTTTCGCTAAGTAATACTTCCATCATCTCGGGCGTACCTATCGTGATTCTGTTATAATCCGATATTTTTGGATCACTAAAATGGCGAACGAGTACTCCGCGGCGCTTTAATTCTTCATAGTACGCACTTCCGTCCAGCTCATTGTGCTTTGCAAAAACGAAGTTGCACTTTGACTTAATCACCTCAAAGCCAAGAGCTCTCATCTGCTTTGTAAAATCCTCGCGCGTTTCTATGATCTTTTTGCAGTTATTCATATAATAATCATTGTCTTCAAGAGTCGCTTTTGCAAGAGCAAGTGTCGCGCTGTTTATATTGTACGGGTTCGTTGAATAGCGCACTGTATTCATATCCCTGATTATATCCTTTGAGCCGACTGCAAATCCAAGCCTTGCGCCTGCCATCGAACGCGATTTCGAGAATGTCTGAACAACTAAAATATTATCGTACTTTTTCGCAAGCGGTATGGCACTCTCGCCACCGAAATCTATGTACGCTTCGTCAATAACTACGAGCCTGTCGGGGTTTGATACAACGATTCTTTCAATGTCCCAAACAGACAGAATAAGTCCCGTCGGAGCGTTCGGGTTTGCAATAAATACAGTTTCGTCCGTACCAATGTAATCGTTTACATCAATTGTGAAATCAGATTTGAGGGGAATACGTCTGTATTTGAGCCCGTAAAGCTCGGCAAACACCTTGTAAAAGCCATAGCTTATCTCGGGGAATATGACTCCCTTTTCGCAAAACGCCATAAATGCAAACGAAAGCGCCTCGTCAGAGCCGTTTGTAAGCACTACCTCGTCCTTGTCAACGTTTAATATATCTGCAAGAAGTTTACGCGCTTCAAGGCACTCGGGGTCGGGGTAAAGGCGCATACTCTCGCACAGTTCAGCCTTTGCAAGCGCCTCTTTCACACGAGGACTCGGCGGATACGGCGACTCGTTTGTATTAAGTTTTGTATACTTCATATCACGCGGCTGTTCGCCCGGCGTGTACGCTTCAAGCTTTGAAAAGCGTTTATCAAAAAATTTACTCATTTTTATAAATCCTAAATCTTTAGTCTTCAAATCTGACAAGTGCGCTCTTGGCGTGAGCCGTAAGCCCCTCGGAAGTTGCAAAATCCGCAACGTCCTTGTATACCGCTTCAAAAGCGTCCTTTGAATAGTACGTGTACTGCATTTTCTTTACAAAATCGTCTACCGACAAGGGGCTTGAAAATCTCGCAGTTCCGCTTGTGGGAAGCGTGTGGTTAGCACCTGAAAAATAGTCGCCGAGGGCCTCTGGGCAGTATCTTCCCATAAAGACCGAGCCTGCGTGCTTTACGCTGTCGATATAGTCAAAGGGATTATCAAGACAAAGCTCCAGATGCTCGGGTGCTATCTCGTTTGATATTTCTATTGCCTCTTCTATCGTCGGACAGATTATTATCTTTCCGTTATTGTCGATAGAAGCGCGTGCGATGTCTGCTCTCTCAAGCATAGGTATCTGTATTTCAAGCTCTTTTGCAACAGCCTCTGCAAGCTCTTTGCTTGAAGTTATAAGCACCGCACTTGCAAGTTTGTCGTGCTCCGCCTGTGAAAGCAGGTCTGCGGCGATGTTTTTAGCAGATGAGTTACCGTCGGCAACTATAAGTATCTCGCTCGGGCCTGCTATCATGTCGATGGCGACCTTACCGAATACCTGCCGCTTTGCTTCTGCAACGTATGCGTTACCCGGTCCTACTATTTTGTCAACACGTGCGACTGTTTCAGTACCGTATGCAAGCGCCGCAACTGCCTGCGCGCCGCCCATTTTGTATATCTTATCTGCTCCTGCAACGCTTGCCGCCGCAAGTATTACGGGATTTATCTTTCCGCCTGTTGCGGGTGTAGTTATGACAATGCGCTCAACTCCTGCTATCTTTGCAGGTATGCAGTTCATAAGCACGCTTGAAGGGTATGCCGCCGTACCGCCCGGCACGTACAAGCCAACGCTGTCAAGAGCTATTATCTTCTGACCCGTCACAACACCTTTTTTGTCGTTTAGAATAAAGCTGTTTCTTACCTGGTGCGAGTGAAACTCACGTATATTCTCTGCCGCCTTTTCCATAATCTCAAGAAGACGCGGAGATACCGATTTTTTCGCTTCTTCTATCTCTTGTGCCGTCACTTCGAGAGAGTCAAGCTTTGCACGGTCAAATTTTTCAGCATATTCGTAAAGCGCCTTGTCCCCTCTGCTTCTGACGTTGGCAATTATATCAGAAACGGTATCGGAAACGTCGTTTATCCCCTCTGCACGCGCGAATATCTCTTCGCGCTCCACCTTTTCTACATCAAGTATCTTTATCATTTTTATTCCTTTCGGAAAGCTATGTTATATCAGCTCTCCAAGCTTTTTCGCAAGAGTGTTTATTTCATCGTTTTTGAATTTGAAGCTTGACTTGTTTGCAATTAGTCTTGCGCTTATTTCAACTATCGTTTCAACAGGCTCAAGATTGTTTTCAAGAAGCGTCGTTCCCGTTTCTACAATATCGACGATAACGTCTGACAAGCCGAGAATGGGAGCAAGCTCTATCGAACCGTTAAGCTTGATTATATCAATATCCATGCTTTTTGAACGGTAGTAGTTTTTCGCTATATTCGGAAATTTCGTAGCCACGCGAAGCGTCTGCCCCGCGTCGAAGCTTGAGCCCTTCTCTGCGGCAACAGCCATACGGCATTTGCCGAGTCCGAAGTCAAGAAGCTCGTATACGTCGGGAGAATATTCAAGAAGAATGTCCTTGCCTGCAACACCTATGTCGGCTGCACCCCTCTCAACGTAGATAGCAACGTCTGACGGCTTTACCCAGAAGTATCTGATACCAAGCTCTTTGTTTTCAAAAACGAGCTTGCGGTTATTTTCATGTATTGCAGGGCAAACGTATCCTGCCTTTTCAAAGAACTCAAGCACACGGCTGCCGAGTCTTCCCTTTGGTAGTGCTATATTTATCATTATTCTCTCACCGCATTTCTCAGATCGATTATTTCTGCATACATATCGGATTGTATAACGGCTCTTTGGATATCAAAGCTCTTGCCCGACTTTGCAAGCTTCTGCTTTTCTTTATTTATGAGGCTTGTATCGGTTTTATCAGAATAAAGGATCAAAACAGGTTTGTTGTTTACCGCTTTTGTTCTGTCTATATATTTGAGTCTGTCGTGATATACAGCAAAGCCAATAGCTCCTGATTTTTTAGAAAGCTTTTTCATAAGCTTATCATATCTTCCACCCGAAAGAACCGCTGACGGCACACCTGCAACAAAGCCTCTGAATACTATGCCGTTATAATAATTCATGCTGTTAACAACCGAAAAATCAAGTTTTATATCAGAGCCGTCAACTGCTTGTGCAATTTTTTTGAGTTCTTCAAGCGCCACATGTGTTATCTCGTTAATATCAAGCTCTTCAAGCTTGGGTAATATTTCATCAAAGCTTCCGTAAAGGCTTACAAGCTTTTTAAGCTTTTCTGAACGCTCTCCCAAAAGCGCATCGAGTCCATGGCAGTTCTTTTCGCCGATACACTTAAGCACTTCATTGGTATCCGTCGACTGTGCATCCTGAAGCAAGCCCTCAACAAAGCCAAGATGCGAAAGATCCAGCACATATTCATCTGATATTATAGCAAGGCTCTTTTCTGCAAGAGAGATAACCTCGCAGATACTGTACAGATCAAGCTCACCTATACACTCAACGCCGCTTTGCATAATTTCGGTAAAATCATGAGTGCTCTCGCTCATTCTGTATACGTTTTCGTTATAGCAAACTCTCTTTATGTAGCCGGGAATATCAACAGAATTTTTGATTATTGAAAAGGTAACGTCGGGCTTGAGTGCCATAAGCTTTCCTGTGGCATCGGTAAAGGTTATGACCCCGTCGCTTATCAAAAAGTCCTTGTTTTTACCGTAAAGGTCGTATTCCTCAAATTTACTCATTTTAAACTGAGTATATCCGTTTGCTCTGTATAGTGTGCGCAAGGAATATATGATCTTTTCCTCACGTCCAAGCATAATGTTTTCCATAATAAGCGTTCCTTTCGCCCTATATCACTTTGCAGACTTTGTGGTCTTTTCGATTTTTTCAAGTCTGTCAAGAACGATACCATAACCGCCGCTACCGTAAGACAGGCATTTATTTACACGGCTTATCGTTGCGGTGCTCGCGCCCGTTTTCGACGCTATCTCGGTATACACACTGCCTTCCTTAAGAAGCCTTGCTACCTCAAGGCGCTGGGAAATATCCTGAATTTCCTTTATAGTGCATATGTCCTCAAAAAATCTCGCACACTCATCTGGAGTTTTAAGTGAAAGTATTGCGCCCCAAAGCGCTTCAAGCTCAAGCAAATTGAATTTTTCCATAAAATTTCCAATCCTTATATCATATTTTTCCATATTGATATCCATGATTTTATATTTTATCACTTTAAAGCGCTAAAGTCAATAGTTTTTTTGATTTTTTATTATGTGATTTCTTACAAAGTTTACTCTTGCAATAAAATGAAAAATAGTATATAATAATGGAAAACAAAAAACACCGGAGATTTGTATTATGAAAAAGATATTTTTGATGGCTATGCTAGCTTTTGCGCTCTTTCTATCGGGATGCTACAAACAATCATCGTCTGTGGGTATAATAGGCGGTGCCGACGGTCCAACGGCCATTATGGTGTCGCATAGTTTTCCAATGATATTACCGATTATGATAATATGCGCTATCGCGCTCATCACGATAATAGTTTTGATAATACATAGCTTTAACAAAAGAGGCTGACAAAAAAGAAGTTACGGATTTGCCGTAACTTCTTTTTCACATTTAATATATGAACGGTATCATCTTATATTTCACGCGTTTTTTATATTCCGTATATCCTTCAAGCTCTCTTTCCAAAACCTTTTCTTCGTTTTTTATTCTCAACGCTATTATAAAAGGATATGCACAAAAAATCAAAAACGAAAGGGCTGAGCCGAGGATCAGCGGCATTGAAAGAAAGAGAAATATCGTTGCCGTATACATCGGGTGACGTACTATGCCGTACAATCCCGTATCAATAACCCTTTGTCCGTTTTGAACTTCTATTGTGCGTGATAGATACGTGTTTTCAACAAGCACCTCTGCATATAAAAGATATGCGATAATAAAAACGGCAACTCCCGCATACGTTACCCACGTGTAAAGGCGCGTTATCGAAAAACGGAAATCAAGCCCTGCAACTATAAAGCCGAGAACAAACATTACCGCACTGTATTTTATAACGTTTTTCTGTTGTTTCTCCTTTTCATCAGCCCTAAGTCTTGAAGATAGCAAAGAAGGATTTTTTATCATCATTACTATTCCCGCAATAAACATCGGAATAAACAATACTTCCATAAGAATCCATGCGCTTCTATAGTCAAACGTCCCGGCAGAAACAAACAACAATGCGCCGACAAGAATAACTCCGCAAACATATTTTATCAAAGCCTGAAAGAATAATTTCAGTGTCATCTCAACCTCTTTGAAAATACCCCTATTTAAAAACGGGGGTTGATTTTACCTTATATGTCCGTTCCCGTGGATCTTGTATTTAATACTCGTAAGAGCTTCAAGTGCAAACGGTCCGCGAGCATGAAGCTTCTGGGTTGATATGCCTATCTCTGCGCCGAATCCGAACTCTTCTCCGTCTGTAAATCTCGTTGACGCATTATGATATACTGCGGCAGAATTTATCTGACTCAGAAACATCTGCGCAGCCTCATTGTTTTCTGTAACTACCGCTTCGCTATGCCCTGTACTGTATGCGTTTATATGATCTATTGCTTCGTCGATAGATTCAACTACGTAAACAGTCATAACGTAATCGTTGTACTCGCGTGTGAGGTCGTCGGCAGTCGCAGGCACTGCATTGATGATACTGCATGTACTCTCGTCGCCGCGAAGCTCTACGTTATGTTTTTTCAGCGCCTGTGCCGCTAAAGGTAAAAACTTCTCTGCAACACTTGCATGTACGATAAGCTTTTCCGCCGCGTTGCAAACAGACACACGGCTTACCTTAGCGTTTACAAGTATATCAAGCGCCTTATCAAAATCAGCATCCTTATCAACGTATATATGGCAGTTGCCCGCGCCCGTTTCAATAACGGGAACGCTTGCATTCTCAACAACGGCGCTTATAAGCCCCTTGCCGCCGCGCGGAATAAGTACGTCGATATATCCGTTAAGTCTCATTAGGGTATTCGAGCCCTCTCTCGACGTGTCGTGAACAAGGCTTACAAGTTCTTTTTCAAATCCCACACCCTCAATAGCCGCGCGAAGCACCCCTTCTAGTGCAAGGTTAGTGTTGTACGCTTCTTTGCCGCCGCGCAGTATTGCCGCATTTCCGCTCTTTATGCATATGGCCGCAACGTCAACCGTTACGTTGGGGCGCGCCTCGTATATTACCGCAACGTTACCGAGCGGTACACTCACGCGCTCAATGACAAGCCCGTTCGGACGAGTCCAACTTTCGCTTTTGTCAAGCGGATCGGCAAGTACTTTCAGCTTGCGCACAGATGCGGCAAGCTTTTCTATGCGCTCAAAGTTTAAAAGCAGTCTGTCGCACATAGCTTTGGAAAGCCCGTTTTCTTCTGCCGCTTCAATGTCGCGTTTATTCGCTTCTATTATAAAATCTGCACGCTCAACTACCGCTTTTGCAATAGCTTCAAGAGCACTGTTTCTTACTTCATCACTTGCAAGAGCAAGCTTTGCCTGTGCACTTCTTGCCTTTGTGCATAATTCTATTAGATAATCTCTGATGTTTTCCATATGGCCCCTTATTTGCTTTGTGCATCAAAGTATGTACCGTCAAGCTCGGCATTAAACACTATGTCGTAAAGCACCTTCGGCTCTTTGCCGTTGGTGATGAGCATCGGTATGCCCATTTCGGTAGCTATTCTTGCCGCTTCAAGCTTTGCCTGCATTCCGCCCGTTCCGCGTGCTGTTCCTGCAGGACCTGCATATGATACTATTCTTTCGTCTATTTTATCAACGAAACGCACAAGCGCAGCATCTTCAAAATCTCTTGGACTTTTCGTATAAAGTCCGTTTATATCTGAAAGGTTTATGATAAGGTCAGCATCGCACAAAAGCGCAACGTATGCAGAAAGAATGTCGTTTCCGCCAAAAGCAATACCCTCATACGAAACGGTATCGTTTTCATTTACGATCGGTATACAGTGAAGTTTAAAGAGTGCACGGAAAGTGTTTTCGGCATTGTGCCTCTGCTCTTCGTTATCCCAGACGTTACGATTAAGGAGCACCTGTGCCACCGTACAGCCGAACTCGGCAAAGAATTTTCCGTACATATTCATAAGCTCGCACTGGCCGACAGCCGCTACTGCCTGCTTACCCTCACGTGTGTCGGGACGCTCTTTGAGCCCGAGCTTAGAAACACCCGCGCTCTGCGCACCCGAGCTTACAAGCACTATCTCTCGTCCGCTGTTTACAAGGTCGCTCACAACCTGAGCCAGTGTTTCAAGCCTTCTTAAATTAAGAAAGCCGTTGTCGTACGTGAGCGTTGACGTTCCTACCTTTATTATTATTCTCTTTGCCTCTTTAAGCTTCTGTATTTCCATAACTATTTGCCTTTCAATATCTTTCCTAACATTTTATCACTATTATAAAAAAATGTCAACAAAAACAATACTAAAACGAAAAAGAAAAGTCACGGCAAATACCGTGACTTGTTTCTTTTCTAAAATCTTACGCAAGAGCGTTCAATTTCTTTGTAAAGCTGCTCTTCTTTCTTGCAGCTGCATTCTTATGGATGATGTTCTTTGCAACAGCCTTGTCAATCTTCTTGACTGCATCCTTATACGTTTCTGCTGCGAGAGCCTTATCTCCTGCTTCTATTGCTGCCTCGTACTTCTTTAAAGCAGTCTTGAGCGATGTCTTAAACATCTTGTTCTGCATTGTTTTAGTTGCTGTAACGAGTACACGCTTCTTAGCTGACTTAATGTTCGGCAAACCGTTCACCTCCCTCATACCTTATGTGCTATCTGATTCCCATAGGGTACACTTTTCCTATGAAATGCCATTACATTCATATATAATATCACAAACAATTTGAAATTTCAAGTGTTTTTTAGCATTTTTTTATTTTTTTTGCACTATGCATCACTTTTACAGCTTTTTTATATATTTTTTAGAAAAATCATTTAAAAATTCCAAAATATATCTTGACAAGTCACTTTAACTGTGCTAAAATATTATACTGCATTATAATCGCTAAATATGTTTATTTTTCGGGACACATATAAAACAAAAGTTAACGAAAATAAACCGGCGACGGTCTTTGTTTCCTTATTTATATAATAGCACAAAATCCGTCGCTTGTAAATATGAAAGCAAAAATTTGTTGAAACGGAGTGATTTTATTTATGGTCAAGCCCCACGAGCAAAAACTCGGCAGAAATACCCGTATGAGTTTCTCCAAAATCGGCGAGACTCTTGAAATGCCGAATCTTATCGAGGTGCAAAAAGAATCTTATAGATGGTTCCTCGAAGAGGGTTTGACGGAGGTTCTTCACGATGTATCTCCTATCGTTGACTATTCGGGTAATCTTGTGATCGAATTTATCGATTACACTATTGATGAAACACCCAAATATCCGGTAGAGGAATGTAAAGAGCGCGACGCTAACTACGCCGCTCCTCTTCGTGTAACCGTTCGTCTTACCAACAAGGTCACGGGTGAAGTTAAGGAATCTCCTATCTACATGGGCGACTTCCCTCTCATGACCGAAAACGGAACATTTATTATCAACGGCGCTGAGCGCGTTATCGTTTCGCAGATCGTTCGTTCTCCCGGTATATACTACGGGACGGAAAACGATCCTAAAACGCAGAAGCCCGTTTATACAGCAACAGTCATTCCGTACAGAGGTGCATGGCTCGAATACGAGACAGACGCCAACAACGTTTTCTACGTAAGAATAGACAAAAACAGAAAGATTCCGATAACAGTCCTTATTCGCGCTCTCGGTATTGAAAGCGACGCTGATATTATCGAGATGTTCGGAGACGATCCCAAGATCCGCGCTACTTTCGAAAAGGATACTATTCCTTCAGAAGCTGAGCGCGTTAACGGATCGCTTGGTGAAGAAGCACTCAAGGAAATCTATAAGAAGCTGCGTCCCGGAGAGCCTCCGAACGTTGAAAGTGCGCAGACTCTTATAAACAATATGTTCTTTGATCCCAAGAAGTATGATCTTTACCCTGTGGGACGCTATAAGTTTGATAAAAAGCTTGCAATAAGCCACAGATGTGAAGGTCAGACTCTCGCACGCGACGTATTCAGCCAGACTACAGGCGAGCTTCTCTATTCTGCAGGTGAATATATCACTCACGATATGGCGCAGAACATCGAAATGAACGCTGTAAACGAAGTTTACGTAAAGCTTCCCGACGGTGAAAATGCAGAAGAGATCAAGATCTTCTCAAACCTTACCGTATATCCCGAATCCATTCTCGGATTTGATCTTAAGGACTGCGGTATCGCAGAAAAGGTAAGGGTCAGCGTTCTTAACGACATTATAGAAGCATGTGAAGGCGACGTTGATGCTATAAAGGCTATGGCTCGTGAAAAAGCATCAGAACTTGCGCCCAAGCATGTCACAAGAGACGATATTTTCTCGTCTATCAACTATCTCATATGCTTGTCACACGGTATTGACGTGTGCGATGATATCGACCATCTCGGAAACCGCCGTCTGCGTTCTGTCGGAGAACTTCTCCAGAACCACGTTCGCATCGGTTTTGCACGTATGGACAAGAACATCAAGGAGCGCATGAACATCAACGATGCTGATTCGCTCACACCTCAGGCTCTTATCAATATAAGACCTGTCGTAACCGCTATCCGTGAATTCTTCGGTTCAAACCCGCTTTCGCAGTTCATGGACCAGAACAACCCTCTTGCAGAGCTTACTCACAAGAGACGTCTTTCTGCTCTTGGTCCGGGCGGTCTTTCGCGTGACCGTGCATCATTCGAAGTTCGTGACGTTCACTATACTCACTACGGAAGAATGTGCCCTATCGAGACTCCTGAAGGACCTAACATCGGTCTTATCTCGTATCTCTCAACATACGCAAGAATTTCACAGTATGGCTTTATTGAAGCACCCTACCGTAAAATAGATAAAGAAACCGGTACAGTTACAAACGAAATCGTTTACATGACTGCCGATATAGAAGACAACTATACTGTTGCTCAGGCAAACGAGCCTCTTACAGAGGATAACAAGTTTGCAAACCGCCGCGTATCTGCAAGATGCCGCGGTGAGATCCTCGAGGTTGATTCCGACGTGCCCGATTACATGGACGTATCTCCTAAGATGGTTGTATCTGTTGCAACAGCTATGATCCCCTTCCTTGAAAACGACGACAACTCCCGTGCGCTTATGGGTTCGAACATGCAGAAGCAGGCTGTGCCGCTTATGGTTAACGAATCTCCTATCGTTGCAACGGGCATGGAATACAAGGCGTGCGTAGACAGCGGCGTTGTTGTAACTGCAAAGAACGACGGTGTTGTTGAAAAGGTTTGTGCTGACGAGATCATCATCCGTACAGATTCCGGAAAGAAGGACACCTACCGTCTTATCAAGTTCAAGAGATCAAACCAGGGCACATGCCTCAACCAGCGTCCTATTGTAAACGTTGGCGAAAGAGTTGAAGCAGGCGAAGTTATTGCAGACGGTCCTGCAACATCAAACGGCGAAATCTCGCTTGGTAAGAATGCTCTTATCGGATTTATGACCTGGGAAGGTTATAACTACGAGGACGCAGTTCTTCTTAATGAAAGACTCGTAAGAGACGACGTTTATACGTCTATCCATATTGAAGAATATACTCAGGAAGCAAGAGACACCAAGCTCGGACCTGAAGAAATCACCCGTGAAATACAGAACGTTGGTGAGGACGCACTTAAAGACCTCACTCCCGAAGGTATTATCAGAAAGGGTACAGAGGTAAGAGCAGGCGACATTCTCGTTGGTAAGGTTTCCCCCAAGGGTGAAACTGAGCTTACTCCCGAGGAAAGACTTCTCCGCGCTATCTTTGGAGAAAAGACGCGTGAAGTTCGTGATAATTCACTCAGACTTCCTCACGGCGAATCAGGTATCGTTGTTGACGTAAAGGTATTCTCACGTGAAAACGGCGATGAGCTTGCTCCCGGAGTAAGCAAGGTAGTTCGTGTTTACGTTGCTCAGAAGCGTAAGATCTCCGTTGGTGACAAGATGGCGGGACGTCACGGTAACAAGGGTGTCGTTTCACGCATCCTTCCTCCCGAAGACATGCCCTTCCTTGCTGACGGTACTCCTCTTGACATCGTACTCAACCCGATGGGCGTTCCTTCACGTATGAACATCGGTCAGGTTCTTGAAGTTCACCTCGGTATCGCAGCAAGAGAGCTTGGCTGGAAGATAATGACTCCCGTATTCGACGGTGCAAACGAGCGCGATATTATCGAATGCATGAGAATGGCGGGATATTACCGCGATATTCTCCCCGGCGAAAACGTTGACGGTAAGGCTCTCTTTATAGAAGGATTTGACCCTGAAACGGGCAAAAAGACACTTGAGCGCCTTGATCCCTCTGTGACAAAAGACACAGAAGAATATAAATCTCACCTTGCAGACGGAAGTCTTAAGGTAATTGACGGTAAGAAGATACTTTATGATGGCAGAACGGGTGAGCCCTTCGACAACCCTGTTACAGTCGGTATCATGTATTACCTCAAGCTTCATCACCTCGTTGACGACAAGATCCACGCACGTTCTACAGGTCCCTACTCTCTCGTTACACAGCAGCCTCTCGGTGGTAAAGCGCAGTTTGGCGGACAGCGTTTCGGAGAAATGGAAGTATGGGCGCTTGAAGCATACGGCGCTGCATACACTCTTCAGGAAATACTTACCGTTAAGAGTGACGACGTTACAGGCCGTGTAAAGACATACGAAGCTATCGTAAAGGGTCAGAATATTCCTACTCCAGGTGTTCCCGAATCCTTTAAGGTTCTCGTCAAGGAGCTTCAGTCGCTTGCCCTTGATATACGTGTTCTTGATCACGCGGGCAACGAAATCGAGCTTTCAACGATAGGCGAGGACGATTCAAACGATATGCCTTCCATGATCAACGTTGCCGACATCGGCGAAACGATCAAGGATGAGAGCGACTTTGAAGCGGCAGGATATGTTACAAAGGATTCAGACGGCGAGGACGAAATAAGCGAGCTTATGGGCAGCTTTGAGGATGACTCGTTTGAAGAAGAATTCAACGACAGTTATGATGAAAACTAATCGGTGAAGGAGCGTAATCATTTAATGGAACGTAATGTTTTTGATTCTATAAAAATAGGCATAGCTTCTCCCGAAATGATCAGAGAATGGTCTTTTGGAGAGGTTACAAAGCCTGAAACCATAAATTACAGAACGCTCAAAGCAGAACGCGGAGGACTTTTCTGCGAAGAAATCTTCGGTCCGACAAAGGACTGGGAATGTCAGTGCGGAAAATATAAGCGCGTTCGTCACAAGGGCATCGTTTGTGAAAAATGCCACGTTGAAGTAACCTCTAAAAAGGTTCGCCGCGAGCGTATGGGACGTATTGAGCTTGCAGCTCCCGTTTCCCACATCTGGTATCTCAGAAGCTCCTCATCGAGAATGGGTCTCCTTCTTGATATTCCCCCGAAGCTTCTTGAAAAGGTACTTTATTTTGCAAACTATATTGTAATTGATCCCGGAGAGACAGATCTCGCTCAGAATGCTATACTCAACGAGCGTGAATATCTCAACAACTATGAAAAATACGGAAATACCTTTAAGGTAGGCATGGGTGCAGAAGCCATTCGTGAGCTTCTTGAAAAGCTTGACATCAATGCCCTTGTTGACGACCTCAAGGAAAAGGTAACAAGTGCAACAGGACAGAATAAGAGCCGTCTTATCAAGCGCCTTGAAGCAGCCGAAGCCTTTAAGGTATCGGGAAACAAGCCTGAATGGATGATACTCACGGTGCTTCCCGTTCTTCCTCCCGAGATCCGTCCTATGGTACAGCTCGACGGCGGACGTTTTGCATCAAGCGATCTTAACGATCTTTACAGAAGAGTTATCAACCGTAACAACCGTTTAAAGAAGCTTATTGAGCTCAGAGCACCTGAAATAATCGTACGTAACGAAAAGCGTATGCTTCAGGAAGCAGTTGACGCGCTTATTGATAACGGTAAGCACGGCAAGCCTGTAACAGGCCCCTCCAACAGAGCACTCAAGAGCCTTTCGGAAATGCTTCGCGGTAAGCAGGGACGTTTCCGTCAGAATCTTCTCGGTAAGCGTGTTGACTATTCGGGCCGTTCGGTTATCGTCGTTGGTCCCAGCCTCAAGATCTATCAGTGCGGTCTTCCTAAGGAAATGGCGCTTGAGCTCTTCAAGCCCTTCGTTATGAAGAGACTCGTTGAAACCCAGAAGGCTACCAATATAAAGGACGCAAAGAGAAAGGTTGACAAGGTTAATCCCGAGGTTTGGGACGCACTTGAAAACGTTATCAAGGAACATCCCGTACTTCTCAACCGTGCTCCTACACTTCACAGACTTTCTATTCAGGCATTCGAGCCTGTACTTGTTGAAGGACGTGCTATCAAGCTTCATCCGCTTGTATGTACAGCCTTTAACGCCGACTTCGACGGCGACCAGATGCCTATTCACGTTCCGCTTTCAGCAGAAGCACAGGCAGAGGCACGCTTCCTCATGCTTTCGGCTAATAACCTCTTAAAGCCTGCAGACGGACGTTCTGTAACAGTTCCCTCTCAGGACATGATCCTCGGTTCCTACTACCTCACTATTGACCGTGCAGGCGAAAAGGGCGAAGGTCACGTATACAGAGACTTTGACGAAGCAATGATGGCTTACGAAAATGGTCTTCTCGGCATTCACGCGCCCATCAAGGTTCGTGTAAGCCGCGAAATAGACGGTGTGGTTCACTCAGGTCTTATAGACGCAACACTCGGACGTCTCATTTTCAACCGCAATATTCCTCAGGACCTTGGTTTTGTTGACAGAACTGATCCTGAGCATATGCTTGATCTTGAAATTTCCTTCCCCACAGTTAAGAAAAAGTTAAGCCAGATCATCGACCGCTGCATCAAGGTTCACGGAAACGCCGTGACCTCGCAGGTTCTTGATGAAATCAAGGCTATGGGCTTTAAGTATTCAACACGCGGCTCTATCTCGATATCGGTTTACGATATGATGATACCCCCGAAGAAATACGAATACGTTGCAGAAGCAGAAAAGACAGTTGAAAAGATCAACCGCGACTTTGCACGCGGACGTCTTACAGAAGAAGAGCGTTACGATAACGTTGTTGCACGCTGGGAGGCTGCAACAAAGGATATTATTGCCGCTCTTCAGGAAAACTTCGACACCTACAATCCTATTAAGATGATGGTTGACTCGGGTGCCCGCGGTAACGTAACACAGATGCGTCAGCTTGCCGGTATGCGCGGACTTATGTTTGCAACTAACGGTAAGACAATTGAAATCCCGATCAAATCAAACTTCCGTGAAGGTCTTAATATACTTGAATACTTCATGGCGGCACGCGGTGCGCGTAAGTCTCTTTCCGACACAGCGCTCAGAACGGCCGACTCCGGATACCTTACAAGACGTCTTGTTGACGTTTCTCAGGACGTTATTATCCGTCATGAGGACTGCGGTTCAACAGGCGGTATCTGGGTAAGCGATATCAAGGATAACAACAATGCTGTTATTGAATCTCTCAAGGACAGAATCGTCGGCAGATACGTAATCGGAGACGTCATAGATGCTTCCGGCAAGGTAATCGTTGCCGACAACACGATGATCTCCGATAAGCAGGCAGACGATATTGTCAAGGCCGGCATAGAAAAGGTTCTTATAAGAACAATACTTCAGTGTAAGTGCGAACACGGTGTCTGCGCTCACTGCTACGGATCTGACCTTGCCTCCGGCAAAACTGTCAGCATCGGTGAAACAGTTGGTATCATCGCCGCTCAGTCTATCGGTGAACCCGGTACACAGCTTACGATGCGTACATTCCACACCGGTGGTGTTGCGGGAAGCGATATCACACAGGGTCTTCCGAGAGTTGAAGAGCTCTTTGAAGGACGTAAACCCAAGAAGGTATCCACTCCTGCCGAAATTGCAGGTACTGTAAGCATTGGCGAAGTCAAGAACAACAACCGTATGGTTACAGTTGCAAACGAGCTTACGGGAGAAAGTGTCGTTCACTCTATTCCTGTCGGTACACACCTTATTGTTGTTGACGGACAGTACGTTGAACGCGGAGAAGCGCTTACTGAGGGTAACCTCAGTCCTGCTGATATCACAAGACTTCAGGGACTTGATGCTGTATATGATTATATCATCAGAGAAGTTCAGCGCGTATACCGTTCACAGTCTGTTGAAATCAATGATAAGCATATTGAAGTAATAGCCCGTCAGATGACAAGAAAGGTAAGAATTGATGAATCGGGCGATACCGACCTCCTCTTTGGCTCACTTGTTAACAGAACGGAATTTGAAGCTGCAAATGCTGAAATCGATGCCCGTATTGCAAACGGCGAGATCACTCTTCGTCATGCAGAAAGCACACCCGTGCTTCTCGGTATCACAAAAGCGGCTATCAGCACAGATTCCTTCCTCTCTGCGGCATCCTTCCAGGAAACCACAAAGGTTCTTACAGAAGCTGCTATCAAGGGTAAGATCGACCACTTGCTCGGACTCAAGGAAAACGTTATCATCGGTAAGCTTATTCCTGCCGGAACAGGTATGGAACGCTATCGTTCAGTTGAAGTTGAAACAAACAGCGACGACCTTGTTAATAGCCTTGAAAATGCAATTCTTGCATCGAGCACAGGTGTAAACGCGTAAATCAATTATTAAAATCAAGCGGTGTTGAGAGTGACTCAACACCGCTTCTACATAACAAAAAGGAGATTATAAAAATGAAAGCGAAATTTTTAACAGCTCTTCTTATTTCTTTGATCTGCATTACCATGCTAACTTCATGCGGACATACTCACACCTGGATTGATGCTGACTGCACTAATCCCCAGACATGTGCCGAATGTGCCGAAACAGAAGGAGAAGCTCTCGGTCACAGCTTTGCAGAGGCAACGTGCCTTGCTCCCAGAACGTGCACTTCGTGCTACGCTACTGAAGGCGAAGCCCTTGAGCATCAGCTTACAGAGGCTACATATTACTCCCCTGCCGTATGCAGTGTATGCTCTGCTCAGGTTGGAGATGCGCTTACACCCGATTTTGAAGCTTATGGCATAAAAGCAGACTTAAAGGTTGGATCAACATATGACTACAAAACTCTTAACGGCGACGGTAGCCAGACCACCGTTGGTAAGACAACCGTAAGCTCCTATGATATTATTGATTCCGATGATATCCGCGAAGCGCGTGAAGGTTATAAGTGGCATATAGTAACGTTTGAAACCTTGTTTGCCGATTCTGTTGCAACGCAAACGGGCGCCAATATAGATTACTGCTATTCTGACTACTATGATATAAAGAGATTTGCTGACAGCGCTGATCACTCGGACGAGGTTCTCTCGGTTTTCACTGTAAACTATAACGGCAAAGAAGAAAAGGTATACCTTGGCCAAACGGGAAGTTTTGAAGATAACGGAAACGGTACTTTCACGTTTAAATTTACCGTAAGCGTACATGCCCCCATAGGTTACGATGGTGTGGTTGTCGGTCTTAATAATAGTGCAATTGATGCAAGAAGAAGCGGAAAATATCTTAATGAGGTATATAGCGAGGGCGATTTCCTTCTCTTCAGACTTGACAATACAAAATAATTTTATAACTACAAACAAAAATGGCGATGTCTTTCGGACATCGCCATTTTTATTAAATCAGTCTAAAAACTCTGCTATTCTCTTAAGTATTGTAGCAGCCTGAGCTCTCGTTGCCTTTTCTTTAGGCTGGAACTCTGTTCCGACACCTGTTATGATTCCGGCATTGTTTACTTTATAAACAAATTCCTTTGCCCAACTGTCTATGCTCGACACATCACTGTATTGAACCGCAGCTGAATCAAGTTTCTTGCCCTTGTATTCGAGATAACGCGACACGATAACTGCGATTTCCTGACGGTTTACGCTACGGTCAGGCTCGAACTTATTATCCCCCGTACCGCCTACTATATTGTTGCGTCTTGCCCATTCAATGTAAGGAGCATAGTACATATTCTTATCAACGTCTGCAAACATACAGTTATATCCTGCAACGTCTATCTGATCAAGTCTGCCAAGTACCGTTACGAGCATACCTCTCGAGATCTGTGAATCAGGATCAAATTTTGTTTCGCTTACACCGTTGAATATACCTCTTGCGGCAACGAAATTGATCGCATCCTTGCCCCAATGGTTCTTGATGTCTTCAAAGCCTACTTCTTCAATAGTTACAAGATAGGGAGTAATCTTGCTTGTATTAAAGGTTATAACTCCGTCTTCATACGTTGCAGCACTTCCGACACTTACAAGCTTCTTTCCATCATATGAATATACTACGGCATGCTTACCGAGTATATCGTTTGCCGCCTTATAAGGAAGCGAAACGGTTACGTTACCATCATCAAATTTTACAGTTGATGAAACATCGTAATACTCATATTCAGATGAGATAAGATCTTCAAGCTTGTCCTCAGGTATTTCCTTGCCGAAAATAAACTGTACCGAATCATCTATTATAGCCATTTCAGCTATTGCGGCTGAGTCAAACATCATATTTGCCCTATCAGTTTCAAACGCGAAGCTTTCAACCGATCTCATAAGGTAAGCATAACCTTCCGGTAAACTTACAATAAGATTATCAGAAGCATCACCGGAATATACCACCTTAACTGCTATTTTTCTGCCGGAGTACTTGGACTTAGCCGCGTCAAGTGCATTCTTAAGCACATCTGCATCAAGGCTTACAAGTCTTCCCTGTCCGTATGAAACGGACGAAGCCGTGATAACTATCTGTGCCTTGCCGGCTACGAAGCTTAATTTATAGTCTCCGTCTTTATCTTCCTCGTCTTCGTCTTCATCGGGCTCGGTTGAAGATGCAGAAGTTGTTACTGTTACAACACCGCTGTCAAACTCAAAATCTCCGCCGATCGATTCAAGCTCATAATTGAGAATATCGCCGTCTTCGCTCTTGAGGCCTATCGTATATTTACCGGCAGGGGTTTTCTTATTACTCGAGAACGTTACGGTTGCTATCGTTCCGTCTTTTTCTATATCCTCTTTTGCAAGCGGATTTGTCCAATATAGAGTATAGGGGGATTTGTCGTAAACATTACTGAAATACTTGTCGCCAAGTATCCCGCCGTCTACAACCTTTTCAACGGTGAAATAATCATCGTCAAAATCAAGCATAGTGCGAAGCGCGATAAGACCGGGATTATTATCAAGAGTGATCTTTACATCAAACGTATCACCGCGGACAACGCTTGCGTTTGATACCTTTAAAACAGGATCGATGGAATCATCATCTTCGTCATCGTCGTCTTTGGACGAGCTGCTTGAGCCGCCCGTTACGGTTATTTTTCCGTTTATTATATCAAAATCATCTCCGATCTCGTCAAGATCGGCATTTACAACGTCACCATTATCAACCAAAAGCTTGATATTATATGTACCGTTGGGTGTATTTGATGCAACGTCGAAAATGATCTCTGCTATTTCTCCATCTTCTGTTATATCCTCATCTTCAAGCGCATTATACCAATAAAGTGTATACGGAGAATCTTCATATCGGTTGGAATGCATACTGCTTCCGAGTATCTCGCCGTCAGTTACAGATTTAACCGAAAAATATCTGTCGTTATACTCAACACCAAGCTTCATCGCTATAAAGCCGGGGTTATTGTCAAGATCAATAGTGATTTTTGCAGTGGAGCCTGCCTTTGCCGTTACATCGCTGACTGTAAGTTCACCAGTTGCAGCGCTTGTACTGATCGTAAAAGTAAAAAGCGATATGAGCATACTGAAGATCAGAACAAAGCTTATGAAAGAGTTTCTTTTCATCTTAGCGTTTCCTTTCTTTTTATAAGAAGGAGTCGTCATAATCGATCCGACTTTCACTTCCATTCAGGCACATAATATACCTTAAATATATTATATCATATATTTATCAAAAAGCAAGAGATGATTGTAAATTTTATCTGCAATTTACACTATTGTTAAAATGCGTATTGAAATTGTTATAAAACTGTTATATAATATATAGTGGATTATTTTTTGGAAAGGTGTTCACTTATGGAAACGACGGTAATTAAAATAATAGCGAAAGTTCTTGAAGCAGATGAAAGTTCTGTCTGTGCCGGTACACTGATACTTGAAGAGCTCGGCGCCACTTCGCTTGACGTTATAGAGATCATAACGGATATTGAGGACACGATGAATATATCTATACCGGACGAGGATATTCCGAGCTTTAAAAGTGTTGGTGATATTGTAAATTACATTGAAAGCAGACTCGCCCAAGGGGAAATACTATAATACGAGATAATCGCAACTTATCTTACGGAAAGGAAATAAAAATGAATCTTCCCAGAAGAAAAATCGCCGACGGAATACACGCAAATTATTTAAACGGCGGCAAATTCAAGGTGCACTCCATTACAGTAGGAATAGAAATACCGCTTGATTTAAAAAGCGTTACAAGCGCCAATCTTTTATCAAGAGTACTAAACAGGGGATGCAAAAAGTACCCGGATATAAAATCTCTTTCAATAAAGCTTGACGACATGTATGCAGCAGGTCTTTCTCTTGGGGTAACACGTTCGGGAGAATCAGAATATCTCTGTATTTTTACCGATTTCCTTTCGGGTGCTTATACTCAGGAATGCGATATTATAAAAGAAACGATAGACGTCATAAAGGAAATTTTACTTTTCCCGAAGATTGAAAACGGTGCTTTTGATCCTGCGTACGTATCCGGAGAAAAGAAAAATCTTGCAGACGATATAGATTCACTTATAAACAACAAGGCAAAATACGCCAAAAACCGTTGTATTGAAGAATTATGCAAAGGCGACCCTTATGCTATTTCAACTCTTGGCGACAAGGAGATTCTCTCAGCATTAGACGAAAGCGAGCTCTATCACTTTTTATCCCGGGCTCTCAAGCATTCACGAATTGAGATACTCTACACCGGAGATAATGACTGCTTTGACAAAGTATGCGCGGAGCTTACAAACGCTTTTTCTTCTCTTGAGCGCGAATATGAAGAATCAGATTTTAGTTGCATAGTCAGAAACGAAGCTAAGCCGATTTGCGAAGTTTACGAAGATATGGAAATAAATCAGGGCAAGCTTTCACTCGGCATGGTAACCGGCGTTACAAACAAGTCACCTGATATAGGTGCGCTGATCGTTGCAAACGAGATCTTTGGCGGCTCTCCCAACTCAAAGCTTTTTATGAACGTTCGTGAAAAGATGAGTCTTTGTTATTACTGCTCAAGTGCGCTTGATGCAGTTAAAGGCATTATGCTTGTTAATGCAGGAATCGAGAAGGATAATTACGAAATAGCAAAAAATGCTATACTCGGGCAGCTTGAAGACGTCAAAGCCGGCAAATTCACAGATGAAGAATTCTCAAGTGCAGTAAATTCTCTGATAAACGGCTATAAATCGGTTGCAGACAGCGTAAGCTCTCTTGAAACGTGGTATATGCCGAGAATTTTCAGAGGCGAGGACGACACCCCAGATTCACGTATCATGCAAATACGTGCAGTTACACGCGAAGACGTTATTAAAGCTGCCAATAAAATAAATCCGCAAATTGTATACTTCCTTCGCCCAAGCGAAAGCGTAAAGGAGGAATGTTAAATGATAAAAGATAAAAAAATCATAAGAAGCGATTTTCTTAATGAAGAATATACCGTATTCAAGCACGAAAGCGGGCTTGACGTTTACGTTTTCAAGAAGGCCCTCTCAACGTCATACGCGCTTTTTGCAACGAAGTACGGTTCACTTGACAACAAGTTCAAAACTGATCCGTGCGCTGATTTCACGTGTGTTCCCGACGGTATTGCTCACTTTTTGGAGCATAAGATGTTTGAAAATGAAAACGGCGAGGATACGCTTGTCAGATATGCAAAAACAGGAGCGAGCGCAAATGCATATACGTCAAACTCAATAACGGCGTATCTTTTCTCATGCACCGACAATTTTTATGAGTCTCTCGAAATACTTTTAGACTTTGTAACAAAACCTTATTTCACAAAAGAAACGGTTGAAAAAGAGCAAGGAATTATCGCTCAGGAAATAATAATGTATGACGATAATCCCGGAACAAGACTCTACTACGAGCTTTTGGGCGCTCTTTACAAAAATCACAATGTAAAGATAAACGTTGCCGGAACGGTAGACTCTATAAGAAAGATAACACCCGAATATCTTTATATGTGCTACAACACCTTCTACAATCTCAACAACATGGCACTTTGCGTATGCGGCGAGGTTGATGAAGATCGTGTTTGCGAAGTTTGCGATAAAATACTGAAAAAGTCACCTGATCTGAATATAATAAGAGAATACCCGACAGAAGACGCCAAGGTCAACAAGAAGTTTGCAAGCGCCTCTCTTAAAGTTTCACAGCCTATATTTGCCGTCGGCATAAAGGATACCGATATAAGCTCTGATCCTTACAAACGCCTGAAGAAAAAGGCATGCGCTGATATCGTTGGCAAAATGCTTTTCGGAAAAACATCACCCTTTTTCAACGAGCTTTACGACAAGGGACTTATTGCAGGAGATCTGCATGCAGACTACGAGCATAACGAAAGCTTCTCCTTCTTCTCGTTCGACTCAAAAAGCAGTGATCCCGACAAGGTCTTTGAAATGTTTTGCGATTATATGGAAAGCTTTAAAAATAATCCGCCCGACAGGGACGAATTTGAGCGCGCAAAACGCGTAAAGCTTGCCTCCTTTATCGGAATCTTCGATTCAACAGAGGATATTGCGAACGAGTTTTTGTCGTTTGTATTTGACGGTACTACCATATTTGAATATGCAGATGCTATAAAAGAAATAACGTATGAAGATGCTACTGAATTTATAAACTCGGTATTCAAAGAAGAATATTGCTCGATGGCAAAAATACTGCCGCTTTAATACACGAAAAAGAAAGGACACAAAAAATGATAAATCACATTTCCTTCCCGGGCTTCGGCATCGGCGAAATGGCTATAAACAAGATCGCTTTATCAATAGGCGATCTTCAGATACGCTGGTACGGTATTATCGTAACCCTCGCTATTATATGCGGCTTTGCTTTTGCGTGCCTGCGTGCACGCAAGGTTGGCATCAGCTTTGATTCAATGCTTGATTATGCGGTGTATACGATATTTTTCGCAATACTCGGCGCAAGACTATATTACGTCGCCTTTTCGGGCGATACATACGACTCATTTATAGACGTTATCGCTATATGGCAGGGCGGACTTGCAATATACGGCGGGCTTATAGGCGGTCTGTTGACTATTATTATTGTTTCAGCTGTTAAAAAAATCAAGCTTGCAAAGATCCTTGACGTTGTTGCACCCTGCGTTATGCTCGGTCAGGCAATTGGCCGCTGGGCTAACTTCTTTAACGCCGAGGCATATGGATACAATCCTGACAAAATAGCATTGTACGAAAACAATATTTTCAGAATGGATATCCGTGCAGAAGGCTCAGATTTTGTTATGCACACTCTTCCCACATTCCTTTTTGAATCGGTATGGAATATCGTAGGTATGCTGCTTCTTCTCTTTATAGTTGAGCGCTTCAAAAAATACGACGGTCAAAGCGTTCTCTTTTATGTAACATGGTACGGATTCGGAAGAACGTGGATAGAAATGCTTCGCTCCGACAGCCTTTATATTTCGGATATAAGGGTATCAAGCTTACTCGGATTCTTATGCTTTATCGCAGGCGTAATACTTATGATAATATTCGGACTGAAAGCAAAACGCGAAAAGCTTGATTCGGTAGAATACGAAAGCATTTATTCAAACGATAATAAATAATAAGGAAGGCAAAATCATGGCACAGATAATAAACGGAAAAGAAATATCGGCAAAGGTACGCGGCGATATCGCGCTCAAAGTTGAAGAACTGAAGAAAGCGGGCATCACACCCGGACTTGCGGTAGTAATAGTCGGCGAAGACCCGGCTTCCAAGGTATACGTTCGCAACAAGCATCGCGCATGCGAGGAAACAGGAATTTATTCAGAGGTATGCGAGCTTGACGAGAGCACAACAGAAGAAGAGCTTCTTGCTCTTATCGACAAGCTCAACGCGGACGATAAGATACACGGAATACTCGTGCAGCTTCCGCTTCCCTCTCATCTTGACGACAAGGTAGTAATCGAACGTATCGACCCCAAGAAAGACGTTGATGCGTTCAGCGCAGTGAACGTAGGCAAGATAATGCTCGGCGAGTACGACTTTCTTCCCTGCACACCCGCAGGAGTTATGGAGCTCTTAAACGAAAGCGGTATTGACCCGTCAGGCAAAGAATGCGTAATTGTCGGCAGAAGTAATATCGTCGGCAAGCCTCAGGCAATGCTGATGCTCCATGCTAATGCAACAGTTACGATATGCCACTCAAGAACACGCGAGCTCGCAGAAGTAACGCGCCGCGCCGATATACTCGTGGCGGCTCTCGGCAAGGCTAAATTTATTACAGGCGACATGATAAAAGAGGGTGCCGTAGTCATTGATGTCGGAATAAACCGACTTCCAGACGGCAAGCTTTGCGGTGACGTTGACTTTGAAAGCGCAGAACCTAAGGCATCATACATTACACCTGTACCCGGCGGTGTAGGACCTATGACGATAACGATGCTTCTCAAAAATACGCTTAAAGCGGCGCAGATCGCCAGAAACCATTGATTTCCTCATAAAATCACAAGAGAAACACAAGCACGCAAAAAAGCTTGCCGGTTTTTTGTTTACACCTATACCAAAATATGCTAAGATTTAATTGTAAATGATACCAGGGGAGGTCTTTTATGAAAAGAATACTCGTATCTCTGTTGCTTTTTTCACTTTTCCTTTCCTCATGTGAAAGCACGGTACATGAGCACACTGATATTGATACAGAAATTGACACAGCGCTTGCAGTGTCAACGCCTGTTTTCAATATAGACGGAGAGCTTCCCGATATCGGCGAATTCACAGGTAACAAACCCCAGGAACGCTTTTATGAAGAATACACACCCGATTTTATTCCAAGCGATGAATATGGAGAGTTGATTCCGTTTATAGGAAATAAAAAGACATATACAAAAACCTTTAGTTACGATACGCTTCATAGGGATCATTATTCTTATGGCTTGTGCACAGCAAACGGTAAAATAGTTATGGATGCTTCATCGGAAGTAATCGGAATTAAATACTATGAAACAAACGACGGTTTTGAATATTACGTTATTGAACGCAGAGTCGATATAACAGATGAAAATGCGTATGACGACTTCAAGTCAACCACAAGAACTGTAATTCCCAAAAACGGAACGTGGTGCATAGATTTAGATCCGGGAATATACGCTTATGCCGAAAACGGTACAATTGCAACTTCCGAGACCATAACATATAACAGCGATTCAATAATCGAAATTTTTGATTATAATGCAAACAAGCTTGCAATTATAGAAGGAGCGCGGTATTTGGATCATTCCGCCAAATTCTTGATAATTGAAACGTCAGAATACTACTATTATGCAAACAAAAACGGCGAGATAGTATTAGGGCCGTACCTGAGTGCAGGAGAATTCAGCATCGAAGGCATTGCAGGCGTACGGAAAACAGACGGCAATTGGTGTCTCATCGATAAAAAAGGAAACGAAGTTTCCGATGATAAATACAGCCAAATAAGACTTCACAGTAACAAAGACGATACAAAGCAATACTTTTCAGCCAAACATAAGTCATCATCTTTGTCTAACATTTTCTACAATACCGGAAAATATTGGAAAACTGTAAAAAGCCAATCAAGCTTGTCAATGATTTTCCTTCAGAATGATAAAACACTGTATCTTTATGATGACCCGGATTTCGGTTACGTGTACAAAAATCTGAAAAATGATAATCTGCTTCGAAGCAAAGAATATGGCTTTTCCCCTAATACATATCACAACAGGGACGGTATTTTTGTATATGATGATGACGAAGCAAACTTTGTATTGCTTATGGACGGTGATGGTGATACTGTAGCAACAGTCGACAGTTTATTCACTTCTCCGTATATATCTCAAAACCGAAGATTTTTGATTTTGATTACAGGGGACTATAATTCATGGTATGACGATACCATAGATAAAATAGTAGAGCAAAACACAAAAAGAATCCAAGTATACGACACAGAAAAAAACGAATTTATATATATTTCAGATTCTGATGGCGACGGCAGCTTTGCCGGAGAAAACGATAGGTATATAATAATACATATCTACGGTATCTCGCAAGATGATGTGTCAGTCGAAGGTTATTATTTCATATTAGACACAGAAACAAACAACTTTCTATTTGAAAACAGCGAGTATATTGAGCACAAATCCATTGCTGGAAAAAGCTATTACAATGTCTGCACAAAAAACTCATGTACCCTATACGATGAAGATTTCAACGTGATACTCAGAAACTATAACGAATAAAATACGCCATTATTACAACGGCAGAACGGAAATTTATTATGAAAAAGATAACTTCACTCGCACTTGTACTTATTATGATACTTGCCTGCATTAGCGGATGCGCAGATGTACCGGATACCGAATCTGAAACAGTTGCCGATTCTCAAGTAGAAAGATTTGTCTTCACACAAGAAAATTATCCGAAAATGGGTGGAAGTCTTGCAAATCTGCCTTTGGGCGAAGCTGTGACCGCAACCGTGCTCGGTATCGACCGCGAAACTGCTTCCTCTATGATAATTTTTGAAGGCTCGACTACCGACAACTACGAAGCTCTTGTTGACGGCACCTTTGATATTATCCTCGCTTACGAAATGGGCGAAGATGCAATTTCATATTGCAACGAAAAAGGCGTTGAGCTTGAAATGACAGCTATCGGTGCGGACGCGCTTGTATTTATAAGCAGTCTTGAAAATAAGGTTGAAGGTCTCACAAGCGAACAGATCAAAGAGATATACAAGGGCAATATCACAAATTGGAGCAAGGTCGGCGGCGACGATCACCCGATAATAGCTTATCAGAGAAACAAGGACAGCGGAAGCCAGACTCTGTTCGACAAGCTTATAAACCTCGGCGATGAGCTGATGAAAGCGCCCGCTGATTATCAGATCGGTTCAATGATAGGACTTCTTGAAGCGGTTGCTGACTATGACAACTCAAAAGATGCTTTAGGCTACACCGTATATTATTATCTTACGAATATGGAGGGCGGCAAGCTTGACACAAGCAAGCTTCTCTCGGTAGACGGAGTTGCACCCACAAACGAAACGATCGCAAGCGGTGAATATCCGTATGTTAACGACTTTTACGTTGTTATACGCAAGGACGCGGCAGCAGACAGCCCTGAAAGAGTTCTCTACAACTGGATCATCTCTGAACAGGGCAAAGAGCTTGCGAAAAGAGAGAACTATGTTGTTAAGTAAGAAAAAAAGTTTTATATTTTCCAATTAAGTGAGGACGAAAGCGGAGGTTGAGATTGCAGAACGGAGGCGAAGTGTCAAAGCCTAAAATTGACAATAGGTGCAAGAGATGAAAAAGCGGTTTGTATGTCGTGGGCGGTTTATAAATTAAGTTTGCTGTTTTCGCTCAACTGTCAGCGGATTTATAAACAAAGCCTATTCCGTTATCATCACTGTGTACGGCGTTATAACAACTGCTTTTAGTTTTAGAAACATAGCGAAAAGGGTTATATACTATGTGTTCCGTTTTAGCATTTATGTCCGCTGATTTATAACAACTGTCCGTGCTTTTAGTATAACTGTGTGAAGTTTTATAAAATATGTTAGAAGTTTTATAAAACCTGTTAAAACTTTTATAAAAGCCGAGAAAATGGATGCTCCGCAGATGGTGAAAGTCTGCGGAGCATTCTTTGTCTGGGGTTGAAAATTTAACAATTTTATGTTATAATTTATTGAACAAATTGAATTCGATGAAACTAGTGAGATAAACCATATATGAAAACATTAGAGACTACGCGACTTGTTTTGCGAAAATGGCGAAAAAATGATGTTGATGATTTATTTGATATTATGAAAAATTCTTGTGTTCTCACGGGCGGATGGAAACCCCATTCAAATATGAGCATATCTATTGATGTTTTGAATGAGTATATCGAAAGCGATGAACGATGGGCGGTTGAGTTAAAGGAGCGTGGAAAAGCAATCGGCTGTATAGGGGTTCATCCTGATAATAACCGTGGTAAGTTTTATGCTAAATCAATAAACTTTGTTTTATCTAAAGATTATTGGGGAAATGGCTATATGACGGAGGCGATTAAACGAATAATTCAATATTTGTTTGAAGAATTAAATATAGATTTATTATCCGCTTTCCATTATCCCGATAATATTAAATCCCAAAAAGTCCTTGAAAAATGTGGATTTGAATATGAGATGACAATAGAACAAGGCTGCAAAAGATTCGATGGACAGGTTTTTGATGCCGTCTGCTATTCTATTTTGAAATCTGATTATTGCAGAAAATAATATTTGTATTTAAGGGAGCATTCGCTATGAAAAAATGGATTGTTGAGGATTGGGAATTTGAGTTGACCGCTATTGAAGGCAAAGCGGATAATTGTAGACTTGGCATAGAAAAAGGCGACAGATTCGTTTTTTCATATGAATGTCCTACTGGAATGTGTCCTAGAGTAATGACCGAACTGTTTACATGGTGTGAGGTAATTCGTTGCGGTGGTGACTTTACATACAGAGGTATGAAAGAAAAATATGAAATGGATTTGCCATGCCCTTGTAGGTGCATAATGTTTCATCTTAAAGCAACTCCCATAAACAGAGATGAAAATGGAAATCCTTTACCGACCTCCCCAAGACCGAAAGACTAAAATTTACCTTCGGGCAGAAGGTTAATTTGTTTTTTCTTCTCGCTAACAGGAAAGCAAAAAACTGTTGAAGTGTCAAGGGCGGAGAAACCTATGCACACCCGTACTGCAAACTTCGGAGCATACCAAGTTGAAAAGCAGGCGGAGGTTGGCGTTGCAGGTGCAAACGCTCTCGGACAGATGGGTGCGAACGGAGCCGGAAATGTCAATATCGGCGGTGGTGGCGGTGATGGCACGGGATTCAATATGGCTGCTATGATGGCAAGTATGGCTGTCGGCGGCGCTGTCGGTCAGAATATAGCGGGTGCTATGAACAATATGATGGGTGGTATCAATCAGCAGACGGCGACGGGTGCTGTTCCCCCTCCCGTTCCTACGGTGGCGTATCACATAGCCGTCAACGGACAAGCAACCGGCCCATTTGATATTGCAGTACTCACACAGATGGCAAGTGCGGGGCAGTTCACCGCTGACAGCTTGGTGTGGAAAAACGGGATGGCTGAATGGCAGAAAGCAGGAGCAGTAGAAGAACTGAAAAACCTCTTTGCAAATGCTATGCCGCCGATTCCTAATACAACAGAGTGAGTGTGTTTCGGCTAAACCGACACTTAAAGCCATTCAAAAATATGAGTATAATACGAGGCGTATATTCCAGATCATAATCCGCTGATTTTTCAGAAAATTACATCAAAAAATGTGCGGTCATGAAAACCTGATACAGTTTCGTGACACTTAATATCAACACTTAAACACTTTTAAAAGGAGGGGTACCTATGGCAGAGTTCAAGACACAATGTTTCGGCTATGCTCACAGCAACGCCGTTATGGCGGGCTTAAAGGCTCACGCAAAAAGCAGAGGAAGCATTATCACCGATGCCTACGCCTACATAGAGGAAGAAGGAGAAAACACAGCCTTTTACAAAATGATTGAAGTAGCAAAGCAGGGTGGCAGAGATATTCTCTATATTGACAGCGTTAAGGAGTTCGCTGGTGATAGCCTTTCGGATTTCAAAGCGGCGCTGACCGCAATAGAGAATGCGGGGATGAAGGTGGTTTCGTTATCGGAAAGAGACTACGACTACGCCGCTTTTATGGTCGCAGTAAAGGTCTTGGAGGACACAACCCCGAAGTATCTCAAAACCAGATACAGCATATCAGCCGCCGCTATGCACAAGGTCGGGGCAAGTGTTGACACTATCTGTGAGGAACTCGGCTTGAAGCCATCCGAAGTGTATGCAATCATATCTTCCTACAAGGAGGAAGAAGAAAAGGAACAAGCAGAAGAATGATAAAAGGGCGTACTGTTTACGGCAGTACGCCCTTGACTTATCCTCTGGTAGAGTATTTCAGGCTTCTGATATACTTTATATCTTCCTCGTCAATCATATAACTTCTGTTTTTCATTACCAACTCAACGATTATCTCATCTATATCGTCAAGTTTCGCTATGGTGGTAATAAGGGTCCAAGCGTTCATCCTTGTATATCCCTTGATTTTGTGGGCTTTTGCTATCTCGTTGAGGTGGCTTCGGGGAGCATCTTGTAAGATTTCACGCACATTAAAGGATGGGATGTCCTCTGAATTAAACTTGAAATATTTGTTTTTAGTGATTTGACGGGCTTCCTCTGTTTTCTCTCGGAGTATCTGCATCGCCCTTCCCGATGCTTTGGGTATATCAAGTTTCATTTGTTCAAGTTCGGGGCGGGTAACATTGACCTGCAAGGGCAGAATCTGTGCTAATATACTCTCTGCATCCTTGTGGCTGACGGGATAGTGTCCGTTGTCAATTCGCCAATTTCGGCGGAAGGCAAAAAACCGCACATATTCCGCAAGGTATTTTGTCGAAACATTCGTCATACGGCGTTCTATCAGTAGTTTCAAGTCGCTGTGTAGTTCGTTTACTCTTGCAAGGGAAAGATTGTATGTTCTCTTGATGGCATTAAACGCTGAATATGACAAGTCCTCTCTATGCTCTATCTTGTCTATCAGCCCATCTCTGTAAAGCCGTTCAAGGATATTCTCATTGTGTCTGTGGCGTTGTCCTGCATCCATATCGGGAGCATCCTTTTCGCTGAGGTGCCCACTATTTTTCAGTATGGTGGTGTAATCAGATGGGCGTATATAGTGGCACAGGTTGAGCAGCTCACAGGCTTGTGTATATATGGCGTTAGCATCCGAGCAGAGATAGGCGGCATCAATACAATGCTTTTCGTATAGGTCTATAACGCTGTCAGCAGTAGCACGACCGAGAGACACCACCTCACAGACACAGTAACCTCTGCTGTCTATGGCTGTCAGGACAGTAGCAAACTCCGGAGAAAGGCTTCCATACTTGGATGGGCTATATCCATATCTGGGCTTACGCTCAATGTCTTTGAGGTGGCTTACAAGTTCCCGACTTCCTTTCTGGCTCTCCCTGAAAACAGTTTCATCCATTTGCACGACACCCGTCAGTTTCGGCGGCTCTATGGCTGCCATAGCAAAAACCAACTTCAAACGCATAGCAAAAAGGGTCTTTGTGTTGATACCCTCGCAGGCGTATGCGTAATCGTGGGAGAGGAGGGCCTGCATTGTTTCAAGAGAATCGCCGTTCAAGGTCATTCGGAGGATTTCTACCCACACCTCCCAAGGAAAACGGGACTTTTCAAGTAGTGTATCTGTAAAGCGTGTAAACCCTTTCTTGCAGTCCTGACAGCGTAAACGCTGAACGCCCGCATCTGTCTTGCCGTTGTTGACTACGGCAACGGAACCGCAATAGGGGCAGGCTCTATTTATTCCTATATCTGCAAGGTGTTTTTCGGAGATTGTATAGACAGATTTATCCCACTCACGACGGGAATCCCCGCCGTTTGCTTTTGCATAGGCTTCCACCAGCACTCTAAACTGTGCAGGGCTCAAATCTCCCATCTTTGCTTGTAATCTCTCAAAATCCTTATCATTCACCGCTATACCACCTCCATTTTTTCATCACAGCCAACTTTAACAGATTTTCAAGTGCAACATCTCACTATATATTATAATCTCAATATTAAAATCTGTCAACTGTTGTGTGGAATATATAAAAAAAGTTAAAACCTATTGACAAACATAAAAATAAATGGTATAATAATTTGCCGCTTGAAAAAGGTTGTAAATCCCGTACGGGTACCTTAACAGCGAGACATAATGAAAGTGAGGTGCTTTTCGTGTACGCAATTATCGTAACAGGCGGAAAGCAGTACAAGGTTGCCGAGGGCGACGAGCTTTTCATCGAAAAGCTTGAAGCTAATGAAGGCGACTCCGTTACCTTTGACAAAGTGCTTGCAGTTTCCGCAAATGATGCTCTTACAGTTGGCGCTCCTTACGTTGACGCTGCTTCTGTAAAGGCAACAGTTGTTAAGAACGGTAAGGCAAAGAAGATCCACATTCTTAAGTACAAGCCCAAGAAGGACTCGAAAAAGAAGATTGGTCACAGACAGCCTTACACTAAGGTCCGCATCGAAGCTATCGCGCTTTAAGGCGGAGAAAGAAGCAGTCTTAAATGACAAAGATTACTTTCTTTACATCTGAAGGAGTCTTTTACGGCTTTGAGGAAAAGGGCCATACAATGTATGCAGACGAAGGAAATGACGTTCTCTGCGCGGCTCTCTCGTCGATGACGATGCTGATAATAAACACGATCGAGGTTGGCTTCGGTTCAAGAGCGGATTACACTATTGACGAAGACAGTACTACCGTAAGGCTTATAGCACGCTCTGCTCTTCCCGTTTTCGAGGAAGACGAATGTGTACGTTTTGCGGTTAGCGGACTCATCGCATCATATTATCATCAACTTCAAGAGCTTGTCGAAGAATACTACGACTATCTTGACGTAAACGTTATCGAAAAAGAAGTATAAGACTCAAAAAAGCAAACACAAATAATCGAAAGGTATTGGAGGTGCAGCAAAGCATGATCAGATTAAGCTTACAGTTTTTTGCTCACAAAAAAGGTGTCGGTTCAACAAAGAACGGCCGTGACAGCGAATCTAAGCGCCTTGGCGTAAAGCGCGCTGACGGTCAGCACGTGCTTGCCGGCAACATCATCGTAAGACAGAGAGGTACAAGCATACATCCCGGTAACAGCGTTGGTATCGGTAAGGACGACACACTCTTTGCTCTTATCGAAGGCACTGTAAAGTTTGAGCATATCGCAGGCGGCAGAAAAGCTGTCAGCGTTTACGCAGACTGATAAAACAGTTTTCAGGATCCGGTGCAACTCATAGGAGTTGCACCGTTTTTCCATATTATCGCAAAATGCAAGTCCCTATATGAAGCTGTATAGGCTTCATACAGGGACTTTTTTACATCTTAAAATAATATTACCAAATTAAACTTCATTGATATCCTCGAAAAAGAATCAGAATTATGTTATACTATAAATGTTACATTATACGTAATAAAAGCGAGGTGTTATAAATGAAAGCAATTACGCAAAATTTAATAACTGAGTACAAAGCTTTTTTAATTGAAGAGGAGAAGTCGGGTGCCACACTTGAAAAGTATATACGCGACATATCTGCTTTCGCGAAATACTTAGACGGCAAAGAGGTTACTAAAACAGCTGTCGTTACCTACAAGCAGCACTTATGCGAAAGCTATAAAAGCGCGAGCGTTAACTCGATAATCTCTTCACTCAACAGTTTTTTTGCCTATTTTGAGTGGTATGACTGCAGAGTCAAAACACTGAAAGTCCAACGGCAAATGTTTGCTAAAGAAGAAAGCGAGCTTACAAAAGCAGAATACGAAAGACTGCTTGATACAGCAAAGCTTAAAAAGAATGAGCGACTGTATCTTCTTATGCAAACTATATGTTCAACGGGAATCAGAGTCAGCGAGCATAAGCATATAACCACAGAAGCCGTAAAACGCGGATCGGCGGAGATAAGCTTAAAGGGCAAACGCCGCGTGATATTCTTACCAAAGCAACTATGCAAAATGCTTGCAAAATATATCCGAGAGCAGAATATAAAAAGCGGTCCCGTTTTTGTTTCAAAAAACGGAAAACCGCTTGACAGATCAAATATATGGGCAGATATGAAAAAGCTGTGCGATCACGCCGGTGTATCTCGCAAAAAGGTATTCCCTCACAATCTGCGTCATTTGTTTGCCAGAACATATTATTCACTGCAAAAAGATATCGTAAGACTTGCCGATATTCTCGGTCACTCAAGTGTTAACACAACGAGGATATACACGATCGAAAGCGGAGAGATCCACCGCCGCCAGATCGAGAGGCTTGGGCTTTTAAAATGTTAGGCAAAAAAATAACCACATAATCCGTATTATGTGGTCTTAGACGTTAACAGAAACATCCAAATAGAACAAAAGCAATATGAAACGACACTATTATAGTTTTTTAATAACGACGAAAAGACCAAGGCAAAAAAGCAATTTGTTGCATTGGTCCGGTTTGTTATGCTCATTTTTATTACATTATAACGAAATGTGTTAAAATTACTCAAACCCATTGACAAACCCTTCCTTTTGTGGTAAACTTAGTCTTACCTCTTAAGCACTTGTTATATTTTGCACCACATAATACGGATTATGTGGTGCAGATATAGTCACATAATACGGATTATGCGGTATCCATATAATTGAATTGTATATTTATATAGCAGGTCTCAGGAAGAAAACTGAACCTGCTTTTTGTTTTGCCGTAATAGTATTTATCATAAAAATTAATGATTAAAAACAGTATTTAATTAATGGTAATTATGGGCCTCATACCATAATTTATATACTCTGCTATTGCAGAGAAATGGCCGAAACAACGTCAGGTGATTCTGCATTCGCACAACAGGAGGGAGGTTCTAACTATTAAAATGCAGAGCCAAAAAGCGTTGAAAAACAATTCAAATCCCAGAAAGGACTCGAAAAATGAAAATTAAAAGATTTTTAGCTATAATCCTTGCTATTGTAATGATTATAAGTACTATGAGTATTCCTTCTTTTGCAATTGACGATATCGATAACTCAATTAGTGAATCAAGTGATACAACAAACATTACGGATGAACAGGAATCAAGCGAAGAATCCACCGAGGAATCAAGTGAAGAATTCAGTGAAGAATCCAGCGAGGAATCAAGTGAGGAATTCTACGAAGAATTTAATTTGGAAAACGATCTTCCTGCAGATGATGTAGTCGCAACTGTTAACGATGATGAATACGCAACTATTCAGGAAGCAATCAACGCGGCACAGGCAAATGACACAATCGTTTTTTGTGACGATGTGAACGAAAACGTAACGATTGACAAGAATATCACACTTGACGGTGCTGATAAGCAGTACACCGGTACGATGACTATTTCCGACAACAAGACGGTTACGATTGCTAACGTAAATTTTGTAAAGGGATCGATCACCGAAGAAAAGGGTACACACGGAAAATTGACAATCACGAACTGCGATTTCGATGACAGTGACAAGTCAACAAATTATGCAATTACCGTTCGCGGTAGTGATAATGTCGTTATCGAGGACTGCACTGCAACGGGTTATAACTACGGTATGCTTTACATTCCTTCATCTGTAGCTAATATTAGCGTGAAGAATGTTGAAGTAATTAATTCTACTGTAGCATTCAACATTTCATACTCCGGCGACGGCAGATTTGAAAATGTAGAGCTGACCAATGTTACGTACGGTCTCCATGTTCAAAATTATGGAGCAAGAACATTTACACTGACCGGATGTGAATTTGATTGCGGTTCTCCTGTATACGTTCAGAAAAAAGGAACGGCTTATGTTACCTTCAAGTTTGAGGGTAACAACGACTTCGGTACAGAAGAATTTACAGATCCCCTCAATGAATACGCAATACTTAAACTTGCCAATGCTGATGCAACTCTCACTGCTTGCTCAGATCTCAACGTAACGACAGATGTTGAAGGTGGAGTTGTTGAGTATGTCGATGACACATACAGTGTGAAATGCCTGAAGGGTCAGGGTACACAGGAGAAACCTTACCTGATCGAAAACCTGAACGATCTGATCTTTTTCCGTAACAATGTTAATGCAGGCAACACATACGAAGGCAAATATGTTCTTCTTACATCTGACATCGACCTCAAAGGTTACAAAGAAACTAATATAAATCACGAAGGAAACAACGTTTCTTCTTCTACCTTCAGACCTATTGCTGACAAGGCCAGCGGTGTTGCCTTTAAGGGTACATTTGACGGCGGTGATCACACAATTTCTAACCTTTACATAAGCGGTTGGGATATCAATTACCATTGGGATAGTTACGGCCAGGCAGCTCTTTTTGGTACAATTGAAAATGCAACTGTCATGAACTTAACTGTAGAAGGCTTTGAAATTCAGGTTGAAGGCGGAGACGTTGCTGCTATTGCAGGTCATGCTAAAGGCGAGTGTACATTTGAAAACATTACTGTTACAGACAGTAAGATCGCAACCTATAACAACGGTTGTGCAGGTATTGTTGCATGGACAGAAGACGGCGACTATACCTTCAAAAACATCAATATTACTGATTCGGTAGTTCTTGCCGGTCTTTGGGGTTCATTCGACTCTTCTATCGGCGGTGTTGTTTCACAGGCTGAACCCGGCGCTGCCTATAATTTCGAAAACGTAGATATTGCTTGCCGTCTGGATGTTTATAATGACTGCACAGCTTCCTACGACTACTATAATTACCGTATGTGCGGTATGATCATCGGCCGTCTGGAAGAAACTATAACTGTTGACGGAAAAGCATATCCGGATATGTCCAAGTATGACATTACTTGTAAAGATGTTACTGTCACTATGGGCGAGTGGGCAAACTATCACTACTGCGAGCCTACTCCCGGATATAATAATGGACGCGGTATGCGTGTCGAGCCCGGTTATGCATATGACGGACTGCCTGCGGATTATGACCACAGCCAATGCACAACCAATCATATGACGGTTATGCCATTCACTTCACTCTTCGGCGGTAAGCAGTTAGGTGTAGCGGGTAATACTAAAGAAGACCTTGCAAAGCTCGGCTTCTTTGACGGTGAAAAGAATAAAGAAGAAGATATAGTAGTAATTGACTATTCACTCCCTGCAAGATCAGTAGCTGAAGTTGAAGGCGAATATTTTGACGATCTTCAGAAAGCAATCGATGCAGCAGAAGATGGTGACACAATTACAGTAATTAATGATATTGAAAATGCACAAAATGTCACAATTACCAACAAAACTGTAATTATCGACCTTGACGGACACACCGTTAACGGTACAATATTACCTTCAACAGGCGATATTACAATCAAGAACGGTTCAATAGTAAGCAAGAATACTGATAATTCCGCTATTGAAATAAACAGCGGTAAGCTTACTCTTACTGACGTAAACATCGAAGGCGCACGTCATGCAGTAAGAATTGACGGTGCTGTTGAGGCGGTTATTGACGGCGGTGAATACAAGTTAATTCCTACTGCAGGAAAAACACAGCATGCATTTAATATTTCAGGTGCAGCTAACGTTACATTCGTAGACGGTACGTTTACAGGGCCTAAAGGAACCTCTGCAGACAGCGGTGCTGCAGTAAACGTACAGTCCGGTGCAACAGCTACAATTCTTGGCGGTACGTATACAGGCGGTAAGGTTAATACCCTGGCTAACAAGGGTACTCTTACAATTTCCGGCGGTACGTTTGACCAGGATCCGACAGCCTACGTTGCAGAAGGTGCACGTGCTATTGAAGACAAGGGTAACGGCTATTGGGTAGTTCTCCCTGCAGGCGTTCACAGTATCGAGCTTTCAGTTGACAATTCTGAAAAAACATATTACTTTGAAGATACTATCACACTCGACGTTACCGTAAACGGCGGAGCTTACGCTGTATCCGACTGGACTCTTACGTATGATACTGAAAAGCTTGAATACATCGGTACAGTTCAGCTCGACGGCGACTCAAAAGCTCCCGTTGTTAATGAAACAAGCGGCACAATAACCGAAGAAAACTACAGTAACAAAATCGGTGGCGACCTCTTCGCTGACGGCTCTAAGGTTACTTACACATTCAAGGTCAAAGCGCCTGTGGAAGATACAACTGCTCTCTTTAAGATCACTGCAGCTACCGTTGATACGGTATTGACAAGTGCTTACGGAAAGACTGATGTAAATACTCCTGAGCTGACTGTAAACATCAAGCTCAGAGAAATCGTTGAAATCACAAAGGCAGATAACGGTACTGAATTTACCGACGAGCCTTACGTATTCACACACGATGAAAAAGACCACGTGATCACAGTTGATGCAGAAGATATTGACGGCGAAACGATCACATATAAGTTAGACGGCACATCTGTTGACGAAGTTAAGATCAATGCTGCCGGAACCTATGTGGTTGAATACACCATCACAAAGGCAGGATACGATACTGTAACAGATACTATCACTATCACAGTAGAAGAGGCTGAATTTACAAACGTTATCGTTAAGGACGGAGATGATACTACCATAACCGTCGATCCTTACAACTTCGCATTTGATAACACAGACCACGTTATCACAATTGATGCAGATGGTGTTGATGGCGAAAGCATAGTATATACCCTTAACGGCGAAGAAGTGGCTGCGATAAGCCTCAAGGCTGTTGGAACTTACGAGATCGGATACACGATAACGAAGGACAGCTACACAACTTACACAGGTACACTCAAAGTTGTTATCACAAATCCCGAATTTGTTATTGAAACAAGCGTTTACACACTTAACGACCATACTCTCGTAATGCTTTATACAACTGCTGACGGTATGTATCCTAAGCTTGGATCAGACGCAATGTTTGATATCACAGCAGCAGGATATGAATACCAAGAAAACGAAGACTCGACACCTGTTCCCTACGCTAAGGTATACGGTATAGTTCTTCCCAAGGCAGAGGCAGCCGATCTTGAAGCTCTCAGAGCATCGATCACATTCTCAACCAAGAAGCCGTTCGTAATCGATCCTTACGATAATGACGTAACGTTTGACTCTCAGGTTAACTCAAGAGATATCGTTATTGCAGTTAACGTTTACAACGATTATGAAGACATTCACGGCAAATACGATATGATGAGCAGAATACTCAAATCTGACGTAACCGGCGACAAGAAGGTTGATATTGCTGACGTTACAGCTATCGAAGCTGAAATATACGGCTGATAAAAACCGATGAGTCTGAAGGGGATTTTTACCCGATATAGGTGAAAACCCCCTTCCTATTATAAAAACACGAGAGGAATTTTTACATGAAAAAAGTATTATCGGTATTCCTCGCACTTGCTATGCTGTTTTCCCTGCCCGTTACTGTGTTTGCGGCATCTTCGACAGACACCCAGCTTGAGCACCGTCTGACGTGTAATGACGAAACACTTTACAAGGCAGAGCCCGGAGAGGTAATTACCGTTACCCTTTCTCTGGAAAACAAAACTGCAGACAAAGGATTTACCATTAAAAACTTTCAGACAGAAATATATTACGACACAGACTTTTTTGAGTACGTGGGTGATATAGCTATTGATTCTGCAAGTGCAAATTCCAACTGGAACACCCAGGAAACCCTTCACCACAGTGAAAGACGCGTTTGTCTTAATATAATTACAGATACAAGTGCTATGATCGAGTGTGAGAGCTCTCACAAGATCGCTACCTTTAAGCTTAAAGTAAAGGATAGTGCGCTTGAAGGCTCGCAGGGCTCTGTAAAGTGCCGTATGGACGACGTTTACGCATTCGGTCCCGACTATAAGGAATACGGCGAAAGCTCTGTTCCTCTTACGGTCGTTGTAGAAAATGAAGAAGAACCCGAAAGCTATACGATCACGTATATGAACGACGGCAAGACTTTTGAAACAGCAACTGCAACTCCCGACACGGTGATAACTAAAGCACCCGAGAATAAAAACAAGAGATTTCTCGGTTGGGAAGATGAAAACGGCAAACTCTGGCAGCCTGACGAAGTATATACGGCAACAAAGGATACTGTATTTACAGCAAAATGGGGCGAGCTGCTTCCGCCTGCATCATACACGCTAACGTTCGTTACCAACGGCGGCAGTTCGGTAGCTCCCGTTACCAAAACAAGCGGGACAGTATTAAATCTTGCTAACTACACTACCGAACGCACAGGCTACACCTTTGACGGTTGGTATGACAGCGCTAACCTTGCTAACAAGCTTACAAGCATTACTCTGACATCAAATACAACGGTCTATGCCGGATGGATAAAAAAGTCTGTTGATGATGACGATGACAAGCCAAGTTCAGGCGGCGCGTCCACAGGCTCTACGAGATATACCCTTACCTTTGAAACAAATGGAGGTTCTGATATCAAGAACGTTAAAAAGGTCAAGAACACGATCGTTGATCTCTCAAAATATATCCCCGAAAAGGACGGATACGTTTTTGACGGCTGGTATACAGACAAGGCTCTGACAAACAAGGTTGACAAGATCCAGATAAAATCAAACGTCAAGCTTTATGCCAAGTGGAGTGAAGGCGAGTCCGAAGAAAAAATCAAGCCCAATTACAAACCAGATATTCTTACAGACGAGCATTACGCTTACATTCAGGGACGTAATGACGGTATGATTCATCCCACGGCAAATCTTACGAGAGCCGAGGCGGCTACAATATTCTTCCGCCTGCTTGACGACGATATACGCCGCGGAGAAATGACAAGCACAAATTCATTTGCTGACGTTAACGAGAGTGACTGGTTCAATACGGCAGTTTCTACCCTTGCAAGTCTTGAAATATTAAATGGCAGATCATCCGACACGTTTGCTCCCAACGATCCGATAACACGAGCAGAGTTTACAACGATCGTAGCAAGACTTTCCGAGGCAGAATATAACGGCAAAAACCTCTTTACAGATATAGACGGTCACTGGGCTGAAAATTATATCAACATAGCCGCGTCAATCGGATGGGTAAACGGCCACGACGGTCTTTTCAGACCTGACGACAACATTACCCGTGCTGAAGTTATGACTCTTGTTAACCGCGTGCTCAACCGTGTTCCCGAAACTGTTGACGATCTTCTTGATAATATGACCAGGTGGGCAGACAACAGTGATGTTAATGCATGGTATTACATAGCGGTTCAGGAAGCGACCAACAGTCATGAATACGCTATGAAAGACGGCGGCACTTTTGAAAAATGGACAAAGCTTGTTAAGAATCCCGACTGGTCAAAATTTGAAAACTGAGATACATATTCCCGCGTATATGTTTCATAACTTACCGACAATATACATATAATGCGGGATTTGTATAAAATCCTTACCCGGAGTCATATCCTCGCTAACAGACTCCGGGCAGGGATACCTATTAAACTATTTAAGGAATGATTCACTTGCAAAAAAACAAATTATGTTCAAACTGCAAAACGGGCAAAGATATGTACGAGCTTGACAAAGCCTCTCCATTCTGCCCTTATCTTGAATTACACGACGGAAAAACATGTAGTATGTTTGTTAAACTGGAAAAGAAAAAAACTTTCTTAGAAAAGCTTTTGAGAAAATAACAGTACCTGAATTCATTCTTGCATAAAAAGCAGGAGGACGTTGTTGTCCTCCTGCTTTAATTTTTTTGTGGTATTTTCAGGCTTGTTATTTCGCATAAAAAAACAATGTATATAAAAAATACAACAGAGATTACAATATTAAACTGATGATGTTACTGCATAAACAGCAAAGAATTAAATTATGTATTACATCAAGAAAGTAAAAATTATTTACATTTTGCTCTTTATTTTGAGAAAAAGCCTTGCTAATTGGGCACGTGTGTGATAAAATATATAGTAAGTATAATAATGAATCAAAGGAGCTTTATATGAGTAAATCATTTGGTCCTATTTTCAGAAAATCTGTTGGCGGATATAATAAAAGCGACGTTAATACATATATAGAAGATATCAGCATTCGCCACAAAAGCCGCGAGGAAGAGCTTGAAGCAAAAATATCAAGGCTTGAAAAAAAGCTTGAAGAAACCGAAGCTCTTTTAAAGGAAGCACAGAGCCGCGATTTTTCAGAAGAATCCGCTGCTTATACAAAGCAAATAGAAGAGCTTGAAACCAAGGTTCAGGACGGCACCAATATAATAGCTGCAAAAAATGAGCATATAGAAAAACTTGAAGCAGAAATTGCCGAAAAGACCTCACAGATCTCTGACATGGAGCTCCGCTTGAATGAGCTTGAAGAAAACTCAAAATCTGCAAATGAGCTTCTTGAAAAAGCAAAGCAATATGATCTTCTCAGCAGAAGACTCGGCGATCTTATGCTTAAAGCAGGAGATACTGCAGAGAAAATAGTTTCAGATGCAAATCAAAAGGCGTTTTCCCTTATTTCCGAGGCAGAAAACAAACGTGCTCACTGCCTTGAAGTATTAAAGAATTACACGGAAAAATATTGTGATAAGTTGAGCGAGGTAACCGTTGCCACCGCTCAGGAACGCCTTGACAGGATAAACAGCGAGATGGCACAATTTGAAGCCTCTCTTTCCAGATCCGTAATGGATGCACGCCGTCAGAGCGGATCCATGAAAGAATATATTGATACTCTTCGTCAGAACCTTGACATCAGTCTTGACAATATTCTGAGCGATACACAGAATGAAATCCACGGTGAAAATGATGAGTCTGTAATTGCTATGGACAGAATACTTGATAATTCTGTAAACGATATCCTTTCGCAGATCAGGCAGGAGCTAGACGGTGGCAAATCCGTTTAATGCTTATAGAAGTCCGTGAATGTCAAAAATATAATCAAAAGAAAAAGACTCACAGATAACTGTACCATATTTTAACTATTCATACTGTGAATTCAAAAAACTTTAAGCTTAAGATCTTCATCTGATTTGCGCTATTGACTGTAATGACACAAATTTGTACAAAATACAGGACAAGAATTAAATGATCAAATATAACGGCTTACAAAACGAAGCAACAGAAATAACAGATAAATTAAGCGGCATAGGTAAGCGGATAAAGCTTATTCGCAAACGTCGGAAAATGACACAAAGCGAGCTTGCAGGAAAAGAGATAACACGTAATATGCTAAGCCGTATTGAAAACGGGTATGCTCTTCCCTCTCTTCCGACTCTCATCCATATTTCCGATAAGCTTGGGGTTCCTGTGTCGGCTCTTCTTGATGACTCTTTTCTTGATGATCACAAAAGGGCTGAAGCTATAAGAATCGCCCGAGAGTATATGAAACAAGGCAGATATGATGCCGCGCTCCATATCATCAACGATCCAGATATAATAAACGATGACGAAACTGCGCTTATAATCACGGAATGTGAGTTAGCACTGTCAAGAGAAAACATCCGCACGCGCAAATATTTTAACGCATATGAAAATCTGACAACAGCGATAGACAAATCCCGCGATACGATATATTCCTCTGCAGGAAGTGCATATATTGCAAGTTTGTATAAATGCCTTGCGAGAGCAATGTTACCCGTATCTGATGATACTACTGTATCTCCGCTGCCTGATTTTGATAGTTATATTGATCTTTATATTTATCTCAGATTGATAGATCTGTTTGACAAAGGTAATATTGTAAAAGCAGTAAATCTTGCAGGTCTGTGTGAAATAAGCGACAGATTACTTTCAGCACATATTGCTGCTAAGCTTGATATGGCTAACGGAAGATACAGAGAGGCACAGGCTAAGCTCAAGCAGATAACAGAAGCTGAAAAAAGCACACCCACAGCGCTTGGCGGGCTTATGCTTTACCGTATATATTCCGAGCTTGAGCAGTGCGCAAAAGGTGAAAACGATTACGTTCTTGCCTACACGTATAGGGAAGAAAAATTAAAGCTTTATTCTCTCATGTCGGGAATAAAGCTTTGATCAAGGCGCAGAAAGGTTTAGTTTATGAATATAATAAGAATAGGTCACGGTTACGATCTTCACAAGCTTGTCAGAAACCGCGCTCTGATTATAGGCGGCGTTAATATACCGTATGAATTTGGACTTCTTGGTCATTCTGATGCGGACGTGCTTTATCATGCAGTTATGGATGCTGTTCTCGGCGCGCTTGCACTGGGCGATATAGGAAAGCATTTTCCTGATAATGACACTGCTTTTAAGGATATCGACAGCGGTGTTCTGTGTAAACAGGTATGTAAACTGATGCATGAAAAAAACATGAGGATCGGAAACATTGACGTTACCGTTATAGCACAGCGTCCAAAGCTATCCCCTTATATATCCGACATGCGCGAAAACCTTGCCCGTGTTTTTGACTGTAACACGGATCAGATCAACGTGAAAGCAACCACCGAAGAGGGCCTCGGCGTCACGGGCGAAGGTTTCGCAATTTCGGCGCACGCCGTTGTGCTTTTACACAGCGCCGATTAAAATACATCTATGTGAAGCGTACCTGCAGCGGCTTATGCATATAATGTCCTTTGTTTTCAACTTTATTTGCCACAGCATTATACGCGCGCTTTCACATTATTATTGTATGAGTCTTTGGTTTACTTGGCACCTGTACTGCTCTTTACAAAAAAGAGCGAATTTCAAAAATGCCCGTTTTTGATTCAGCTTTTGCCATAAAGCCAATCCATATAACAAACATTTTTAATAATTAAAATATTTTTTCTTTCAAAGGAGTTATCAATATGATAAAAGTATCACCTTCAATTCTCGCAAGCGACTTTTCAAAGCTTGGTGATGAAATCGTATCAATAGTAGACGCCGGGGCGGAATATATACACATCGACGTTATGGACGGTATGTTCGTTCCGAATATGTCTATTGGTCCTTGCATTATCAGCTCGGTCAGAAAGGTTACAGATGCTGTTTTTGATACGCATCTCATGATTACCGATCCGATACGTTACGTTGAGGATTTCGCCAATGCAGGTTCAGATATCATCACGTTCCATTTTGAAAGCTGCACAAATCACAGCGAAGTTATAGACCGTATACATTCATTCGGTAAGAAGGCAGGTATATCAATTAAACCGGCAACGCCCGCATTTGTTCTCGAGCCTTTGCTCGACAAAATAGACCTTGTTCTTATAATGACGGTAGAACCCGGATTCGGAGGCCAGTCTTTTATTCCCGAAACACTCGAAAGCGTCAGAATCGTTCGTGAAATGATAAATCGCCTCGGTCTTGATTCAAAAGTAGATATTGAGGTCGACGGCGGCATTACCGCTCAGACTGCAGTACTTGCAAAAAATGCAGGAGCAAACGTGCTGGTTGCAGGAAGTGCTATTTTCAAGGCTGAGGACAGAAAGGCCGCAATTCAAGCAATTAAGAATAACCAATAATAAATAGTATAAATTTTTAAGCACAATATAATTAACAAATTATTAACACATATGCTTTGCGTGTTTGATATAATTGTATTGTGTTATATATTAACTAACTGAAAGAGGGTTTAAGTTATGAAAGCAAAAACACTCGCAATTTTATCAATCATTCTACTTTTAGTAATGGTATTTCCCGTTGTAGCAAGTGCAGATGAGGCTGCTAAGCAGGATCTGTTCGATGCAGCATATGAAGCATGCCCCGCAAACTACAGAAAATATTATATGGGAACGGTTGAAAACATATTAAATCAGATAGACGTTTCACGTGAGCAGGCAGATTCTGTAATAGCGCTTGTCGACGAAGGCGTTTCATATCTGAATAGCGTTGGCGACAAAGGCCCTTCGCTCAGCGATTACGGTGTTAAAGGTGTAGAAAAAGGTGTTTCCTTATTTGAACAGGCATGCTCTGTATTAAATATAGGATATAAATTGACTACAATTCCCGAAAATGCTGCCGCCCATCCCGGAGACCAGTTAATTACACTGACATATAACGGCAAAATCATTGCTACAATTGACGGTGATGATCTTTCCTCGTATTCAGCAGGCGGATCAACCGGCTCAACATCTTATTATGCGGTCAGCTTTGAATCAAACGGCGGTAGCGAAGTTTTAAAGCAACGTGTTAAAAGAGACTCTCTTGTAAAAGAACCTGAAGTTCCTACCAGGGAAGGCTTTGAATTCGGTGGATGGTATACTGATAAGGAATTCAAAACGCCCTTTGATTTTTCAACTAAAATCAAGAAGAGCATTACTCTTTATGCTAAGTGGGTTGAAATAACAGAACCCGTCGAACCTGAAGTATGGAAAAATCCGTATGCAGACGTATCCGAGTCAGATTGGTATTTTGAAGATCTGAAGACTCTTACACAGCTTGGTTATATAAACGGTGTATCCGATAACGAATTTGGCGGAAATCTTCCGCTTACAAGAGGAATGTTTGTTACTATTCTTCACCGTATTGACGGCGGAGCTGCTGCAAGTGAGTGCTCTTTTGAAGACGTGGCTGACGGAGCATGGTATGAAGCAGGAGTAAGCTGGGCAAGCGAAAACGGAATCGTTACCGGATTTAATGACAAAGAATTCAGACCCGATATTCCGATAACACGCGAACAGATGGCGGCTATTCTCTTCCGCTATGCAATATACAAGGGCATGAATGCAGTAACACTTCAGGAAAGCTTACACTTTATTGACTCTGATCAGATTTCAGAATACGCTGTACCCGCTATGAACTGGGCTACAAGTGTTCGAATCATCAGAGGCCACGGCGACGGAACAGTTACACCTCTTGATTATGCAACAAGAGCTCACGTAACCGCAGTATTCGCAAGATTCCTTGAGCTAATAGGAGCTATAAAATAATAACTATCAAATATTACCTGCCTGAAAGGGCAGGTAATATTGCTATAATATAGTTTGAATTTAAAATTTTCCAAAGCGAGGTACTTATGAGCAAAATAACAAAGGCACTTCTGATGACTGTGATGCCGATACTCATCGTCACCGCAATACTTATATTGACACACTGCGTCTACACAGAACTTTCTAAAAACGTCTTTATTTCGGCATTGTTTTCAGATAAAAATATTGTCACGGACTTAAGCAGAGAGGCGTCAGATTCACAATTTCATAGCGACGTGCCTGAAACGATAGAATACAGTAATGAAACCATCGGCGCAATAGATTTTGCCTCGCAGTGGGCAGAGATAAACGTTGACGGCTGGAGTGTAAAAAATATACCCGTATACTTCGGAGACACTGCCGACATACTTACAAACGGAGCCGGAATGTGGATAGGCTCGTACTTCTGCGGTCAGGGCAGAAATTGTATAGTTTCCGGCAACGTAATGACTCATTTTTATGAAATTGAAAACACTACGATAGGAACACTTATTACGGTAAATACAGTTTACGGGGCATACGAATACGAGGTGTGTGATAAATTCGTCTTTTCAAAGAGTGATATTGACATTCTCTACGATGAAAACGGCAGTGATACGCTTATTTTACATACAAGCTATCCTCGCTCTCTCGGGCTCTATACCGGAGATGAACGTATTGCACTCATTTGTACCCTCAAGCGCGGCATTATATATAAAACCGCCTTTGAGAGTGATAATTAAAGAAAGGAAGGTGGCTACGAATGAAAAAAACGATATGTTCCGTTTTAATAACCGCAGGTGCAGTAATACTTCCCTTTCTTTTGTGCGCCACACTCGTTTTTGCTCTGCCTTATTTTACAATTTATTCTCCCGACGTGTTTACTGAAGGAGTATGCGAACAAATTGATAAAGACAGACTTGAGAGTGACATGAAAGCGCTTATAAGCACGACCGTGCAAACGTACAGTCATAACGCAGAAATCATCACTTCCGTTATTGACAAGTATGAATTAAAAGAGATTGCCGGCGAGTATTTTACAAAATACTTTAATTCCTTTATTTCAGGTGACACAACTACTCCGCGTATAACCTACCGTAACAATGCTTTTTACTATGCAATAAAAGAGAATGCTCATTTAAGTCAGCGCCCCGATTTTTTTGAAATAGACGAAAATTCACTCTTGCTTGCAACCAAGTGTAACAATCTTGTAGAAAATTATATAAATTCTCTGTCAATTGATTCAGCATATTCTCTGCTTACTTCTTACAAAAGTTCATATTTAAAAATAGCAGAAACGGGAAAGTATTTTCCCCCGCTTGCAACGTTGTGTGCTGTTATTTTTACAATTCTCTTTGTTTATATAATAATTCAGAAACGGTGTAAGACATTATACAGGCTTACTCTTTCCCTCTTTTCAATATCAGCGATCTTTACCGTGCCGTTTATCTACATTGGTGCGGCTGATCTTCCCGCAAAGCTCAATATCAGCGCCGGGGCATCATACTTATACATTAATGCAGTGTACCGCTTTATATTTATTGATACTTCATATGTGTACAGTGCGCTCAGCACTGTCCTTTTGATAGGCTTGATAGCATCAATAATATGGAATATTAAAGCTAAGACTGAATAACAAAACGGGCTCTTATAAAGAGCCTGTTTTATTCAAAGAATGTTTCCATTTGTTTTATTGACATTTTTATCAAATTGTGGCATAATTATTTATACAAGTGTTTGTTATTAACACATATATATTTTCACTCACTAATTGATAATACCGAGGTACATTGTGAATAAAATTAAAATCGTAGTAGATTCTTCTTCAGATCTCACAGAGCTCTCAAATGCAGACTTTGCCTCAGCTCCCTTAAAAATTGTAACATCTACAAATGAATACGTTGATGATAAAAACCTCGACGTTGAACAGATGGTTGAAGTGCTGTATAACTATAAAGGTAAATCATCAACATCATGTCCAAACGTAAACGACTGGCTTGATGCTTACGGAGATGCCGAAGAAATCTTCTGCATAACTATGACAAGCAACCTTTCCGGAACCTATAATTCCGCATGTGTTGCAAAAAAGGTATACAGAGAAAAATATCCCGAACGCCGTGTAAACGTGATCGATTCTCTTTCAACAGGCCCTGAGATCGCTCTTATGGTTGAAAAGATCCGTGATATGATACTTGAAAACAAGGATTTTGATCAGATCTCAAACACGATGAAAAATTATAAAACAGAGCTTCTTTTTGCGCTCAAATCCATGAAAAATCTTGCAAATAACGGTCGCGTAAGTAAGCTTAAAGCAGCCGCTGCCGGCATTCTTGGTATACGTGCCGTAGGTAAAGCAAGCGAACAAGGAACACTTGAAATGCTCTCTAAATGCCGCGGTGAAGCAAAAACTGTAAAAGCGCTTGTAAAATACATGATAGAAAACGGATATAAGGGTGGAAAAGCAAGGATTACGCACTGTCTTAACAGTAAGGCTGCAGCAAAGCTTGCAGAAAGAATAAAGAGCCACTTCCCCGATGCAATTATATCTATCGACGAAACACGTGGGCTTTGCAGCTTTTACGCTGAAAAAGGTGGTCTGTTACTCGGATACGAGGTTTAAGGTAACAAAAAGCACTCACTTTCGTGAGTGCTTTTAATTTATCTTTCTTCTCGGAAATAAGGAAGTCCGAGGCTTGCCGGAGGCTGATGCTCCGGTTTTTTTCTTGCGCTTGTGAATACAAGCACAATTATCGTAACGACGTAAGGAAGCATTTTGATAAGCTCCTTGTTGCTGCTTGAAAGATTCGGAATATAAGTACAAATGATGTACAAGCCGCCGAATATGAACGAGCTGAATATCGCCGAATTAGGCTTCCAGAGAGCGAATATTACTATCGCTATTGCAAGCCAGCCACGATCACCGAAGCCGTCGTTGGTCCACGCGCCTGACGTATAGTCCATAACAAAGTAAAGACCGCCAAGACCTGCGATAGAGCCTCCGATACACGTTGAAAGGTACTTGTAAAGCGTTACGTTGATACCTGCCGCATCTGCTGTAGCAGGATTTTCGCCAACTGCTCTGAGATTAAGTCCCACACGTGTTCTGTTGAGTATCCATGAAACTACAATCGCAATTATAACTGCAAGGTATGCTAAAAATCCAAATGACAGGAACGTCTTTCCGAAAAGCCCCATGTCTGCGGCAAACGGAAGGGTTGTTTTATAGTAATTACCGGTCGTAAGAAGTGAGATTGAACCGCTCTCACCGAAAAAGCTCAGAAGCGAGCCTCCGTAAAAGTTACCTATACCTATACCAAAGGTGGTAAGCGCAAGACCGGTAACGTTCTGATTGGCACGAAGCGTTATAGTCAGAAAGCTGTATATAAGCGCCATAATTCCCGAGCCGATAAGCGTTGAAAGCAAGGGAATGAGTATGCAAAGCCATGCCACGGGTGTATCTGTAGAATGCTCGTACAAATAACCGCCTATAATGCCAGATATGCCGCCAACGTACATAATACCCGGAATACCGAGGTTTAAGTTTCCGCTTTTTTCCGTAAGTATTTCACCTGTTGCACCGTAAAGAAGGGGGATTCCCTGAACTATCGCCGCATAAATAAATGATGCTATCGTATTTATCATGAATTTACCCTCCCTTAATGATTTTTGTGTGAACGGCGGAAGTTAACTTTGTAATTTACAAAGAACTCACATCCGATTATGAAGAACAAAATGATACCCGTAAGAATATCAGATATACTTTCGTTGAGTCGCAGGCTCGTTGCGATCTGTCCCGAGCCGCGCTGCAGGAACACGATAAGGAAGGACGTAAGCATCATAATGATGGGATTAAACTTTGCAAGCCACGACACCATTATAGCCGTAAAGCCCATACCGCCTGCCGTATTCTTCGTAATAGTGTGGTCAGTACCTGCAACAAGCAAAAGTCCTGCCACACCGCAAAGCGCGCCCGAAATCGCCATTGTACGAAGTATGACCTTTTTTACGTTGATACCGATATACTTTGCGGTATTCTCACTTTCGCCGACTACCGCTATTTCATATCCGTGCTTACTGTATTTAAGGTAAATATACATAAGCACCGTAATGGCAACGACAATGATTACGTTGAGCAAATACTTCTGCCCGAATATTTCAGGTAGCCATCCCGACTTCGACGTACGGTTGATTACACCCATAACGCTTGAGCCGTTAGGCACCCAAACCATTATCGCAAATGAAACGAACTGCGTTGCAACGTAGTTCATCATAAGTGTGAACAGAGTTTCGTTGGTATTCCATTTTGCTTTGAAGTAAGCAGGGATTATTGCCCAGACAATACCTGCAAGCACGCTTGCTGCAAGCATTATCAAAAGGAGCACTACAGACGGAAGTCTGTCGCCAACATAAAACATACATGCGGCCGATGCAAGACCGCCCATAAGCACCTGTCCTTCAGCACCGATATTCCAAAATCGCATCTTGAATGCAGGGGTTACGGCAAGGGATATACACAATAACATTGCCGTGCTCTGTACAGTATTCCATATTTTTCTCGGTGTGCCGAAGGTGCCTTCAAACATTGCTTTATAAACCTTGAAAGGATTGTAGCCTGTCAGCGCGTATACAACACCTGCACAAACAACGAGGGCAAGAATTATAGCCGCAGCGCGGAAAAGCCACGCTTTCCACCAGACCATCACATCTCGCTTGGTGATATGCACAAGGGATTCTCTGTATTTCTTTTTGTTCTCAGTCATTCAGATCCCCTCCGGTCTTAGTCATTAAGAGTCCTATCTCTTCTTTTGTAGTATTTCGTCCGTCTACTATTCCCGTAACACGTCCGCCGCCGATAACCATAATACGGTCGCAAAGCTCAATAAGCACGTCAAGGTCTTCGCCTACAAATATTACGGCAACGCCCTTCTTCTTCTGGTCGTTAAGCAGATTATATATCGCATACGATGAGTTTATATCAAGTCCTCTTACAGGGTATGCCGCCATCAGAACCGTCGGAGCTGCTGCTATTTCACGTCCTACGAGCACCTTTTGAACGTTACCGCCCGAAAGTCTGCGGACAGGAGTAGCAGTGTTAGGTGTAACAACCTCAAGTGTACGTACGATCTCATCGGCAAGGTCGCGCGGACCGCTTCTCTCAAGGAAAAAGGATTTTCCGCGTCTGTAGCTTCTGAGCATCATATTGTCTACGATGTCCATATTGCCTACAAGACCCATTCCGAGTCTGTCTTCCGGAACAAACGAAAGCCTTACTCCAAGTTCTCTTATCTGAAGCGGAGTTTTGTCACGGAGGTTGTCCGTTGCACCCGTCTTGGGATTATTATATAATATCTCGCCCTCTTCAAGATGCTGAAGTCCTGCGATTGCTTCAAGGAGCTCGCGCTGACCGCTTCCTGCGATACCTGCGATACCGAGTATTTCGCCCGATCGCGCTGTGAACGTTACGTCATCAAGAACCTTTACGCCCTCGCGGTTTACACAGTCAACGCCGTTTACAACGAGTCTGTCCTGAACGTTTTCAGGCTCTGCTCTTTCAATATTAAGGTCGATCTTTTTACCGACCATCATTTCGGTAAGCTCAGACTCGGTAGTCTCTGCAGTATTGACCGTACCTACGTATTCGCCCTTTCTGAGAACAGATACTCTGTCTGAAAGTGCAAGTACCTCATGAAGCTTGTGAGTGATTATAATTATAGCCTTCCCGGCATCGCGCATTTTTCGAAGCACAGCAAAAAGTTTTTTTGTTTCCTGAGGTGTAAGAACGGCAGTCGGCTCGTCGAGGATAAGAATATCCGCGCCCCTGTATAAAACCTTGATTATCTCAACGGTCTGCTTTTCGGAAACCGACATTTCGTATATCTTCTTGTCGGGATCAATATCAAATCCGTATTTCTCGCTGATCTCCTTAACACGCGCAGAAACACCTTTGATATCGTACTTCCCGTCTTCCTTAAGTCCGAGAACTACGTTTTGTGCGGCAGAAAACAGGTCAACGAGCTTGAAGTGCTGATGGATCATACCGATCTTATAGTCAAACGCCTCGTGAGGAGAGCGGATTGCAACCTCTTCACCGTCGATGAATATCTGACCTTCGTCGGGATAATATATACCCGAGATCATATTCATAAGCGTAGTTTTGCCGCTTCCGTTTTCACCTAAAAGCGAGAGTATCTCGCCTTTATTTACACTGAGCGATACGTTATGGTTTGCCACAACGCTGCCAAAGCGCTTGGTTATATTTCTGAGTTCTATAGCAACACTCACTTATATATACCTCCGTTTAATTTTGAAAACAAAGCAGAAAAAGCCTTCTGCCCTCTTTTGAAAATTAAACAAGAAAAAGACTTGAGGCGGAGCGCCTGACGGCACTCCGCCTTAAGTTTTTTATCTGATTACTGCTCGGAAATACCGTCGATATACTTGATATCGAAGTAAGGAGCACTTCTGAAGGAAGATTCGTTGAATGCACCGTCAGCGATTACGTTTGTTTCAGGAACAAAGTCGCCTTCGTCGATAACGTCTGCCTTGTATTCGGGAAGTTCTTCACCGTTTACAGTAAACTTGGATGTGTCGAATACCTTGATGGAGCCGTCTCTGAGACCTGCTTCAACTTCTGCAAGCTTTTCAGCTGTGCCTTCAGCAGCAACTGCTGCGTTGAGCTCTGTAAGAAGAACGGATTCTGTTGCGAGAGAACCGCACCAATCTGTTTCGAAGTTTTCGCCCTTCATTGTAGCATTGATGATCATTCTGAAGTAAGGAGCCCAGTCGATCTTCGAGGAGATGAGAGCTGTTGTAGGAGCGATAGAAATTGTGCTTATGTTGTAAGCAACGTTCGGAACGCCTCTTTCTTCGCATGCCTTAGGAGCGCCTTCAGAGTCAGCGTGCTGGCTTATGAGTACGCACTTATTATCCATAAGCTTGATAGCTGCTTCCTTTTCAAGAGCTATATCAAACCAGGAGTTCGTATAGATAACTTCCATTGTTGCGCTTTCGCAGACAGATCTTGCACCGAGGAAGAAGGATGTCATACCGGAAACAACTTCAGCGTAGTTGAATGCGCCAACGTAACCGATCTTAGCTTCTTCAGCTGTGATATCGCCGTTTGCGATCATTTCATTGAGCTTCATACCGGCAGCAACACCTGCGAGGTATCTGCCTTCGTAGATAGAAGCAAACGCGTTGTGGTAGTTATCAAGACCTTCTGTCTTGGACTTTGTACCTGTTGCGTGAGCAAACTGTACTTCCGGGAATTCCTGTGCCGCCTGGATCATGTATGTTTCATGACCGAAGGAATCAGCAAATACGAGGTCGCATCCTGCATCTACAAGCTCAGCAGCTGCTTCGTAGCATGCGTTTGATTCGTCAACACCAACCTTGAAGAGAACCTGTTCGTCTGTAAGACCGAGTTCAGCCTGAACTGCCTTTGCAGCGTCCATAAAGTTCTTGTCATAAGTGGAGTTTTCGTCGTGAAGGAAAATGAAACCAACCTTGAATTCGGGGTCGATTACATCCTCTGCTATAATATCGCTTTCAGATTCACTTTCAACAGCAGTATCGCATGCTGTGAAAGCAACGCTTGCAACAAATACCATAGCAAGTGCGAGAAGAATAGAGATAATCTTTTTCATTTTGTTTCTCCTTGCCTTTTGGCTATTTTTTCGTGTCTGAATGACAATATAATTTTACAATATTAACAGATAAATTACAATACATATTATTAACAAAAAAGGTACACCTACTTTTTGGCATTTTGAACAAATAACCAACACTTTTTGCGAAAAATTACGTTTTTCAATTTATTTTGCTTATTTTTGGCTTTATTGTACAATTTTTGTGCCGATTTTTTTAGTTTTTACACAAACGCAAATGCTTTTGCAGGACTTGTTTAAAAATTCTGTAAAAAATATGTAACCAAAATACAACTTCCGAATAAATGCGAAAGTCTTGTCAAATAGTATTCTTGTAAAAAGATAAATTTTGCACCGTGAAAGGAATGATTATAACATGGCAAAAAAGAAGCACGCACGTTATACCTTTATGATAACTTTATTAGCGCTCACTCTTGCTCTGCACGCATCTGCATTTTCAGTCTCTCCGGCACTTGATATTATTGCAAACGAATACGGACTTACAAAAGTAAGCCTTGTCAGCCGCGACGTTTATTTTGAATCCTCGGATTTCAGCGAAGTAACCGGGCTTGATAAAATAGATTATATAACTGTAAAAGCACTGCCGGACCAAAATGCAGGAACGCTTATGATCGGAAATATTGCGATTGGCGAAAACCAGAAAATAAGCAGTAAGAATCTTTCAAACCTCCGCTTTGTGCCGAGAAGCTCAAATGAAATTGCCACTTCTTTTACCTTCAGCACAAATAACAATGCCGCCACCTACACGTGCTCGGTATATTTACTTGAGCGCGATAATGCGGCACCGAGCATACAAAGCAGTGCCGGAAATTCACTTTCCACTTATAAAAGCATGCCTGTTTTCGGAAAGCTTAAAGCACACGATCCCGAAAACGATCCGCTCACTTTTAAAATAATAAGCGCTCCATTACACGGTAAGCTTGAGCTTACAGACAAAACGACCGGCAGCTTCTCATATACGCCCGAAAACGGATATTCGGGAATCGACTTTTTTGAATATGCAGCCTATGACAAATACGCAAACGTATCAGAAACGGCGCGTGTAAGTCTAAACGTTCTTGAACCTCAGACAAATATTGTGTTTAGTGACCTTGAAGGTCATTGGGCGCATTATGCGGCTATACGCACCGTTGCCTGCGGAGCTATGAGCTTTGAGTCTGAGGGTGGTGTATACAACTTCATGCCCGACTTGCCCGTATCGCGTGCTGAGTTCTGTGCATCACTTATGAAAAACGCAGGATACAACGGTTTCAGTGCAGTAAGCTCTACGGGATATGCGGACGATGAGGATATTCCGGAAGAATATAAAGGTTATATTGCAGCCGCAAGCGTGCTTGGTGTTACAAGCGGAATAGAAGCCGACGGCAATCTTCTTTTCTGCCCCAACAATCAGATCACACGCGCTGAAGCCGCCGTAATGATAGAGCGCCTTTACGGTTTTTCAAACGATGTTGAAGTTTCGTCAAACGCTTCTGTTGCAGTTTTCGCCGATGCTTCAAGCGTACCTGTATGGGCACACGAAAGTATTGGCGTTCTGTCAAATCTCGGAATACTCAGCGGCGACTCTTACGGTAATATTTCACCGTATGCCGGTCTTACCCGCGCGCAGACTGCCGTTATGCTTTCCAACATCAGCGACAACGCAAGATAAAACAAAAAGGAGTATCGCACGATACTCCTTTTTGTTTTAAAACATCTTGTTTATTTCTGTGATAGTTTCTCTTGTAAGAATGTCGCCGCCTGCGTGGCCTATCTTACCGCTTGATACGTAAGCGCTGTAATGGCCCGCCTTTTCTGCCTTTTCTGTGGGAAGGTAGCCATCCTTGCCGCAGCAAAGCTGTACGATAAAGGTCTGCTTTGCATAGCTTCTTGCCTTTATTCTGTTTCCATAGTCAAGGAAAAGCTCGAATGGGTTTGTTGCTATCGCAATATCGCCAAGACGGATTATATGAGTTTCAACCGTATGTATTTCCTTGTTCTGCTGTTCACGGTATCTTGAAATAGTACCTGCGTATACGTGCATGCGTGCAGTATCTTCAAAGTTGAATACGTCCTTATGAGAATTCTGTGCAATATAGTATTCAAGCTCACGGACCGCGTTGTTGTAATCAGCCATCGTGACCTTTCTGAAAGGAAGGTCGAGATCTATGATCTTATGCTCAAATATCGCCTCGTCCTTATACTCGTTTATCTCTTCATATACGGATATAATTTCGTTTGCAATTCTCTTTCCCACTCTGTTGCAGCCCGAAATATCGTACATGGACGGGTCCGCTTTATGCTCTATAACGTTCGGGCGCTTTACGTTGGGGTCGTCAATCGGAGTTTCCGGCTCTACCCAGCGAATAAGGTCTCTCGGGCACTGGTCACCTGCCGCTCCGCAAAGGCTGAGAAGGTATACATCTTCACCGAGCTTTTCTCTCAGTATTGCCTTTGTTCTGCCCCAATAGTCACCTGAAATGAAGCTTCTCTGTTCAAGGATCTGGGCAGGACATGCAATATTTGCAACAACACCTGTAAGCTTTTTGTTCTTGTCAAAAGTATAAAGAAGCTCAATACCCGAGTCGTTACCGCCCTCGAGTGCGACAAAGTTTGCGGTGTTGGTATCACCCCACATCTGTGCGCTTCCGTCGTCATAGCTGACACGGCGGCACATACCTACTGCTGCTCTGCCGAACTCGTTTGTATACAGTGCTTCAGTACGGTTTTTCCATGCATTATATGCCGCAAGAGCAATTTTATCCGTGATCAGCTCTCCGCCCTCTTCAGGGGTAAGAACGTCGTCGCTCGGCGTTACTGCCTCACCGTATTTCTTACCCTCGGGAAGAAATTCTTCGAGTATCGAAACAACACCCGCAAATGAGCGTGCGCTCGTTTCGTCCTTCTTCTTTGCCGTCATTTTTATAGACGTATGAGAATGCGTTGCGCCAACCATTATTTTTCTCGGGTCAACCTCGTCTGTTAAACGAGCAAATTTCTCTCTTGCAATTTCAAGGAGCTCTTCATCAAGTGCTTCTACATCGGCCGACATCAGTATCATCTGATCTCCATCCGCTTCAACTGCCATTGCAGTTACAGTTATATCAGACTCAACGTAGTCGGATATTCTTTCAAAAAACTGACCTTCAAGGCTAACCTTTTTTTCGGGCACAAGGCTTTCCTCAGCCCAACCTATAAGTAACTTTCCCATTTTTATTTCTCCTGCAAAAACAAAATTACAAACATATACATTAATTATAAATTCAATAACAAATAAAATCAATAGTTTTCGAAAATTTCTTAAATAAAAACGCCGCGAAGCGTTTTCCTTTTTTGTTTAATCTTGCGCATCTTCTTCATTGCTTTCCATTTTAATTTCCCAATGGATAAGCAATGCAAGCAGGGCACGGATTACAATAACAATAGCAAGGATAGCAAGCTCCTTGAGATCGCGCACTATGACCGTGTTGATAATTTCGGCTCCCAATTTGAATTCAAGAGCAAATGCAAGCGTTCTGCCAAGGGTAATGACTATATTGGCAGGCTTTTTGTTTTTAGGCCGCAGTACTATTGATACAAGCGCTTTAAATGAGCCTATTATGATTATAAAAATACCGATGAGCTCAAGTGAATAAACAGCAAGCTCCGCAAACAAGTGCAGAAAATCCTTAAAACCAGCAATAAGATCAGCAAACGTCAGCATATTTACAACATCTCACTTTCTTATGTAGATTCGTTTATTATTGTATCATAAATTTTATTATTTTTCAACCTGTATGTCAAAATACATTTTATGGCAGCAAAATTTGTTTTCTCCACCTTCGAGGTTTGCCCCCGAAATATCACCAGCCGCAAAAAAGGGACCGCTTTTGCGACCCCTTTTTTGTGGCTGGAGTAGTTGGATTCGAACCAACGAGATGCCAGAGTCAAAGTCTGGTGCCTTACCGCTTGGCTATACCCCATAATTAAAACAGCGCTTTTTGCGCTGAGGCTATTTTACCATATTATTCCCCTCTTTGTCAATACAAATTCCCAAAATACAATATAAAAAAGCAAGACGAAAAAATAATACTCTCATCTTGCTTTCTATCATTTTAGAATAGTTTATTGGGCGTGTCTATAATTCCGGCAATATAGTCAATGGAAACATTATAATATACAGCGAATTTTTTTGCCCATTCGAGCGGCAAGTCACTTTCTCCGCTTTCATATCTTCTGTATTGTGTAGGTTGCATAGAAAACTTTTCTGCTAATTCTTTTTGCGTTAAATCTTTATCTCCTCTTAAATCACGCAATCTGTTATAGTATTTACCACCATATTTTTTCATATAACTCACCTCTTAAAATAATTATACACAATCACACAAAAAAGTGTTGACATTCGCACAAATTTGTGTTATTATATTGTTGCAGTAGCACAAATTTGTGTTTTTATGCCTTGTTTTTTCTTAATTTAATGCATAAATTTATAAAAATTAATTTTAAAGGATGAGTACAAAATGAACTTCGATACTGAAATACATATCCTGTGTGAAAATATAAAAAGGCTAAGAATAATTTCACATTTATCCAAAAAAGAAATGGCAAACAAACTAAAAATATCTGTCAAAGCTCTAACATTCATTGAAAACGGTATCTTGCCGGAGAGACTAAGCTGTGCTATTCTTTTTAACATCTATCGTAATTTTAGTATACATCCTAAAGACATATTATCTAAAATAATAAGTCTGGATGGATATATCAAATAATATTAACTGCAACGCTTGTTGTAATAAATTTTAAAATGAGGTGATTTTATATGAAGTAAAAATATAAAGTATAATAAATTAAAAAATGTTTCCCCTCGATTTGTTGCCACACAAGTACAAAGAAGCCACCCAAATAATGGGTGGCTTCTGCCGTTTATTGTGTAACAATTTTTTCTTATGCTCGTTCCTTTTCCATCAGCTTTCTGCCCATGAGAACGCCCATTGCGGATGCCATCATAAGCCCTCTCGTCCAACCTGACGAGTCGCCAAGACAATGGAGTCCTTCAACGCTCGTGTTTAAGTCAACGTCTGTTTTTACTCTGTTGCTGTAAAACTTGAGTTCAGGTGAATAAAGCAGTGTTTCTTCCGATGCAAAGCCCGGTACTACGTTGTCTACCGCCTGAATAAAGTTTATTATATTCATCATTGCACGGTATGGCATCGCCGCAGTTATATCTCCTGCAACAGCATCGGGGATCGTCGGCTTTACGTTCGAGTTTGCAAGCTCCTTCTGCCACGTGCGCTTACCGTCAAGTATATCTCCGTAGCGTTGTACGAGGATATGCCCCGTTCCGAGCATATTGGTAAGCTCGCCGACCTTTCGCGCGTATTCGATAGGCTGATCGAACGGCTCGCTGAAGTTATGCGATACGAGTATTGCAAGGTTTGTGTTCGGGCTCTTGAGTTCCTTATACGAGTGGCCGTTTACAACGGCAAGTCCGTTATCGTAATTCTCCTGCGCAACAAATCCGCCCGGATTCTGACAGAACGTTCTTACCTTATTTTTAAAGGGCTTGGGCCAGCCGATAAGCTTGGACTCGTAAAGCACCTCGTTTACCTTTTCCATTACCTCGTTGCGCACTTCTACACGCACACCGATGTCAACTGTACCCGGCTGATGTTCTACTCCGTGCTCGGTGCAGAGCTTTTCAAGCCATTCTGCTCCGCGTCTGCCCGTTGCAACGATAGTTGTGTCTGCATCTATGTCATATGTGTTATTCTTTTCAGTAACTCTTACACCGTAGCACTTACCGTCTTTGATATTGAGCGTGTTGCACTCGCAACCGAACTTGATCTCAACGCCGTTATCTATAAGGTATCTTTCAAGCTTATAGTATATTTCCTGTGCCTTTTCCGTACCGAGATGACGTATCGGGCAGTCTACGAGCTTAAGACCTGCCTGAATTGCACGCTTGCGTATTTCCTTTATCTCGTCATCGTTGCTGATACCCTCGATCTTCGAGTCGGCACCAAATTCAAGATAGATCTTATCGGTGTAGTCAATAAGTTCAACAACAACGTCCTCTCCAACAAGCTTGGGAAGATCTCCGCCAACCTCAGGAGAGAGCGAAAGCTTACCGTCCGAGAACGCGCCCGCGCCCGAAAAGCCCGTGGTTATATGGCAATAGGGCTTGCAGTTAACGCATCTCTGCGTTTCCTTTTTAGGGCAATGGCGCTTTTCTATCGGTGCGCCCTTTTCCACAATAATTATATTCTTTTTTGTACCCTGTCTTATCATTTCAATTGCCGTAAAAATACCGGCAGGACCCGCGCCGATTATAACAACGTCGGTTTTCATTTTTTATATCCTCCATAAATATACGTTAGGGTATACTCTGACACAAGAAAACCCTGACGCACGTATCTGCGACAGGTTCCCTTTTATAATTATAAACTCAACTATCCTGTTTGTCAATAGCGCGCTATTTTACTTTCTCTGTTTTTACTACATTTATTGATAAAAATGTGCGCTACCTATTGACAAAGGGGGATGTATTTATTATAATGTAATCGTTAGGGGTCAATACGGCTCCGATTTTATTATTTTAGCACGATTTTTGCATCTGTGCCAACACTTCCAAAGAAAGCAAAGTTTCTTTGGAATATATCATCGTTTAAAATTAAATAGATGTACACTTACGGCAGTTCTTAACAAGAACCGTGACGTATAAGTCTGTGAGATCGCATGCTGCAGTCCGCGCCTTTTTGCGGATTTGTAACAAACTCTTTGCGGGGGCTGTGATCAGCCGTAGGTGGGGTTCGCGCAGAGCTGTATACGGCTGTACGCGGCTCTAGCCGCAAAGGGGGATGCAAAAAATGGATAAGAATATCATTGATCTTAAGAACATCACTGTCGCATTTGACGGTGAAACCGTACTTGATGATCTTTCTCTTTCTATACGTGACGGGGAATTTGTAACTTTACTCGGCTCGTCGGGATGCGGAAAGACCACAACTCTCAGAATTATCGCCGGTTTCATCGAGCCTGATGCGGGCAGTGTTTTTTTTGACGGCTCACTCGTTAACGGTATTCCGCCGTATAAGAGACCTGTCAATACGATATTCCAGAAATACGCGCTCTTTCCGAATCTAAACGTTTATGATAATATCGCTTTCGGACTCAGAGTGAGCAAAACGCCCGAAAAGGAGATACGTGAGAGAGTCAGCGAGATGCTCAGCCTTGTCGGTCTCAAGGGCTTTGAGAAAAAGAACATAGCATATCTTTCGGGCGGTCAGCAGCAACGTGTTGCAATAGCGCGCGCCGTTATAAACAGACCTAAGGTTCTGCTTCTGGACGAGCCGCTTGCGGCGCTTGACGCAAAGCTCAGAAAAGACATGCAAAACGAACTTAAAAAGATACAGAGAGAACTCGGTATCACCTTTATTTTCGTAACGCACGATCAGGAAGAGGCCCTCTCTATGTCTGACACCGTCGTTGTTATGAACGAGGGTAAGATACAGCAGGTGGGAACGCCTATCGACATATATAACGAGCCGCAGAATGCATTCGTTGCAGACTTTATCGGCGAATCGAACATAGTTGACGGCGTTATGCTTGAAGACTTCAAGGTAAAGCTTGGCGGAAGAATATTTGAATGTTTAGACCGCGGCTTTGATAAAAACGAGCCTGTTGACGTTGTAATTCGTCCTGAGGACGTGGACATAGTACCGCTTGAAAACGGCATGATCGCCGGAACTATCACGTCGGTTACGTTCAGAGGCGTGCATTTTGAATTTATTATAGACGTATGCGGCTTCAAGTGGATGATACAGACCACCGACTATCACGAGGTTGGCGAGAACGTTGGACTTTACATTGAGCCTGACGCAATTCATATAATGAAAAAATCCAAGTATTCGGGTATGTTTGGCGACTACAGTTCGTTCAGCGACGAAATGGACAATATAAGCAACCCCGACTTTGAGGAGGGACAGTCTGCTGATAAGGAGGTAGACCCCTCTTGAAAAGAAAAGGCACGACTGCGCTTTTAAACACTCCCTACGCCGTATGGTCAACTATATTTATAGTTGTACCGCTTTTCATAGTAATGTACTATGCATTTACGGATAATAACGGAGCGTTTACGCTTGAAAACATAAAAAATCTGGGTAATTATACCGATATATTCACAATATCGATATTATACTCGCTTATCGCAACGCTTATCACGATAATCATAGCTTATCCGTTTGCGTATGCTATGACAAAAAAGAGTGTATCATCTCAGAAAATGCAGATGATGCTCATAATGCTTCCCATGTGGATGAATCTGCTTATACGTACGTATTCATGGCTCAACATTTTAGAGAGAAACGGACTTATCAATAATTTCCTCGGTCTTTTCGGGTTAGAGCCGCTTAAGATGATAGGCACTCCGGGAGCGGTTATTCTCGGTATGGTATACAACTACCTGCCCTATATGATACTCCCGATATATACAGTGCTTTCAAAAATAGATCCCACGCTTCTTGAAGCGGCTGAGGACCTTGGCTGCTCGTCTTTTCAGAAGATGATACGCCTTATAATACCTATGAGTATGCCGGGCGTTGTTTCGGGCATCGCTATGGTATTCGTCCCCTCTGTTTCCACCTTCTATATTTCGCAGAAGCTCGGCGACGGCAAGGTAATGCTTATCGGAGACGTTATTGAACGCCAGATACAGATGAATCACTATGATGTTGGAGCGTCAATATCCCTCGTGCTTATGGTTATGATACTTATAAGCATGGCGATAATGAACCGCTTCTCAGATGCCGACGGAGGTGTTGTGGTATGAAAAAGAAATCCTCCCCTCTGTATAACGTGATACTTGCGCTTGTATATATTTTTATGTACGCGCCCCTGCTCGTTATGGTATTTTTCTCATTCAACGAGTCAAAAAGCACGTCTGTATTCACGGGCTTTTCATTCAAATGGTATGTTGAGCTTTTTTCAAACAGCGATATTATGGAAGCGCTTCGCAACACGCTTGTGCTTGCCGTGCTCTCCTCTCTTATCGCAACGGTTATCGGCACTATCGCCGCTTACGGTATATACCGCACGAGAAACAACTTTGTTTCAAGCTCGTTTATGACTGTAACGAACATACCGATGATGAACCCCGACATTGTAACGGGTGTTTCGCTTATGCCTTTGTTCGTATTCGTCGGCAGGCTTATCGGCGCAAATACCTCGCTTAACTTTTTTACCCTGCTTATAGCGCACATAACGTTTAACATACCGTACGTTATTCTCAACGTACTGCCAAAGCTTCGTCAGACCGACGTACGTCTGTATGAAGCCGCGCTCGATCTTGGCTGCACTCCGAGGCAGGCATTTTTCAAGGTTATGATGCCGGCAATAAACCCCGGTATAGTTTCAGGACTTCTGATGTCCTTTACATTGTCTCTTGACGATTTCGTTATAAGCTACTACACAAGCTCAGGCTTCCAGACGCTCCCGATCAAGATATTCTCAATGACAAAAAGAATCGTAAAGCCTGATATGTATGCGCTCTCAAGCATAATTTTCGTTACTATATTACTGCTTCTTATAACAATTAACATTCTTCAGATGAAAGGCGAGGCAAAGCCCGCAAAAAAGTAATCGCAAAAACAGAAAGGAAATAATAAATGAAAAATACTCTCAGATCTATATCTCTAATACTCGTTCTTATAATGACTGTACTTTCGGCATGCTCATGTTCAGATACAAGCGAGCCGTCATTCACACCTGTCGGCGAGTACTCACGCGAGCTTGAAGGAACTGTTCTCAACGTATTCAACTGGGGAGAATATATCTCAGACGGAAGCGAAGGTTCGCTTGACGTTAACCGCGAGTTTGAAAAGCTTACCGGTATCAAGGTAAACTATGAAAACTATGATGCAAACGAATCAATGTATACAAAGCTTAAGAGCGGCGCTGTTTCGTATGATATCATAATTCCCTCAGACTACATGATAGAGCGCCTTGCAAATGAAAACATGCTTAGGGAAATAGATTTTTCGAAGATCACAAACTATCATCTTATCGACGATAAGTATAAGGGCCTCTATTTTGATCCCGAAGAAAAGTATACCGTTCCTTATAACGTAGGTATGGTAGGTCTTATATACAATACGGAAATGGTTGAAGAAACGCCTGACAGCTGGAGCATCATGTGGGATGATAAATACAAGGACAACATCCTTATGTTCAACAACCCGCGCGACAGCTTTGCTATCGCACAGATGCTTCTCGGCATTGACCTCAATACTACCGACAAGGCTGATTGGGACGCTGCCGCAGATAAGCTTATAGAGCAGAACTCCGTTATTCAGGGCCGTGTAATGGACCAGATATTTAACAAGATGGAATCGGGTAATGCCGCTATCGGCGCGTATTACGCAGGCGACTTTTTAACTATGCGCGACAACAACGAAGCTCTCGCTTTCGTATATCCCAAGGAAGGAGTTAATATATTCGTTGATTCTATTTGTATCCCCTCAAGCGCACAGAACTATGAAGCGGCGCTCATGTATATCAACTTCCTTCTTGAGCCTGAAATTGCACTTGCAAACGCTGAATATCTCTGCTACGCTTCTCCCAATACATCGGTTATTGAAAACGAGAACTACTCTCTTAAGGATGAAAAGATCCTTTATCCCGATGAAGAGAACATGCCCATCTGTCAGTACTTCCACGATCTTCCCGAAGATATCCGCTCTTATTATGAATCTCTTTGGGAAACTATTGTAATGTCATAACTAAAAACATCGGCGAGGACATTGTCCTCGCCGCGCGAAATTATAGCTTTTTTGATATGCTCTCATCGCATACGCTCACCCTTCTTATCACAGTATCCTCTTCAACGTATGTAAATTCAGCATCGCATTCGCCCACTACCGGCTTATAGCCGAAAAAAAGATACTGCGCTCTGGTTGGCGTGCCGATAAGGCGGCTGATATTTTCCGGAGCTTTACAAAGGCTCCCTTTTACAAGTTTGTAATACATTATCACCTCTTCCGATCGCGTCATCGGGATAAAAAAGGCGATATCTGAGATATCGCCGCAAGCTCCGCTTTTTTTGCTTGCACTATTATTATAATACGTAAAACAACCGCAATAGGTCGTAAATAATCGAAAGGCAGATTTTTTCATGGAGAAAAAAGAACTTATAAAAACAGCTAAAGACGCCACGAAATCAGCATATTCACCATATTCGCATTTCCGCGTGGGCGCGGCGCTTCTTTGCGAAGACGGTACTGTATATACCGGATGTAATATTGAAAACTCTTCATTTGGCGTAACCTGCTGTGCTGAGCGCGTTGCTTTATTCAAAGCTGTAAGTGACGGCAAAAGGTGCTTTACGGATATTGCTATAGTCGGCTCGTCAACAGACAAATTTGACAAGCCGTGCGCTCCGTGCGGAGTGTGCAGGCAGGCGCTGAGTGAGTTTTGTAAGGGCGACTTCAAAATTCATCTGTGTAACAGCGATGAGATCATAACGTACACACTAGACGATATTCTTCCCCACAGCTTTAAGCTTGATCAAAAAGGAAACTAATTATGATATACAGATATAAATTTAAGTTTGTTTTGCTTTCGCTTTTGCTTATAATACTACTTAGTCTGTGCTCCTGCTCGGTAGGATCCATGCTCGGATTTGACGACAACTCTGCTCTTAGTATTATCTCAGACAGCAAAAGCGAATACCGCATAGTATGCGCATATGAAGCCGATTCTGACATAATTGACTCTGCACTCTCGGTTATAAATACGGCAAGAACCAAAAGCGGTGCAGAAATTGAGCTTGTTATCGACAGTAACGCTGTGCATGATAACTCAAACAAAGAAATAATCGTCGGAAGCACAAACCGAGGCCTTCCTGAAGGATTTGAAGGGCCAAGCCCTATGGAATTTGTTATTGTGGCAAGCGACAATGATATTTATATTATCGGCGGCTCTGATTCTGCAACGATTATGGCGCTTGAATATTTCGCAGAAAATATTATAGCAGAAGAAACTATTCTGGAAAGAGATTACAAATACAGCTACTGCGTACCGTACACCGTTGTAAATATTAATTCTGCCCCTGTTACAAGCTTTAAGATAAATGCTCTTGAAGGAGTTGATACAATAGCAGTATCGCAGGCACTTATATCAAAAACAGGGCTTGATACGTCAGATGATGACAATTACACTGATGTATATTTCGAGCTTGATTATTCGCTTGACACCAATACCGTCCGTTTCGCAGAACAAGCTAATTCTATCCTTATAAGTGCATCTTCCAAAATAGCTCTTACAAAAATAGATGAAGTTATACTTGAAGGTTTCGGAGAATATGCTACCATAAACTTAGACCACGGTTCATATGTGGATTTTACCTACCCGATCGTGAGCTTAAATGAAATATCTGATTACAGCGATTGTTATCTTGAATGTGAGACAAATAAATCTCCGCTTGAATATGCTGTAGGGGAAGAAATGGTATATACCCTCTCTTTGAAATACGACGGCGAAATTATCAGTGCTCCAAATTTCTCTTATAAAATTGACTTTGACGACACAAAGGAAAGTATAACAGAAAACGTATCGGGCGAAAAGGGCACTTTTGTAATACAAACCTCCCTGGATACACCAGGGTTTGTAAAAATATATGCCAACGTAACAAGTGATCTTGGAATTGAATACAGAGATATATCGCCTTTCGAGGGTGGTGCTGCTGCTAATATCCGCGGTATTGCGCAAGCTGTTAAAGAACCCGATGATTTTGATGAATTCTGGCAGGCAGAGCTTGAAAACCTTTATGAAACAGAGCCTGTTATGAGCATTAAAAACGATTTATCGGAAAGCTACCCCGGATACACGGTTCTTGATATACGTATTGACTGCCCGGGCGGGCCGGTTTCTGCATATCTTTCAATACCAAACAATGCAAAGGAAGGCTCGTTACCGATACTTGTAGGTTATCTCGGTTACGGTGTATTTTCGCCTAAACCTACCGTGAGAAATGACCGTATAGTGCTTAGCGTTAACGCGCATAGTCTTGATAACGGACGTGAAAGCGGATATTACAAAGAGGTGTCATCAACCGTTCTTTATTCTTACGGTTTTAACACTTATGAAAACTCCAACCGCGACACAGTATATTTCAAAAACATGATACTTCGCGACGTTCAGGCGATAAGATATCTGAAAACACTCAAAGAGTGGGACGGAGAATCGATAAGTCTTAACGGCGGCAGCCAGGGTGCATATCAGGCGCTTGCAGTTGCGGCGCTTGATCCTGACGTAACCTACGTATATGCCGCATACCCGTGGTTGTGTGATATCGGAAGCTTTGCTGCAAACCGAATAGGCGGCTGGCATCCCGATTATACTGATGCTCTTACCTACTATGACGCTATAAATTTTGCAAAGCGCATCAAATGTCAAACAAGAATCGTTGCAGGTCTTGGCGATTATGTATCACCGCCCTCGTCTGTTGCGGCATTGGTAAACTCGATGAGCGCGCCTGTGTCACTTGAATTTATTCAGGGTATGACTCACACGTATACACCGCCATACGAGCAAATGTATAAGATAGAAAAATAAAAAACATATCCGCGGTTGAACCGCGGATATGTTTTTTTAGCACTATAATGCTTAGCTTTGGAATTTATTGCAAATTTTTCCTGTTGTTTTTTGGTAAATTTGCCTATGTCATTTTTTTGTATTTTATGGTATAATTTATATAGCAAACAAGGATACGGTATGGCATATGTTCAATTTAAATCAAAAGGTTCTTTACGGCTCTCAGGGAGTTTGTGAAATACAGGAAATAACAAAGAGAAATTTTGGCGGCGAAGAACGCGATTATTACGTGCTCGTTCCCCTTTACCGTAATTTTTCTACCGTTTACGTTCCCGTTGATTCTCCCGTTGTTTGCGAGAAAATGCGCATGATATCTGATAAAGATCATATGATGAATCTGATTAAATGTGTCGACTGTGATTCTGATTTATGGGAAGATAACAAGTATACACGTCACGAAAAGTTTACTCAGATACTTGAAAAAGGAACAGACAATGACATCTTTGCCCTGTCTCTTCTGCTTCATAAAAAAAATGAAGAGCTGATGCAGGCAGGTAAACGCCTTTATATTAACGACGAAAGAGTCCTTGCTGATGCACAAAGGCTTATTGAAGAAGAATTTGCATGTGTGTTCGATATTCCATTTGAAAGTGCAAAGGAATTTATTAAACAGAATACTCTTGATGTATATCAAAAATAAAGCAGGTCGGAAATCGACCTGCTTTTCACTTGAATACCAGCTGTACCATTACCATATACAATAACGTGCCTGCCCCGATGCTTATAAGCGTGTTCCTGCGCCATATATGCAGAATTACAACTGCCCCACACGCAATAAACTCAGGTATACCATACGGATACGATGTAATCTGCGTTGATCTTAGCGCGTATACAACAAGCATTCCCATAGCAGCATACGGCAATACGCGCCCGAGGTATACTATTATACCAGGCGTTTTTTTATCACCGCCGAATACCAAAAACGGGATAAAGCGAAGTAATACTGTAACAAGCGCAGCTATTACAATTATAATCGCCGCACGAATACTCTCAGGTGTCATTTTTATCCCTCGCTTTCATGATCAGCAGTGCCGCACTTATAAGAAGCATTGCAGGGATAAGAAAGCCCTGTGCTTTAAAAACAAGCAGGCAAATAAACGATGATACAACACCGATTATCGCCGCACGATGATCCTTTGTACTGAGCCACTGCTCAACAAATATAGTTACAAAAAGCGCCGTGAGAGCGAAATCTATCCCTTTTGTATCAAATTTCAGAAATGATCCGACAAGTGAACCGATCGCGCTTCCAAATATCCAGTATATATGATTCAAAAGTGATACCGTAAAATAAAAGCTCCTGCCGTCATCTTTTTCTGTCAGTTTGCCGTGATCGTTGCAAACAATAGAGTAGGTTTCATCGGTCAGTGCAAATATAGTGTATATCCTCTGAAGCACACTTCCCTTGTAATTATATCGCTCAACCATAGATATTCCATAAAAAAGATGCCTTGCGTTTACAACAAGTGAAGTCAGTGCCGTTGTTAAAAAAGACGCACCGCCGCATATCAGATCTATAACCACGTATTGAAGGGAGCCTGCATAAATAAAGGCGCTCATAGCTACTGACCAGATAAGACCGTAGCCTTTGGTATAAAGAAGTATGCCAAATCCCATTCCAAGCACTATATAGCCCATCATAACAGGCAGGGTTAAAGCAAATATCCGTCTGAAGTTCTCCCTCTTCATGCAAAAATCCTCTCTTTTAGTTTACAAACATTATTTTACTCTATTTAAAAGCCCTTGTCAAGAATATTTGCACTCTGTAAACAAAAAGCCTCCCTGACACTACCCTCTGTAAAAAGGTGTCGTCAAGGAGGCTTTTATAATTATCTGCTGCCGACTGTTTTGCGCATACCCGAGGTATCATCAAGCAGGTCGCTGTTTTTCATGCGAAGATTGTCAGCTATCATCGCAATAAATTCGCTGTTTGTGGGCTTGCCGCGCTGGCGGCTTATGGTATATCCGAAGTAAGATGTGAGAGTATCAACGTCGCCTCTGTCCCATGCAACTTCAATAGCATGGCGGATCGCTCTTTCCACTCTTGAGGGAGTTGTGCCGTGAATACGCGCAACTGTGGGATATAATGACTTTGTAACGTAGTTTATCATATCAGGGTCATTGATCGTACGTGTTATCGCAGTTCTTAAAAACTGATAGCCTTTTATATGTGCCGGAATACCAAGCCCGTGCATAACAGACGTAACGCTTCTCTCAATAATAGCATCACGTCCGAAAAGCCTTGCATTTGCCGCCTTGAAGCGCTGATGCTCAAGCTGGCTTGTAATTATTCTTTTTACAAAATTATAATCAATCGGTTTTTTCAAAGTATATACTGATCTGCCGCCCATATCATACACGGAATCGTCAAGAACCATCTCTGAGGTAAGAATAACCTCGCTTGAATACGCGCGCCTTGTGTCTTCTTCGCCGTTTTCGCAAAAGCTTATAATACTGTCATAATCCATAAGCTCTCTGTCTGATATGATTATATTATAAAAGCTTCTTTCAAGTGCGCGCTTAAGCGATTCACAACTTGATGCGGTTTCTATATTAACATAGCCCTCGTCTGCAAGCTTTGTGGATAATTCAGTTAAAAAATCTGTGTTTCTGTCTGCGATAAGTATTCTCTCTGTGATTGTCATAATAAACCCACCTTTTTAATTTTCGTTAATTTGTCAGTTTGCTCCGACTTACGATATAATTTTACCATAATATGGAAATTATTTCAATTGTCAAAATTCCCAATTTTTACCAATTATTTTAGTGTATTATTATAGTTCATCACAGAATTGTGTCGAAAAAAGAAACAGGTCCCCTTCAACCTGCACTTTGCTTTGGAAATATTCCTTGTTGCTTAAACAGCAACAAGGAATATTTCAGGACGGCGTAAATTGACTTTCAATTTACCGCAAAGCTGTGCACGCCGTTGAAGGGCGCCTGTTTTGTTATATTTTGTAATAATCGGATGCAGACTTGAAGAGCTTGATATCATAGTCGCCGTCAACGTTTTTGTATGTGCCCATACTGATACGTTCGCTGTGTCCCATCTTACCGATTACTCTGCCGTCGGGAGATGTGATACCCTCGATAGCATAGTCGCTCGAGTTGGGGTTATATGATATATCAAACGTGGGATTACCGTTTATATCGGCATACTGAGTTGCGATTTGTCCGTTTGCCGCAAGCTTTTCTATCAGCTCTGCCGGTGCTATAAATCTTCCCTCTCCGTGTGAGATCGGTACGTTGTATATCTCACCCGGCTTTGTGTTCATGAGCCACGGGGACTTGTTTGAAAGAACGCGGGTACGAACGATTCTCGACTGGTGGCGTCCGATAACGTTATACGTAAGAGTCGGATCATTTTCACCGATATCGCATATTTCACCGTAAGGTACAAGTCCGAGCTTTATAAGTGCCTGGAAGCCGTTACATATACCGCACATAAGTCCGTCGCGGTTCTTAAGCAGATTGTTTACCGCATCTGTAAGCTTGGGGTTACGGAAGAAGGCAGTTATAAACTTACCCGATCCGTCCGGCTCGTCGCCGCCCGAGAATCCTCCGGGTATGAAGATTACCTGAGATTTTTCGATTCTCTTGAGTGCTTCCTCAACAGATTCTGCTATGTCAGCGCCCGTTATATTTCTTATAACGAATATATCCGCTTCAAGACCTGCGCGCTCTGCCGCTCTCGCGCTGTCGTATTCGCAGTTTGTTCCGGGGAATACGGGAATGAGTACACGCGGCTTTGCTACCCCGATCTTTGCATGAGTAAGCGCGTTTGCATCTCTGTGAGTTTCGGGTAAATTAAGCTTCTTTTCTTCAACCTTTATATTGCAGGAGAAAACGCTCTCAAGCTTGTTTTCGTAAATTTCAAGAAGCTCGTGCGAGCATACCTTTTCTTCTCCAAGTACAAACGGGCACTTCTTTGTTGTCTTACCGAGGTATATTTCACCCTCAACAGGAGCATCGTCGCACATTTCGAGCACGAACGCGCCGTAATTGTATCCAAAGAGTGTTTCAAGTTTGGTCTCTTCATTAAACTCAAAGCCAAGACCGTTACCAAAGCACATCTTCATAACTGCTTCTGCAACGCCGCCGTAGGTGGGTGTGTAAGCAGCACTTACTCTGCCTGCGCGCATAAGAGCGTTTACCTTATCGTAAAGAGCAAGCTCAGACTCGCTTACGGGAAGTTCGTCCTTGTCATATTCGGGCACAAGAAGGATTACTCTGCTGTCTGCATTTTTGAATTCAGGCGAAACTACGTCTAAAAGCTTACCTGTCGTTACAGCAAATGAAACGAGTGTTGGCGGAACGTCTATATTTTCAAAAGTACCGCTCATCGAGTCCTTACCGCCTATTGAAGCAGACGAGTAATCAAGCTGTGCCGCAAAAGCACCGAGTAGTGCCGCCATAGGCTTGCCCCAACGCTTAGGATCGCGCATCGGCTTTTCAAAATATTCCTGGAAAGTAAGGAATACTTCGTTTTTATCAGCACCCGTTGCGATGAGCTTGGATATTGATTCAACAACCGCAAGATATGCGCCGTGGTAGGGGCTCTTTTCTGTAATATAGGGGTTATATCCCCAGGACATGAAGGAAACGGTATCCGTTTCGCCATGCTCAAGCGGGATCTTATGTACCATTGCCTGAATAGGTGTATGCTGGAGCGAGCCGCCAAACGGCATAAGCACGCTTCCTGCGCCGATAGTTGAGTCAAAACGCTCGGAAAGTCCGCGCTTTGAGCATACGTTAAGATCGCCTGCGAGTGCGCGCATACCCTTTTCAAAGCTTTCAGGTATTTCCTTTTCAAATGCACTCGGGGTGTCAAGTGTTATGTCAATATGCTTTTCAGCACCGTTAGAATTGAGAAATTCTCTTGATATATCAACGATCTTCTTGCCGTTATGAACCATAACGAGTCTCGGCTCTGCCGTAACTTTTGCAACGGGAGTTGCTTCAAGGTTTTCGCTCTTTGCTATCTCTATAAAGCGCTCTGCGTCCTTTGCTTCAACGACTATTGCCATTCTCTCCTGGCTTTCGGATATTGCAAGCTCTGTTCCGTCAAGTCCGTCATATTTCTTAGGAACTGCATTAAGATTAATCTCAAGACCGTCTGCAAGCTCACCGACTGCAACAGACACGCCGCCTGCTCCAAAGTCGTTACAACGCTTTATAAGTTTTGCCGCTTCTGCGTTTCTGAAAAGTCTTTGTAATTTTCTCTCTTCGGGAGCATTACCCTTCTGAACTTCTGCACCGCAGGTTTCAAGAGAAGCCTTTGTATGCGATTTTGACGAGCCTGTTGCGCCGCCGCAACCGTCACGGCCCGTTCTGCCGCCGAGAAGTATTACTATATCACCGTCGCCGGGCACTTCACGGCGAACGTTCTTTGCCGGAGCCGCACCGAGTACAGCACCGATCTCCATACGCTTTGCCGCGTAGCCGTCGTGATATAATTCGTCAACCATACCCGTAGCAAGACCGATCTGGTTACCGTATGAGGAATATCCTGCCGCCGCAGTCGTAACTATCTTACGCTGAGGAAGCTTGCCGGGGATAGTTTCAGCAACAGGGCGTGTCGGGTCAGCCGCACCCGTTACTCTCATTGCCGCATATACGTATGAACGTCCCGAAAGGGGATCGCGTATTGCACCGCCGATACAGCTTGCCGCACCGCCGTAGGGCTCGTTCTCTGTTGGGTGGTTGTGTGTTTCATTTTTAAAGAGAAGCAGATAATCAACGTCTTCTCCGTCGATATTTGCCTTTATCTTAACTGTACAAGCGTTTATCTCGTCAGACTCATCAAGAGCATCGAGTTTGCCCTCACTCTTTAAGTAGCGTGCACCGAGTGTTGCTATATCCATAAGATTAACGGGCTTTGTTCTGCCAAGCTTTTTGCGTGTTTCCACATATCTGTTGTACGCAGCTTCAAGCTTTTCGTCCTCAAATTTAACGTTGTCAACAGTAGTTAAAAACGTTGTGTGACGGCAGTGGTCCGACCAATACGTATCTATCATACGTATTTCTGTTATAGTGGGATTGCGCTTTTCTTCTCTGAAATAGTCGCGGCAGAATCTGAGGTCGTCCGCGTCCATCGCAAGTCCCATATCGCTTGCCATTTTCGCAAGCTCTGCATCTTCAAGGTCTATAAATCCCTCAATAGTTTTAACGTCCGCAGGGATCTCCGTTTCCATTTTAAGTGTTTCGGGAAGCTCAAAGGAAGCAAAACGGCTTTCAACGGGGTTGATTACGTATTTCTGAATCTCCTCGAGTTCCTTTTCGCTTATATCACCGTAAAGCGCATATATCTTTGCAGTACGTACAAGGGGTTTTTCGCCCATGGATATGATCTGTATGCACTGTGCCGCAGAGTCAGCTCTCATATCAAACTGACCGGGAAGGCTTTCAACGGCAAATACCGCACAAGCACCCTCAAAGTCGGCACTATCGTATATATCGTCGATCTGAGGCTCTGAAAACACCTTTGCTTTTGCCGCTTCGAAAAGGTCTGCGTCGATATTTTCCACGTCATATCTGTTAACAACGCGAAGATCATCGAGCCCTTCGATTCTGAGCACCGTGTTTATGTCGGACTTAAGAGAGCGTGCTTCGGCAGCAAACTCGCGCTTTTTCTCGACAAATATTCTGTATACCATAATTATTTCCTTTCTTAAGCTCAAGCCTTCAGCGCTCTCGCTCCGATATCGTGGCGGAAGTACTTGTTTTCAAAAGTTATCTTTTCGGCTTCGGCATATGATAAGTCTACTGCCTCTTTAAGAGTGCCGCCGACACATGACACTGCAAGAACTCTGCCTCCTGCAGTGTAAAGGCTTTCGCCTTCACGCTTTGCTCCTGCGATATAAACGCATGCGCCTGTATCACGTTCGCCCTTTATTTCAAAGCCCGTTTCATACTTTCCGGGATATCCGTTTGATGCAAGCACCAATGTGCATGAGTGCTTGTCTGCAAACTTAACCTCTGTTTCAGAAAGCTTCCCTGCGCTTACGGCGCGCATTACGGTAAAGAGGTCGGACTCTAAAAGCGGAAGCACCGCCTGAGTTTCGGGATCGCCGAAACGGCAGTTATATTCGATAACCTTAGGTCCGTTTGCGGTAAGCATAAGTCCGAAGTAAAGGCAGCCTTTAAACGTTCTGCCTTCAGCCTTCATAGCATTTACGGTCGGCATGAATATTTTATCCATACACTCTGCTGCAATATCTGCAGTATAGTACGGATTGGGTGCTATCGCTCCCATTCCGCCCGTGTTGAGCCCTGTATCGTTGTCGCCCGCTCTCTTATGGTCCATTGACGACACCATTGGAACAAGAGTGTTTCCATCTGTGAAAGCAAGCACCGATACCTCGGGACCCTCTAAAAATTCTTCAATAACCACGCGGCTGCCGCTTTCGCCGAAAAGCTTATCGGCCATCATTGAGCGTACCGCTTCTATTGCTTCATCACGAGTCTGTGCTATTATAACACCCTTGCCAAGCGCAAGTCCGTCTGCTTTTACAACAACGGGTGCCGGAATTGTGTTAAGATATGCTATTGCCGATTCCATATTATCAAAGGTCTCGTAAGCTGCTGTGGGAATAGAATATTTCTTCATAAGGTTTTTTGAGAAAACCTTGCTTCCCTCAATAATAGCCGCCGCCTTTGTAGGACCGAAGCATTCGATTCCGATTTCATTTAGTGCATCTACCGCACCGAGCACAAGCGGATCATCGGGAGCAACTACCGCATAGTCAATGCCCGTATTTTTTGCAAATTCAACAATGCCGTCTATATCCTTTGCGCCGATATTCACACATTCAGCATCGCGTGATATACCGCCGTTACCCGGCAGTGCATAAAGCTTTTCTATTTCAGGCGACTTTTTCAGCGCCTTTATAATTGCATGCTCGCGGCCGCCGCCGCCAACTACCATTACTTTCATGTTTCTTCTCCGGATTCTTTGTTATTAAAGCTCACCGATATCAGTGGTGGAAGAGTCTCATGCCGGTAAACGCCATAGCAATACCGTACTTGTTGCAGCAATCAATAACTATATCGTCGCGGATAGAGCCGCCGGGCTCTGCTATATATGAAACGCCGCTTCTGCGTGCGCGTTCAATGTTATCATCAAACGGGAAGAATGCGTCAGAACCAACTGACACACCTGTGATCGTTGCAAGGTATGCCTTCTGCTCTGCTCTTGTAAAGGGCTCGGGACGTACTGTAAAGTACTTCTGCCAATTGCCTTCGTCAAGAACGTCACCGCAGTCCTCGGAAATATATACGTCGATAACGTTATCGCGATCGGGTCTGCCAAGCTCAGGCTTGAAAGGAAGTCCGAGAACCTTGTCGTGCTGTCTTAAGTGCCATATATCAGCCTTTGTACCTGCAAGTCTTGTGCAATAAATTCTCGACTGCTGGCCTGCACCAACGCCGATAGCCTGTCCGCCCACAGCATAGCATACAGAGTTTGACTGTGTATATTTAAGTGTGATAAGCGCGATTATAAGGTCGATCTTTGCCGATTCGGGAATTTCCTTGTTTTCGGTAACAATGTTTGTAAGAAGCTCACGGTCGATCTTGAAGTTGTTTCTTCCCTGCTCGAAGGTGATACCGAACACCTGCTTGATTTCTTTTTCTTCGGGAATATAGTCAGGGTCGATCTTTACTATATTATAATTGCCTTTTCTCTTGGACTTGAGTATTTCAAGAGCTTCGTCGGTATAACCGGGAGCGATAACTCCGTCTGAAACCTCACGCTTGATTATTGTTGCTGTTGTTACGTCGCAAACATCGGAAAGTGCGATCCAGTCACCGAATGATGACTGACGGTCCGTACCTCTTGCGCGAGCGTATGCGCAGGCAAGGGGAGAATCGTCAAGACCTTCGATATCGTCAACAAAGCAAGCCTTTTTAAGCTTTTCGTCAAGCTTTTTACCTACCGCGGCAGACGTGGGGCTTACGTGCTTGAATGACGTTGCACAGGGCATACCCGTTGCCGCCTTTAACTCCTTAACAAGCTGCCAGGAATTGAAAGCATCAAGAAAGTTTATGTATCCGGGGCGGCCCGAAAGTATTTCTATCGGGAGCTCTGCACCATTTGACATATAGATTCTGGAAGGCTTCTGATTGGGGTTACAACCGTATTTAAGTTCAAATTCTCTCATTGCTCTGCTCCTTATTTCACAAATTTATTTATAAGTCTTGATTCATACGTGCCGTCTGCAATTCTGATATATCTGACATAAAGCGAGATCTTGTTATCAGCGTTAAGACTGTTCCAAATATCGTTTGTAAATGCATCTATATCATTATCGATAGCAACTCTTTCAGGCTCACCCTCAAAGCTCGGAAGAGGACTTCCGTCCTTCATATAAGTGTGAATAAAGTTTCCTATACCTGCAAGCGAGGGGTATGAGTATGTATATCTCATGCAGTCGGTGCCGTCACGGTCAGCAGACTTGAGTATGCTCATTTTGTATGTGTATTTGCCACCGTCGACCTTAAGTGCGGCGCTGATACGGGGTGTGAAGTTAGGCGCATCGGGCTCAAAGCAGCGTGTTTCGAGCGCTTCTTCAAACGTCTTGCCCTCTTTCATATAATCGTAAATAGTGTCAGTCTGATCACCGTTTGTAACGATAGTCGTATTATCCCAAACCTTTACGGGAGAATAAATAATAAGCGAGGGATCTTCAACCTTGGATTCATCAAAGGGCGCTGTGATTATCTCACCGCCTGCCTTTTCTTCAAAAACACGATTACGGCTGTTTTCGCTTCTTCCCATAATAAAGTATGCGAAAACTGCATTTTCACCGTCGGGTGTTGTGCCGACAACTATTCCGCGTCCGGGATAGGTGCATGAATTCAAAAGGTCGTTTAATTTCAAAGTATCAAGTGCGCTCATAATTATCTTCCTTTCTTAGTTAACAAGTTCGTTTTTCTTTTTGGAAACGATATCCCGACATACCTTTTCGCATGCAACGGGAAGTATCTTCCATTCTGCCTGTCGCATTACACGGCGCTGAAGCATTTCGGGTGTATCGTGTGCTCCAACGGCTACCGCTTTCTGCATGATTATTCTGCCGCCGTCGGGTACTTCGTTTACAAAATGCACCGTTGCGCCCGTCACCTTGACTCCGTACGCAAGCGCCGCTTCATGAACCTTGAGTCCATAAAAGCCCTTCCCGCAGAAAGAGGGGATCAAAGATGGGTGTACGTTGATTATTCTTTCAGGATAACGCGATGTGAATTTTTCCGTAAGTATACACATAAATCCCGCAAGTACGATAAGATCGATCTCGTATTCATCAAGAAGCTTTATGATCTGATCTTCTATATCTACCTCGCTGCCGCGCTTGACGATAGCGGTATCTATTGAATTTTCCCTTGCCCTTACGAGAGCATAAGCATCGCTGTTATTTGAAATAACGAGCTCTATTTTACCGTGCTTGATAATATTTTTGTTTTGGGCATCAATAAGTGCCTGCAGATTCGTTCCGCCTCCGGACACGAGAACTGCTATTTTTGCTGTGGTCATCAGATTCTCCTGTAAATATGTCCAAGTTATAATTCTCTTTTAATCTTTAATTTCGCCGGCAAGCTTTTTAACAAGCGGAATAAAGCAACCGCCAAGCGTATTGCCGACAACCGCAAGTCCTAAAAATCCCCATACTTCGGGATTGAACATTCTTGCCGTGAAAAAGTAATACATATCTGCTATCGAGTGCTCATATCCCGAAAGAATGAACACTGGAACGCAAAAGATTATGCCTGCGATACTGTTTTTTCTTGCGAATATCGTTACTGCAACATACATAAGTATTCCGCACATAAAAGCAGATGCAAGTGTGGAAGGTATACCTCTTACAAGCTTACCCTCGCACATAACGCGCGCAGTTTCCCAAAGTGCATCAGACGTTGATATATTGCATATGTAAGCAGCAGTAAGCGTTCCGAGCATATTACCTATAAGGCAGGTAAAGAGAAGCGGTATATCCTGCTTTTTGTTTTCGCTGTATACTATCGCTCCGACTTTTCCTGTAAACAGGTGAAGTCCAAGCATGCAAATGGTAAGAAGCGCAACTGCAAAAAAGACAGCGCCCTCAATTCCGCCAAGCTTTAAGTTGACCGTACCGCCTATTCCTATCATCACGCCGCCCGCAAAACTAAGCGCAAGCGACTGACGTGCGCGGCTTAGCAAAGCACCACCTTATCTGCGTCCTCGGTAATTTCACCGATAACGCGCGCGTCCGGTTCTCCGTTTGCCGCAAGTATTTCAAGTGCTGTGTCAACGTCCTTTGCATCAACAACGAACGCCATGCCAACACCCATATTGAATGTGTTATACATATCTCTTTCGGGAATATTGCCCGTCTTCTGTAAAAGCTCGAATACAGGAAGCTTCGGAAGCTTTTCCTTGTATATCTTAGCGCAAAGTCCGTCGGGTATTGCGCGCGGAATGTTCTCATAGAAGCCGCCGCCCGTTACGTGAGATACGCTCTTTACAGTGATTTTTTCAAAGAGAGCAAGCATCGGCTTTACATATATCTTTGTAGGCGCTAAAAGGGCTTCTCCGAGCGACTTGCCGTCAAGCTCTGCTCTCGGTGCTTTGAGGTCGCAGTTTTCAACGTCAAATACATGTCTTACAAGAGAAAATCCGTTGGAATGAACACCGCTTGAAGGAATACCGATAACAACGTCACCGGCCTTCATCTTGCTCTTGTCAAGAACTGCAGGTCTGTCTACTATACCAACAGAAAATCCTGCAAGGTCGTACTCGTCTTCGGGATAGAAGCCGGGCATTTCTGCCGTTTCTCCGCCGATGAGCGCCGCACCCGCCATAACACATCCGTCTGCAACGCCTTTAACTATGTCTGCAACTCTTTCGGGCACGTTCTTTCCAAGTGCAATATAGTCAAAGAAGAAAAGCGGCTTTGCGCCTGAGCATATTATATCGTTTACGCACATTGCAACGCAGTCGATACCTACTGTATCATGCTTATCCATAAGAAAAGCGATTTTTAGCTTAGTACCAACGCCGTCGGTGCCGCCAACAAGAACGGGAGAGGTATATCCCTTCAAATCAAGGGCAAAAAGTCCTCCGAAATCACCGATACCCGAAATTGCACCTTCGGTAACAGTTTTTGCAATGTGTGCTTTCATCAGTTCAACTGCTTTGTAGCCGGCTGTTATATCAACGCCCGCTGCCTTGTAGCTTTCGCTGTAGCTCTTTGACATTTTTATATTCCTTTCGTTATAAAAAATTTTTATATTTATTATTCTCTTATTCTTTTCCGTCCCAGCAATACGTGCAAAGCTTGCACTTGTCTATGCCGATAGCTTCGATTATTCCTTCAAGCGACTGGAATTCGAGAGAATCAAAGTGAAGCGCTTCGGCGATTTTAGCACGAAGCTTCTTTCCTCTTTCAGTAGAAGCATCGGCATATTCTTCTATATGATTCAAGCCCTCGTCTCCTTCAAGCTCGATTATCGTGCGTCTTGCTATAAGCTCAAGCTCTGAGGTTGCACGTGAGAAGTTAAGATATTTACAACTGTACATTATCGGAGGACATGCCGAGCGCATGTGCACCGATTTTGCCCCGTGCTCGTAAAGGAAGTCTACCGTTTCCTTGAGCTGTGTTCCGCGCACTATAGAGTCGTCAACAAAAAGAAGGTTTTTATCCTTGATAAGCTCCTTTACGGGAATCTGCTTCATTTTTGCTATTCTGTTTCGCTCAGCCTGAGTTGGCGGAGTGAAGCTCCTTGGCCACGTTGGCGTATACTTTATAAACGGACGCGCAAACGGTTTTCCGCTTTCATTGGCATACCCTATCGCATGCGGAGTTCCCGAGTCCGGCACACCGCAAGCATAGTCAATATCCTGCGCAAGCCCCTTTTGTTTATCGTTCTCGGCAAGTATCTTGCCGTTTTTATATCTCATAAGCTCGACGTTTACGCCCTCGTATATCGAGTTGGAATATCCGTAATACGTCCACAAGAACGAGCACACCTTCATATTTTCGCCGGGTGCGGCAAGCTCGGTCACCGTATCGGGTGTGAGTTCTACAATTTCGCCCGGTCCGAGCTCTTTTTCTATCTCATAGCCAAGCTTTTCAAAGGCAAACGACTCAAACGAAACACTGTGACCGTCATCATTCTTTCCGATTATAACAGGGAGTCTGCCAAGCTTGTCTCTTGCCGCTATAAGCGTTCCGTCGTTCTTCAGGATAAGTACGGACAAAGAACCGTCAATTACATCCTGCGCAAATTTTATTCCCTCTTTAAAATCACTCTTGTGATTTATCAGCGATGCAACGAGCTCAACCGTGTTTACTCTGCCGCCCGTCATTACGCCGAAGTGTCCGCCGTTTGTTAGAAGATATTTTTCAATAAGCTCGTCAGCATTATTAACGCGTCCGACTATTGAAATGGCATACGTTCCGATATTCGAACGGATAAGCAACGGCTGCGGTTCCGAATCGCTTATACAGCCTATCGCCGAATTGCCCTTCATCTCAAGAAAGACCTTATCAAATTTCGTTCTAAACGGTGAATTTTCAATATTGTGTATATCGCGCTGAAGCCCTATCTCCGTATCGTACGCCGCCATACCCGCACGTCTTGTGCCAAGGTGCGAGTGGTAGTCTGTTCCAAAGAACACGTCCGAGATCGCATCGCGCTTGCTAGCTACGCCAAAAAAGCCTCCCATAAGTCCTCCGCTTCTTTATTAACCGTTGAATCTTGCGCTGATCGCAGCATCCTTTTCTCTTACCTTGTCTGCAGCTGCCTTGCGTGCCGCATCAAGCTTATCTGCAAGCGAAGCATCTGCCGTTGCAAGTATCTGTATTGCCAACAGTGCCGCGTTAACAGCGCCGTCGATAGCAACGGTTGCAACAGGTATGCCGGAAGGCATCTGTACTGTGGCAAGGAGCGCGTCAACGCCGTCAAGGTTTGTTGCTCTTACAGGAAGACCTATAACGGGCAGCGTTGTATTTGCCGCCATAGCTCCTGCTAAATGCGCAGCCTTACCTGCCGCTGCTATAATTACTCCTATGTTATTCTCTTTTGCGCCGCGTGCAAACTCTGCCGCTTCAACAGGAGTTCTGTGTGCGCTGAGTACACGCACTTCGAAACCAACTCCGTATTCTTTAAGTGTATCAATAGCCTTTTCCACGATATTAAGATCGCTGTCGCTACCCATAACAATTCCGACTTTTTTCATAATTCCCTCCGTTTTGCCGTGACGGCACAAAATAAAAAAGGACACACCTACCCCATAAAACGGAATACGGCTGCCCAGACGGTCGGCTTATATACTTCCCGACTCCATTGCGTAAACTCGCTCATCCGTCAGTCATCGAGAAACCACTATTATTTTACACCATTTTATACCTTTTTGTCAATAGCTGTCGGCATACATTTTAAACGAATTATTTATAATAGTTATAAAATAATAGTTTATATTGACACATGCGGACAACGCATTGACAAAATGACCGATTCGTACTATAATGTACACGATAGAAATACCTTACGGGAGAACACAGATTATGAAGATAATGATAGCATCAGACATACACGGCTCTGCAAAATATGCAGGCATGCTCATCGAGAGATTTAACGAATCAGGCTCTGACAAGCTCTTGCTTCTTGGCGACATACTATATCACGGACCAAGAAACGATCTGCCCGAAGAATATGCTCCCAAAAAGGTTATAGAACTTTTAAACCCGCTGAAGGATAAGATCCTCGCAGTACGCGGAAACTGTGACACTGAAGTTGACCAGATGGTGCTCGATTTTCCGATACTTGCAGACTATGCGATAGTCACGTCAGGCTCGCGCACGATATATGCAACGCACGGGCACAAATATAACCCCGATTGTCCTCCGCCGCTCTCTCAAGGCGATGTTCTTCTATGCGGTCACACTCATGTGACTAAAGCAACTGAGTACGAGAGTTTTACATACATCAATCCCGGCTCCGTATCGATACCGAAAGAGGATACAAAGAGGGGGTATATCATACTAGAAAACGGCGTTTTCACCTTCTATGACATTGAGGGAGATTATTTGATGAAATACTAAGCAGAAAAGGCACCCCAACGGGTGCCTTTGTTTATTTCTTCACCATGTCACGCTGAGCCATAACGAGAGAATAGTATATACCCTCTTTTTGCATAAGCTCATCGTGTGTACCCATCTCTGCAATGGTCCCACGGTCTATCACTATGAGTCTTGTTGCGTTTCGAAGGGTCGAAAGCCTGTGCGCTATTGCAAAAGTCGTGCGGTTTTTAACGAGATTTGCAAGTGCATCCTGCACTCTGCGCTCGGTTTCGGTATCAAGCGATGCCGTTGCCTCGTCAAGTATCAGTATCTTAGGATCTCGCAAAAGCGCTCTCGCTATTGCCACTCTCTGCCTCTCACCGCCCGAGAGGGTATATCCCCTCTCACCAACCTTGGTATTGTACGCTTCCGGAAGCTTCATTATAAATGAATGAGCCCCTGCCGCCTTTGATGCAGCTATTACTTCTTTGTAGCTCGCATCGGGCTTTGCGTATGCAATATTCTCATATACCGATCCCGTGAACAGAAACGTCTCCTGAAGCACTGCGCCTATCTGACTTTTGTATGAGTGCTGAGTCATTTCTCTTATGTCAACACCGTCAACCTTGATACAGCCGGAGCTTGGATCATACATTCTCATAATAAGATTTATAAGTGTAGATTTACCCGCTCCCGAACGTCCGACAATTCCTATCATTTCGCCGGGTTTTACAGTCAGGTTTATACCCCGCAGCACCTCTTTGGTATCATCATACCCGAAGCAGAGATTTGATATCTCCACCTCGCCTTTTATATTGTTGAGTTTTGCATCGGGCGTGTCCTTCATATCCTCATCTTCATCAAGAAGCTCAAAAAGCTTGCCGATGTGACCGAGGAAGCTTACTATAAGCTTAGGCAAAAACGCAAAATGAACAAGCGGAGAATATATTATTGAAATGTACGAGGAAAACATCGCCATCTCTCCAAGAGTCATCGCACCCTGAAGGATTTTGTTACCCGCAAAATAAAGTATGAAAAATTCACCAAGTCCCGCAATAAAGTTCAGAGGATGAATCACAAGAGGCCATATGGTCTCGTTTTTTATCATAACGTCCCTGTATTGTTTTGCAGCCTTATCGTATCTTTCAAACTCACTTTTTTCCGTTCCGTAAGACTTGACTACACGTATACCCGAATATATGTCGTGAAGTATGCTGCTGCATTGCGCCCCCTTCTCTCTCTGTTTTATCCAGATAGCTCCCGTAGGCTCTTTTATAGCATAGAAGAGGAATACGATAACCGGTATTGTTGCAAGCACAACAAGCGCAAGCTTTACATCATAAATGAAAAGGAAAACGCCGGCAGCCACAAGCTTGAGGGTATGCTCCATATAGTTGGGCAGATGCTCTGTAAGCGTCCACTGTATTTCAGTAACCTCGTTATTTATTCGTCTGAACAGATCACCCGAATCATACTTCCCGCTTTTTGAAATAGAGAGAGACTGTACCTTATCAAAAGTAAGCGTTGCAAGCTTTGTTTGAATTCCGAGTCCTGCACTGCTGCTGAAATAACGTCTTAGTACCGACAATAAATTCAGTATTATCTGTACGACTATCATTGAAAGTATAACGAGAGCAAATCCCACATAAGACACACTTCCCGCTTCACTTTTTATATAGTCGTCAACAAGTATTTTGTTTACATAAGGAATCAGAAGTGATACAAGAGATATGACTATAAGTGTAAGTGACGTTGCAATTATGTAAAAGCGGAATTCTTTCGATATATTGAGAGTGCGGAGAACAAGCTTCATTGAGCTTGAGCATTTCGGGCATCTCTCTTCACCTGCTTTGAGAATTCTGCCGCAGTTTTGGCACTTTCTCTCTTTTGTATGCTTTTTCTCTGTTTCTTCTTCGTTCTCATCAGTGTTATCGGAATTAAGCATCTCATTACATCTGCGTGCAGTTTTTGTATAAAGCTTTGAGTCACGCATATCAGAACGGCAAAGTATCGTGGTCTCACCGTCACATTTACACTCTAAAAATACACATCCGCTTTCATTTACAGCACGAATATCCGACACACGTTCGCTTTCTATAAAGCGTATATCACCATCTTCGCTTACTACAAGTATTCCCTCTTTACAAAAGCCGATTATCCCCCCCTTTGGCAGAGAAAACGGGCATATTTCAAAAAAGTCATACTTTTCTGCTTCAGTGTAAATTGAAACGAGCTTTTTGGCAAGGCTTTTTTTATCCTGCCTCTCTTCTCTTATCTTCTGGTACTTTTTTTTCATAAAAGTTTATCCTTTTATATGTACATTTCAAGCTTTTTGCGGCTTTTCTTATCAAGTGCCTCTACAGAATCAATGTAGTACCTGTTACCATCAACATCAATTATAACTATCCTGTCCTCACCTATCCGTATAATGCTTCTGTAAACGTCACGAAGCGGGATATCTATTTCTCCACAGTCACATTGTACCGAGAAATACGCATATCCGAGTTTTTCCTTAACAGACTTTATTTTAAGAATGTGCGCCGAATAATATACCCTTTCAAGCTCTTCTCTTATAAGAGCAATTTCAGACTCAGGATATACTGCAATATCTTCTATAAGGCCTATTTCATTTAGATCCTCGTCAAGCACGGAAATATAATTTTCGCTTGAAGTAAACGGAAAAGCTCGTCTGAGTTTGACTCTTTCATAGTGGCTCTTGCGGTCAATATCAAGTGCGCTTTCCCTTAAAAGAGATGTGTCGCAGGTTATATCAAGTCCAAGGAAATCAGAGCATTTTACAAAATGAGTAAACTCAGGCGTCAGATAAACCACCGTATTGTTAGTTTTTATATCCATAACACTATCTCCTTTAAATACGTGCGCCTGCAGGTCTTCTGCGATGGCTCCCCTGTCCGTCCGGACTTTTTTCGTGATCACTTTCATCACCGGTGTCATTTATTATATTGCGCAGAGCCTCAAGCTGAAGTGTATAAAGCTTGTGATATATTCCCTCTTTCTCAAGAAGCTCGGTATGAGTACCCGCCTCATAAAGCTTGCCGTTTTCTATTACTATAAGGCTGTCAGCACTCTTAAGTGTCGACAGTCTGTGAGCTATCATAATAGTAGTACAGCTACCCGAGAGCTTTTCAATCGCATTTTCTATTTTCTGCTCGGTTGCCGTATCCATAGCTGCGGTAGCTTCATCAAGTATAAGTATCTTAGGCTTTTTAAGCAGAGCACGGGCAATGGATATTCTCTGCCTTTCACCGCCAGAAAGGTCCTTGTGTCCGTGTCCTATACGTGTTTCATATGCATCGGGAAGCCGCATGATAAAATCATGCGCACCCGCCTGTATTGCTGCTTCTACTACCTCTTCGTGCGTTGCATTTTTCATTGAATAAGCAATATTTTCTGCGATCGTGCCCGAAAAAAGATATGTCTCCTGTGAAACTATTGCAACACTGTCACGCAGCTGTTTAAAGGACATCTCACGTACGTTCACCCCGTCAATAAGTATTTCGCCGTCAGTCGTATCATACAAGCGTGTCAGCAGGTTCACTATCGTCGATTTTCCTGCACCCGTACGTCCCACTATGCCAAGAGTCTTTCCGGCTTCGATCTTGAACGAAATACAGTCTATTGTCTTTTTTGCCTTCGTATAGGAGAAAGATACGTTTTTAAACTCTATTTCTCCCTTTACATTTTCAATATGTACGGGATTTTTCGGTTCAACTACGTCAGGTATAGCATCTGATATTTCAAAAAGGCGGGATGCTGCATTAAAGCACTCGCTCATTCTGTTTACCGAATTTATTATATAGTTAAGCGGATTATACACAAGCCCCATATAAGAAACGAAGGTAAGAAGGTCACCGTAAGACATTTCTCCTCTGATTACACTCAGACCGCCAACAGCCCATACCGCAACAGTACCAAGGTAAAGAACAAAGCTTATAGCCGGAAAGACAACAGCCGCATACATATCGCGATCACGCTTCGACTTCATTTTACCATAGCTTAAATTCTTGAATTCACAGCTTTCATCAGCTTCTTTTGCAAACACCTTTACAATTCTGAGCCCCGAAAGAACGTCTGTAAGCTTGCCGTTTAACGCCCTTGACTTTATAAAAAATACTCTCCAGAAGCGTCTGTTTCTTTTGAATGCCCTCGTTACCATAAGAACATACACCGGAACGATTATAACGGTTATCAGCGCAAGCAGGGGATTCATCATAAGCATTACAATGATTATGGCAAATATCTTTACAAAAGCCACAACAAGATGCGGCACCATTTCACTGAAAAAGCTGTAAAGGGTATTGGAATCAGACTCTATCTGAGTCATAAGTCCGCCCGTACGGCGTGAATTAAAAAATGAAAGTGAGAGTCTGTTTATCGCCTCAAATATCATATTCTTCAAATCGTAAACGATATTTGCAGATATTCTGGCAGTTACTATGTCATTTAAAATTGTAACGGCGAAGCTAACAAGCCTCATCGCTATAAGAAGCGATATCACGAGTGTTACCATACCGTAAAACTCGCCGCCCTCGGTTAGCACCTTATCAATGTAAAACGAGTTGCCGAGATAGGGCGTAATTACACCAACTGCACTTATAAGCCCCATAAGAGCAAGTATTGTAAGCATCTCTTTCATATACCTTTTGAAAAAAGGAATAAATCTTTTTACAACACCCGATTTATCCGCACAGTACGGGCATATCATGTTTGAGTCGGGAAAACGTCTGCCGCAGTCCGGGCAAAGCGCTTCCTTGTCCGACTCGTCAACACCGTCAAATTCCCCGCTTTGAATAAGCCTTAAGTACCCTGCAAAAAGAGAAAGCGGTTCTTTAAAGGTGTTGGATGTTTCACATATAAGCACACTTCTTTCGTCCATAAGGCGTATGCTCAGACGTACACCCGATATGAGCTCCTCAATATCAAAACTTTTAATATTACAGATCCTATAAGAAAAAAATCCCGTTTCTGTGAAAGTCTTCTCTGCGCCATTATCAAGCGCACTTACACCCTCAAGTATTACCAGGGCATCTTCATCGGCAAAAAGATAAATATTGCCGGCACCGGGCATATTGCCCCTGCACGACAAGCCGATGAGCATTTCACTAACGGGAACACCTTTATTATTTTCTATGTAACCAAGCACCTCGCCCGGTATGTTTACAAGCATATCCATATTATTACCAAAATCTTTCCACACGGCAGACCGCCCCTGTTTGTAAACTACACTTCCTATAATATATTAACATGAGTGAACGCTCACATTGTTAACAAAATGTGAACTTTCGCCTGTTTTGTTGAAAGATTGAAAAAAATGTGTTAGAATGTCTACGTATGTTTATTAAATGCACTGACGGAGACGGCAATCACGCAATCAGTACATATCAGAGATGAGAATCACAGGCTGAAAGTTCTCATGTACCGTGTGAGCGCATTTCACTCCCGAGCATGCAGAGTCAACGCTTTTCGCCAAGCTCTGTACGGCTTGTCACCGTTATATGACTAAAAGAGTCCGCTTTGGCGGAAATTAAGGTGGTACCGCGGAGGTCGTTTGGCCGTCGTCCTTTTTGGGACGGCGGATTTTTTATTTTACCACATAAAAACTATACACTCCAAGGAAAGGATATGGAGCAATATGAAAACAAAACTCGAAGAAATCAAGCTCGCGGCAAAGGCAGCGCTTGATGCAGAAGACTGCGACACCGAACAGGTGAGAATCCAGTATCTCGGCAAAAAAGGAGAGCTTACGGCGCTTCTCCGCTCGATGGGCTCGCTTTCACCCGAAGAGCGCCCGATAATGGGTCAGCTTGCAAATGAAGTTCGTGCCTACATTGAAGAGGCAATAGCCGCAAAAAAGAGCGAAGAGGGAGCAAAGGCTCTTGAAAAGAAGCTTCGCGAAGAAAGAATAGACGTAACGCTTCCCTCAAAGAAGCCGTCTGTTGGCGCGCGCCATCCGCTTGCTATCACACAGCGCAAGCTTGAAAACATATTCCAAACTATGGGATTTGACATTGTTCACGGCCCTGAAGTAGAATACGACTATTACAATTTCAAGGCACTCAATATTCCCGAAAATCACCCTGCACGTGACACGCAGGATACCTTCTATATCACGGATAATATACTGCTTCGTTCTCAGACCTCGCCCGTTCAGGCGCGCGTTATGGAAAAGCAGAAGCCACCGATAAGAATCATCTCTCCCGGACGCGTTTACCGCTCCGATGCTGTTGACGCAACTCACTCTCCCATGTTCCATCAGCTTGAGGGACTCGTTATTGATAAGAATATCACCATGAGCGACCTTAAGGGAACGCTTGACACGTTTGCAAAAACCATGTTCGGCGAAGAAACGAGCGTGCGTTTCCGTCCTCACCACTTCCCGTTTACCGAGCCGTCAGCCGAGGTTGACGTTTCCTGCTTCGTATGTAAGGGCAAGGGCTGCCGTCTTTGCAAGGGCGAGGGTTGGATAGAGATCCTCGGAGCAGGTATGGTACACCCCAACGTGCTCAGAATTTGCGGAATTGATCCCGAAGAATACTCAGGCTTTGCTTTCGGTATGGGTATTGAGCGTATAGTTATGATCAAGTATGGTATTGACGATATGCGCTACCTTTACGAAAACGACGTAAGATTCTTAAAGCAGTTCTCTTAATTTGGAATGAACATGGAGGATAGATATGAAATTATCGCTTAAATGGGCGTCTGACTACGTAGATCTTTCAAAGATGCCCTCTCTTAAAGATTATTCGGACAAGCTGACGTATATAGGTCAGAAGGTTGAAGGATACGAAACACTCGGCGCTGACATTGAAAACGTTAAAGTCGGTAAAATCGTAAGCATTGAAAAGCACCCCGATTCAGACCATATGGTAATCTGTCAGCTCGACTGCGGCGAAGGCGCACTTCGCCAGATAGTAACGGGCGCTCAGAACGTTTTTGATGGCGCACTCGTCCCTGCGGCAATCCCCCCGGCTAAGCTTCCGGGCGGCGTTACGATCAAGGACGGCAAGCTTCGTGGGGTTGAATCGCACGGGATGCTCTGCTCTATTGCCGAGCTCGGGCTCACCACCCATGACGTTCCCTACGCAGTTGAAGACGGTATACTCATAATTGAAGAAGACTGCAAGCCGGGTGACGACATTCACGACGTTTACATGCTCACAGACGACGTTGTTGAATTTGAAATAACGTCAAACCGCCCCGACTGCCTTTCTGTGATCGGTCTTGCACGTGAATCTGCCGTATGCTACGGCACAAAGCTTATCGAACGTACACCTAAGGTGAATTTCACCAAAGGTGACAAGAATATAAACGACTATATCTCGGTTGAAATAAGCAATACCGAAAAATGCCCGAGATATACAGCGCGCGTTGTAAGAAACGTAAAGATTGCTCCCTCTCCGCTCTGGATGAGAATGAGACTTCGCGCGGCAGGTGTTCGCCCTATCAACAATATCGTTGATATTACAAACTACGTTATGCTTGAATACGGTCATCCGATGCACGCGTTTGATTACAGCTGCCTTGAGGGTAGCCATATCAACGTAAGAGATGCCGCGGACGGTGAAAAGTTCATCTCGCTTGACAATGGCGAACATATCCTTGACAAGAACACTCTCGTTATTGCCGACGAAAAGAAGGCTGTTGCGCTTGCAGGTATCATGGGCGGTCTCAATAGCGAGATCAAGGACGACACACAGACGGTAGTATTTGAGAGCGCTTGCTTTGAGGGAAGCACTGTAAGAATTTCCGCAAAGGCTCAGGGTATGCGTACAGAAAGCTCGGCAAGATTTGAAAAGGGCCTTGATGCTGAAAATACGCTTCCTGCAATTGACCGTGCATGCGAGCTCGTTGAGCTTCTCGGTGCAGGCGAGGTTGTTGAAGGTACGATAGACGTATATCCCGGCAAGAAGCAGCCTGTAAGAATACCGCTTGAAGTTAAAAAGATAAACGAATTCCTGGGACTTGACGTTGACGAGGCTTATATGAAAAACGCCCTTGAAACAATCGGCTTCAAGGTGGAAAACGGCATCGTTACATCCCCGAGCTTCAGAATAGACATCGAATGCATGAACGACCTTGCTGAAGAGGTGCTCCGCATTTACGGATACGACACTATTGAAGCAACGAAATTCAAGGCTGAGGTAACACCCGGCAAAATCGGCGATGATTATGCATTCGAGCTTCTCTGCCACGATACGCTCGTTTCCGCAGGACTTTACGAGAGCGTTACGTTCTCGTTTATCAGCCCGAAGAATTATGACAAAATAGCTCTCCCGGCTGATTCAGCACTTCGCAGTTCAGTCGTTATCACTAACCCGCTTGGTGAAGACACAAGTGTTATGAGAACAACAGCCGTTCCCTCAATGCTCGAGGTACTTGCACGTAACTGTAACTATCACGATGCAGGCGTTTCGATGTACGAAATGGCAACAATATATCTGCCTGATGAAGATAAGGAAAAGCTCCCCCGTGAACCCCGTCAGATAGTAATAGGCAAGCTCAAGGACGGCGATTTCTACGACCTCAAGGGTGTTGTTGACGTTCTTCTTGAAAAAGCAGGCGTTGCTATCGAATACGTTGCAAATACAAGCAACCCGACCTATCACCCCGGCAGATGTGCAGACCTTGTTGCTTCAGACGGCAGAATAATAGGTACGATCGGCGAAATACATCCTAAGGTGCTTGAAAACTTCGGCATAAGCGCTCCTGCATATATCGCAGATATTTCGTTCGATACGCTCTTTGAGCTTTCAAATACAGAGCGCAGCTTTAAGGCTCTTCCCAAGTATCCTGCAGCTGTACGCGACCTTGCATTCGTGTGTGATGATACTCTTGAAGTCGGTGCTATCGAAAAGGTTATAAAGATGGCTGACCGCAAGACAATCGAAAGCGTTGAGCTCTTTGACGTATACAAGGGACATCAGCTTGGGGACGACAAAAAGAGCGTTGCATTCAAGGTATCAATGAGAAGTGCTGATCACACACTCACAGTTGAAGAAGCTGATAAGATACTCAAGAAAATACTGACTCTGCTTGAAAGAGAACTCGGAATTACTCTTCGTAAATAATACCCATTATTTATTATAGTAAACTGTGTTAAGTTTTATTTGAAAGTAACGGCTGACGAACTATTGTACGTCAGCCGTTATTTTTCATCCTTCGTACAGATAATAATTTTTTTATATAAAATCCTCCTTTTTAGATTTTTATCATTATGCCACTCCTTCCGACTTGTGTCAGCCATTTTTTGCCGTTTTTCACAAGGTTTATTCCCGATGTAAAACAGTTTATAATTAATTATAGGCAAAATCAGAGGACACAAAATGATAAATTTATATGCGTATATCATATGGAAAGGGGGAGTACTATTATGGACAAAACATACTTAATTAAATACAAAAATCTTGGACTTAACATATCTTATTTCAGAAAAAGCCGCGGCTATACTCAGTTAGAGCTTGCAGAGATCCTTGGAATAGACAGAAGCCATATGAGTGCGATCGAGCTTGCAAACGTGGGAGTTTCCCTCGATGTGATATTTAAGCTTTGCGAAGCACTGAGTGTTTCCGAAAAACAACTTTTCGACTTCAGATTGCCTTAAATAAAGAAAATCTCCCGTTTACATTACGGGAGATTTTCTTTATTTTCTTGAGCACTTCTCTGCATCAATCGCAAGAGTGAACATCAAAGCATCAATGGCATGCTCGGGATTTGCCACGTCTATAACGTATGTATCGGTAAAATTGAAAAGCTCCTTGCTTACGGTTGCAACAATAAAGCCCTGTGCATCCTTTATGGTATAGTCCCATTCAAATATGTCGCCCGATACCTGCCAGCCGTTAAAATCTATGTTGTAGCTTGGAGAAAAAAGAGAAAACTGTTTGGAAATGTATCCTGCAAGCACATCGTTTTTGTATATTCCGAATCTCGGAAGAAAGGTAAATACTTCTCTTTTAACAGTTCCTATGTGTTCTCCCACTTTATTAAGAATGTGCAGTGTATGAGTAAAAGCAAGCTTGCCCTCAACGGTGAAAACCGTATCGCCTGATTCATCATATATATCGTAGCTATCAAGCCACGAAAAAAATCTTTGTTTGAATAAAAGCTTCACCTGTTTACTTTTCCCCCTTTAAAGATTTGTTTCTCTTTGCCACGTCTGCAGAAAGTATGGTATATACAACCGAGACAAGCGGAATAAAGAGTATCATACCGATAATACCGAAAAGCTCTCCGCCAACGTATACAGCAAGCAAAGTCCAGAGCGCCGGAAGTCCTACCGAACGGCCAACTATTTTAGGATATATAAGATTACCTTCTATCTGCTGAATAACAAGAAAAGCAATTACAAATATCATAGCGCTTTTCACGTCTATCAGCACGATAAGGAATGCTCCGACTGCGCATGAAATAAAAGCTCCGAAATAAGGAATAAGCGCAAACACGGCCGTCAGCGCAGATATAACTCCCGCATAAGGAAGTCTGAGTATAAGCATTGTTATTAACAGCAGTACTCCCAGAATCAGCGCCTCTAAAAATTGAACCGATAAGAATCTCTTGAACGTAGAATTCAGTGTGGAAAAGAAATAAACGATCTTATCGCTCACGCTTTTACTTGTGTATGCACAAGCCAGACTTTTAAGCTGATTTGACAGTTTTTTCTTGCCTGAGAGAATATATATGCAGATAACAAGCGATATTACCGCCATAAAAACTCCGCCTGTTATCGCGCCTGCCGCACCTATTACGGTTGTAAATATCTGTCCGATTCCGGGAACAACCTTTTGAGTTAAAAAACTGAGGTCAAATTTTTCAAGCACACTCTGGAGGCTTCCAAGCTCTACACCAAGCTTGGAAGCAACATCTGTTATTGCTCCCCAATTTTTCTCAATAGATGACTTTATTATCGGCACCGTTGAAGCAAATTGCGGTACAACGAGTATTATTACAAGCGATATAAATGCTATTACAACAATAAATGACAGTATCAGGCTTATAGTGCTGACAACAGAATCCTTGGGCACTCGCTTTTTAAAAAGGCCTCTTATTCCTTTTTCGATCGCACACATTATAACGTTAATGACTGCTGCTGCAAGTCCTCCGTAAACAAGGGGCGAGATTATTCCGATTCCGCTTTTAAATACAGATGCAACAACATTAAAGTTTACAAGCCCAACGTACAGAACCACAGCAATGCAAACTATTAAAAGTATCTGTTTGAAGCTAAGTCTTTTTTCCATTTTATATTGCCTTTCTTTCGTACATGTTATTTCCCAACTGTATATCTTTCATAATAAAACAAATACTGTTGTGCTATGCCTGCGTATTTTCCAAGCTTTTTTATATCAAGTCCGCCAGGATAATACTTATCAAGTATACGATTCACCCAAACGTCTATCGGAAAAGCGTCATATTTATCAAGCGAAAACAAGAGAGCACATGCCGCAACCTTTGGCCCGACTCCCTTTATTTTGCAAAGCTCATTTTCGGCTTGCTGAGTGTTAAACCTACTCAGAGCTTCAAGATCGATTTCACCCGAAGCTACCTTTATTGCCGCATCGTATATGTATTTGGCGCGAAAGCCTGTGCCGAGTTTAAAAATTCCGTCAACGCCGGCATCAATCAGCGCCTGCGGCTCGGGAAAGCTGTAATATGTATTCCCCTCAAGCTCTACGGGCTTTCCGTATTTTTCGCACATGGCTGAAATAATCTTACGTATGCGGGGAATATTGTTATTCTGCGATATAATAAAAGAGCATAAGCACTCCCATTTTTCCTGCCTTAAAAGTCTTATTCCACCGCCGCACTCAGCCGCTTTTTCAAAAATTCCACTATCCGACTGAAGATTAAAATTATGTATCAGTTCAGATTTAATAGCAGAATAATCGGTATCAATCGCAAGATAGTGTTTCCAGATGTTTTCATAATCGTTTATATCAGAATTTATAATGATAAGGTTGTCCTTATCCTGCCTGAACTCAACGTATTTACCAAAGGCAACACCGCATACGTGATACGGGTCATCGCCTTTTGGGGTAAATCTGAAGCATTGTCCGCAATCGAATATCTGCGAAACGTCAAAATCTGAAAGTCCGCATATCTTAACGCCGGGTACACCCGACACGGTTATTTCACTTATTTGATTTTTTTCATACGTATGCCTGCTCATACTAAAACCTCAAAATAAACGAATTGTATTGCAAATAAGTTTTATTTGTTATATAATAATTAAAATAGCTTAATACGCAATAAGGAAAAGGAATTAACCATGGAACAGATCTACACCATACCCGTTAATGAGGCGTTTGACAAATCTATTGAAGCTCCTGAATGCGGATGCCCGTTCTGCACTCTTTATAAAAAACTGCAAAGCGAATATCTCGAGCTTATTCTCGGCGCATCGATGATGGAACCCGACGTAAGAATAAAAACAAACAAGCTCGGTTTCTGCAACGATCACTACAACATGATGTTTGTTCGCAAAAACCGCCTCGGACTTGCCCTTATGCTTGAAAGCCACATGGACGAGCTCAGAGATGACGTAGATAAGAAGTTTTTAAACCTTTTCCCCGGAGAAAATGCAAGACGCCGTATAACCGAGCTTGACAAAAGCTGTTATATCTGCGATAAAATAGACTTTTCGATAACAAAAATGTTTGAAACCACTCTGCTTTTATACGAAAGAGACGGTGAATTCAAAAAGAAGTTCTGCGCCGAACCTTATTTCTGTATTCCTCATTTCAATAAGCTCATTACCCTTGCAAAAGCAAAGATGCCAAAAAAACTGTATAATGATTTTTATGAAGACGCATCACGCGTTACCTTTAACTATTTCGACGCTCTCAGGTCAGACGTTAAGCACTTTATAAAAAAGTTTGATTATAGATATGAGGACGAGCCGTGGGGGAACTCAAAGGACAGCGTCGAGCGCGCTATAAAGTTTCTTGGCTCAGACGGTGCAGACGACGTTAAATAGTCCTTTTTATAGTATTTTATCATTAAATTCCTCAAGTGTCAACAAAATTATAATCTCACAAACAAGCATAACCCGATAAAAATACGGAAGCGGCGGAAAAAGGCGGTTTATCAGAGCGTTTGTTTCCGCATATTGCCCTATTTGGAGTTAATTTAAGGGTGACAAAGCACCTCGTGTTCGCTTATAATAATAGTGTATTCATTTTATCGAACGGACGGTGATATTTTGGAGCTTATTATGATCAACTCCGAGAAAATAAAAATCATGCTTACACGTGAAGACATGACCAAATATAATATACATATGTATTCTCTCGGGCACACCGGAAGCGCGATAAAGGAGGCGTTCGGCGAGGTCCTGAGCGATATAAAAACACGCACCGGTTTTGATACTCTCTCGGCTAAAACCATACTGCAGGTATATCCGTCCAGAGACGGCGGTTGCGAGGTGTACATAACACGGTTAAAAAACGACTTGAAGCTCAAAAATGATGAAAAGCATGAGTCTTTAGGGCAAGGCACAAATATAACTGTAAAACGCTGGCTTGAAAAGGTAATTTTCTCTTTTGAAAAGCTCACGGATGCTATTGATGCCTGTCGTTTACTCGTTTTATCGGGATATGATAGGTCAAGCAGCCTATATTTGTGTGAAAACACATACTATCTTTTTCTCGAAACGGAAATAAAGCCGAAGGGCAAATACGATGAATTAACGTGTCTTTGCGATTTCGGAAAAAGGCTTGAATGCAAAATAACACAGGCCTTTATTTGCGAACACGGAGAGTTGATCATACCCAAAAGGGCCGTTGAGGCACTTGCATTATAATTACAAAAACGGAAATAATAAAGGACGTTACAATGCTTTCTCAAATATTTCAAAAATGCAAAAGCTGCAGTGCCTGCGAGCTTTTCAAAACCAAAACAAATACAGTTTTCGGCTGCGGAAGGGAAAACGCCGACTTAATGTTCGTTGGCGAAGCGCCCGGTGAGGTCGAGGACCAAAGCGGTATACCGTTCGTAGGTCCTGCAGGCAAGCTTTTTGACAAATATCTTGAATACGTCGGTATTGAACGCGATGAGGTGTATATTGCAAACATATTAAAGTGCAGGCCACCGAAAAACCGCGATCCGCTTCCCGAAGAGGAGGAAGCATGCATAGGATATCTGCGCGAGCAGGTACGCACTATCAAGCCGAAGATCATTGTGTGTCTTGGCAGGGTGGCGGCAAAAAGACTCATAAATCCCGATTTCCGCATAACTAAAGAGCACGGCATATGGTTTGATAAGCCGGGCTTTAAGATGTGCGCAGTCTATCACCCGTCGGCACTTTTGCGCGACAGTGCAAAAAAAGCAGATATGCTATCCGATATGAAGATGATAAAAGAAGTATACGACAAGATAAAGAATAGTCAGATCCAAGGAGAATAAAAATGTCAGCGATACTGCTTAAAACAATGCTAACGATGCTTTTCATCTGCGCGGCAGGATACGTTGCCCGCAAGGCAGGAATTATCGACTCCGCTTTTTCAAAAAAGCTTTCAACGCTTATTATTAAGATAGGGCAGCCTTTTCTTATAATCGCGGCAATAATCGGCACAGAATATTCGCGCGAAAAGCTTATTTCAGGCTTTGCAGTTATCGGTATCGGCACAGTCTGCCACGCTGTAATGGCGCTTATCGCCGTTATATATTCAAGGCATATCAAAGACATGAATGAAGCGAAAATCACCAAATTTTCGCTCGTTTTTGCAAACTGCGGATTTTTAGGTCTGCCCGTTGTAGGCGCGCTGCTCGGTGACGAAGGCCTTTTCTATGGCGCGTTCTATCAGATACCCTTTCAGCTTTTCGTATGGAGCTACGGTATGATAGTATTTGCACGCGGCAGAAATGACATCAAAATAAATCCGAAAAGCCTTATACTCAACTACGGTATGATACCCTGCTTTATAGGTATCGTTCTGTATATACTGAAGCCTTATTTCGTTTTGCCTGAATTTTTAGTAAGCACCTGCGACTATTTAGGCTCGCTCTGCACGCCCGTGTCACAGCTCATAATCGGAGGCCTTATAGCCGTTCAGCCAATAAGAAAACTGTTTAAAGGCACAAAGAAGTACGTGGTAAGCTTCATAAAGCTGATAGTATTCCCTATCCTGTTTGCGCTCATATGCAAGCTTCTTGGTGTAGACGAAACGATGACGATATTCATCGTAACCATGAGCGCACTTCCCTGTGCAACAAACTCTGTAATGTTCGGCGAGATGTACGACATTGACCCTGAATATGCGGCGCACATAGTCAGCCTGACCTCGATATTATCGGTAGCAACGATACCGCTTGTAGTGTCGATTGCCGAAAAGATAATAATGATGTGATAAAGTAAAAACCGTTCGCACGAACGGTTTTTGTCATATATTACATCTTTTTAAAATCACCCATACTAAGCACATTTACAAATTTTTCATCATACTTAAGTATAGATCTGAAAATACCGTCGTCAAGACCACAAATTCCGTTTGGTCTGCCACGAACAACAAACAGCGTTACATATTCCTTATTCGGTGAGATTTGAATGATCGGTACTTTCTCTCCATGCATTCTACCGTCAAGTCTCGAAAAACGCGGAAATTGTTCCCACAATATAGTATTGCCTTCGCAATGAATTATGGAATATTTATTTGCTCTTTTCTTAGTTAAAATAATTCTGTATTCTTTGTTATCAATATTCATCGAAAATATATTGGTATATTGATTTTCAGATATAGTTTCAGCATTATTTTTAAAAGAATTATATATCATACTCATAACAGCACCTCATTTCATTATCATTATAGCACAAGTCATAATATATTTCAACAACCATCTGAAATTCTAACGTTATATAAAAACGCAGGCGTAAGAACTTTCTCACGCCTGCGCTTTTCAATTATTATTTATCACTGCCGCAGCCGCAGTTGCAGCCTTTCGACTTGCATGTGCCGCTATCCGGGCAGCCGATACATTTTTTGCCGCTTTTCTTTGCTTTGTATACATAGAATCCGGCAAGTCCGAGTATAAGGACAATTATTGCAACAATAATAAAATCTGTCATAGGATTATTTCCTCAATTATTACTTATTTACCGTTTCCTTTACCTTTGCCGCTTTACCCTTCAGGGCATACTCTGCTTTGACTTTTTCGTCAGCACCTACGCACATATATACTACAATAGTTGCCATAACTATAAGTGCGATAAGTCCGGGGAAGAAGCCTGCACCGAGAACGCCTGTTGTAATGATAGTGCCAATCTGATATACAAGATAGCCAACAGTGTATCCGACACCAAGCTGAAGCGCTATACCGCCCCAGAGCCACTTTGCGCTCTTCATTTCAGAGTTCATAGCGCCGATAGCTGCGAAGCAAGGAGGTGTAAAAAGATTGAACATAAGGTATGCGAGAGCCGCTACTGCAACCATTTCGCCTCCGCTTCCTGTACCGAAAGCAGTCTTGATCTGCTCAATATTTGCGCCCTCTGAAATAATTGCCTCATTGTCAAGGCTGATAAGATTTGAGATGCCAAAGCAAACTGCAAGAGTACCTACGACATTCTCCTTAGCAATAAATCCCGTGATAGCCGCTGCTGCAAGCTGCCACGAAACATAACCAATGACAGGAACAATAAGATATGCGACAGGTCTTGCAATAGAAGCAAGGATTGAAGTATCAGCCGCATCTTCTGCAACCAGACAAAAACTCCAGTCAAAGGACTGCATAATATAAACAACCGCATTACAGAGAAGAATGATAGTACCTGCTTTGACTATGTATGACCAGCCACGGGAGCACATAGACTTGAATGCTCTTACAAAGCTTGGAAGCTTGTATTCAGGAAGTTCAATGATAAAGAAGGACTTTCTTGCCTTGTAGCCTGTTATCTTATTGATAAGAAGTGCACAGAAAAATATAATAATTATGCCGGCAAAGTACATAAGTGTACCGACCCAGGAAGCATCCGGGAAAAACGCACCTGCAAAAAGTGCGATAACGGGAAGCTTGGCTCCGCAGGGCATGAAGGGGGCAAGCATAGCAGTAGCTCTGCGTTCACGTTCATTACGGATAGTACGGCAAGCCATAACGCCGGGGATTGCACAGCCTGTACCGATAACAAACGGAATTACAGACTTACCAGAAAGACCAACCTTCTTGAATATCGAGTCAAGCACAACCGAAACACGAGCCATGTAACCGCAGTCTTCAAGAAGAGCGATGAGGAAGTACATTACCATTACCAAGGGAAGGAATCCGACTACCGCACTGACTCCGCCGATAATACCCTCTGTAAGAAGCGCAACAAGGAATGCATTTCCGCCTTCAAGTGCGCCTGCGACCCACTCTTTGAACATATCAATGAGAGTAACAAGGCCGGGGATAACGGTTCCGTTTTCAAATTCATAGCCTTCTGCAATCCACGGACCTACCCAAGCCTGAGAGATCTGGAACACCAAGAACATAACAACTGCAAATATCGGAATACCGAGCCACTTGTTTGTAAGTATTGCATCTATTTTGTCCTGAGAATTTCTCTGTCTTGTAAGCACCTTACGCGTTTCAACCTCGGCAACGATCTTGTTTACAAACTCAAAACGCTTTCTGTCGGCAGCTTCAACCGCAGCCTTGCTTGTAAAGTCAATATTGCCCTGAGTGTAGGGTGCCGCCTGAGACTTGCCTTTCAAAGAAAGCGCAACCTGCACAAGCTCCTTGAGGCCTTCTGCAGAGGTAGAAATTGTTTCAACAACGGGGCATCCAAGCTTTGCGGAAAGCGCCTTTGCATCTATCTTGTTGTCCTTTTTCCTGTTTACGTCAGTCTTGTTGAGAGCAACTACAACGGGTATACCGAGTTCTAAAAGCTGTGTTGTGAAGAAAAGACTGCGGCTTAAGTTTGTAGCGTCTACGATGTTGATTATAGCATCGGGCTTTTCGTTCTTGACGTATGAGCTCGTGATGCTCTCCTCTGATGTAAAGGGTGACATCGAATAAGCGCCCGGCAGGTCAACTACTACGATGTCTGACCTGTCGCAAAAGCTTTTCTTTACTGCGTGTTCTTTTTTTTCAACGGTAACGCCTGCCCAGTTTCCGACCTTTTCGTTACGTCCGGTCAGAGCATTATACATCGTTGTCTTACCGCTGTTGGGATTGCCCGTTAGTGCAATTCTCATTTGGAAGTCCTCCTGATAAAAATGTTCTTATTTTACTTTAACAGCTCTGCTGTAAAATATGACGTTGGTAGTTAGTCTATGCTAACTGCGAAGCAAAAGTAATCGGCAGATTACCTTTCAACGCTTGCATTTATACGATTATAGCCTCTGCAAGCTGATTGTCGATATTATATCTGCCGTCTTTAATTGAAACAACGCATCCGCCCTTTAAGTGAGAGATCACCGTAATAGGCTCACCGCTGTAACAACCGAGAGAAAACAAAAACGCGTCAAGCTCTTCGTCATCTGTTTCAATGCACTTGATTATGTACTCTTTTCCCTCAAGCACCTCTGTTAAATTCATTTGCCTCGCCTGCCTTTGCATATGTCTGATAAGGCGATTAGCATAAGCTAACTCAACTCGCGAAAAAGCGATTAGCCTCTGCTAACCGATAACATTTTAGCACATATACCAGTGTTTGTCAATAGATTTTTAAAATTTCCCGAAATATTTTTGGCGTCCTGCTATCAGGCAGATCATGCAAAAGCTTTTTTAATACTTCAAGATGACAAAATATTGACATTGTTTTGAGGATGTGTTATACTTAATATGGTTAACAACCAACTATAATATTTTATAAAAGGAGCTTGATACTCATGGCAACATCAAAAGTGGCATATCTTGTTAAACCTAAAATAGTAGACGGTGTTGAGGGCGAGGCTATAGTTGAGCTCAGAGACATAGAAATCCCCACTCCCGGCCCCGGCGAAATCCTTGTTAAGGTTGAAGGCTGCGGTATCTGCGGTACCGACGTTCACGAATACCGTTACAATCCGTTCGGATACAAAGAAATTGTTCTTGGACACGAAGGAACAGGTGAAGTTGTAGCAATCGGTGAAGGTGTTACAGTAGATACAAAGGGCGACCCCATAAAAGTTGGTGACAAAGTTGTTACTTCCGTTCTGCTTTGCGGCGAATGCGATTATTGCCGCCGTTATCCCGAACTTCCCAACCTCTGCGAAGGTCTTGGTGTTTACGGCTTGATTGAAGACGATGCAGAGCATCACAACAACGGATGGTTCGCAGAACACATCTTAGTTCGCAAGAACTCCTCTATCTTCGTAGTAAACGGTATGACACTTGACGAAAGAATGCTCATAGAACCGGCTTGCGTATGCGTACACGCATGGAATCGTGCTAAATCTACAAATCTCATCAATTTCGGTTCTACCGTATTGGTACAGGGTTGTGGACCTATCGGCCTTATGCAGATTGCAGTTCTTAAAGCAGCAGGTGTTGTAAACATTATCGCAGTTGACGGTGTTGATACACGTCTTAATCTTGCAAAAGAAATGGGCGCAACAGCAGTAATCAACTTCAGAGAACTTAAGACAATTGAAGAAAGAGTTGCCAAGGTTAAAGAGTTAACCGGCGGCTTCGGCGCTGATTTTGTATTCCAGTGCACAGGTGTTGCTCAGGCTGCTGCAGATGCTTATAAGTACGTTCGTCGAGGTGGCGGATATTGCGAAATGGGCTTCTTTGTAAATGCAGGCGAATGCACAATGAACCCCCACTTCGACCTTTGCAACAAAGAAATCACACTCGTTGGCTCTTGGGTATATGGAGCAAACGAATACATAGAAACTCTCGGTTTCTTAAAGAAAGCAAAGGAAATGTCTATTCCTGTTGAAAAGCTCGTAACAGACCACTATCCGTTAGAGCAGTATGTTGAAGCTATGGAAAAGAACATTTCTCTCACAGGCGTTAAAATCGCTATCGTTATGGAATAATTAGATCATAACCTTACAAAAGCGAGGTGAAAAACACCTCGCTTTTTCTATGTATTGTTTTCACGGTTAATTCTTAAAACACGTTTAATAAGGCAAAACTCAAGCGCGGCTAAAATAATAAAAATTATCGCATATGAAATTCTCGCCTTATCCGTTTGCTCAGGTGTAGGAAGCATTTCAAGCGAGCCGATAATAAACATATAAACATCTGCGAGCAAAAATAACGCTACAATAACTGATAATGTTATTAAAATAATCTTGTTGAATATTAAACCGACTTTTTTATCAAATATTCTCATTTTGCTTTCATCTCCTTTACGGGATTATAGCATAAATCAGTTTAACTGTCAATAAATGATGTATTGAGCTTTTAGCAATATGATGCGAGAATATTTTTAATGAAATATCTCACTTCGTTCGATATGAAATAATTTCCCCCAGGAAATTGTGAAATAGAAAGCATACGCTTTCTGTGAAATAAAATTTGCCTTTCATATGCCGCAAGGCATATTTCACATTTGCGAAGCGAATATTTCACACGCGAAGCGTATTTCATTTGCTGAAGGTAAATTTCATTGAAAAAAGACCTTGTCTTTCGACAAGGTCTTTTTTCTGGTGGGAGCGGGTGGATTCGGACCACCGAAGTCAGTGACAACAGATTTACAGTCTGCCCCCTTTGGCCGCTCGGGAACGCTCCCTGGAGCTGGTGATCGGAGTCGAACCAACAACCTGCTGATTACAAATCAGCTGCTCTGCCATTGAGCCACACCAGC
>JAZNJH010000026.1:0-31831 GCA_045577925.1 Eubacteriales bacterium
ACGATCCGACTTAGACCGTTCATTGCGGCTGTATATGAGCCGATAAACTTCTTTATCTGATATGCAAGAAGTTTGAACGTATGAACGCATACGGGGTCATTCTTGAAATAGCCGTCTTCGATTTCACGGCAGTCGCCCGAAATTCCGGATACACCGAGGAAACCGCACTTCTTGTTCATGAAGTTATTCATTTCATCGGGTGACATATTTTCCTTTTCCATGATAAAGGGAACGATTGCAGGGTCGATAGAGCCGCAACGTGTACCCATCATGAAGCCGTCGAGAGGGGTAAAGCCCATGCTTGTATCAATTACCTTGCCGCCCTTAACAGCTGTGATAGATGAGCCGTTACCGATATGGCAGGTGATGATCTTTGTATCTTCAACAGGCTTATCAAGAAGCTCTGCCATTTTGCCCGATACATATCTGTGAGACGTGCCATGGAAGCCGTAGCGGCGGATGTGGTACTTTTCGCACATATCCTTGGGAAGCGGATATGTATAAGCTTCAGCGGGCATTGTTGAATGGAATGCAGTATCCATAACAACTATCTGAGGAGTATTCGGCATAACCTCAATACAGCCGTGAATACCCATAAGGTGAGCAGCTGTGTGAAGAGGAGCGAGGTCGCGGCAGCCTTCGAGCTTTTCAAGAACGCCATCGTCAACAAGCACGCTTTCCTTTAAGAATGCGCCACCGTGCACGATTCTGTGACCAACTGCTTCAATTTCGTCCATACTCTTGATAACGCCGTGAACGGGGTCTGTAAGATATTTAACAACTATCTTTGTTGCTTCTGTGTGATTGGGAATATCAATCTCGCACTTTACGTTGAGTTCGGGATTATCGGGGAGCTTATGTGTGAAAAGACCTCCGTCTCCGATTCTTTCGCAGTTACCCTTAGCAAGCACCTTTTCGCTTGTTGTATCGAAAAGCTGATACTTGAGAGAAGAGCTTCCCGCATTTACTACGAGTACATTCATTTTATTTTCCTCCGTGATCTTATTGATTTTTTCTGATTATATTGATATAATAAATGTAACAAAGTATGCCAAAACGGCAAAAACCACTTTTATTATACTACCATTTTTTGATAATATCAAGAGAAAAAGTAAAATTTCGGAGATAAATAACAAAAAAATGAAAACCGTAGCCGTTATATGTGAGTACAATCCTTTGCATCTTGGTCACAAATATCATCTTGAGCAAATAAAAAAAGATTTTGGGGAGTGTGCTGTGGTTCTGATAATGTCGTCTGACTTTGTGCAGAGAGGTGACGTTGCAGTGCTTGACAAATACTCAAGAGCAAAAGCGGGGGTACTTGCAGGTGCAGACCTTGTGCTTGAGATGCCATTCCCATATTCTTACGGAAGTGCAGAATATTTTGCTTCTGCAGGGGTTTATATTGCAAGCGCCACGGGTGTTTGCGACACACTTTCTTTTGGAAGCGAGTGCGGAGATGCAGAGGCGCTTGAAGAAATGGCGGATAAGCTTGCATCACGCGAATATAAACAAAAAATGCAGGCGCTTAAGAAAGAAAAAACTGCTCTTGGTCATATGCATCTGCGCCATGAGGCATGCAGGGCGCTTTATGGAAAAGAGTTTGCTGATTCAATGTCGAGCTCGAACAATATTTTGGCGCTTGAATATATAAAGACTATAAAAAACATGGGTGCTACACTTGATATTCACACCGTAAAAAGAGCAGGGGACTCGTATAATGACATGCTTGGACAAGGCAAGTATGTCAGCGCAACGTTTTTGAGAGAACATATAAAAAATGGTGGAGATATTACAGCGTACGTTCCCAAGGAATGTTTGGAGCTTTATAATGAAAAACTGAGCGAGGGGCTGATTGGCGCAAGCCTTGATAATATTGGTCAGGTGATCGTTTCATTCTTCAGACTTGCTGATCCCGTCAAGCTTTCAAAATATGCAGAGATCTCCCCCGGCCTTGAATACAGGCTTTGCGAAGCGGCAAAAAAAGCAAGAAATATAAGCGAGTTTTTTGAGTTTGCGGCGTCGAAGAAATATACCGATGCAAGAATCAGACGGGCGGCCATTTCATGCATGATCGGGGTTGAAGAGGCTGATTTTAAAGCCGGCGTGCCTTATACGGCCGTGCTTGCGGCAAACAAAAGAGGACAGAGCCTGCTAAAGAAAATGAAAAAAACTTCATTGATCCCGATGATAACAAAGCCGGCAGACAAAAAGAAGCTTGGTGGCACAGCAACGCACTACCGTGAGCTTTCCGAGCTGGCAGATGCTTTATATACTCTGTCATTGCCAAAGCCATGCAGTGCGGATTTCCTTATTAAGTCGTCGCCATTTATATTGAACGATTGATATACAGTTGTCTTTTTGTACAACGTTTAATATGTTTTTTCGTAAACAATGACATATTGAAAAAAGTGCATATTTATGGTACAATATATTGCATATGGAAAATTACGGAGGTAAGTTATGAAAAAGACATTAGCATTATTGCTTGCAATGCTTTTTGTTATTGCTCCTATTTCAATATCGGCGGCAGATACCACTTCCTTTATTGAAGCGGGCGACGCAATAATTGAACAGTATATGCAGGCGACAGAAGATCAGATAGCTAATATCGTTGATTCTAATTCAAGCATCAATGCCGCAGAGGGCGCAACAACGTATTACGTATCCTCAAGCGGTAATGACAGTAACAACGGTACTTCTGAGGATACACCCTGGAAATCGATATCAAAGGTTAGTAGTTACACCGGCTTCAAGGACGGTGACGTTGTAAAGTTCAGACGCGGTGACAGTTGGAGATATACCGGTACAATGACCGCACAGTGCGGTGTATCTTATACCGCATACGGTAGCGGGGATAAGCCCTTGTTTATATGCTCACTCGATGCATCGGGCGCGGATAATTGGCAACTTACAAGTACTGCAAATGTATATCAGTATCTCGGCGACGTAGGCGGACTTTCCACAAACGTTGGTGCAATCGTGCTCAACGGCGGAGAAGCGTGGGGTATCCACGTAATGGAGGGTGAAGACGGAAACCGTGTGTATAGCGGTGTTGTATTCAATGGAATTGAAACTTATACAACTCCTTCAGGCGAGGCTTTTGACGGAGTGAACAGTCTTCATAATAACCTTGAGTTCTGGCACGATATGGATAACAAAGTGCTCTACATGTACTCTGCAAAAGGTAATCCCGGTGAGCTTTTTGAAGAGATCGAGCTTGTTAATAACGAGGCAGCTATAACTCTTGAAACCGAGACATTCACTACAGCCGACGACGTAATTGGTGTTAAAACTTATGCTCACGATATCGTTATTGATAATATCGATGTATTTGGCGCATGCTTTGGCGTGTCCGGACAGAGCGTTAAGAACGTAACCGTTCAGTACTGCGTATTCAGATGGATCGGCGGATGTGTTCAGGGAACTAAAGTAAGTGACGGAATCGATTACACTTACGCAAGGTACGGCAACGCAGTTGAATCCTTCGGTGCATGCGACAATTTTAAAATTCAGTATAACTACGCTTCACAGGTATATGACTGTGCATGGACTGCGCAGCATCTCTCCCCTAAGGTGTTTAACAACTTAGATATAAGCAATAACGTTGCAGAATTTGCTAACACCGGTCCTGAGGTATGGCAGGGAACCAATAGTGATGATGGTACTTCTATTACAAATATGAAGATATATAACAACTATAACCGTTACATTGGTTATGGATTTTCGCATCAGCGCCCCGGCGACAGCCCTCATGGCGGGTTCTTCTATGGCGCATATGTAAGCAATGACAATCCTGAAGTTGAAACGTTTGAAAATAACGATGTTTACAACAATGTAAATATGTTTTCTGCATCCAGCTTGGGGTTGGCTATATTCGCTAATTCTAAAACCTATAATTTCCATGACAATATATATATAATGGAAGAGGGAACAAAAATAGGCAAGATGAAAGCTTATGCAGCGGATGATTATAACCCGTTATATATGTATACTGCAGAAGACGTAGCGGCATTTCAGGCTAAGGGATATGAAACAGGCTCTATGTTCTACTACACGGACGTAGCACCTCTTGGCAACATGTATGACCTCTATCTGCCTTACGGTGAAGACGTAGTACTCTACGGCGACGTCGACGGCGACAAAGCTGTAACAGCTGCAGACGTTATAAAGGTTGCAAGAAGACTTGCAGGATGGAGTGGATACGACGAAGTCAAGAATGCTAACGCAGACGTGGACGGCGACGGTACGTTTACGATCAAGGATTCGATAATACTTGCAAGACACTGGGCGGGTTGGATTTCATATAAGGATCTTCCTTACACTAAATAAATTGATATGATAAATCAGGGTATACCTACATGGTGTACCCTGATCTTTTTGTTAAACAAATCATTTATTATTGTGCATTTGCGCCAACGAAATCAACGAAAATAGCGAGTAATTGTGCAAAGCGTACAATAAGATGACGTTTTTTTCATAAAACATTACATATTGCCGTATACATAATGATATGTTATAATAAAAATACCAAAATAATTTCTCAGGAGGTTAAAAATATTGAAGAAAGTATTATCGGTTTTTCTAACTATCGTTTTTGTTGTTATGCCATTGTCTGTATTGGCTGATGATGTGGCAACAACATCCAATTTTGTGCAGGCAAGTGACCAGATCATCAAGCAGTATATGGATGCAACGGATGCGCTTGTTGCTACGATAGTGAACTCATCAACCAATGTAAGCGTTAGCGGAACAACTTATTATGTTTCATCCAGCATGGGTGATGACAGCAATGATGGCTTAACAGAGAATACGCCATGGAAGACTGTTTCTAAGGTAAGTAATTTTACAGGTTTTAATAATGGCGATGCAGTTAAATTTAAACGCGGAGATGAATTCAGATATACGGGCACTCTTACGGCGAAGAACGGTGTTACGTATTCTGCGTACGGCAGCGGTGCAAAGCCTAAGCTTATATGCTCAGTAGATGCATCGGGCGCTGACAATTGGCAGTTAACTGACACAGCACATGTTTATAAATATTTAGGAGAAGTCGGCGGACTTAACACCAACGTTGGAGCTATTGTTTTCAACGACGGTGCAGCATGGGGAATCCATGTTATGGAAGGGGCCGACTCAAACCGTGTAAATAACGGTCCGGTATTTAACGGAATTGAGAGCTATGTAACCGAAACAGGCGTTTTTGCAGGCATTGACAGCCTTTCCGGTAATCTTGAGTTCTGGCATGATACCGCTGATGAAATTTTGTATGTTTACAGTGAATACGGTAATCCCGGAGCCGTATTTGGTTCAATAGAGCTTGTTGATGATGATGCGGCTATAACGCTTGAGGTTGAGACGTTTGCTGAGGCAGACCCGGTCATCAACGATACCAAATATTCGCACGATATTCTTATAGATAATCTTGAAATATTCGGAGCATGCTTCGGAGTTTCAGGCCAGAGTGTTAAGGATGTCACGATACAGTATTGTGTATTCAAATGGATTGGCGGCTGTATACAGAATGCCAATGGTATGCAGGTTCCCGGACTTGAATATGCAAGATACGGTAATGCGGTTGAATCTTTCGGGGCATGTGATAATTTTGTGATACAGTATAACTATGCTTCTCAGGTCTATGACTGCGCATGGACTGCTCAGCACACGGGAGTAAAGGTGTTTAATGACCTTGTTATCAGAAATAATGTTGCTGAATTTGCAAACACAGGTCCTGAGGTATGGCTCAATGCAAACGGCGCTTCCGGAGCGACTGTTACAAACATGAAAATATACGATAATTACAATCGTTTTATGGGTTATGGTTGGTCGCATGAACGTCCCGGCGACGGCCCTCATGGAGGAGTTTTCTACGGCGCGTACGTAACTCATCAGACAGAGGGATCAACCTTCAGCAACAATGACGTATATAACAACGTCAGCCTTTTCGTAGGCTCGAGCCTGGGCAATGCACGATTTATACATCCAAACACGTATAACTTCCACGATAATATATATATAGCGGAAGAAGGAAAGCTCTTTGGCAAATTAGACCCGTGGGAAAGTGCGACTACGTATATGTACAATGCCGAGGATATAGCTACATTAACTGCGGCAGGATATGAGTCCGGATCGATCTTCTATTATACTGATGAAGCTCCATATGGAAATATGTATGATCTTTATATGCCTTACGGTAATGAAGCAAGCATATACGGTGACGTTGATGCTGACGGTGTGGTTAATGCCGTTGACCTTGTAAAGATATCAAGACGTCTTGCGAACTGGCTTGGCTATGAAGATTATAAAAATGCCAATTCAGATGTGGACAATGACGGAACATTCTCTGTCAAGGACGGAATAATTCTTTCAAGACATTGGGCCGGATGGCTCGGTTATGAAAATCTTCCGTATGGCGGATAAATAATATATATACGGTAGAAAGGGCGTGCCACGCGGCACGCCCCCCTTTTTTATTCTTCCGTTTTACTTTTAACGGGAGGCTTTTTCCCTTTGACTGATTTTGATTTTTTCTTGGTAATTATAATGAAAACTATTGCGGTGGCGATTACTCCTAAGATGATTATGTTAAATAAATTATATGATAAGAAGATCACAAACGCCTGCCATGCATCTACGAAGTTTTTCCATCCCGAAATAAAGCTTTGAGACACTTCTTCGCCAAAGGTCTTTGGGGTGACGACGGGATCGGTGTACTTTACGACTTCGTTTACTGTAAGTGTATATGTTGCATAGCTTATGCGGGAATCATATTTTCTGAGGGTTCCCGTAAGACTTTCTATTTCATAGCGTATATCGGAAAGCTCACGTTCGAGAGCAAGTATGTCGTCAAGGCTTCCTGCATTCTCTAAGAGAACTAGAACTCTATCTTCTCTTAGCGATGCAGAAGCAAGCCTTGCTTCTGTATCATAATATGATTCCGTAACGTCTTGGTTGTTTTCACCGCTTGATACAATGGTACCGATGCCGTCTATCTCTGATAGAAATTGAGAGTAGGCGGAAACGGGTATGCGTATTGTGAAGTTTGAATATCTGTTGCCTCCGGTTTTATCAATGCGGTTGCCGTAGCTGTCTGCTGCTTCAAAATACGCACCATGCTTTGAACATAACTCTTTGAGGGCAGATATTGTTTTTTCGTATTCGGTGGTTTGAACTTTTGCCCATGAGCTATAAATTATTTTTCTGTCTGAGGTTGCAGCCAGTATGACATTCCCTGACTCAGATTCTGCTTTGCCATCATAATATACATCGGAGGCATAAAGCATTTCCGCGTCCTCGCTTACGGCAAAATCCACAGACTCGGTAACGGCTGTCTGATACTTAACAGATGCGTTTGATTCGCGCGCAATGTCTGCACTGCCGCATGAGCTGAGCAGAATAACGAACGCAAGAAGCAGAGATACTAATATCCAAAGTTTTGATCTTTTTAACATGGTAATACCTGCCTTTCACAGTTATTATTTTTCTTTTCTGCATTTATTAGACAAATTTTTAATTAAAAATACTCATATTTGCTGTAAACATTCTGATTTTTTTGATATTATTAAATAAAACGATAAAAATTACGTAAAATTTAATATAAAATGTAGAAAAGGTATTGCAAAATACTTGACTTTGATTTATAATGTAGTTACAATGGGGTAGAATGGTAAACGAAGGCAAAATGACGAAAAATGCCAACTTTTAACGGTTCTGCAAAAAATAATTTTTCGGAGGATATAAATGGCAAACATCGAAAAAAAGACACCGTCTGCCGAAGAGCTCAGAGACAAGCTTCGCGCTGAAGCGGCTGATATGGGCATCAAGGGACGGATGACCGGAGCTATGCGTATTGCGTCGATTTTTGACGAAGGAACTTTCGTTGAGATCGGTAAGTACGTTAAGTCTGCGGCAAACGAATTTTCAAACACATCAAGCGAATTTGAGGGTGTTATCACCGGATATGGTGCAATAGACGGCAGACTCGTATTCGCGTTCGTACAGGACTTTTCAAGAATGAAGGGTGCTGTAGGTGAGATGCACGCAAGAAAGATAGCATCTCTTTATGATATGGCTATCAAGAACAGCGCGCCTGTTATCGGCGTATTCGACAGCGCGGGAGCTTACGTGCTTGAGGGTGTTGCGGCGCTTTCGGGTTATGGCAAGATCATGAACTGTGTGTCGAAGGCTAACGGCATTATTCCTCAGATCGCAGTTGTAGCAGGAATATGCTCGGGCTCGATGGCAACTATAGCATCAATGTTTGATTTTACACTTGCGTGTGAAAACAACGGCGAATTCTACATAAATCCGCCGTTCATAATGAATAAAAAAGAAAAAGGTGCGAAGTTTGGCAGCATAAAGAGTGCGGCAGACTGCGGACTTATTGACTACGTATGTGCCGACGAAGCAGAAGCATATGCAAAGGCAAAGATGCTTCTCGGATATCTTCCGCAGAATTGTGCAGACGGTACAGTATATACGATGAGCGCAGACGAGATCAACCGTCTTACTCCTGAAGTATCTTCTGTTATCGCTTCTGCAGGCTATGATATGAAGAGTGTTATCGCATCTGTAAGCGACTCGGGTATCTTCTGTGAGAGAGCAGATATGTATGCTCCCGAGATCCTCACAGGATTTATCACACTTAATAGCATGGTTGTTGGTGTTGTTGCAAACGCGCCTGCAGTTAACGGCGGTAGAATCACAGCAAATGCGGCAAAGAAAGCGGCAAAGCACATCGCTTTCTGTGATAACTTTGATATTCCGGTACTCACACTTGTTGATACTGAAGGATATGATATAAGTGCTGAAAGCGAAAAGGCTCCTTACAGCGACGCGCTTGCAGAGCTTGCTTACGGCTATAGTGTCAGCGACAACGCAAAGGTAACGGTAGTACTTGGCAACGCATACGGCGCGGCATTCACACTTATGGGCTCAAAGAGCCTTGGCGCTGATATCGCTTATGCCGTTGACAATGCGAAAATATCGGTAATGCCTGTTGACAGTGCAGTTGCATTTGTTAAGGGTGGCAAGGTAACCGATGAAGAAAGAGCCGATTGGGAAGCTACAATGGCATCTCCCGTTGAGGCTGCCAGAAACGGTGACATTGACGATATTATTTCCTGTGATGAGCTCAGAGTGAGAGTTGCTGCTGCATTTGAAATGCTCAGCGACAAGAACTGATAAGAGCCAGGAAAGGAAAAATAATGAATATGAATTTTATAATGCTTGAAGCGGCAAGCGCGACTGACGTGATGAGCTTCTCAGACCGTGCATCCGAGGCACTTCAGGTGTCACTTCTCGGTATAGGAACTGTTTTTGCAGTTCTTGCTATACTTTGGGGTGTTCTTGAAGTATTCAGATTTTTCTTCTACGATCTGCCCAACAAAGCAAAGAAAACTGAAAAAAAGGCTGAAGCACCCAAGCAGGCACCGGCGGCATCACCTGCGCCCGTTGTACAGCTGCAAAGCTCGGATGATGAGGTAGTTGCAGCTATCACAGCGGCAATAGCTGTGGTTTTAGACAGACCCGCAAGCTCTTTCAGAGTTGTGTCCTTCAGAAAAACAGGCACGAGATAATAAAAAGTATCACAAATATTAAAACCGCATAACGCGGTGGAACGGAGATAATTATGAGAAAGTTTAATGTTTATGTAAACGGAACGGCATATGAAGTTGAAGTTGAAGAAGTAGGCGGCGCGGCTGTAGCAGCTCCTGTAGCAGCAGCACCCGTTGCAGCTCCTGCTGCTCCTGCGGCAGCTCCTGCAGCACCCAAGGCAGCTCCTGCTCCAAAGGTGCAGGGAAGCGCAGGCTCAACACCTGTTAATGCTCCTATGCCCGGCAATATACTCAAGGTAAACGTAAGCGTTGGTCAGCAGGTAAAGAGCGGAGAAGTTCTTTGTGTTCTTGAAGCTATGAAGATGGAAAACGACATTCCTGCACCCTGCGACGGTACTATTGCTTCTGTTAACGTACAGAAGGGTGCTTCGGTTAATTCAGGCGATGTTCTTATAACTCTTAACTAAGAGAGGTAGAAAATAATGCTTGAATCAATACTCAATTTTATAAATACAACGGGTATTGCAAAGCTTCTCGGAAATGAACCGATAGAAATAGTAAAAACCCTTATAATGTACGTTATAATCGGCTCGCTGTTCTATCTTGCGGTTGTTAAAAAGTTTGAACCGCTGCTTCTTTTGCCGATAGCTTTCGGTATGCTTCTTGCAAACTTACCCGGTGCGAATATATTCCATATGGAGTATTTCTTTGATGAATATTATATGGAAGCTTATCCTAATGATTATGCGGCAATGCTTGTGGACGGTCATATTCCGATATCCACAATGATAAAAGAGGTATTCAACAAAGGTGGCCTTATTGACCTTTTATACATAGGCGTTAAGACAGGTCTTTACCCATCGCTTATATTTATGGGCGTTGGTGCGATGACAGACTTTACAGCACTTATCGCAAACCCCAAGAGCTTACTTATCGGTGCTGCGGCACAGCTTGGCGTGTTCGTTGCATTCTCCGGCGCTCTTCTCTCGGGACAGTTCAATCCCCTTGAGGCTGCATCTATCGGTATTATCGGCGGTGCTGATGGCCCGACGGCAATACTTGTTACAAAAACACTTGCTCCCGCACTTCTCGGAGGTATCGCTATAGCGGCTTATTCGTATATGGCACTTATTCCGATTATCCAGCCGCCCTTTATGAGAATGCTCACAACAAAGAAAGAGCGTTCTATCGTAATGAAGGAGCTTCGCCCTGTTTCTCAGACAGAAAAGGTTATTTTCCCGATACTCGTTGCAATTATCGTAACCTTTATCGTACCCGATGCTGCACCCCTCGTAGGCTTTTTGATGCTCGGTAACCTCTTCAACGTATGCGGAGTTACAGACAGACTTTCAAAGACAGCTCAGAACGAGCTTATCAATATCGTAACGATATTCTTAGGTGTATCTGTTGGCGCAACAGCAAACGCATCAAACTTCCTTAGTGCAAAGACACTTCTTATTATCATACTTGGTCTAGTTGCATTTGCAATATCAACTTGCGGCGGACTTCTCTTTGCAAAGCTTATGTGCTTCTTAACAGGCGGGAAGATAAATCCCCTTATCGGTTCGGCAGGCGTTTCCGCCGTACCTATGGCAGCCCGCGTTTCTCAGGTAGAGGGACAGAAGGCTAACCCTGCAAACTTCCTTCTCATGCATGCTATGGGACCTAACGTTGCAGGTGTTATCGGCTCTGCCGTTGCGGCAGGCGTATTCCTCAGTACATACGCATAATATAAATTGGAGGTAAAATAGAATGGCAAAGGTTAAAATTACCGAAACAGTCCTTCGTGACTCGCACCAGTCTCTCGTTGCTACAAGAATGACAACAGAAGAGATGCTGCCTGCTCTCGAGGCTCTTGATAAAGTCGGATATCATTCACTTGAAGCATGGGGCGGTGCTACTTTTGACGCGTGCCTGCGATTCTTAAACGAAGACCCGTGGGAAAGACTTCGTACTATCCGCGCTCACGTTAAGAACACAAAGCTTCAGATGCTTTTCAGAGGACAGAATATCCTCGGATACAGACACTACGCAGATGACGTTGTTGAATATTTCGTACAGAAGTCTATCGCAAACGGTATCGATATTCTCAGAATATTCGACGCACTCAACGACCCCCGTAACCTTGAAACTGCTATAAAGGCAACAAAGAAAGAGGGCGGTCACGTACAGGCGGCTATCTGCTATACAACAAGCCCCGTACACAATAACGAATACTTTGCAAAGTACGCAAGGCAGCTTGAAGATATGGGTGCAGACTCGATATGCATCAAGGATATGGCAGGTCTCTTGAAGCCTTACGAGGCATACGACCTTGTAAGCGCACTTAAAAAGAGCATAAAGCTTCCTATCCAGCTTCACACACACTACACAGCAGGCGTTGCTTCAATGACAATACTCAAGGCTGTTGAAGCAGGTGTTGACATCGTTGACACAGCGATTTCGCCTCTCGCACTTGGTACGTCTCAGCCTCCGACAGAGCCGATAGTGGCTTCTCTTGCAGGTACAGAGTACGATACAGGACTTGACCTTGCAAAGCTTGATGAAGTATCAAAGCACTTTGAACCGCTTCGCGACAGATATATCAAGGAAGGACTTCTTGACCCGAAGGTACTCAAGGTTGACGTTAACGCGCTTCTTTACCAGGTACCCGGCGGTATGCTTTCAAACCTCGTTTCACAGCTTAAGCAGGCAGGCAAGAGTGAGCTTCTTTCCGAGGTTCTTGCAGAAGTGCCGAAGGTAAGAGAAGACGCAGGCTTCCCGCCGCTTGTAACACCCTCCTCACAGATCGTTGGTACACAGGCTGTATTTAACGTACTCATGGGCGAGCGTTACAAGAATGTAACAAAGGAATTCAAGGGAATCATCAAGGGTGAATACGGTAAGTGCCCTGTTGAGATCAAGCCTGAATTCGTTAAGAAGATCATCGGCGACGACAAGCCTATCACATGCCGTCCTGCAGATAATATCAAGCCTGAGCTTGAAACTCTGCGCGAAAAGGTAGCTCCCTGGGCAGAGCAGGATGAAGACGTTCTTTCATACGCGCTCTTCGAACAGGTTGCAGAAAAGTTCTTTGAATACAGAAAGAACCAGAAGTACGGACTTGACGGCGAAAACGCTGATTCCGAAAACAAGATCCACACTGTATAAACAAAAAATCCCAAGACGGTTACGTCTTGGGATTTTTTTATAAAGTGTGAAATTTTACACATTATTTCTTGTAATTTCTGCTTATTTGTGATACCATAAAACGTAGTAATATATAATTGAGGAAAAACTATGACAAGGATGATTTTTGTTCGCCACGGCGAGAGCACCGGCAATCTTGAAAAGCGCTATTTTGGACATACAGACGGACCTCTCACGGAGCTCGGACGAGAGCAGGCAAAGAGAACAGCCGCTTATCTTAAAGGGGAAAAAATAGATGCTGCTTATTCAAGCGATCTTGTGCGCGCGTATGAAACGGGAAAGATTATAGCAGCAGAACATGGCATTGAGCCTGTGTGTGACAAAGGACTCAGAGAAATGTTTATGGGCAAATGGGAAGGTCTTTTGTTTGAAGATCTGCCCAAATATTATCCTGCAGAATACGAAATATGGATGCATAATCTATGGGAAGCAAAAACCGATGGCGGTGAAAGCGTTCAGGAAATGACCGTCAGAGTACGCGATACCGTATGGAAAATTGCAGAGAAAAATGACGGCAAAACGGTGCTTGTAACTTTCCATGGAACGCCGATACGCTCGCTCTGCTGCGAATGGCAGGGTATACCGTATGAGAGAATGAACGACGTGGATTGGGTACCAAATGCGTCTGTTTCGATTGTGAATTACGATGTCAAAAATCATACGATCAAGCCTGAAATTATAGGATACATAGGCTTTGCAGAGGATATATCCACGGCACTGCCGAAAACTGTCTGAATTTAAAGGAGAAGGTTTTGAAAACTTACAATATCGGCGGTATGAGCTGTGCCGCTTGCAGCGCAAGAATTGAGATGGCGGTATCAAAGCTTGGTGGCGTTGAGTCATGCTCGGTTAATCTCTTAACAAATACTATGACTGTAAGCGGAAGCGAAACTGACGAAAACATAATAAAGGCGGTTGTGGATGCAGGGTATACTGCATCGAGAAAGGGAGAGGAAAAAAAGTCTTTGAAAGCAGAAGACGACGTACTTGCTGACAGAGAAACTCCGCTTCTTTTGAAAAGACTTGTTTCGTCTCTTGTTTTCCTTGCGCTTCTTATGTATGTTTCGATGGGCCATATGATGTGGGGATGGCCGCTTCCAAAGGCACTTGTCGAAAATCATCTTGGACTTGGACTTATACAGATGATTTTAACTATTGCCGTAATGGTTATAAATCAGAAGTTTTTTATAATCGGTTTTAAGGCTTTGTGGCACAGAGCGCCAAACATGGATAGCCTTGTTGCGCTTGGTGCTTCAGCGGCGTTTGTTTACAGCACGTACGCGCTCTATGCTATGACGTTTGCAATAAGTGCAGGCGATCATGCTGTTGCCATTGGGTATATGCATGAACTCTATTTTGAGTCAGCGGCAATGATACTTACGCTCATTACACTCGGCAAGATGCTTGAAGCAAGATCAAAGGGCAGAACGACTGATGCTATCCGCTCGCTTATGAAGCTTGCGCCTGAGTCGGCCACAATTATAAAAGACGGCAAGGAAGTAACCGTCCCTGCCAAAGATGTTGCAGTTGGTGACGTATTCGTTGTCAGACCCGGTGAGAGCATACCTGTTGACGGTGTTATCATCGAGGGCGAGAGCGCACTTGATGAATCTGCACTTACGGGTGAGTCTATACCCGTTGACAAATACGTGGGCGACAAGGTCTCGGCGGCAACGCTCAATTATTCGGGATATATTAAGTGCCGTGCAACTTACGTTGGCGAGGACACTGCGCTTTCAAAAATAATAAAAATGGTAGAGGACGCGTCTGCAACTAAAGCGCCTATCGCTAAAATTGCCGACAAGGTTTCGGGTATTTTTGTTCCTGTTGTTATAGTTATTGCAGTTATAACAACGGTGATATGGCTTGTTTTGGGTGAAGGCATTGGCTTTGCTCTTGCACGAGGTATATCGGTGCTTGTTATAAGCTGCCCGTGCGCTCTCGGACTTGCCACTCCTGTTGCTATTATGGTAGGAAGTGGAGTTGGCGCTAAGAGAGGTATATTATTTAAAACTGCAGTAGCGCTTGAAATGGCAGGTAAGATTAAAACCGTTGTGCTTGACAAAACGGGCACAATTACAAGCGGTAAACCTCGTGTGACGGATATAGTCCTCGGTGAAAATATAAGTGAAAAAGAATTTTTAGAACTTGCTTATTCTATTGAGAAGAGAAGCGAGCATCCTCTTGCACATGCTATATGCGACTTTTGCGAAAAGCGCTCTGTTGGTGAGGTTGTTATTGATTCTTTTAAGTCGTTGTCGGGCAGAGGAATTTCTGGTATATACAATCAAAGCGAGCTGTTTGGGGGAAGCTTTAAGTTTATAAGTGAAATAACAAAGCTTGGCGATGAAGTAAGAGCGCGCGCGGAAACTCTTTCGCACGAGGGAAAAACACCAATGCTCTTTGTATACGGCGGCAGTTATATTGGCATGATAGCGGTTGCTGATGCTATAAAAGAGGACAGCGCCGAGGCAATAAAGGCTTTGCGCGATATGGGGCTCAGAGTCGTTATGCTCACGGGTGATAATGAGAATACTGCAAAGGCAGTTGCAAGCTTTGTCGGTATTGATGAGGTTATTGCAGGCGTTTTGCCTGACGGAAAAGAAAGTGTTATAAGAAAGCTTAAAGAAGACGGTGCATTGGCGATGGTTGGCGACGGTATAAACGACGCGCCGGCGCTGACGTCTGCGGATATAGGTATTGCGATAGGTGCAGGCACCGATATTGCGATAGATGCGGCAGACGTAGTTCTTATGAAAAACAGCTTGAAGGGCGTTTATGCGGCAATAAAGCTCAGCCGAAAGACGCTTACAAATATCAGACAGAATTTATTCTGGGCATTTATATATAACACGATAGGCATACCGGTTGCGGCAGGCGCGCTTATACCATTTGGAATAACGCTAAGCCCGATGCTTGGCGCGGCGGCAATGAGCCTTTCAAGCTTTTGCGTTGTAACGAATGCGCTCAGGCTGAATTTGTTTGGAACTGATGAAAATATCAAAGCTTTAAAGGAGATAAAAAAAGTGGAAAAGACTTTCAAAATAGAGGGAATGATGTGCACGCACTGTTCGGGCAGAGTAAAAAAGGTGATTGAGGCAATAGACGGCGTATCTGCGGCAGAGGTGAGTCATGAAAGCGGTCTTGCCATTTTTACGCTTGATAAAGAGGTTGCGGATACTGTTATAATTGCCGCTATTGAAAATGAGGGATACACCGTAATTAAGTAAACATTTTATACTATAATATAAGAGTAAACGAAAGGGGGGCGGGCAGTATGAAAATAATCGAATTTCTATGTAAAACACCTGTTGAGAATGTTTTCGGCGGAGTATGCTTTGCGCCCGATGAAATTGTTTATTTTGCATCTGAAAAGCCTGACTTTTTCGAAAAAAATGAACTTGCACATATAAAAGGCTATATGACCAAAAAGGGACTTGGTGATATACGGTATTCGTACGTGCGAGTTATCAGAGGAAGCATTAACGATGCTATAAACAAGCTTGAAGAGGTTGTCGGCAGAGAAGACTGTGTTATTGATATAACAGGCGGCGACGATATGATGATAGCCGCGGCCGGAATGATTTTTGAGCGCCACGATAACGTAAAGCTTTTCAGGATAAACCCGGTTAACGGATACGCTCAGTTTATAGATAAAAGCGTTACATCGAGCATGGACGCAACTAAGTATACTTCGACAGACAGTCCTTTTAACAACAAGATAAGAATTGAAAATACTGTTGAAGAAAACATTATACTTCACGGCGGTGCAGTTGCGCCGTATATGGGTGCAGGCGCATTTGTTTATACCGACGATTTCGAGCGCGACCTTGAAATAATGTGGCAGCTTTCGACCAAAGGACCGAGAGGATACATTCATAAGCGCTCAGCGCCTCAGACGTGGAACAGATTCACTCAAACCGTATCGGGAATCGAGCGAATGACGGGTAAAGAGCAGCTTGAGATTTTCAAGAAGTACAAAGTACGTGTTTATCTTGAAGAATTACGCCGTCTTGGGCTTGTCACCTACAGCGAAAAGCGTGACGGCACGCTTTTGAATTTCAGATATAAAAACGCTCAGGTAAAAGCATGCATTAACAAGGCGGGAAATCTTCTTGAACAAAAGGTGTATCTTGCTTGCAAAAAGTTTTTAGGTCACGGCCTTTGTGACGTAAAAACGGGCGTTACGATATTATGGAGTCCCGACGAGTGGGAAGACAAGTATAGCAAAACAAACAGGCAGTCGACAGAAAATGAGATCGACGTTATGGCGATGCGCGGCATTACGCCGATATTCATATCCTGCAAAAACGGCAAGTTTGAGTCAGAGGAGCTTTATAAGCTCTCGTCTGTGGCAGGCAGATTCGGAGTGAAGTATGCAAAGAAGATACTCGTTGCAACAGATCTTGAAAACGCGCTTGACCGCCGCACGATAGAGTACTTAAAGGCGCGCGCAAGAGAAATGAATATTGCGATAATCGACGGTGTACAGAGAATGACAAACGCCGAATTTGAAAGAATACTGAAAATGCGACTGTTTGAGTGATTAACAATAATGAGGATATGATTATGGATAAAATATGGACAGAAATGTATAATGCCGCCAAAGAAGTGCTAAGTGAACGCAGAATTTCAGAATATGTTACTTGTGGTGAGGTTTCTGCCGCAGTTTGTTCAAAATCCGGAAAAATATATACGGGAGTATGTATTGATACTTGCTCTACGCTTGGTATTTGTGCGGAAAGAAATGCAATTTTTAATATGATAACAAACGGAGAACAGGAGATCGACAAGGTATTGTGTATTCTTCCCGACGGCTCAAACGGTGCACCTTGCGGTGCCTGCCGTGAACTTATGGTGCAAATAATGGCAGGTAATTATCATAATATTGAAATAATGCTTGATTATTCCACGTGGCGTATCGTAAGGCTTGGAGATATAACTCCCGAATGGTGGATAGAGTAAAAACACTCCTGCAGATTTTATTATCTGCAGGAGTGTTTTATGTTATCTCCATATTGAGTCCGTGCATTATTGAGAGCGCGTTTTCGTGAGCCTTTGGTGTCGAGCCCAGGCAAAGCGCGCTGTTTATTTTTATGTTCGCGTCGGGATATTTCGCCGCTGCAACTACCGCCGTTGACAACACGCACATATCAGTCAACAGTCCGCAGAGCTCAATTTCGTCTGCAGTATCGGGAAGCTTCAGCTTTGCCGGCGCAAACGTCGATTTTTTTATCGGTTTTGCGCTAACCTCGGCAAGGGCTTTTTTTACCTCTCCGTATATCTCGCAGCCCCACGAGCCGCTTTTACAATGCACGGGAATAAATCTCGCCTCACGGCTTTTTGCAAACTCATCGCCGTGACAGTCTATCGTATAATACACTTCACCGTCAAAGCTTCTTATATACCCGGCTATATTATTATCGAGCAGGCGGGCACCGTAGGTCGCCAGCTCGCCGCACACGAAATCGTTCTGATAATCTATAACAAGCAATACCTTCATTTTTTTCTCCCTGTCGTATAAAATAGTATTTGACAGAAGAAAAGAAGTATTCGTTTACAGGTTAAACAGCCTGAGGGCATTTTTGTATTTTATCTTGTCAAGCTCGTCTTTATCAAGTCCTGTCAAATTAAGCATTTCTATCGCGTGAGTCTGATCCTCCCAGGGAGTATCCGAGCCGAAAAGTACACGGTCAGCGCCGTGCGCGCGTATGATGTCGCGGTAAATATCGGGTGTAATACACGTTCCAACGGCCGCGGTATCAATGTATATCGGCAACCCCGCTATTTTTTTTATAACGTCATCCCACATCATAAAGCATCCAAGGTGCGCCGCTATAAGCTTTTCGCCGTTTATGTGTTCAAGAAGCTTCAAAAGTCTGTCTGCCGTGCAGTGATAGGGCGGAGGATATCCGAGGTCCGCACCTGCGTGTATGAGTGTAAAAAGGCCGAGACTTTCGGCTTTCTTTATTATTCTGATACCCTCGGGTGAGTCGATATAAAAATCCTGAAATTCGGGATGAAGCTTTATACCGAGAAAGCCTCGGCTTGCAAGATCCTCAAGGACTTTGTCGGCGTCAGGATCAATCGGATGAACGCTTCCAAATGATATTATCTTATCATCTCTGAGGCTTTCTGCGAAATTATTTATCGTTTCCGTTTGAGACACTTTTGTTGCAATAGGCATTATAAGGCTTTTATCAACGTGCGCTCTTTTCATAGACGAAAGAAGCCCGCTGACTGTGCCGTCGGTGCTGTTTTTGACTTGTACACCGCTGTTATTGTACATTTTCTCTTTTAAAAATTCAATCGTTTTATTGGCGATCGCATCCGGAAACGCGTGTGTGTGAACATCAATTACCATTATTTTTGATTCCTTACTTTAAAACAGGGAGGCTTTTGGCCTCCCTGTTCTTTATTATTGGCAAAATTAATACATTCCGCCCATACCGCCCATGCCTGCTGCGGCAGCAGGAGCAACGGCTTCTTCCTTTTTGTCTGCAACAACTGCTTCTGTGGTGAGGACTGTTGAGGCAACCGAAGCGGCATTCTGAAGTGCGCTTCTCGATACCTTTGTAGGATCCACGATACCTGCTTTAAGCATATCCACATATTCCTCATTGTATGCATCAAAACCGTAGCCAACTTTATCTTTTGAAAGGATCTTGTCTACGATTACAGAGCCTTCAAGACCTGCATTCGCAGCGATCTGACGTACAGGCTCTTCAAGCGCCTTGAGTACGATGTTAACGCCTGTCTTTTCGTCGCCTTCAACCTTGTCGAGTATTGCCTTGACGTTAGGGATAACGTTGAGGAACGCAGTTCCGCCGCCTGCAACGATACCTTCTTCAACTGCAGCACGTGTTGCGTTGAGAGCGTCTTCGATGCGAAGCTTCTTTTCTTTCATTTCGGTTTCTGTTGCCGCACCAACCTTGATAACTGCAACACCGCCTGAAAGCTTTGCAAGTCTTTCCTGAAGCTTTTCACGGTCAAAGTCGCTCGTTGTGGTCTCAATACCTGCCTTGATCTGCGCGATTCTGCCCTTGATAGCCGCAGAGTCGCCTGCACCACCGACTATTATTGTATTTTCCTTGTTTACCTTGATCTGCCTTGCGTATCCAAGCTGTGTGATCTGTGCGTCCTTGAGCTCAAGTCCGAGATCGCTTGAAATTACTTCACCGCCTGTAAGGACTGCGATGTCCTGGAGCATTTCTTTTCTTCTGTCGCCAAATCCCGGAGCCTTAACTGCAACAACTGTGAATGTGCCGCGAAGCTTGTTGAGTACGAGAGTTGTAAGTGCTTCGCCTTCAACGTCTTCAGCGATGATGAGAAGCTTCATACCGTTCTGAACTACCTGCTCGAGAAGGGGAAGGATCTCCTGAATATTTGAGATCTTCTTATCTGTGATAAGGATACGAGCATCGTCGATAACCGCTTCCATCTTATCTGTATCTGTTGCCATATAGGGAGAGAGGTATCCGCGGTCAAACTGCATACCTTCAACTACTTCGCTGTACGTTTCAGCAGACTTTGACTCTTCAACTGTGATAACGCCGTCTGCGGTAACCTTATCCATAGCGTCCGCGATAAGCTGACCGATAACTTCGTCGCCAGCCGAGATAGTGCCGACTCTTGCGATGTCTGCGCTGCCGTTAACCTTCTTGGAGTTTGCAATAAGTCCTTCAACAGCCGCATCAACTGCCTTCCTTATACCCTTGCGGATAATGATGGGGTTAGCACCCGCTGCAACGTTCTTCATACCCTCACGGATGAACGCCTGAGCAAGAAGTGTAGCGGTTGTAGTACCGTCGCCTGCCGCATCGTTTGTTTTCGTTGCAACTTCCTTGACAAGCTGTGCGCCCATGTTTTCCATAGGATCGTCAAGCTCGATTTCCTTTGCTATGGTAACGCCGTCGTTTGTTATAAGGGGAGCGCCGTACTTCTTATCAAGAACTACGTTTCTGCCCTTAGGTCCGAGCGTTATCTTTACTGTATCTGCAAGCTTATCAACGCCTGCCTGAAGCGCGTTTCTGGCTTCAATTCCAAATGAAATATCCTTTGCCATGGTAATGTCTCCTTACTTAATTATTCAACTATTGCGAGAATATCGCTCTGACGAACGATGATGTATTCAGTACCGTCGCATTTAACTTCAGTTCCCGAATACTTGCTTGTGATTACCTTGTCGCCAACCTTAACGGTCATAACGACTTCCTTGCCGTCAACGACACCGCCGGGGCCTACGGCAACGATCTCTGCTACCTGAGGCTTTTCCTTGGCAGTACCTGCGAGAATGATACCGCTCTTTGTTGTTTCTTCCGCTTCGACCATTTTTACAACTACACGGTCTGCAAGAGGCATGAGTTTCATAATATACACCATTCCTTTCAAAAGCCGATATATCGGCTTCTAAATATTATTTTTCAAGACTGAAATTTTGTTAGCACTCAAAGACTTCAAGTGCTAACTGCAAGAATAATTGTAGCCCACTTGTACCCAAAAATCAAGTCTTTTTCATATAGTTTACATTGTTTTAACATTTTATACCACTAAGTGTAATATTTGTTTGAGATATCCTCTAGGCCATTGTTTTACTCATTTTTTGGACGGTACTTACATATAGTTAAGCATAAATACAGTATATGATAATTTCAAGGTGTGTGTGAGGATAATAAACGTGATTTCTTTTATAAATACGAATATACTCGGGCCGCTTTTACCCTGCGTTGTATTTGCTGCCGGATTTTTTATGTCCATAAAGCTTAAATTCTTTCATATAAGATATCCGCGTAAGCTATCAGGTATTATAGCGCACTCAGGCACAGAGGGTACTTCTCCGATGAAAGCTATGAGCGTTGCGCTTGCCGGTACGCTTGGCGTTGGCAATATTGCAGGAGTGGCTGCGGCGATCGGGGCAGGCGGTGCAGGAGCGGTTTTCTGGATGTGGATATCGGCGCTTTTTGCGATGATACTAAAATATGCGGAAACCCTGCTTGCTGTAAAGCACCGCCGAAGTATAATTGATGGTGGAAAGAGAAGATATACGGGCGGATCGTTTGTCTATATGCAGGCTTCGGGGCATAAGATACTTGCTTTTGTTTTTGCAGGCTTATGTGTAATAACATCTGTAAGTATGGGCAGTATAGTTCAGTCAAATGCGATAGCCGTATCGCTTGAAAACAGCTTTTCTGTAAGTCCGTATATATGCGGTATTATATTTGCCGCTGTTACCTTTTTCGTGATATGCGGCGGATTTAAACGGATCGCTGATTTTACTGTTCTGGCAGTACCGCTTTTCTGTATTTTATATTCAATATTTTCCCTATATATAATTTTTTCAAATATTACAGAACTGCCCCGTGTCTTCGCTAAAATAATAAGCGAAGCGTTTTCGCTGAGATCCGCAGGGGGAGGAATACTTGCTTTTACTTTTATGAAAGCTATGAGATACGGAGTTTTACGCGGTATACTTTCAAATGAAGCAGGAAGCGGAACTTCCGTTACTGCACACGCCGCGTCTGACACGGATTCACCCTGCAGGCAGGGAGTGTTTGGTATCCTTGAGGTTTTTGTTGATACTATTCTGCTTTGTTCGATGACAGCTTTCGTTATTCTGATAGCCGATAATATATCACCGGGCGAACCTGCTATGGTTATTGCTATAAACGCATATAGCAAATTTATAGGCGGAGTTGCTCCCGGATTTATGAGCGCGGCAATCGTTTTTTTCGCTTTTGCCACGATAGTGTGCTGGTCTGTGTACGGCACAGAAGCGCTCAGATTTTTAATTTCAGATTATTTTACGTCTGTTAAGTTTTCAAAATGCAAATACGTGTATTATCTTTTATACAGTATATCGGTGTTTTTCGGGTGTATTGTATCGGGAGAATTTATGTGGGAGCTTTCCGATTTATCCACGGCCGTGATGACGTTTATAAATACGGGATATCTGATAAGTGCATATAAGGAGATCAGGGCAGAAACCAATGTATTTGTCAAACAGCATCTCAGGTCATAACATATGCATGCGCTTAATATAATTTAATAAGTAATTTTGTTATAAGGAGAAGCTTATGTTTATTTATTCACTCAGAGCAAATACACTAAAATTTTTCGGCGTTGTCGGAGTTGCGGTTATTGCTCTCATTACGCTTATTGCATTTATACCGAGCTATGAGCCGGTTATCACGTCGGGAGAAGCGAGTGTACTCAATTCTAGAACCGAGGTGAGCTTTGACAAGATAAAGACCAACGAGGACAGAATAGCTTTTCTCTCTCAGTTTGGCTGGGAGGTTGACGCAACACCCGTAGAAGAAGCCGAGGTTGTTATTCCCGATGAATTTGACAAGGTATTCACGGGATATAATGAGCTTCAGAAAAAGCAGGGGCTTGATCTTTCAAAATACAAGCGCAAGAAGCTTATGAGATATACATACAAGATAACAAACTACGACGGATACAACGGTGTTGTTTATGCAAACATTTTAGTCAAGGGCAAGCGAGTGGTCGGCGGCGACGTCTGCTCTGCAGATACCAACGGGTTTATACACGGCTTTTCAAAGGACGTAGTATTTTAAAACAAAAAATCCGAGGCGGCAGCCTCGGATTTTTGCTACATAAAATGCAGCCACGCGTTGACTATTTAGAATTATTGTGATACAATTATTATATAACAATTACAGGGGAGCATTTATGAAAAGACAGGAACTTTTGAAACATATCGGCTCGGTAGAGCAGATCGGCGGTATTAAGGATTATACCATTAACGACGGAAAAGGGAAAGGCGTACGTGTGATCGAAGTTAATACGGGAAGCGTTCGCTTTTGTATTTTGCCCGACAGATGTATGGATATTGCACAGGCTTATTATAAAGATAATGCGGTAAGCTGGATATCAAAAACAGGGATTACTGCTCCCGCTTTTTATGAAAAAGACGGACTTAGCTGGCTTCGCTCTTTTTATGGCGGACTCATTACAACCTGCGGACTGAGAAATATCGGCGGACCTGTTGGGGCTCACGGTCTTCACGGCAGAATCGCGAATATTCCCGCTTCGAAGGTTAGTGTTTATGCTGACTTTGAAGGCGACGATTACGTTATGCGAATTTCGGGTGAAATGCGTGAAAGCGCGGTTTTCGGAGAAAACCTCATTTTAAAGAGAACTATTACCGCAAAGCTTTTTGAAGACGAGTTCATTGTTGAAGACACGCTTGTGAACGAAGGCTTCAGTGATGAAGATATTGCCCTGTGCTATCATTGTAATTTTGGATATCCTCTTGTGAGAGAAGGAGCTAAGATCATCGGTGTTCCTGATGAAATTGCCGATGTGTCGGCACCTGTTCATGGCATTGCAGAAGAATGTATTGATGTAAAGCACACGGGTGAAATTGCAACTGCAGGTATTGAAAACGGCGAGATCGGCGCTTATATTACCTATAAGCGTGATACAATGCCCGATTTTCTCGTATGGAAAATGCTTGGAGAGAGCGAATACGTTATCGGACTTGAGCCAAGAACGACCTCTCTTGGCGGCGAAGATATAATAAAAAATAATAAGTTTGTATCTCTTAAACCATTTGAGGAATATAAGTCACGTCTGAAATTCAGCTTTAAAGAGATATAAGCTTATAAAATTAAAAATCCGAAGCATTAGCTTCGGATTTTTGTCTTGTGGTTATATTATATTTCAGCGGGAGTCTCGTCTATATCAGGGCACTCATCTGTTGAGAGCTCTGAAAAATCAGCTTCATCAATTTCCCATTCGTCCGCATCATCAAAATCAATAAATTTCTTTCTCGGTTTTCTTTCAGTTATGCTATATTTGTCGCAAAGAAGCTTGAAAGCAACTATAACTCCTGCAGCCACGAGGATTGCGCTTGCTATTATTGCAATAATAGCGCCCACGCTCATTTTTTCATTACTTTTTCTCATACTCATACCTCCGCTTTGACTTATATTTCTGTATATATAATACCACAAATATTGTATATTGACAACAATAATTTGTTAAGTTACTGTAAAATATAGGAGAATGATCTGAAAGCCAAGTATCTTTTTGCAAAATTTTATAATGTTATTGCAATTGTATTTAATTGTGGTATAATTACTAATATAGTAAAGATTTTTATCGGAAGGTAAAAAAGATGACAAAAATTATAAAAATATCGCTTGGAGATATTCTTGAGATGAAAAAGCCTCACCCATGCGGTGAAAACCGCATGAAGGTTTTAAGAGTCGGCTCGGATATACGTATCAAATGCGAAAAATGTGAGCGCGACGTTACTGTGGCACGTATAAAGCTTGAAAAAAACATCAAACGTGTTATACCTGCACAGATCCGTGCGGGAAATTAAAGATAAAGAAAGGTAGAGATAATGGATAAGACAAAGCTTTTAGATGGTAAGCCCGCGTACGGTCTGCTTTCTTTTTTGATACCGTCGCTTCTGTTTGCGCTTATGTACGTGGCGATGCTCATATATCCTTTTGGAGACGGCACGGTGCTCGTGCTTGACTTGAACGGTCAGTATATATATTTTTTTGAGGCACTGCGTGATGCGATAGTTGGAGAGGGAAGTATCTTTTATTCCTTTGAGCGTGCGCTGTCGGGAGAGTTTCTCGGTATTTTCGCTTATTATCTTGCAAGTCCGCTCTCCTTGCTTGTTGCGATCTTCCCGAAAAGTGCTATTCAGGAAGCGCTTTTTACCATAATCATTTTAAAAAGCGGTCTTTGCGGACTTACATCGTATTATTATATAACAAAGACCAAAAAGATCGACGGTATTGGCGCGCTTATATTTTCAACATCGTATGCTCTTTGTTCATATGGGGTAGTATATGCTTCAAACACGATGTGGATAGACTGCATGTATCTTCTTCCGCTTATTATGCTTGGTATAGAGATGCTTATAAGCCGGAAAAAGTATATGCTTTATACGATAAGCCTTGCTGTGGCTCTTATAACGAGCTACTATATCGGATATATGCTTTGCATATTCTCGGTAATATATTTCCTTGCATATTATTTCGGAAGCAGTAAAGAAGAGAGAAACGAGCTTCAAGAAAAGTCGCACTTTGTTAAATCAGGACTTCGGTTTACACTTTTTTCGGTAGTATCTGCCGCACTTGCTTCCCCCGTTCTCTTACCTGCGGCATATTCGCTTACTTTCGGGAAAAATGATTTTTCAAATCCTAAGTTTGCTTTTACGGGCAAAACGGATTTTATAGATATTTTCCTTAAAATGCTGCCCGTCTCATACGACACGGTAAGGCCTGATGGAATGCCGTTTATATATTGCTCCGTGTTATGCCTTATTCTCGCCGTGCTTTATTTTCTGTTACCAACCGTAAAGCCTGCAAGGAAGATAGCAAACGGAGTTATGCTTGCGATCTTTGCAATAAGCTTTGGCGGCTCTACCATCGACCTTGTATGGCACGGATTTCAGTTCCCGAACTGGCTTAATTTCAGATACAGCTTTATTTTCACATTCCTTATAGTTCTTATTGCTGCAGAGGCATTTATAAATATAAAGAGCATACCGGGAGATAAGATCACCGCCGTTGTTATAGTATTTATGCTATTGTGCGCTCTTGCGCAGAAGCTTGAATACGATAAGATCCATATGCTTGCATGTATTTGGACGGCAATAGGTATGGGAGCAGTCTTCCTTATAGGTATACACGTGTATAAGTCGGGCAGACGCGGCGGCGCTCTGGTTTTACTTTGTTTAACGATAGTCGAGCTTTATGCAAACGGCGTTGCAAGCGAATATATGATGCATAACGACGTTGGCTTTTCAAAGCACAGTCTGTATGCTAATTTTGCCGAAAAGTACAGACCGGCGGCAGAATATATGAAAGAAAACGATCCCGGATTTTACCGTAGTGAAAATTATAAGATAAGAAAGGTCAACGATAATTATACCATAGGTCTTAACGGTATATCCGGCTCTACCTCAACGCTTAACAAAAACGTTATAGACTTTTTAAGTGATATGGGATACTCATCACGTTCCCATCATTCAAATTATACGGGAGGAACTCCCGTTGGCGATTCGCTTCTTGGAATAAAGTATTTGCTTGGAGATCTTTCAACTAATGCCGATCCTGCGTACACGACTTTATGGACGGATGAAGATAATCAGACAAGGCTTTACAATAACCCGTATGCGCTGTCTCTTGCCTATACTGTTGCAGATGATTTTGAATCATTTGATACAACCGCGGCAGATTCACCGTTTGAGCTTATGAACAGAATGTGCGCAGAGATGCTGGGACGGGAGAGGGTCGAGCTCTTTTCTGAAAACAAGTATGATGCAAACCTTGAAAACGTGAGTCAGTCAAGCTCAAACGGAATGGTAAAATACACGAAAAATAAGGACACCGGCGCACGTGTCAGCTTTGTTATAACGGCTCAGAGTGACGGTGTTATGTACGCATATTTCCCCGTAACCAACGGATACAGACGCAATATATCGATAAAATATAATGATACCTCTGTTAAAAAATATCTGACAAGCGATAATCACGGTATATTATGCCTTGGCGACTATAAGCGCGGAGATATAGCATATCTGACGGTTACTCTTGAGGAAGATAACGTATATTTTGATCCGGCAAGCTATTTCTATACGCTTGATAGCAAAGTGCTTGACAGCGTTATGAATGAACTGAAGAAAGGTGATGCAAGTCTAAATAAGGATTACTCAGATACTCACTTCTCGGGAAGCGTTAATGCTCAAAATGGCAGAAACGTTCTTATGCTGACAATGCCTTATGATGAAAATATCGCGGTGTATGTAAATTCAGAGCGTGTGGAGACCTTTGAGGTTGCAGGAATATTTACCGGAGTCAGAATAGAGGACGGATTTAATGAGTTTGAAGTAAAATATATTCCCAAACAGTTTTACTTTGGTGTCCTATTTGCCCTTGCAGGTCTTATAGTCTTGCTTTCGTATAAATTAGTAAGTTTGCGCCTTTGTGCACCGAAGCAGTCGTGCGCACAGGCAGACGAAAACAAGGCACAGGAACAAGACGATGAGTCTATATAAATATTTTTGCGATAAAGCATGAGAGGATTATAACAAAAAGCATAGATATAAATCCGACGGGAAGAGCAAAGCGTGTGTTCTTTACCCCAACGGCTGAAAAATATACTGCAAATATGTAAAGCATGGTGTCTGAGCTTCCGGCAATAACAGATGCCGTAAATCCTGCAAGACTGTCGCTGCCGACACGTGAAAAGAGGTCGGTCAGAACAGAGTTTGAAGCGCTTCCCGATATTGGCCTGACAATCAGAAAGGGAAGAATATCTGAGGGTATTCCAAAAATATCAGTTATAGGTGATAAAAGCCTTGATAGAAGCTCACCGGCGCCTGATGAAGTGAACATTGAAGCGGCTGTGCACATCAGAATGAGGCTTGGCAGAAGACTAGTAGCCGTTTTAATTCCCGACTCGGCGCCTGATATAAAGCTTTCAAACAAGCTTTTTCCTGAAAACAAAAAAAGAAGCGAGCAAAGGCAGATAATACAGGGGATAATAAGCTCTGTTAATTTCATAAATTATTCTCTCTTATTTTTTCATTCTTAATCTCCGTGAAAGCTTTGCAAATACTCGCGAAAGCAAAACCGATAAAATCCATCCTGCGACAGAGCATATCCATATGGGCATCATTATTCGGTATGCATCAGCGCTGCCGTGTGCTGCTCTCAGTGTTATCAGAGTCATAGGAAAAAGACTTATCGGAGAAGAATTCATTACTGCAAGCGTTATCATATCGTCGCTTGCAGTATTTTTATTTTTATTGTCAAGCTGCATTTTTTCAAGGGCGGATATTGCAAATGGCGTCGCGGCATTTCCTATTCCAAGCATATTAGCGGCGATATTTGCCGCGCACTCGTCTATTCCGTTTCCCGTTTCGTATGCGGTAGGAAATAAAAACTTAAGCAGTGGAGATATCAGATGTGCAAGCTGTTCTATTGCGCCCGAGTCTTTTAAGACGTTCATGACTCCGCACCAGAGGCACATCATAGGCAAAAGAGTAAACGTTAGCTCAAGCGCACGTGCGGCTCCGTTTAAAACTGCCTGCGAGAGTTCACCTGTATGGGAGAGTACTATTGCTGAAATGAATGATATTACAGACATAATGCCAAAGGTTTTTTGAAGCATATTATGATTCCTTTTTAAAAAAAACAGAAATTACACAACAAATTCACAATTTGTTAATTGACAGTTTATGGGAAATAATGTAAAATAATATCGAAATCGAAAATTAACAGTAATTTCCACATCATGTTGAATTTTTGAAAGGACGGTATAAAAAATGAAAAACGAAGCTATGGATATAAGGCAGCTTGATTCTTTGGGAAGGGTAGTAATACCTAAGAAAATGAGAGTTGCGCTTAACATAAGCGAAAATGATAATTTAAGAATATCGCTTGAAGGTAATGCGATCGTTATCAGAAGAGACCAGCCGTTATGTGCTATATGCAGGCGCGAGCGAGATCTTATAGAAATCGGTGAAGCTTATATCTGTTCCGGCTGTGCCGCAGAGATAAGTGAAAAGTTTTAAATGAAGGGGCGTTGGTTTTAACCGGCGCCTTTTTGTTTATACAAGTATATGATTATGTGCATAAATTAACAACTAAAGTAAATAATATCCTTGAAAACTGTTTATATGTAAGTGATAAACATTGAAAGGATAATGGATGAATTTGTTAAAAGGTTCTCAGAGAAAAATGATAAAGATATCGGGGTGTGCAGATACTGTATTTGAGGAAGCATACTTTATTTTAAAACCAAACGGTGACAGAGATGCAATGAGCGAAAGAGAGATTATCGCCGAGGCGAACAGGATAATACGTGAAAGCACCGTATTTACAGACAAACCGCATAAACGTGTTGTTAAAGTAAATTTAAGTACCCTTTTAGCGCTTATAGCAACGAGTGTTATCGGGATCTTGGCATCTTCACTGTCGCTTATTATGCTCTTTTGAATATTAACACAAACTTCATAAAAGAATATTGCAAAATACGATAGCATACTGTATAATATAGTTATGTTAAATGTTCGTTTGCTCTCGCATTAAAATAAGCTTTTGGATAGATCGCCCGTTCCAAAAGCAATATTTAAAGCTTGCACATTTGTTCAGGCTTTGTTTTTCTGCGTGAAAATTCAGGCAATAAGATCGATACCAGTTCGCTTCGGTATCGATGATATTTACATATACTAACAACTATAATGTTTAAGAAAGGAATAATAATGGCAAAAAATAAACTTAAAGTAATGTTTTTGGGCGGTCTTATGGAGATCGGCAAAAATATGTGCGCGCTTGAATATGAGGACGATATAATAATCATCGACTGTGGACTCGGTTTCCCCGACGACGATATGCTTGGCATCGACCTTGTGATCCCCGATATTACTTATCTTGAGAAGAATCGTGATAAAGTGCGCGGATTTGTGATAACACATGGTCACGAGGACCATATCGGAGCACTTCCGTATGTGCTCAAAACGATAAAGGCGCCCGTTTACGGCGCAAGGCTGACTATCGGTATAATCGAAAACAAGCTGGTTGAACACAATCTTGATCATTCTCCCGAGCTTAACACCGTTAAGGCAGGAGATACGATCAAGCTCGGCTGGTTCAAGGTCGAATTTATTCACGTAAATCACTCGATAGTAGATGCTTGCGCACTTGCGATAACAACACCCGTCGGCGTAGTATTCCACTCGGGAGACTTCAAGCTTGACCTTACTCCCATCGAGGGCAAGATGATGGATATTGCCCGAATTGGTGAGATCGGTAATAAAGGCGTGCTGCTACTCCTTGGAGAGTCTACAAATGCCGAGAGACCTGGGTATACCCCCAGCGAAAAAAAGGTTGGCAGATCGCTTGACGATATATTTATAAAGAATACTGATAAAAGAATCGTTATCGCAACGTTCTCGTCAAACGTACACCGCGTACAGCAGATAATAAATGCCTCCGCCGATCACGGACGCAAGGTCGCGGTTACAGGCAGAAGCATGATTAATATTGTAAGTACGGCTGTAAAGCTTGGTTGTATGCACGATCCCGAGAAGGTGCTTGTAGATATAAACGATATAAAGAGATATCCGCCCGAGAAGCTGACTATAATTACAACGGGAAGCCAGGGCGAGCCTATGAGTGCTCTTTACAGAATGGCGTTCTCCGATCACGACAAGGTAGAGCTTGGGCCGAGCGACCTCGTTGTTATTAGTGCCACAGCTATTCCGGGTAACGAAAAGCTTGTTGGCAATATAATCAACGAGCTTTACAGAAAAGGCGTTACCGTGCTTGATGACGCGGTTGCTGACGTGCACGTTTCGGGGCATGCGTGTCAGGAAGAGCTCAAGCTTCTTCACGCTCTTGTTAAGCCGAAATTCTTTATGCCGATACACGGTGAATGTAAGCATCTCTTAAAGCACCGCGAGCTTGCTATTGAAATGGGAATGAAGCCCGATCAGATATTCGTCTCTGAGATAGGAAAGGTGCTTGAGCTTACCAAAAACAGCGCGAAGTGGGGTACGAGTGTGCCTTGCGGACGAGTGCTTGTTGACGGACTCGGCGTTGGCGACGTTGGTAATATCGTACTTCGCGACAGACGCCACTTGTCGCAAGATGGTATTATAGTTGTTGTTGCAACGGTTGACGTTGAAATGGGAAGCATTATATCAGGACCTGATATCGTATCGCGTGGGTTTGTATACGTGAGGGAAGCCGAGGAGCTCATGGAGCAGCTTCGCGAGGTTGCAAAGGTAGCGATAGATGCGTGCATAGACGAGGGGTACGCTGACTGGAACGAGATAAAGAATACAGTCAGGGACAGTATGTCTAAGTTTATCTTCAACCGTACGAAGCGCAGACCGATGATACTTCCTATAATAATGAACGTATAAAAACAAAAAGCAAACTCGAAAGAGTGAAATGATATAATGATGGTAGACACTAAAAAAAACAGTGTCTACCATCAATTTTTATGTTAAAATAAAGAAAAGGAGATGAAAAGAATGGGAAGACCAAAGGGCGGGACAAATAATAGTCATAGCAAAGAAGAAAAGC
>JAZNJH010000027.1:0-11392 GCA_045577925.1 Eubacteriales bacterium
ATGAATTGAAAAGGTATATTGATTACTACAATAACGAAAGAATTTCCATGAAACTAAAAGGAATGAGTCCGGTACAGTACCGAACTCATTCACAAGCAAGTTAATATTTAATTTTTGTCTAAACTTTGGGGGTCACTTCACATTAGGCATCCTTTTTTATTATATTATTTAAGCGGCAATGTCGGCGCTTACCGTTATACCTTCGGTTTCGCTTGCACGTACTATAACGCCGTTTTCAAAGTATCCGCTGTATTCGCGGCCGCTCGGCCATGTGTATTTGCCCTGACCGTGAAGCTTATTGTTTAAAAATTCGCCTTCGTATATCTCCCCGTTTGCCCAGGTGTATACTCCGTGTCCGGTACGCACGTCATCCTTGAAATCGCCAACGTATTTGTCGCCGTTCGGGAAAACGTATGTTCCCGTACCTTCTCTTTTATCGTCAAGGTATTCGCCGTCGTATATCGAGCCGTCGCTCCAGACGTATTTTCCACGTCCGTTTTTGCGGTCGTTTGCATACATGCCCTCGTAAACAGAGCCGTCTGTCCAAATGTATTTTCCCATACCTTCTTTTTTGCCTGCAGAGAAATTACCTTCATAAACGTCGCCGTTTGCGAATTTGAATACACCGTAGCCGTCAAGAGCATTGTTCTTGAACTCGCCCTCATAATAATCGCCGTTAGCGTAAGTTATCTTGCCGCTACCGCTTTTTCCGAGGTTTTCTATACTGCCGTTGTACACGTCGCCGTTGGAATAGGTGATAACACCCTCGATTCCGTCAACCTTGGCGGTGATTCCGTCAGAATAATAAAGCTTACCGTTTACAAGTGCACCCTCTGAGCTTACTTTACCGAAATATTTTACGGTGCCACCGTCATCGGTTTTTATTCTTATATATCTCGTTCCGCTTAAGTATATGCATATAATAAGGAAAAGCAGGCATATTGCCGCGGCGGCGATTATCGCAAGTATAATATTAAACGTGCCGCCCTTTTTATTTTTGCTTGAGTTATTATCCATAAGCACATAGCTCCTTTCTTTTCAGAAGACAAAGGATAAGTATAGTATAATTATGGTTAATTTGTACCGCCTTTAATCACTCTTGCGAAGTTTTCTGCCATTTGTATAAGCTCCGGCAGAGCAATATATGCTATGGCGGCAAGAATTATGAGTAAAATAAAGGAAAATATCACAGAAAACGGGCTCGCGCCGTTTTTGACGTAAAGCTTTTCGGCTCTTTGCAGATTTTTTTCGGGTATGTAATAGCGGCGCTTCATTATATCCGCTTCATCATTATCCTCTGTAATAACGAGTCTTGATAAAAGACTGCTTGTTGAAAGTGCGCGCTTTAAAAACAAGTTAGACACGCCCGATTCTGATAAAGACAGAGCCTTTTCGGGCAAGTCAGCACCGCCTTTTATCAGATGCGCAACGAATCTTCCGATAAGCACTCGGTTATAAAGGCATACAAAGGCGGCTATTGCAAAGCCTGCGATTATCGCCCATATAATTATACTGCCGCTTACGATAGGACCGCCGAAATTCATTTCAGCCGAGAAAAACGTCTTTATATCATCAAAGATCGCTTTGAAAAAATCAAGTATTACCATATTTGTGTATTGCACCTTTCTGAAAGCACAGAATCGCACCTTGCAGATTATATTACAGTGTCAATTACTTAATAACGTCAACGCCCATGTATTTTCTAAGCGCTTCGGGTACTGTTACCGAGCCGTCGGCATTCTGATAGTTTTCAAGAATTGCAGCAACTGTTCTGCCAACCGCAACACCCGAGCCGTTGAGAGTGTGGACAAATCTTGCTTTATCCTTAGAGTCTCCCTTGAACTTTATATTTGCTCTGCGAGCCTGATAATCAACGAAGTTCGAGCAAGAGCTTATCTCAACGTAACGATTGTATGAGGGCATATATACTTCAATATCGTATGTTTTTGCAGAGGAAAAGCCCATGTCGCCTGTTGAGAGGCATACAACACGGTGGGGAAGCCCGAGGCCCTTGAGCACGTTCTGTGCATCGAGCGTGAGGCTTTCAAGCTCGTCGTATGAGGTTTCGGGGGAGGTGAACTTAACAAGCTCTACCTTGTTAAACTGATGCTGACGGATAAGTCCGCGAGTGTCTCTTCCCGCGCTTCCTGCTTCAGCTCTGAAGCACGCAGAATATGCGCAGTATTTGATAGGAAGTTCTGCTCCTGCGAGTATCTCGTCGCGGTGCATGTTAGTAACCGGAACTTCAGCTGTGGGAATGAGGAAGTAATCGTTATTCGTTACCTTAAATGCGTCTTCTTCAAACTTAGGAAGCTGACCTGTTCCGCGCATTGACGCTCTGTTTACCATGTAGGGAGGAAGGATCTCGGTGTAGCCTGCATCAACGTGACTATCAAGGAAATAGCTGATAATTGCGCGCTCAAGCTTTGCTCCGAGCCCTCTGTAAAAGTGGAATCTTGCGCCTGTTACCTTTGCGGCAGTTTCGGGATCGAGTATGCCGAGCTTTGCACCGATATCCCAGTGAGCCTGAGGCTCAAAGTCGAACGTCGGAACCTCTCCCCACTTGCGGAGCTCTACGTTTTCGCTGTCGTCCTTGCCTATCGGAACCGAGTCGTCAGGCATGTTCGGAATGCAGAGAAGTGTGTTTTCGATCTCTAGATCAAGTGCGTTTATCTTATCTGTATCAACCTTTACTCTTTCGGAAAGCTCCTTCATTTCTGTAAATATTGCCGAAACGTCCTTGCCTTCCTTTTTTAACATAGGAATCTCTTTGGAAACTGCGTTCTGACGAGCTTTCTGAGCTTCTGTATCAGCAATAAGTGCTCTTCTTTCCTCGTCGAGAGAGAGTATGCGCTCTATTTCTTCGCTGAAATCCTTGCCGCGTGTGAGCAAGCGTTCTTTTACGTATTCTTTGTTTTCCTTTATAAATTTGATGTCTAACATTTTCTTTTCCTCCGGTTTATTTTATATCGTCAAATATTGCGGCTGTGCACAACTTTATTAAAATATCCTCTAGCTCCTCTGTGCTCGAAAAAGCTATCGAAATACTTTTGCTTCTTGAAGAATCTGATATCTTTACGCGGCTTCCGATATGCGCCGTTGCCTTGTTCTCGATCGCCTTGTAATATTCTCTGAGCTGACGCTTTTCGGCGCTTTCTTCTTTGCCCTCGCGTTCAATGCTTCTCGAGTTCAAGCGCCTTACCGCCTCTTCCGTGGCGCGCACGCTGAGCGCTTCTTCGGATATTCTCTTTGCAAGCGGTAGCATATCATCGGGATTTTTAAGTCCGAGCAGCGCTCTTGCGTGCCCCGTCGAAATGCTTTCGTCTGATACGAGGTCTAAAACCTCGTCGGGCAGATCGAGCAGGCGAAGAAAATTCGTTATGCTGACACGGCTTTTGCCAACAGTTGCGGCAAGATCAGCCTGTGTCATATCATATTCATCGATAAGCGCCCTGTATGCCCTTGCTTCTTCGATGGGGTTTAAGTCTTTTCTCTGAATGTTCTCTATCAAAGCAAGCTCGGCAGCTTTTTTGTCGTCTATATCAAGTATAATAACCGGTATTTCCGATAATCCTGCCATTTTTGCGGCTCTCCAGCGGCGTTCGCCGGCAATTATCGTAAAATACCCTTCGTTTTGCGCCGGTCTTACCGCGATCGGCTGAATAACTCCGTTTTTTGCTATGGAATCGGCAAGTTCGGTTAATAATTCAAGGTCAAATTCGCGCCTTGGCTGATCGGGATTCGGCTCAATCTTTGATAATCGCAGGGTTTTTGAGCTTTCGCTCTCTTCCTGCTCTATTGTATTATCAAGAAACAGCGTATCAAATCCGCGGCCAAGTGAAGACTTCTTTTTTGCCATATAATAAATCTCCTCTTTGCTTTAGCTCTGTTAATCCAGACGTTCTGTCAGTTCTTTTGCTATATCCGCGTATGCCGCGGCACCCTTGGAGTTCTTGTCGTAGTAGAGAATCGGCTCTCCAAAGCTCGGAGCCTCCGAAAGCCTTACGCTTCTGGCAACGACTGTTCTGAAAAGCTTATCAGCATAGTATTTTTTAAGCTCGTCCATAACCTGAGTTGTTAGATTAAGACGGCCGTTATACATCGTTATAAGTATACCGACAATGTCGAGCTCGCCGTTATAATGCTTTTTTACGAGCTTTATTGTCAAAAGCAGCTGCGTCAACCCCTCAAGCGCGAAATATTCGCACTGCATGGGGATTATAACTCCCGAGCTTGCCGTTAGCGCGTTTATAGACAAAAGTCCGAGCGACGGCGGGCAGTCTATTATCATGTAGTCATAGTCGTCCTCAAGAGTTTTCAGGGCGTCCTTGATTCTCGATTCACGCCTTTCGGCATCTGCAAGCTCAAGCTCGGCGCCTGCAAGTGTTATATGCGAGGGAATAACCGACAAATTCTTGAAGCTTGTTGTTATAACGGCATCTTTTGCTTCGCAGTTCCCGACTATAACGTCATAGATCGAGTGCTCAATGCCTTTTTTTCTTATACCGACACCGCTCGTTGCGTTTCCCTGAGGGTCAGAGTCGATAAGAAGCACTCGTTTACCCATATCGCCGAGTGCGGCAGCTATATTTACTGCGGAGGTGGTTTTGCCAACGCCGCCTTTTTGATTTACAAGTGATAATATATGCGCCAAAACTGATCCTCCGTAAAATTACGTTAATACATGTTATTACCTTAATATTATATCACTCATAAATATCAATGTCAAGGAAATATTGACACAACAGAGCCTCAGAGAAGATTATTTAACCGACAACATATGTTTCACGTGAAACATATGTAAGGGAAAGAATAATGTTTCACGTGAAACATTATTTGGTCACGCTTATCGTATAGCTTATCCCTCCTTCGAGATCCTGCTTCGCTATTTCAGCCTTAGCACCGTTTTTTTCTATAAGACCGGTAAGCTTTGCAATAGAATTGTCAATAAGCTTGAAATTGAATCCGAACGACCGCTTTTCTGCTTTTTTCGTGGATTCTGCCAGCTTTTTTATGTTCGGGCGTTTTTTGATAAGATAGTCTATTACTGCGCCACGGACTTCTTTATCTTCAAGCTCTGATATTTCAATGCACACGGCTTCAGTCATTTGTGAAATGAGCAAAAGCCTGCGTTCTTCCCAAGTCAGTCTGTTAAGCTTTAAAAGATTGTTTATTCTGTTAAATGGCAGCCCCGACTTTGACACAAGCTCGCTTATGCTGTAATCTCTCGTTTTTATAAGAAACTCAAGCGCAGCTGCCGCCCTGAACGGATCTGACGGAGAACAGAGGCAATACTCGGCAAGAATTATTGCATCGCGTGTTTCTACATCGGTTACGACGTGGCAGAGTACACGGTTTCGCCCGAGAAGTGACAGCGCCGAAAATCTCCGCTCTCCGCTGATTATACTGTATTCGTCAAGCGTATTATCGTAATATACGCGTATCGGAGAAAGCAAGCCAAGACTTCTGATGCTCTGAGCCATTGTGATTATTTCACCATCGGCTACCGGTGAGGGTGGAATTATGTGCCTGAGCCTGTTTTTATCAATATATTTTATGTACGCGCTCTTTGCTATTTTTTGCTTATCGCTTTTTTCTTTGCTTTCTTCAGCTTTAACCTTTTTACTAAATAACATTTTTCTCATCCTTTCGTTTAAGTTACTTTGTACTTACATATTATCAGCAAAAAGGCGAGAAAAGTGTCGAAATTGGTCAATCACCTCTAAAAAATTACCAATTATTGTAAATTATTATTAAAAAACACCCGATTTACAAACTAATCGGGTACTTTTGTTTTAAAACGAAGTATAATAGCATAACATGCAGTATTTTATTTTTACAAGGGCTTTTTTGTGATTTTTGCGTATGAACGCGGATATTTAATAGGAGTTGGAGCGATTTTTTCTATGTGAATGAGATATCTCTGATAAGCTTCGCCCGATATGTCTGTCAGATTCAGGCTTTTTGAAGAAATCACGCTTCCGCCAAGCTGATTGATACCGCTTTTTGCTTCTTCAAGCTCGTTTTCGCCGTTCTTGGCTTTGAGCGCAATAAAGCTACCGCCGGATTTTACAAAGGGAAGGGCAAGCTCTGAGAGAATATTGAGCCTTGAAACGGCACGCGCAGTTGCAAAATCATAGCTTTCGCGCTTGCCTTCAAGATTTACGTACTCCTCAGCCCTTGCGCAGACTGCCGTTATATTACTAAGCCCTGATTTTTTTGCCGTGTCTTTCACAAAATCGATCTTTTTGCCCGTACTGTCGAGCGCAGTAATATTGAGATCAGGTCTTATAATGGCAAGCGGGAGCGAGGGGAAACCTGCTCCGCAGCCGATATCTATAACGGATGCGCCGGGGGTGAAATACTCATGCGCAAGCAGGCTGTCTGCATAGTGCTTTAATATTATCTCTTGCGTGTCGTTTATCGCGGTAAGGTTGGTTTTTGCATTCGCCTCGGTTAAAAGGGTTGTCAGCTTGTAAAATTTTTCAATGCTTTTGTCGCAAATGAGCTTACTCAGGCCATTTGCGGAAAAAATTTTTGTAAAAATGTCTGCAAACTCGCGTGTATTTATATCAGGCACCTTCTGGCATCCTTTCTGTATTACTGGTTTTTATGCTTTAAATTTTCGAAATATATTAGCAGTACGGAAATGTCTGCGGGGGATACGCCGCTTATTCTCGAAGCCTGACCGATGTTCTGCGGCTTTACTTTGTTAAGCTTTGATATAGCTTCTAGTCTGAGAGCCGTTATCTGACTGTAATCAAAATCAACGGGAAGCTTTCTTTTTTCAAGCTTTGCCATTTTTTCGACCTCGATCAGCTGGCGCTTGATGTATCCCGCGTATTTTACCTCAATTTCAGCGCAGAGAACCACTCTTTCGGGAAGACTTGGGCGCTCTTTGTCAACTGGCGCGAGCTTTTTGTAATCAAGCTCGGGGCGTCTTAATAATTCGCCAAGCTTTATACCCGTTGTTGTCAGCGTGGAGTTGTTTTCTCCGAGTATCTTTTCGAGCTCTTTGGTGGGAGCGATATTTGTTTTCTCGATTCTTTTAACTTCGTCTCTGATCGCTTTTTCTTCAAGCAAAAACGCCTCGTATTCTTCTTTCGAAACGAGTCCCACAGCATATCCGAGCGGCAAAAGCCTGGACGGAGCGTTATCCTGCCTTAAAAGAAGCCTGTATTCGCTTCTTGAAGTCATCATACGGTAAGGCTCGCTTGTGCCCTTTATAACGAGGTCGTCGATGAGCGTACCTATATAAGACGAGGAGCGCGCAAGAACGAGAGGTTCTTTTCCGCTTATCTTGAGATATGCGTTTATTCCGGCAATAAGTCCCTGCGCGGCGGCTTCTTCGTAGCCCGAAGTGCCGTTGAATTGACCTGCGCCGTAGAGCCCTGAAAAATCCTTGAATTCAAGTGTGTGCGAAAGCTGAGTCGGGTCTATACAGTCGTATTCGATAGCGTATGCGCTTCGCATCATCTGTGCCCTCTCAAAGCCTTCGATGCTGTGAAGCATCTCAAGCTGTACTTCTTCAGGAAGAGAAGAGCTGAAGCCCTGAAGATATATCTCTTTTGTGTCGCTTCCCATAGGCTCAGCGAAGAGCTGATGCCTCGTTTTATCGGCAAAACGTACTACCTTGTCTTCAATACTCGGGCAATAGCGCGGTCCAACACCTTCTATTACACCCGAATACAAGGGTGAGCGGTGCAGATTATTTCTTATAATTTCATGCGTTTTTTCGTTCGTGTAGGCTATATAGCAGGGAAGCTCGGGTCTGTTTCGAAGCTCGCTCTTATCGGTCTTGCGTGAAAAAGGAAGGATTTCACTGTCTCCCGGATGAAGCTCAAGCTTTGAATAGTCGATACTGTCCATGTGAATGCGCGGCGGTGTACCCGTTTTGAAGCGCATCAGCTTTATACCTTCTCTTAAAAGAGCGCCTGAGAGCTCGGTTGCGGGAAGTGAGCCGTCAGGTCCTGAGCTGTACGCGGCCTCTCCCGTTATAACCTTGCCGTTGAGATAAGTTCCCGAGCATATTATGGCGGCGGAAACCTCCCATCTAGCGCCGAGCGAGGTAACGACCTCTTTAACTTGCTTCTTGCCACAGTCACAAGAAAACCTTATGTCAACTATCTCAGCCTGCTTTATCTGCAGATTCTTTGTGTTTTCTAAGGTCTGCTTCATTATCTGATGATAAAGCATGCGGTCTGCCTGTACTCTTTTTGAGTGAACAGCCGGGCCTTTACTTGAATTAAGCACTCTGCTCTGGAGCATAACGCGGTCGGCGGCAAAACCCATTTCCCCGCCAAGCGCATCTATTTCATAAACTATCTGGCCCTTGCCCGTTCCGCCGATAGACGGGTTGCATGGCATATTTCCGATAGCGTCAAGGTTTATCGTGAAAAGCACTGTTGACAGCCCGAGCCTTGCGCATGCAAGGGCTGCCTCTATTCCGGCATGCCCCGCGCCGATAACGGCAACGTCTGCCTTTGCTGCAATATATTCCTTCATCTTATCCCTCTGTTTGCTCGATATTTTTGCAAACGTCTATCCAGGCCTCGGCACGTGACGCCTTTTCAAGCTCGTCGGGTGAAAGGCGAACACAGCTGCTTGATGAGCCGGCGGCAGGCAGAATAGTGTCAAATCGTTTCATGGAAATATCGAGATAGGTTTTCACGTCCTTGTTTGGAAGCGCAAAGGGGCAAACTCCGCCAACTGCGTGGCCTGTGTATTCAATAGCCTCGTCAAAGGTCAGCATTTTTGCCTTTGTGCCGAAGATCTGCTTGTATTTTGAATTGTCTATCTTCGTGTCGCCTGACGTAACGATAAGTATGGCAGAGTCGCCAAGCCTGAACGAAAGTGTTTTTGCAATCATCGCAGGTATAACGCCTGCCGCTTTTGCGGCAAGCTCAACCGTGGCGCTTGACACGTCAAATTCTTCAACACGGCTATCAAGACCGAAATCCTTTAAATACTCTCTGACTTTTTCAACGGACATGATTTTTTTCTTCCTTTTAATTATATATGTAATTAATGTGTTGATACTGCCGCGAGGGCTATCAGCCTGTCGATTATCTCGCTGTATGTCAATCCTTCGTTTATAAACAGCTTCGGATACATGCTTATGTCGGTAAATCCCGGCAGGGTGTTGATCTCGTTAAATACGATCCTTCCGTTATCGCATACGAAAAAGTCTACTCTTGAAAGCCCCTTGCAGCCCAGATACTTATAGATCCTTCCTGCATATTCACGTACCTTTTTTGCAATATCCTCGGGGATATTTGCAGGAATATGCGCAGTTGAGGTGTTGTTTTTATATTTGGTATCGTAATCGTAATAATCGCTTCCGGGGTCGATCTCGCCGCATTTTGATACGATTATATCATCGTTTCCCATAACAGCAACTTCGATCTCCTTTGCGACGATGTACTCTTCTGCTATGATCTTGCTGTCATATTTCGCCGCATTGATAAGCGCGTCCTTTAAGCTGTTCGCATCGGTTGCTTTTCCCGTACCAATAGACGAGCCGGCGTTTGACGGCTTTATAAATATAGGATAATCAAACTTTTCTTCAAGTATGGCAACGCATTTGTCGGTGTCTTTTGCAATTTCATAATCATGGAAAAATACATGCTCTGCCTGCGGTATGCCGAAGTTATTAAGTATCAGCTTTGTATATACCTTATCCATCGAAACAGCGGAAGAAAGGCAGCCCGGGCCAACGTAGGGTATGCCGATTATCTCAAAGAGCCCCTGAAGTGTTCCGTCTTCGCAGTATGCGCCGTGCATGACCGGCCAGACAACGTCTATATCTATGTACTTTGCAGGTGTTGTGCCAACGAAAAGCTTTTTGCTTCCAGCATCGGGCACAAGCATCGCAGAAACTACGTCTTTTTCGTGCCATGTATCATTTTTTATGCTCTCAATGTCGCCCGTGTAGTAAAGCCATCTGCCGTCTCGGGTAACTCCAACTGTTATTATGTCATATTTTTGCCTGTCTATGTTTGAAAGAATCGAATAAGCAGAGCTGAGAGACACCTCATATTCTGTGGATTTTCCGCCAAACATGCATAAAAGCGTTGTTTTTTTCATAGAAAATGTCCTTTCGGAGAGTTTTTACATTTATATTATATGCAAACCGTGTTTGCTGGGTCCTATACCCGTATTATTGCAACACGGTCGTTTTTTGAATAATCTTTTATGATCTCACAGTCAAATCCGAGTCTTTGAGAGAGTCCGGTTATTTCTTTTGCCTGGTCAAAGCCGATCTCAAAGGCGAAAAAGCCGCCTTTTTTTAACATTGGTGAGTAGGCTCTTAAAAATTTATTGTAAAATACCATGCCGTTATCCCCCCCGTCAAGCGCCGCTTTCGGCTCACAGAGCACCTCTTTGCTGAGCTTTTCGATCTCGCTTGTGCGAATGTACGGTGGATTCGATACGATAGCATCGTAAGCTTCGATATTATCTTCGGCAGAAAGGGTGAGTGCATCGGCACACCTAATATCGAGCCTGTCTTGAGAAATGCCGTTAAGCTCGCGGTTTTCAAGCGCAAGCTTTGCCGTTTTTTCAAAAAGCTCTATACTTGTGCACGTTACGTCGGCGCGATTATTCAGTATTGCTATCGGTATACACCCTGATCCCGTGCACAATTCAAGGAAATGCGCTTTCTCTGGTAATAAATCAATAACGTTTTCGCATAAAACCTCGGTGTCGCTTCTGGGAATCAGGCAGTCGGGGGAAACCTTTATTTCCGCACCGTAAAAAAATACCCTTCCTATTATATATTGTATAGGCTCACCCTGCGCCCGTCTTGTCAGGGCGTTGTTAAGCGCTTCGGACGAAAAATCGGTATCGGGATTTAAGAGGATATCAGAGTATTTCGCCCCGAAAAGCTCGTTTATGATAAGCTTTGCCTCGTTTTGCGGTTCATCAGAGATGCACTTGAGGGCTTTAACTATTTCAGAATATGTCATACGCATCTCCGTTTTCAACATTATAATATTATATTATATCATAATTTTATTAAATTGCAAGGGGGACGGGTGAAGATTTTGATTTGCACAGACTTCACGCGCGTAATGCCTGCCCGTGCTACGGGCAAATTGTAAGATAGGAGCTGTATATTTAAATAAAAAATGGAAATAATCAATAGAGAAAATATGTATAAATTTTCTTTCGAAAAACCCTTGACAAAGCCCCGATAGAGTGCTATAATATCATTCGCGACCAAAAAAGTCGCTGTCACATCTAAAAAAATAAAACTTCTTTAAAAAACTTTTAGAAAAGGTATTGACAAGGGGATATAAGATGTGATATAATGGTCAAGCTGTCGCGGAGAGCGGTAGCGTGAGACGGTCCTTGAAAATTGAACAACAGACGAGGAAGTACAAAGCGTGTG
>JAZNJH010000028.1:0-56648 GCA_045577925.1 Eubacteriales bacterium
CTGTTTATCTTTTCTTCATTGCCCACATCAGCGCAAGCTTCTTGGAACAAGTGGCGAAGTACGACAAAATCGCCATAACCTACTCCGTCAAGACTGCTCGCCCAAGATTTCATTTCGTCATTGCTTGCTTCGTTATAGTTCTTTCGTTGCACTTTCTTACGAGTAAAGTCCTTGAGCTTCCCGGACTCAAATATACTCACGTCAGCAAATTCCTCACCCAAGATCTTGAGGGAAGCTTTTCCTTCAGGTCCTGCCTGCGCAGTATTGACACTTGCCTCGTTTTGTGCTATACTGTCATTAGAAGCAATGTCTGTTGGCGTGTCGACTACATTTGTTGTAGCTGCCGCCGTTTCAGCGTTGCTTCCTTTTTTGTTGCCAAAAATCTCATCAGGCATAAGCACCTTGTGCAGTTTATAATATTTTTTGCCTTCGATTCTCACTACAACTGCCATATTCCCTCTTGTGCCATTTATTTCAATAGGTGCTGCAAAAGTAATGGTTCCATAACCCCTATCTTTATGATTGATGTGTTCTCCAATAACCATACCTCTCTTAATAACCTTGGGAACAAAGGCGAATGCAACATATTCTTGGTTGGATTTAATATATTGCAATCCGTTTTTTAGTCTTTTTTCATCCAGGATCACTTCTCCAAATCCAAGTCTATCAATTTTATATCCGGTATTATTCAGCTGACTAAGCGCCCAATTTAGAGCATCTTTTGCATTTTTGAAATATTTGTCCGTATTTATTCTTGCCACTACGTCCATATTATCAAGTGCTATTTTGTTTTGTTTAATTTGTTCTTTAATAGAACTACCTTCAGCATCTTTGAGCAAATAATGAATATTGTTATTTGTAGCATTTTCCGTAACGTTATCAGCATTTTCAATAACGTTATCAGCGTTTTCAATAACGTTATCATTACTTTCCGTAACAGTTTCAGCGCTCTTGCTTACGTTCGCTTCAGAACGCCTGAGAGCTCGCTGCCATAAACGTGCCGCCCTCTCCATTTGTGCATGATTAAGACCGTATCTGTCAACCTTTGCATTTTTGCGAGGGAGCGCCGCGTTTATTCTCGCCAGAACGTCCTTGAGGAAATCAAGGATCTTGTGCGCAATATTATAATTCTCCTGTGCAAGCTTTTCAAAAAGAGATACGTCTTTAAGCATAAGCTCGGTGTAGTTCGCGCATATCTCTTCCATAGCTCCTGCGCGGTCCATATAAATACCTTCTTTAAGGTGCGCATCTATAATTCGCTGAATCTCACTATCAAGCGTTTTCCCCTTATACATCTTCTGTATTACGTAATTGCCGTAAGCACGTGCGCCCTTAGGATCGCTTTCAACAAAGCGGTGTGTAGTTTCGTGCGCAACAACGGTAAGATACGGCTTTGTAGCGCTTCTGGCTATAACCATTTTCCCGTTTATGTAATAACCGTTGTAATCCGAGCTGTCCGCATTATCATACGTTATCTGTATTCCGAGCGCCTTGCCGAGCTTGTCAAGAAAAGCTTGTCCCTCTGCATCGATCGGAGCAGCTCTCTCGCCCTCTGTGAATCCGACACTTGTGCTCTTAAGCATAGCCTTCCCCTGCGGCTTCTTGACATTTGTACCTTTTTGTGATATACTGCTATCGTAAGGCAGTTCGCTTCTAATGGGGTTCTGTGCATTATTTTGTGCAGAATGACCCGTTATAGAACTGCCTTTACTTTTTTTAACAGTAAAGTTTGACGGCTTTATTTGCACCAAATCATACAAAACCATTTCATTATCATTAGTAAAACCTACAACAACAGATGCCTCATACTTTCTCTCTCCAATATTCAGAAGAACTGAACCACGCGCAAATTCCTTTATGTTATCTTTGCGCTCATGATTTAGATCTTCATTAACGTAGTTTTCAGAAGCAAGCACTATTTCATCAAGCTTTCCTGCAGCATTAAGTTTATCTTTATAAACCGTTCCATCGTTTGCACGGATATATTTAGAATACTTTGAGTTTGTGTACTCGTTAAAAGTATCTCTATTAACTTTTATTAACTTACCGCTTACAGGAATAGCCGGCTTGAACTTTGATATTGCATTTTTAACAGTCTTTACATAGTCTTTTTCTGCAACACCATCAAGGATATTGTCTTCAATAACCACTACACGCCTGTTATCAGTCGTATGTTTTAAATCAAACTTCTTAGCCGCTGTCCCGGAAGATTCCGGGGCATTTTTATTTGCATAAGCACGTGCATCAAGTCTGCCTGCCTCATGCGCCAACGATTTCAAATATTCAGGCATCACGGAGCCTGTAACCTTGTCCGCAGCCCTTATGCTCATGCCCGAAAGACCTGCATCATAATACCTCGTGAACTCTTCTGCATATACTTCGGGAACACCCAAAGTCCTATATGCGAGTATTCCGTTCTGTCCGAGCGTGCTTGCACGTTCCAAAGCACTGCCGACTCTAAGATTCAGCATTACACCACGATTGTTTGCAAAAGCTAAAATACTGTCTTTTGTTTTTGCCCTGCCCTCATACGCGATATTTTCGCCTGCAAGCTCATTAAATACATTAAGAGCGCTCTTGTCTTCCACGATGGGATTTATGCCGCTACGCGCAATATTTCCATTCAGAGCGTTGTTTATAGCCTCTGCCTTAGCGCGTATACTGCGCTTATCGCCTGTAGCGCCATTCTCACGAAGCTTGTCCTCTATTAAAGAGATGCGCGCCTCATTATACGTCATGCCGTCGTTTTTCCTCATTTTTTCTTCAGCCGCATGATATAATGTCTTTTCACCGTCGCTCATAAATGCAGTTTCGTAATCCTCGATCTGCTTTATTCTCTTTTCTCCCGCCTGCTTTTCTTTTGAAATAACGTGACGGGAATAGCTGTCAAAGCCGCCGAATACAGTACCCGAAACAAAACCGCCGAGAAAATCAAGACCGAGAGACTGTATATAATCTTCCATAGCCGCCTGTTCTGCCTGCTCACGTGTAAGATCGTCACTCATATATTCACGCACGTTGGTCTCAAACTGCGACTTGTCGCCCATTATAATTTTGTCCGCCCAGTCGTTGAATACAGACGTCGCAACTTCTTCCGTACCTTCTGTAAACATCTGCTTGAGCATGTTAGCGATAAAAGTCTTTGCGCCGGGGATATCCTTGGGCTTTAAAAAGCGGCCTATAGATATCGCCTCAAATAACGCCTCGCTGACAGCCGAGCTGATACCAAAGTTTACAGCCTGAATGTCAGAAGCTCCCCTCTCCTTGGCATCATAAATAGCATTAAGGCCTGCAGAACCCGAAAGAAGCACCGGAGCAACATGACCTGCCACAAGCGTAGCCGTTGCAGTATCGGCAATACTCATAGTGGTATTATATATAAATCTACCCACGTCACTGTCAATGCGCTCGTTTGTTTCATTTCTTACCTCACGTGCATAACGTCCGCCTGCAGACGCAGGAGTGTTATAGTCAACAGGACGATAATCTTTCGAATAACGGTTGCGCCACGTCTGAAGCGTAATATCAAATTGGCCTAAACCGCTCGTGAGATTAGCGGGAACAGAAATTATATTTGCTCCCCACATTCCCGGCGTAGACAGTCCTTTGACATTTTCCTTGAGCTTTGCATTCTGTTGTTCATTGTACAGAATATTTCCATATCCCAGAATCTCTTCTGCCGCACTATCGTCATAGCCCAGTTCTTTCAGACGTTGCTTAGCATAATCTCTTTTGCTCTGATTCGTTTTTTCAGCTGCAGTGGTATCACGAGTGTAATGTATGTCTCTGTCGAGAACACCTGCAGCAATAACTGCTTCTTTGTCAGCATCTGAAAGCCCATTAAACTCATTTATAACCTCACGCTGATATTTTTCAGCCTTCAGAGCCTGGCTCTTTGTATCTGTTATGTACTTTTCTCCCGTACTCGAAAAATTATATGAGAGAGGATCAACAGCGCCGGCGGTCTCTATCAGCTTGTCAAGCTCTTCATCAGACAGTTTTTTCATCCTTTCTTCAAGGCGGGAATTATATATGCCCTCAACATACTTTTCTGAAGCTTCATTGTTCTCTTGCTTGCGTTTAGCAGTCTCTTCCATTTCAGCAAGCTTATCTTTTCCGCGATACGCGCCCTTTTTATGAGTTGAAAGTTCTTCAGCGCGCGCCTTTTTGAGTTCGGCAGATTGGGTATAATCCTTATTTTTCAAATTCACCAATTGCTTTTCGAGCCGTTCGTCACTCATCTGTGACGGTGCAAGCGTCTGACCGAGCATTTTGCCCGTGACCGTAGAATATTTTGGCGCAGAGTCCTTATATGCGCGCCTTTCGGGAATATCCGGCGCATAAAGACGGTCATAATATTCAGCAAGCGGAATCTTTTCATCCTTCGAAACTGACGGCACCGCAGAATTATCTGCCGCATTTGATTCCTCGCGCAATTTTCTGAACATCTCAACAGTTTCGCTTTTTGCATTGTACTTTTTCTGTTCATTTATCGAATCTTTTTCTTTATCACCAAGTATTTCATCTCGGCGAATCTGTCTGAACATCTCAACAGTTTCTTTTTTGGGTTCACTTTTCATTCGAGATTCCAATAAAGCGAAATCTTCTTTATCAAGCAAGTTGTCTCTGCGTTTTTTTCTAAGCTCGTCAAGCGTATTGTTTTCAAACATTTTTATAACCCCACAATCTCACTGTAATAATCGTAAACCTGCGCTAATGTCTCGTCAGGTGTATCAGGATCAAAAAGAGTTTTTAGCCTTTTAGCATAATCATCTCCCGTCTCTCCCGGCTTTGGTGCGTACGTCGTATCAAGCATCACAGGCGTACCGCTCGGTGTCATCGTTGTAATATTTCCGTCTTTAATTGCTCCGTTGATATCTTCCCTGGTGTAACCGTCTAACATAAGCGCCTTTATTTCGCTATCAGTAGGCATTTTGCCGTTTTTAAGTGCGTATATGCCCTTGCTTTGCTCTGTTTCGATAAGCTCCAGCATTTCAGAAGTAACCGCTGAATTACCGGCTCCTACAAGTGAAAGAATGTCATTGATGTCGTAACCGCCGCTTCCGGCATCAACAACATCATCCTCGTCCTCATCCTCGCCCGGCACATATCCTGCATTTTCAAGCCACTGCCCCGCAGTCTGCGCATCAGTATATGCAGTATCGGACGCCGACTGTGCAAGCTCAGCGCCGTACATGCTCGGCGCATAGTAATTGTCAATGTGCTTGCCTTCGTTGTCAAGCTGCAGCCCCTCGAGCTCGGCTTCGTTTACATACGGGGCATAGTAATTGTCAATATTAAGTCCTGCCGTCTGCGCTTGTGTATACGCAATATCTGCCGCCGACTCACCTTCTCTTATACCAAGCTCGCGAAGCGTAATATCATTTTCAAAAGCCTGCTGTTTTGCAGCGTCCTCTGCCGCTTTCTGCTGATCCAGCCTTTCGCGCTCTAAAAGCATACGGTTATAATCCTCTTGCTCTTTTTCATCATCATACGCACGTTCCGTAATGAACCGGTTGTAAGCGTTCTGCTCGCGGTCAGCATATATGTCGTAAATATCGTCAAGCACGTCCGCCTGCGCACCTGCAGCCGCACTGACAGCATACGAAGACGGTATACCGCCCGTCATAGATGCAAATTCTCCGAGCGTGTTGTTTGCAACAAATTTTGCATTGTCCTTAACCGCTGATACTAAATCGTGGTACGTAGTATCCTCATCAGGCTCATATACAAAAGAATCCTTTTTGCCATCACGCTTAGTTGAATATTTCCAAAGCTCGCCGTCATCATCCTTTTTTGTGTCCGCGTCTATTCCATTGCTTCCGGGAAGATAGTCCGAATATTTATAAGTCTTTTCGTAGTCAAGTCCCTCGCCGTCTATCTTCGCATTTCTCTGCACCTCACGTATAGCCGCCGTAACGTAATCTCCCTTAGCAACAGCGTCATCAATATCCTTCTGATAATCGCTGTCCTTTTCTTCGTAATTAACACCTTTATAAATTTTCATATTTTATCCCTCTCTTTCATTTATCACTTAGCACTGAATATTCCCTATCAATTGCATGTATAACGTACTCGCCGTCGCCTACAATCCTGAGGCCGAAATGATCGCACCTGCGCGGCAACAGCTCATGCTGGTATATGTTCTTGTCGTTTGCCTCTTCATGCATCAAGGTAAGTACAAGCTCGCGCGGTCCGCCGTCATACGAAATATAAACCTCAACAGATCCGCTTATAACCTCAACACGCAAACGAAGCGCATTGTACCTCTTTCTTCTCAGCGTGTCCTCGTATATGTCCGCAAACACGACCTCAGATAAAGGCATATCGCCGTCTTCAATGCTCATCCAACCGAGGCTATCAAGAAACGCACTGTCTGCCTCGCCGCTGACAGCGCAAAGCCTGCCGCGGCTATCCTTGTCTCTGAAGGAAGCATAAAGCGTCTGTCCTATCATTTTAAAGCAAGTACCCTCGTGAATACTCACACTCTCTTTGTGCCAGAGATTATAGCGCGTATCGTAAACGTACATAACGTCGTCAGCACAAAGATAATATTTGAACAGATCCGCACCGCCCGTGATAATACTTCCAAAAGGCTTTATCCCTGCGCTCTCACTTACACACACAGGATAAGAGCCGCCGTAGCGCATAACCTTACCGCCCGAAAGATAGTACAGATAACCGCCGCAGTATGCTACAGATTTTTCATCTCCCGGGCATATACCCGGGCATGTTATCTTCCTGAACGTAAATTCATTCGGAGTATCACCCCATACGCGGTATATTTCATTTTCCTTAAAGAAAATAACACTGTCCTCATATGATATACACGCAGTAAAATCACCGCCTGCCGTATCAACAGTCCATGCCGACGTTGACGAAAGACTGTAAGTTGTAAATTTAGAAGGATCACCAAGCGATGACGCATAAATAGTGCTACCCGAAGCTCCCCATATCCTGTTGTTATGCGCACACGCACAGTCTAAAATCGGCATCGCCGTTTCAAAATACACCACGTCGCTTGACTCCCACCGTGTTTTCGGCGGAAACCACCCTGCTGGTGGTGTAATTATCATAAAAGACCCTGTTTCGTTAACAAAAGCTACCTCAGCCGCGCCGTTCATCCCTTCATAACGCGAGCCGTATATGTATAAAGTTTCGCCGGCAGTTAATGATAAAAAATTAAATTTGCCAACATTGTCACTTTCAACCTTAATATGCGTGCTTCCGGGCGAGCCGTCAGCAGCAGATGCGCTGTAGCCTATGCACGCGCCCTCGACCCTGTCTCGCCACATTTTTCTTTTTACCGTCTGTATGCTTTCAAACTCCGATATCTTGTAAACATATCCCCTTGCGTCCTGCACAAAGTTCCAATTTTCGCCATCGTATTCGTAAAGCCTCTTGCAGTTGGTCCATCTCTCGCCCGCGCTCGGTGCTTCAGGCGCTAAGTCCTTGCTGTCGGTAACGTAATCAACGAGAAGTATCTTTTTACCAACAATAGTCGGTGCAGGGATCGCCTCATAATAGTCTTGTGTACTATCCGCGTTAATAACGTGATATCCCGAAAAGTATGAAACGTTTTCCTTAATCAAGGCGCGTTGGGGAAAAGCAAGCAGATAATTGCCAAGACTCACAAGCTTTGTTTTATCCGCTTGACCGCCTATAGTAAAGACCCTTCCCGAGTCGGGTAAATATACTCTTGTCTGTGCGCCTGTGTCCTCGTCTTCAGGGCAAACAACAGCTAACTCACCGTTAAAATCCGTAAAATCGTGAAATTCTTCCGGACCGTTATAAACGATGCTCTTTTTTGCTTTAACCGGAGATAGCAGCGGATACATATCGCTTGACATATTCATCATATCAACAATATCACCGTCAGATGCCATATGAGCCGCCGTAATACCGCCGAACGTGCGCATGCTTTTATACGTTATTCTGTCCCCATAAGGTACTGTACTCAATATTACTCACCCGCCCTTCTTTCGAGCTCTGAAAGCTTAATATCAAGCTCACTTGCAAGCTCTCTTATATATTTGATAAGCTTTTCAAGCTTTTCCTTGTCGTCATAAACATCAAGATTTTCCATTTTCGGTACTACCATACCTTCACCCCGCTTTCAGAGGGTCTGTTGTTTCTGATATAATACCCTGCAAAATCCTCATATACGCTTGTATACGCAGTTATAATATTGTTGTAGTCTGTATACTCCCCGAGCGCAAAAGCAGCCTGCGCCTGCGCATATAATACGTAAAGCGAAGCATACGGCTCGGGCGCCGAAAGCTCTGTATCGGGAAACTGTGAAAGATCCACCGGCACGGTTTTCAAAATATGCATCCTGACAATATTCTCCGCCCTCTCGATCCATTTCATAACAACGCTCTCGTCAAAAGCATTGCCGGGCTTGAGCTTTAAAAATTCACTGTAAGCATCATAAGCCTTCATAAATAATCATTCCTTCCTATAAAAAATCGGGAAGACGTAAAGTATCGTCTTCCCGAAGCCCACGTACTTCGAGCATAAAGCCGGACATCGTGGTTATTTGATTTTGAAAAGTTAACCGATCTTGACCATATTACCGTCAGCGGCAACCATCTTGTCGTTAACAACCGCCGTAGCGATCTCAGACTGAGCTATAACAGATGCGAATTTACGTTTAACTTTAACGGGAGCACCGCGCTGTATCTGGCAAAGCTCCCCGTTAACGCCAACAAGCACATCATCCTTGTAGCGTTCGCCGTCCTTAAACAGCTTAAGCTCAACGTAATCATCATCTTTTTCACGGCTTATGTCCTTAAGCGCCAAAGCGCCTTCACTGCGCTTCGGTTCATCAAGGCTTGCAAGCTTGTCTTCATATGCAGCTATAAGCTTGTCAAGCTTTTCTGCCTTTGCATCAAGTTCAGCCTCAAACTCGGTTAAATCCTTCTTTTTTGATTCTGCCATTGTTTTACTCCTTCAAAATCCCAATCGTTTGGGAATTTATTTGCATTTAATCTTATCAAGCGTCGGGGTACGGGTCGAGGCTTTAAATCATCTCAATCCGCACGCGCTGTATGGCTGTCCGCCCTCGCGGACCTTAGTTGCCGTCTGAATCGAATGTGGACGCAGTCTCGATACGCACAAGCGCTTCCTGTGCAAGCACGCAAGCAGTAACGTCTGCCTTCCAGCCAACCGTAGCACGCTGGTTAATGGGGTCGCCCGTACCTGCAGAACCAAGCTGCTTTATAATGTGCTCGGGTCTTCCCGTGCCGGCAATATCAATAACGCCGTAAGCGTTCTCGCCAAGTACGAGAGTGCAGTAAACGCTTCTGCCAAGGCTGCCTGCATTAGCCGCATACGCCTTGTCGCCTGCAGCATATGTGCCGTTAGCGCCTTCTGTAAGGTAGATTGCCTTAGTCGCAGCATTCGCGCCCGAAACAGTAACCTTTTCAACCGTAGCCTCGTCCTCATCGTAAAGCTGAAGATTCTTTCCAACGAGAGCTGCAGCATCATCAGCTGAAAGCTCATCTGAAACAGTAAGCATAAACTTCGTAGCGGTACCCGAAGTCGCAGATCCCGAACCCGATGCAGAGTAAGAAGCTATCGTAAGATACTTTGTACCGCTTGAAGCAACAAGCTTGTCTGCTTCAATGATCTTAGCTTCTGTAGACTCAACGAAACGAACGCCGCCGATTCTTCCGATCTCGCCGTTGTAAAGATCATCAGGATCGCAGTAGTTCTTGGGAGCTTCCCATGCAGGGTCGTTCATAAGGTCATATGCAACGTCAGGATGAATAATTGCAATATAAGAGCCGTTTATCTTCTTAACGTTCTGACTCTTGAGCGTACGTGCCGCACGTCTGATGCAGTCAACGGTAAGATAATGGTTACCATCATCACGACCGCCAACAAGCGCAAGTCTTGAGCTTACAGCGTTTTCGCCATACTGTACGTTTGTACCGTTTGCAACGAGTACGTCTCTTACAATAGCATCAATAGTTCTTCCTGCCTGCGAACCGAGAAGCTTTGTAGCTTCAACAATGTTATTGTCAACAGCAGTCATAAGAAGCATGTCGGTAAGCTCAATATAAGCGCCGTACTGATATACAGTAGCCTTGAGTGTTGACATCTCCATAGATGTGCCCTTGGGTGTAACACCTTCAATGAGCGGAGTCGTCGCCTTTTTAAGCGCCGAATAGCGTCTGAACTCAACAGTCTTGCCGCCATTCTTGGGGATAGGTCTCTTCTGGCCGAACTGAATATGTACAAGCTCGGGCTCAGCGTTATCGATAAGATAATCGCTGTAATAGGTCTTCATATCGGCGGAAAGACCGCCGCCTTCAGGATAAGGTGTAGTAACACCGGCGTTTGCGTTAACCATACCGCCTGTCGCGTGTACGTTATCGCCTGCCGCAAAAAGCTGAAGTAAACACATTAATTTTAAAATCTTTTTCATAATAACTCTCCGTTTCGCCGTGTAACACGGCTTTTTTCTTTTTCGTGTAATTCATTTTGCATACGCCTTCGCAAGACGTTGGTGCACAAAGCTTTGCAAAGCAAAACTTGGTCGAGACTTCAAATTTCACGAGTCCTCACGCGCGTCTTGGTCGCCGTACTACGGACGAGAGTTAAAAAACAATGTTTTCGCCGGCAAGAACTCTGCGTGCGATCTCCTCACGGTCGCGCTTGTTAAGAGTAGAAGCGCTTGACTTAACAATAACACCCGAAGATGCTCCGGCACCATTCTCGCGCGGACGGTTACCCCTTGCGCGGATGTTTTCGGCAGTCTTCTTAACAGTATCAGCCTGCGCAAATTTAAGAGCAGACTGTATTATCTCATCGTGATGAAGCGCCATGTAAGCATCCTTAACGCTAACGTTCGACTGTAAGAGACGGGCAAAGTTCGGGTCCCTCTCGATCTCGCTTCTTACCGAAAATCCGGGAACAGTCTTCTGCATTTCAGCCTCTTCGGAAGCAATACGCGCATTAAAGCGACGTGCTCTTTCAGCTTCGGCCGACTCTGCTATCTGCCGGCGCATACGGACGTTTTCCACTTTCATGCGGAAATTGCCGTTCGCTTCTTCGTCTGTTATACCGAACTCATCATCAGAGCCGCGTATAAACTCATTGTCGTTTTCAACTCTCGATTTAAGTGAATCAATATCGTCAACACCGTATTTTGCATAAAGGAAGTCAAGAACTTCATTCTGCTTGTCAACGGTGCCTTTGAGCTCCTTTGTTTCTTTAAAGCGCCTGTTTATCATCTTCTGCGTGTCTTCGGTATAAAGATCCTTGTTGTTCTTTATAAATTCCCTGTAAGCACGTCTGCGCTCTTCTTCACTCGGAGCCGCTTGTGTATCGGCACCATTATCATCCGCTCCCGTATCAGCTTCAGTGCCCGAGGATCCCTTGGATACACCTTCCGGCTGCAGTCCGTACTCGATGCGTGGAGCTTTTGATTTCGTACCGTTTTCTGACTGCCCGGCGGCGGCAGTCGCGCTGTTTGCTTCGCCCGAAGATGCCGCACCCTCGCCCTCGGCAAAGAGCTGCAGCATAAGTATTTCTGTATATGGCATATAAAGCCTTCCTTTCCGCGGTGCTAACGTGCACTGTTTTCTCTCGTGAAGGATCGTGCCTGTACAATCCTTCTATGGCTTCGTAAGCGAAGCCTTGTTCCAAGCATGCCGTTTGCATGCTTTAATGGCTTCGTGAGCGAAGCCTTGCATTGTGTGTGAAATGTGCCTTACCTGTTTCCCTTCTCAGTAGGCAAATAAGAAAGGGAAATCAGGTAAGACTTCTTTAGGAGAAAACATGCACGCCACCGTGCACCTTAATGATAACTCAATAAAATTCACTTGTCTACAACACTATCTAAAAAAATTTTTACGATTTAACGATTACGCTCACACGAACGTTTTCAGGGTGCTCATTAGCTATAAGCAAAAGACCGCTCTCGAAAAGCTCGCACGCGCCTTTCAACCTCGGGCTTCTTCGCTTAAAGTGCACTTTAATATCAGCCTTGCCCGAAGCCATTTCAATATCGGATACGCATCCGTCATATTCTTCAGCAAATACCGCAAAGGCAAGTATAAGTGAGGATACACCTGCGCAAACAATATCTTTGCCAAGCTCAGCATATCCTGCGTGCCCTCTCACACAAACGTCGTACTCCCTCTTGCCGGATCTTATCTCGATGTTTATCACGACTGTACACCTCTGCGCACAAGATCATCGGCATAAGACTGCGCATGCATAGCATTTCTGTCAGCCATCGAGCCCGTAGACACATTTTCGCTACTCTGCATATCCGTCGAGGACGCCGTCTTCGACATCCCGTTTGCGCCCACTCCTTGTCCCTGTCCGCTCAGAGCCGACACCCGAGACGCAAGAGAAGCCACCTGCTTTTGAAGCTCGGAACACATCTTCATAAGCGTGTCACCCTCTTTTATCTTGTCAAGCATCTTGTCCTTGCCCTCAAATTCAAGCGCTTCCAAGGCAACACTTGCCGACTGCGCATTTTCGGGATTAAAGAAACCAAGCTTGTAAAGGTTCATAACAGTCTCATTCTGAGAAAGACGCGCATAAGGTGAACGCTTCTCGGCGCGTACGTCAATATCGAATATAGGTACACGGTATAATTCCTCTTCACCTGCCGTAAATGCCTGCTCTGCTATCTGTGCAGACGAAAAATCAACGTACTCAGCCTTTCCCGGCGCATCTCCCGTAACCCTGAACGTGCGAGTCTCGGTGTAAAACTGACGCATCAGCTCAATAACGAGCCGTACAATTTCAACGTACGAGCGGTATGTCGTGTTTATAATGTCACGCGATACCTTGTTTCCTGCTTCCTGGAGCGTTGCAATAGCCGCACCCGAGGTAACACCGCCCGAAGTACCGCCCGAATTAACGTCACGGTTGGCGCTCGTCTCTTTCATCTCGTTGATCTTGGCATCACGAACGTTCACAACGATACCGTTAAGACCGGGCACAGTGATAGGACGGTAATTATCGTCGTTAAGACTGCCGTCCACCGTAACGATAGGAATGTTCCAGTCAAGAAACTCCTCTTGGTTGATGTTCGCAGTCTTTTTTATAAAAAACCTCGGCTTTGACTGCATAAGCGTGTGCTCAAGTATATTCTGATCAAGCCTGTCAATGTATACCTGTGCATCCTTCGTAACGGCAATAACGCCAAAGCCGTACGGAGTACCGCTTTCGGGATATAAAACGTCAAGTATAAACGGATATTTTCCGTGATCGTAAAGACCGCGATCGGATAATTCTGCATCATCCTCGGTAGAATAAAGGATCTCCTCGCCTGCAAGCTTCATAAAGTGTACAACAGTCCTGCCATCGATACGCTTTTTGTAATACCAGTCGACAACGAGCACCTTGTCGGACGTATCAATGTTGTCATCAAGTATGTATTTTGCTACGTCGATAAGATCGCCGCTCTTTATGTCAACTCCCGGATATTCCTCAGTAAGCTCTTCCCTGTCTCGTAAAGTAACGCAAAAAACGTTCTTCGATTCTTCAAGCTCCTTGATTCCGGGCTCCCAATAGAGATTGAGAAGATCCACCGACTTGATTATAATATCACCAAGCCCGTTTTCAAGAGAAGAATCCCAAAATACACCGTAAGCGCAAGCACCGTGCTTTATCTTGTAATAAGCATTGTCTGAATAGACTTTTTCAAAGCCGGAGCGCTCCATTATAACGGGAATAATAGACGAAAGCGCATCAGCTGAAGCTTCGTCTGAACGCTCACGGGGAAGACATACCGCGCTCGGATAATTGTCCATTAAATCAGCATGCTTGTTAACAACAGAATTAAAAAGCCACGCCGACGTCGGACGCGGTACGTCCGTGCGCTTATTTTTTTCAGGATCAGTGCTGTTTTTCGAAGCTGCATAATCATTGTAACGCTGCCGCCAGAAAAGCTCGTCAGATATGATCCTCTGTTCAAGAGAAGCCTTACCGTCCTTGTACTTTTTAAGAAGCTCAAGCCCGCGCCTTGCAATATTGCGCCTTTCAAAGCCGACGTCATTATTCTGTTTAACAGGCGTTTTTCTTTTTAAATTCTTGTTTTCGATACCATTTTCCATACCAAACTCCAATCTGCAGCCAAACGACTGCGGTAAAAATAAATTATTTCAGATAATTTTGCTTTTTAAAATTAACAAGCAACGGAGTACGGGTCACAACGAAAAAACTCACGCAATCCGCACGCGCTGTTTGGCCGTCCGCCCTCGCGGACTATAAATTTCTCATCGTAAACGTGTTGTAATTAACAGCCTTGCCCGAATCAAGAGGATCAAACTCAGGCAGCTTCTTTTCAGCTTTTTTCTGCGGAATAATCGGGTGCATCATACACATATACCTCGTTTCGTCCGCAATATGATCTTCCATATCGCTATCAACGTCCTCGGGCGATATTTTCGAATACTGTAAAAGCGGAATCGTGCGTATAAAGCCGTGACAATTATTGAATATATACATCATCGGAATGCCGTTTTCATCAAATTTGAGCCTGTTGTGAACCTGCGCCCACCCGGTAATACGCTGATTGTCGCCACGTTCAAAATAAATACCGAATTTTTCAGCTACCTCGGCAATAGATATACCGCCGTTTGAAGCCCATATAGCAGGATCCGCAACACCGTATATGCGCTTATTTTTTAGCCACTTGTGTTCCCTCTCAATACGCGCGATCTCTGCAAATATCTCGTCTGTGGTCCATTTCAGACCGACGTTTTCCTCGCGCGGCACACAGCCGTAAAGCTCAAGTATCCGATAAAGCCTTCCGTCATAATCACACGCCCACCACGCGCAGGAAAAGGGCTTCGCGTATCCGTGATCGTACGAACGGTATATAGTCCACGTCTCGGGAATATCAAACGGCGCAATAACGTGCGTGCCGAGCCTGTCATTATAATGCTCGGTGTCGTCTCTGAATTCTTCGAACACCTGCCCCTCGTAAACGTCCCAATCTCCGTCAAGATGAGCGCGCCTCTTGTGCTCGGGTAAAGCCTCAAGCGCACTTATGTACTCGGGATTCGCATTCATAAGCACCTTGTTGTCGTAAACCTTTGCCGATATAAAGTAATAGTCGTCTGGATTCTCCCTCTCTCTGAAATTGCGATCGACAAACAACCGCTTTATATACTGATGTCCGGGTCCGCCCGGGTTACAGGTGTAGTACGCACGTGTGCGAAAATCCGTCCTCGTGCTTCTGAGAGAAGTTAGTATAAACCTTATCCACTCTTCTTTAAAGTTCGTCGCTTCCTCAAAGCCTATAACGTCAAATTCTGCGCCCTGGTACTGCATCATATCGCCGTCATTGTCACAATATCCGAGCTTAAGCCTTGAGCCGTTTGGAAACACAAAAGAGCGCTCATCTTTCTTGTACACCGCATACCCGTTCAGCGCATACGTAAGAGGTAATATATGATTTTCTCTTAGCTCCTGCATGGTACGTCTGAGCAAAAGCACGGATAAATTCGGATACCTCATACAAAGCATAACAAGCTTGCGGCGCATAGCGTAACTCTTACCGCCGCCACGAGCACCGCCGTATGCCGTGTGCTTGGCACGTGACTTATAAAATAAGATCTGCTTCGGATTCGGCACTTCCGTGCGAAGCTGTTCAAATATAGGGGCCGAAAGAGACCCCGTCTCAATTTTTGCCAAACATAACCGCCCCCAAAAATGTGCAATTTTGTTTTATTAGATCCGTCGAACAGAACGTCGGCGCCGTTCCCGCAAAATTACGACAACGTCGGAGTATGGGTCGAGGCGTCAAGATCGCACAGACCTCATGCGCTGTTTGCCTGTCCGTGCTACGGACCGCTACTCGCTCCATGTTTCAAGCTCGCCCTCGAAATTAAGAACGACCGCAGAAAGCTTCGTCTCGCCCTCAACCTTTGCATCTACCTGTTGCGCGGGCTTGCCAATGTTCATCTCAACGACCCATTTTGCGACGTCAAATTTGAGCCTGTCGCCTGTCTTTTTGCTGTTCAAAATATCCTCAATAGTCGAAAGCGACTTCGGCAAAAGCTTCTTAAGCTCTTCAGACTTTTTAGGTCTTCCCGGGCTCTTCGGCTTCTCGCCGCCCTTAACAAATCTGCCGTTTGCACCGCGCTTCTGCTTCGGCTTCTTTATCTCTTGGGCAGGCATAACTGCAGCTTCATTTTCGTCCTGTATTTTCTCCCCTTTTTCCGTACTGCGGATCTCGGAGTCCATTTTCATCACGCATAATACATATATCTCGAACGAGATATATTATTATCTTCCTTTCCCGGGTTATAGAAAACACCCGATTTTTACCGTAAAAAAATTACACGGTTTTGCCTTACGGTTTCATGTGGGCAGCGCCCACAGGCAAACAGCGCATATAAATTAACAAATTTCTCCATACCAACCCGTGCACCTGCGTTTTGCCTTACGGTTTCATCTTAACTTAAAAAAGCTCATTTGTCTATGACAGTAAACAGCATAAAAAAACAGCGCTCCGAATATAGAAATATTCGAAGCACCGTCTTTTTATTTTTTCTCAACGTCAATAACGTACTTGTCTTGGTCACTTTGCAAATGCAGCTTAAATCGCTCAGGATTATCAATATACTCTCCGAGAACTGCTTTATCTATCTCAGCATGCCTTTTATGCTCAACATCGATAAGATAAACAACGTAAGCCTGATAAAGCTCAACAATCTTCCCGTATCCCTTTATCTGCTCCTTGAGACGTTTTATCTCCTCGTCGCGCTTTTTCAGTATGTACTTTGCTCCTTCACTCATCGTATTTTTTGCCACCTTTATCCCCCCTTTCGTAGCAGGCTGTAAGTGCCTTGTACATAAAGCACTCTTTGTATCCGCCCGGATGCGCACACAACCTGTAAATTATCTCCCGTCTGAAAAGCTTGTCCTTGAACTCTATACGGCAGCACTCACAGTACAGATACTGTCTCCCCTTGTAAGGTCTCTCATACCTGAAAAAAGGACATACACCCGTAAGCTCAGACTCTCGCGGACTGTCCCGCGACTGCAATTTCGCCATATAACATCACTCCTCTCGTTTTTGAAATCGCAAAATATACCAATCCGTCATCCATAAATTTCCGTCTCGTAGGGACCGTGCATCCAAGTTTTGCATCGCAAAACTGACGGTCCGTTAATCCGGCATCTGCAAATTTCCGTCTCGTAGGGACCGGCGTCCCCGACGGTCCGCTTGTCCCCGACGGTCCGTTAATCCGGCATCCACAAATCATCATCAAGAGTCCACTCGGGCATAACAGACGTGCTCTGATACATCACCGCCGATACGTAATAGTACCCGTTGTATGAGTTATGCCTTGCATAGCAGCGCAAAAAGCGGTATCCCGGATACCGTCTTTCCCAATATTCACGATCATCAATACGCTCTTTTGCAAGCTTTTCAACACCGCGAGGCGTTATCTTACCGTCGCGCGGCTTAAGCTCTCTCGGCTTTTTGAGATTTGTCGAGTGAGAAAAACGCTTCTCTCTCGAAAGCTCCTTTGACATATACTTAGCCGCCGACTCGGGTCCAAAACGCTCAGGGTCGAAATAATTGCACTTGGAGCGCTCTCCAAGCGTCCACATGGATTCAATAACACGCGCATCAAGTCCGCCCGTTATAAAAGCGTGAAAATGATAGCTAATAAGACCGGCATACTTTCCCGTCTTGTAAATAGTCTCTTCAACAACGTACATGTACTTAAATTCACTCTCAAGCTTGCGCACGTTCGCCTCAAGCGACTCAATTAAGTTTGCAAGCTCATCATTTGCAGGATCAGATGCAAGAGCAGATATAAGCTTTTCTATACGCCTGCGCAAAATCTTTGCCTCTCTCGCACGGCGGCGCTTGATACGACCAAGGAAATTATTAAACTGAGAACGTGCACGCTTAACACTCTCGGGAGCATTCTCGGCAAAATATGTAAAATGCGCAAAATAGTCAGTATTGTCAAAATTTGTATTCGCATAGCGCACCATACGCTTTGCAGACTGCGAACGGTTATATTTCTCCTGCTCTGCAGAGCTCCGCTTTATACCCGGCGCACGCTCAGGTATCTTGCGGCCGTCATTAAAAACGGGAAAGAAGTCTACTTCCAAAAGCTTCCCCGATTGTATTCTTCTTTCCCTTTGCATACTTCCTACACTCCGTTATCTCATAAAATCCGTAGGGACCGGCGTCCCCGACGGTCCGATTTACCCGTTATCCCTCGCAACGTCGTTTATAACCGCAGCCTCAAGCTCAAAATAAGCATTGTAAAGCGCAGCTCTTAAATATTGCTTCTTCCGCCTGATCTCACTTGTAATAAGCTTGTACCTGTCGCAAACGTACTGCAGATGTTCATACGTCAAATGCTCGAATATCTCAGCCACCATATCTGCAGGCATTTCCTCGCCGTCAATACGAATAACACCGCATCGCCGGCATAATACCTCGCATATGGCAAGACAGCACTCGTGCGCAAGAGGCTTGTCCGCGTTGCAGATATAATCAAAGCCGATACTCTTCTTGACGTTTTCAAGACACGCATAAAAGGACATGACCGGACAGACGTCTTTATTTTCTTTTTTCAGATAAACAGATTTTTGATTAAACATCCGAAAATCCCCTCTCAATAAGTCTTTTTAAATAAAAGTTGGTCGAGTTATTACTATTCAATACAAGCCCGAAACTGCCCTCGAGAGGGGGCAGTTTTAAAGCCTGTATATTAGATGTAAATGTAAAAATCGACGTCAAAATTCAATAAATATTTAAACTTTCTTATTACCGGGTATCCTTTTGCACTTCCCAAGCATCAAAGAGAGCAGCTTTGTCTCAATAGTCTTTCGCGTGCACTCAGTCGCAATATAAACAAAGATAGCACTCGCTATACATAAAAGCGCAATAATAAGATAATCAGCACTCAGAGCGCCGTTTATAACTCCGATCACCAAAGAACCGCCGCAGCCGACCATAATCATACATATAATATAGAATAGATCAAACGGCGGCTTGAGCATGCTGTTCTTTTTATTAACGATATAATGCTCACCGCAACCGTAGCAGACCATATCTTCAGGTATATAATTAGTAGTTTCGATAATCGCACCGCAGTGCGGACACTGTATGTAGTAAGTCATTATGTATCTTTCCTTTCCCTGCTTTACATTTTCGCCATTGATATAGCAATACCCATTGCCAAAATACCTAATACTATAGTCATTTACTCCCTTACCCTTTCCTTTACAATCTCATTAAGCCTTGCCTTTACAAACGCAGGATATATCCCGCCTTGTATGCACCGTCTTTCAAATTCTTCTGCAAACTCTTTTATTGCTTCGGATTTTGCGGTTTTTAATTCCTCTGTTTTACATCTTAAAGCAAAGGCGATTTCGTCCTTGCTATAACACTCTTGCAAAAGCTCATTTAATGTTTTGACAACTTCGTCAAGGTCTTTATATTCGTATCTATAACCATTAAGCATATTTGTGAAAAATACAACCTTGCCATTTTCGATTTTATAGCCACTCGCCCCTGTCGGTTTCTGCTTGTTCTTCGACCTCGCAATCTCTGCCGTTGCATCTTTGAATAAAGCCCTTGCATCTTTTTCTTTTCTTTCTGCAATGATTTTATCAGCTTTTTGTCGGTTGATGAAGGCGAGAGCATATTGCATAGCAACGGTTTCTGAGCAAGCCATTTTCTCCAAAGGACATTCAGCACACTTGCCGTTTATGCAACACTCCAAAGCCTTAATAATATCGTTATCGTTCATTCTTCTTTCTCCCTATATTTATCTCCGCCTAAGTTTAATAAATCTACAAGCTCACAGCTGTCACAATGCTCATCAAGCTCGTCCTGATTCTTGCACTCATTCGGAAATCTGCAATACTTGTCGCAGAATACCTCAACAGCTTTTGATACTTCCAGCTCCCAGCAAGTACTATGTAGCATTATCGGGAAGTGTACTTCCTTATTGCATCTCTTACATTTTCCCACTATCGTGTCCTCCGAATCTTAAAAGTCCGAACTCAAAAGCCTCCGGCACATCGCAGAACTCATCTTCACGCACACCTACAAAAATAATCGGGCCGACAAACGAAACACCGCATACGTCACAGTTGTACGGCAGGCCCATAATTCTGCCTTCCTCGTTGCAAATTATAGCTAAATCTGTTGCAAGTGTTACAGTCTCGATATATCCGCCAACTATCGTCTGAAGTGTTTCGAGACTGTTATTTATAAGTTTTTCGTGCGGATCCTCGCCCGGTCGTTTAATAATTACTTTGATTTGGTTTTTCTTCATTTGTTTTCTCCTACTTCTTTATCTATATTTTCATCCGACTTTTGTCCCGGATAAATTTTCGGTACCCGGCGCGCTTCCGATCCGCCCTGCAGCGCTCGCACATTATATTCTGACGCCTCTCATAAAACGTCACACCGCACCGCACACAGTTCTGCGGTACAATACGAAGGAACACCGTACACTCATCACAATTATTTTCGCCGGCAGTGCACCCTTTGAGCTTGTCCCAATGCTGACACATATCCTTTTGCCAATACTCGCCGTATTCCATAGAATTTCTATAAGAAAGGATAGCACTTGATAAGCGGCGCATAAGAGTCTTTCGTTCGAAGATCTCTTTAACCGCCTCTTTTTTCTTCGCCCTCTCTTCGTCAGAAATGTATCTGCCATTCCCCCAAACGTCAAGACGATGCAGCCGATGTTCTACTCCCGATACGGTACGATTTAATGCCAGGGCAATTTCCGTATATGTCATATCGCCTTTGCGGTACATAAGTATAAGCTGATCATCTTCGTGCTTGGTCCACTTCTGAGCCTTGCGGGCCGGCAGAGTTGCATCAATATTTCTTTTAGCTGCAAGCCAGTCGTATTCCATGCCTAAGCCGTAAAGCTCAACGCGCCGACTGTCCCATAAATCTTGGTGAGCCTCAAGCCATTTGAGCAGATCACAAAACATAATAACCGTCGTAGTACGTTTTGACTCTCCGAGCCTTTTCTTCTTGGCTTTCAGCCCACACTTTAGAAGCCAATAATCAGTGACCGTATGAATATCCACACCAAGAAGCTCAGAAACTTTGCGTGCCGACATCATTTCGCCCGATCGCACTTGACTTCGATGATGCGTCCTCATTGCCTTTATTTTTACAGCATTTACAGATCTACCAAGTTTCTTAGCAATTTCAGGTATAGTCTTTTCTCCCCATACCTCATGTAAATAACTTAACTCTTCGTCAGACCATTCTCGTTTCCTCTGACCCTCTTTGTCCACAAGACCAAGTTGTCTTCTTTTGCCACCAATCGAAGAAACAGGACGGTTAAGTGTTTTACTAATCTCGCTGTCGGGGAGCTCCCAATTTTCTTGTAAATATGAGAGCTCACCCTCAGTCCACGTCCTTCTGCTTCCCATATCTTTAACTCGCCACTTCACTCATATGTATCTTTTTCTTGCGCACGTCCGCACCGGGCGAACGCCAACCGCCCCTTTTGGGATAAAGCGTAAACGTCGCCGACTTGTCATCGAAAAACGCAGTATATATCTGCGCAAGCACACCGATGTCGTTGTATTCCCCAATCTCATAGGTACTCGCACCCGATCCAAGTATCTTATACCGCTTCGCGCCGAACATCATACTTCACCGCCTGCAATAGAAACAGAGATACACGCTTCATCGTAATGGCAATACCGCTTACCAACACAAACTTCGCACTCTGTAAACACCTGTACGAAACATGCTCGGCTATAGACTTCAGCAAATCAACGGTCGCTTTGTCTGCCAGACTCACACCGTCCTCACCCGTAAGCAGTTTTTCAATTTCCTCGTTCGCACGCTCAAGATATTCACGGCGTACACGCTCGCGCTTAGCATCACCACAATCACACGGACCAAATCCAACCTGACCGCAATATGTACATACATTAGTTTCTGACATCTCTCTTCTCCTTTGTAATTTATAATAATTTCCGCCTGTCTTCGGGGCTGATGCGAAGCATATCGCAAACCCTGCGAAGCTCGGCAAGCCGGAACAATCCCGGACAATTCAGCCAGTTTATAAGAGTCTGACCTGTTATTCCAAGATTCTCAGCCACTTGATTCTGTGTAAGACCGCTTACAGCAATATGACCTTTAAGAATCTTGCGAAATTCGCTGTCTCTTGGTGCTGTACTTTTATTCATATATGCCCCTCTCATAACGCTTCAGCCTGAACTCACATTTCAAAGGCTCGCAGCCTCGATCGCGAAGCTTCTCATTTTCCTGCTTTAAATAGCGCATCAACCTGCGCTGAAGATCTTTCGCATATCCCTCATCGGAAATATGCAGCGTGACAACCACGTTTCTCTCTTCCATATCGTTTTCTCCTTAATTTTGTATACTTGTGTTTTTCTGGAAAGTATGTTATAATCCTCTCTATAAAGAAAGGAGGCGATCACCTTGCTGTTTAGTCATGATGAAATTGTAATTCTGCAAAGCGCCGTCGAAACGTATAACGAAGAACCCCGTTATAACCTGAAGCCGGAAATTCAAGAACAACTCTGTCAGTCTATTCTTAATAAGCTTAAGTACCTTACATCTCTAACGTATTTCACCAAAAAAGAATACTCCGCTATGCTTTTGGCTTTAGCGCACATCGAGTCTTGTCGAGAAATTCTAAATATTCCTGTCGACAACGCTTTCGATGAGCTCGTTGAAAAAGTAATCGAACTAAGTAAACCGGAAACAGAATAACCTCATTTTTGCTAAAATTCTGTCTTGCCATTCTGTATAGACGTATCTTAGCTTTGCATCTTTTAACAGTCGCTGACACCCCCACGTGTCGGCGGCTGTTTCTTTTTCTCTCTTCCATTGCTTTCTCCTTCCCTCTCAGCTCACTTAGCGTGAGCGGTTGTGCTTTCGCCAGTCAGTAGCTCGTCCACCGTACATTCAAGTACAGAAGCAAGTTTAGGCATTTTTTTCGCGGTAGGATTAGATTTGCCGCTTTCCCACATTGCTACTGTCGAACGCGATACTGACACTTCTCGCGCCAGCTGCTCTTGTGTCAGCCCTCTTGACACCCTCAAAGCTTCTATATTCATTTTTTCGCCCCCCTTTTGTCAAGCTTCTTGACATAATCATAGCACGCGCATTTATTTTTGTCAAGATGTTTGACAAAAATATTTTGTTTTTTATTGATTGTCAAGTTTTTTGACGTTATAATATAACTAAAGGATGTGATATATTGAAAACATTAAAACAACTTAGAACACAAAAGGGAATGAATCAGCAAAAGCTCGCTGATTTGATAGGCGTATCTCGTTCAACGATAGCAATGTGGGAAACCGATTCAAGCCAACCCGATAACGAATCATTAAAAAAATTATCTTATATTCTTGATTGTTCAATTGATTTTTTACTTGGTCGCGAAGAAACCGAACCCAAACGCATAGGCGTAAAAATCCCCGTATACGGCAAAGTCGCAGCCGGTATTCCAATCGAAGCTATCGAAGAAATAATTGATTATGAAGAAATTGATGAAGATATGGCACGAAACGGAGAATACATCGCGCTTCAGATTAAAGGTAACAGTATGGAACCGCGCATGCTTGACGGCGACGTCGTAATAGTAAGATTACAGTCTGATTTCAACAATGGCGATACAGTAATCGTGCTTGTCAACGGAGACGAAGCAACGTGCAAGAAAATAAAAAAGACACCCGAAGGTGTCATGCTAATATCAACAAATCCCGAATACGAGCCGATGTTCTACTCAAAAAAGCAGGTCGAAGATCTTCCAGTTCGAGTGCTCGGTAAAGTCGTTGAGCTTAGAGCAAAATTTTAAATATATTAAACGAGGGCTATTTTATGACCAGAATCTATGATTTTTTCTTCAACATTTACACAATTATTTTCTCGCTTTTAAGTTTTGTTATGTCAAACAGAGTTTTATCAGGATTGTTTGCACTTCTCCCGCTAATCTTTATACCTGTAAACACCATCATAAGCTTTATTATAATATTTTTAACGTTGTTGCTGCCTATCTTATTCATACCTTTATGGATAATTGGATTTATATTCGTAATTCTTTCAGCACAAAATTGGTTATCAATAATATATTACACGATATTTGCTGTTTTTATTGTATTTCCGATTATTTTTAGTGCAATATCAAAATTATTCTCGAAGCCAGGTTTTTAAAAAACTATGAAATCCGCAATAACTTTGATCAAGCGAATAATTATATTTATTATTATCGCATCTTTGCTTTTAGGGTGTTTTGCCATATTTAAAAGTTGCGAAGAAAACCGTACTTGGTATTGGGTACCTAAAGGCGAGTGTATTCACATAACCAAAAAATGCCCGACCTTAAGCAGATCAAAAACAATACGAAGCGGTCTTATAGAAGAAGCCGGTAACCGGCGAAAATGCAAAGTCTGTACTTAAAACACATTTTAACATTCGAGGTATATCAACATGAAAAGAATATCCTGCTTACTTATAATCACTTTTATACTGCTAACTTTAAGCGGCTGCGCAAACTCAAACAATACAGATGAACCGACAGAATACGAAAAAATGGTATTAGAGTTTGCCGAATCTTATAATGCAACACATTTTGAAGATGTGCTGAGCCAAGGGAAATACTCTGCAGACATAATAGATAATTATAAAAGCAAAAACATATATATCGATTGGGGCATCATAAAAGATATTTTTTATGAAAATGACAACTTATGCATGACATTGCACTATTCATATTACGAGGACTATTATTTTAAACTTAATATATCTCGAGAGCAATTTGACAATATAAAAAAATTTGATACATCAGGCGACGGTGCAAGACTTGACCTGATTGAATGTGTTGTTTTCCGGCTCGATAATATCACCTCTGATATATTCGATATTTCTATCTTTACCGAGGACGATTATTCTGCTGAAATAACCAAAAATTGTGTTATTGAAGGAACGCTAATAGACATAAAAATCTTATAAACCAACTTTAAATAAAAAAGCCCGGCTTGCGCCGAGCTCATAATTTTATCAAATTCCAACAGTATATGTCGCAATCTTTTCTTTAACCGAATTTTCTATAAACTGATTGAGGGATATATGCTGTGATAAGGCAATAATCGCCGCCTGTCTGTGCGTTTCAGGTGACATTCTTACGTTGAGCGAACCTCTATACATCTTTTCCGGTTCGACACCTTTTTCCCGGCAATATTCTAAATATTCGTCAAGCGCTCCTTCAAAATCAGCCTTTAATTGTTCAACGCTTTCGCCCTCATAGGATATAAGGCTTTTTATTCCTATAACCTTACCGAACAAAACGCCGTCTTCCGATGAGTATTCCACGCTTCCGTAATAACCTTTATATTCAAGTATGTTGTTCATATAAGTTCCACCTCACTTAATATTTCAATAACCTGCTTTATCTGGTATGACAACAGCTCTTTCCGAGGATGCGGTTTGTGCAAAATGATAAATATATCACCCTTTGTAAACTTCACTCGCGATCCGCTCGTCTTTCCTTTGTTCGACATCTCAAAGCCAAGTGACAATAACAGCGTTTGCATTTCATCAAAAGTAAAGTCCTTGGGTCTTGATTTTAATCTGTCTATCAGTTTCTCGTTCTTACCCATTGTTTGCCTCTGTAATTGTTTCTTGCAACTGTATTTTAGTTGCTAATAATATTATACACACAGAGCAGTAATTTGTCAATAGTTTTTGCAATTATTATTAAAAGCATTCTAAAATACTTCGGTACATAAAAAAGCCCGGCTTGCGCCGAGCTGTTTAAATGATATATTTATCGTCAGTAGTTTATTATACCCATTCTTTGAGGAAAAGACGGGTCGGTATTTGCAAGCTCCAATAAACGGCATGCCGAGCCTGCAGGATGATTTTTCCCTGCTTCCCATGCCTCTACAGTCTTAACGGATACTCCTAAGTATCCGGCAAATACTTGCTGCGTCATTCCGGCTTTTATACGAATATTCTTTATTTCGTTTGCTTCGTAATGTCGCAAAGGGGTAATGCTGATCTTCTTGGTTTTAGCTTTCAGTTCCCCTTTTTCATATGCAATAGCTTCTCTAAGCCCTTTTTGTATTTTCAAAAATGCACTCATAGTTTTCTCCTCATCAATCAAAAATAGCTTCAGTTTTTATAAAGTTCTTCTTCAAGATATTCAACAAGCTGCTTCAGTTCGTTACGTTCTGCTTTTGATAAATTGTCTTTCTCATTCTTAGGATATGCAGTTAACAGATATAGTTTTTCTTTTATCTCAAAATCAATGTAGATCACCCGAACGCTGCCGCTTTTTCCCCTGTGTTCAAATGCGAACCTCATTTTGCGAACGCCGCCCGTTCCCTGCATCACTTTTCCAACTTCCGGATTCTCAAGCAATTCATCTTGCAAACGTCTTAAGTCCGCATCAGTCAATCCCATTGCTTTCCATTCGGAACGAAAGGACGGCAATTCAACAAATATTCTCGTCATCTCTCTCACCTCTCACTTACATTATACCCTATTAAATAGGGTTTGTCAAGTGCTTTTAAGTTATAAAAATAAAAAAGGAGATGCAAGTTATGGCAAAAGCCAAAAAAATAAGCAGTGGTAATTGGCGTTGCCTTGCTTATATAGGCAAAGATGAGAACGGCAAGCGACAGTATAAGTCTTTTACCGCTCCCACAAAAAAGGAAGCAGAGCTTATGGCTCTGACGTACAAAGGCGAATCCAAAGAAAACAAAAGTGTCATTACAGTTGGTGATGTACTCGACCAGTATATTGACTTGAAGAGCAATATTCTTTCGGTTAGTACAATAGCCGGATATAAAAGAATACGCCGATCTTGTTTTCCCGGTTTATTTGCTCTTAACATAGATGATATAACTTCTGCTGTACTTCAATCATACGTAAACGAGGAAGCAATAAAAACATCATCCAAAACAGTTAAAAATCGCTTTGGCTTAATATTGTCTGCAATAAAAGACTATATGCCCGAAAAAACATTCCGCATACGATACCCTCAAAGAGTAAAGCCTGATATACAAATACCGTCAAGCGAAGACATCAAACGCATGTGGGATTATACCAAAGGTACGGATATGGAATTACCGATACTTCTCGGAGCTTTTGTAGGTATGCGCAGGAGTGAAATATGCGCAATTGACAAAGTGAAAAACGGTATGATACCAATTACAAAAGTAATGCTCGTAGATGACTCAAGGAAATGGGTAATTCAGGACCATGCAAAAACCGAGGCAGGCAATAGACTTGCATATCCGCCGAAATTTGTAATGGACGTAATCAAAAAGAATGAATTGCCGATAAAATTAAACCCTGACCAAATCAGTTACAGATTCAGAGAAATGATAAAAGCGCTAAATATGCCAAACTATCGCTTTCACGATCTAAGACATTATTATGCGTCTGCTCTTATGTCTTCAGGTATACCGGATAAATATGTAATGGAGCGTATAGGACACGCCACAGACCATATGCTCAAAACAGTTTATCAGCATACAATGAAAGAAAAAAATATGGAAATCGACAATACAATAGAGCGCGTCTTTTCTCATATCAACTAATAAAAGAAAATAACTTATAAAGAAAATGCAACGCAATAATTTGTGTTGCATTTTGTGTTGCATTTGTACAAAAATAGGTTTATTAAACTAAAATTAAATTTAATTTTCCAAAAGTGAAACACGCAATTTTCCTTGTTGTTTCAAGGAAAACGAGAAAAAGCCTTGATATACAAGGCTTTTTCTTTTGGTGGATGCGAGGGGAGTCGAACCCCTGTCCGAAAACCTCTTGATACAGCTTTCTACGAGTGTAGTCTATCTTTTAATCTTCCCTCTCAAGTCGCCGAAAGACAGGCTTCTATCAAGGTAATCCATTTATTGCGTGACGGCTTCAATGGCGAAAGGGCCGTTCACGTTCACCGCTGATTTGATGCCGGGCATAGTTCGCGGTACTACTATGCGCGACAAGCGTGCGCTATGCGCTTACGCTGCTGCTAATTCTGTATTGTTAGCGTTTAATTTTAAGTTGGAACTTATTTAAGAGTTGCCCCAAACTCTACTCGCTTACCATACCTCAAAATCCCCGTCGAAACCTTTACGCACCCGTATCGGTGCTTTCAATACAGGTTTTATCAGTATCTTTCCTTATGTGCTCTTTCAATATCGCGCTCTGCCTGCTTTCTTGCCGCATCATCACGCTTATCATAGAGCTTTTTACCTCTGCACAGTCCTATTTCCATTTTAAGCTTTGAGCCTTTGAAATAGACCGACAGCGGTACAAGTGTCAGACCTTTTTGTGTTATCTGACCAAGGAGCTTATTTATCTCCTTTTTATGCATCAGCAGTCTTTTTACCCTATACGGGTCGCGGTTGAAAATATTTCCCTTTTCGTACGGACTTACGTGTACGCCAACGGCAAATATTTCGCCGGCTTCTATCATACAGTAGGAATCCTTGAGGTTTATCCCACCGTTTCTGATGCTTTTTACCTCCGTGCCGAAGAGTTCGATTCCGGCTTCATATTTTTCGTCAACGAAATAGTCGTGATAGGCTTTTTTATTCTGCGCTATCGTTCTGTTTTGCGATTTTTCCGCCACAACTCTTCCCTCCTTCGGCTCAGTCTGTTTTACAGTATACCACAATTTTTATATTTTTCAATAGAAAAATGTCAACTGTAATCTATTTGTAATAAATCGCTCACTCTTCCATTATTTGCCCTGTGACTGTATTTTCATTCACGACGAGTTTTACGCGGGCGACTTTTGCATGGATTTTTTCATACTCGTCCTTGGTGCACGGTATTTTTACTTCTATAAAATTCGGTGTATGTCCTATTGCCATACCGTCTTTATATTCTTCCGGTATTACCGTTGTTATTCTTTCATCGTATCCTGACAAAAGTTCTTTTGAAATCTCGCCCACTATCTTGTAGAGTTTATTCACTCTTTCAGATGCTACGTTTGAAGGCACCTGATCACACATTACTGCGGCAGGAGTGCCTTCTCTTTTTGAATAAGCGAAGATATGTGCGCTTAAGAATTTTGCTTTTTTTACAAATTCGCAAGTATCTTCAAAGTCGGCATCTGTTTCGCCGGGAAATCCGCAGATTATATCTGTTGTAAACATAACCCCGGGTATATGCGCTCTTATGTTTCCCATATATTCAATGAGCATTTTCGTATTATATTTACGTTTCATAAGTGCTAAAATCCTGTCGGAGCCGCTTTGTAGTGAGAGATGAAAATGCGGTGTGAGTTTTTTTAGTTTTGATATACGCTCAACAAAGTCAGGCTTCATTATTGACGGGTCGAGTGAGCCGAGTCTTATTCGCTCCAGTCCCTCTGTTTTATCAACCTCACTCAAAAGATCGGCAAGAGTGTAACCGTCTTTGAAGTCCTTGCCGTAAGAGCCTGTTTCTATACCTGTAAGTACTACTTCAAGGTAGCCTTTTTTGACGAGCGCTTTTACTTCGTTTATAACGTCTTCCGGTGATTTTGAAGATACTGCGCCGCGTGCCGTTGGTATTATACAGTATGTACAATGAGAATCGCAGCCGTCTTCGATTTTGACGTATGCGCGAGTGCGCTCGTCAGTTCCGCCGCCGAATCTTCCGTCGAGCATCATATCCTCAAATCCGATGTTACACAGTGGCGCTACGTCTATATTTTTAACATTCTCGCCGAGCTCAAGCTCGCGAATTTTTTCAACTACCTGAAGTTTTGTACGTGAGCCGACGATTGCTGTTACTCCCTCAATTTCTGCAAGCTTTTCGGCGTTTATCTGTGCAAGGCAGCCTGTTACGATGATGCATGCGTCGGGGTTATTCTTTTTCGCACGTCTTATCATCTGTCTTGATTTTCTGTCTGCTTCACCCGTGACCGTACAGGTGTTTACTACGTAGTAGTCGCACTTATCAGAAAAGTCTCCTATTTCGAAACCAAGCTCTGCAAGCTTTTCGGCTATTGCCGCTGACTCATACTGATTGACCTTGCAGCCGAGTGTCTGAAAACCGACTTTTTTCTTTTTCATAAGCGTAATTTCACCTCCGATCACGCTTGATTTTATCATATTTCACTCTTCTTGTAAAGAGTTTTTAGCTTCTTTTAATAGAAATCAATGTGAATAAAGAAAAAATAACCTTGCGGGCGAAAATATTGCTTTTGGCGGCACGGCTTCGACAACGGATAATATTTTAAGTATGGCAAACAATCGCGGAACAATGCTGAATCTTAGAGTCGGCAGTGCTTTGAGCCGTGCGAGTACGCTCGGACAAAACGGCATACTCGCGTATACTGGACTTAACGTTCCCGAGGTGTATTCCGAAGAATTCGTAAAATATTATGATGCAGGACTTTCGGGTATGAGTATAAGATCTGCAGACAAGGTCACCGGCTCCGTGATGCCTGAGGATATGAAATCGTTGGCGCATGAGGCAGGCAGACTTGACGCACGTGCTTATGCAAATAAAAATGCCCCGGATAATTCCGGGACGGAGAATGTGAAGTATTCTTTATCACCCACTAAAAGGGCAAGATTAGAAAAAAATATTATTGACTTAAGCAATGCGAGCATTAAAAAAACTGCCGGAAACAAGTCAATAAAAATTTCAACCGATCAGTTTTCGGTAAACAAAGCAGTTTATTCCAAAAAAGGAAGGTCTGATAAAGAGGTAAATGCACGAATAAAGGCTATACCTGATTTTGAATCAATTATAAAGGGTAGCACATATTCTCACACCGATACCAATATTGTCGGTTTAGATAATGCTGCAAAAAAGAATGTTATAGCTATGCATTATTTTAAGACTACGTATAACGGATTTGATGTTGAGATCGTTGTGAGAGATAAAGGGCAAAAGCAGTTCCTATATGAAGTGAAATTTATAGACAATAAAAAAAGTTCCCAACAGAGTATGCCGAAAGGTATCGACTCCCCGGCTCCAAAAGGAGATGTTGAGAACAAGGCCATTGTATCACAAAAAGCTAAAAATGTCAAGAAGGCGCAGGGCAAGGCTATGCTTAAAAGCACAAGCGCCGGATTTACAGAAGGTGAGAGAGCCGCTCCTATCGATGCTGAGGGACAAGCTTTCCTTGACAAGCTCGGCAAGGTGCTCGGCATTGAGATAACGTATGATGATGCGGACGAATCGAAATACAACGGTTATTACATAAACGGAAAAATGGTTATAGCGCGAAGTGCTAACGTACCGTATCTTACCGTTGTTGCTCATGAAACTACGCACCGCTTTATTGAGAGCGATCCAAAGGGCGCACGTGCTTATGGCAACTACGTTATACAGAAGATGTTTAAGGGCAAAACGCTTGATGCTGAGATTCGGCGTATTATAGATGCGCACCGTAGTAAAGGCAAATATATTGACCGCGTAGGAGCTATGGAAGAGATATGCGCGAACTACACCGAGCTTATGCTTAAAGACGTATCTCTTTTTCAAAAGCTTGCACAGGAGAATTATAATCTTGCACACAAGATCCTTGATTTCCTCAAGGATGTTCTGGCGAGAATAAATGCGGCGCTCCCTCGCAAAAATGCAAAGGTTGACAGATACGGTCTTAATCATGCACAAATGGAGAGGGCGGCACGTTTATGGCAGCGAGCTCTCAGGCGTTCTGAAAAGAATGTAAGCAAGAGCGCAGATTCTGTTACTGAAAGCACTGAAACTGTTACTGAAAGTACTGAAACTGTTACAGAAAATAAAAATACCTCGGAAGAATCCGAGGCGGCGAATGTCAAGTATTCAATTGACCCAAGTTTTGAACGTGTGTTTAATTCGTGGATAAAAAAAGGAATGCCTGAAGGATATCGTTTATATGTAGGACGCACATCTGATGCTTTAAAAAGTATAGGCGTAAAAGAACAGGATATATATTGGGACAGTTCAAAAATTAGAACTACATTTAATGATCACGGTCATTACTTAACAGACGGAATTTTGAAACAGGTTCCACAAGCTATTGAAAACCCTATAATCATAATGAAATCTAAGAGCATACCAAGTAGGCTGACTATGTTCGGAGAAGTTTATAATGCAAACAATTTGCCATTATTAGTTGTGCTTGAATTGGAACCAACAGGGCACAATACAGGGGTATTGCTTGATGAAATTAAGGTTGTAAGTTCACATAGCAGAGAGAATAAAAATAATCCGAAAGATATGACCCCTACACAAAACTTTATTGATACAAGCGAAATTCTATATTTAGATCCCAATAAAAAAAGGACCGATACTTGGTTCAGGGCTAATAGGCTGCAATTGCCGTTGCATATAACCAAGTATGGTCCTATAAAAAGAATAACATATCCTTTAGGAAATGTCAATACTCAGTCTATGCAAATTTCGAAAAATGATTCACAAAAGCCTGAAGGAAAAGCTTCCCTCAAAATCCTGGGCGAGGAATTTGCCGACGTGAGCGTTTTTGAGTCCGGGAAGCTTAAGGACTTTACTCGTAAGAAAGTACAGCGCAAGCAACTCAAAGTTGCAAGCCATGACGAAATGAAATCGTGGGCGAGCAGTCTTGACGGAGTAGATTATGGCGATTTTGTCGCACTTCGCCACTTATTCGAGGAAGCCTGCTTTGATGTGGGCAATGAAGAAAAGATAAACAGGGTTATAGAGCGCGCTCTTCAGCTTGCCGTTATTGACGCTCAGGCAACATTCGGACTTAAGCCGTTTGTCAAAGGATTAAATTTCAATTTAATTTTCTTTAAATGATTGACAATAGATACTATTTTAAATTATAATAGTTGTGATTAGAATTTTCAGGAGTTTATATATGCCAGGTAACGACAGACTTAAAAAAATAAGGAATTTTTCAATAATTGCTCATATCGACCATGGCAAGAGCACGCTTGCTGACAGAATACTCGAGCATACTCAGACTGTTTCCAAGCGTGAAATGGAAGAACAGCTTCTTGACAACATGGATCTTGAACGCGAGCGCGGTATAACCATCAAGGCGCGTGCGGTAAGGCTTGTTTACAATGCCAATGACGGCAATGAGTATATTTTCAATCTCATTGACACACCCGGGCACGTTGACTTTAACTACGAGGTTTCACGTTCGCTCAATGCTTGCGAGGGTGCTATCCTGATCGTTGACAGCACGCAGGGCGTTGAAGCGCAGACACTTGCCAACGCTTATCTTGCGGTTGACAATGATCTTGAGATTCTTCCCGTTATAAACAAGATAGATCTCCCGAGTGCCGACGTTGACCGTGTCAGAAATGAGATTGAAGATATTATCGGTATTCCTGCACAGGACTGTCCTGCTGTTTCGGCTAAGGTCGGACTTAACATTGACAAGGTACTTGAGCGCATAGTTACAGACATTCCGGCTCCTGTTGGAGACGAGTCTGCTCCGCTGAAGGCGTTGATATTTGACTCTTACTACGACAGTTATCTCGGTGTTGTTGTTAACATAAGAGTTATTGACGGTTCAGTACAGCCGGGTGACAGGATAAGACTTATGAGTAGTGGTGCTGAGTTTGACATAGTTGACGTAGGCTATCTTGACCCGTTCGGTCTCAAAAAGACTGACGCGCTTTATGCTGGTGAGGTTGGCTACATTACGGCGAGCATCAAAAACGTTGCAGACACACGCGTTGGTGATACTGTAACAAGTGCAGAAAATCCGGCAAGCGAGGCTCTGCCCGGATTCAAGCCTGCACTTCCTATGGTATACGCAGGTATATATCCTGCTGACGGTGCAAAATACGGTGATCTTCGCGATTCTCTTGAAAAGCTTGAGCTTAACGATGCGGCGCTCATATTTGAGCCCGAAACATCGAGTGCTCTCGGCTTTGGTTTCCGTTGCGGATTTCTCGGTCTTCTCCACATGGAGATAATTGAAGAACGTCTTGAACGCGAGTTCAATCTTGATCTTATCACAACGGCACCAAGCGTTATTTACAAGATACGCAAGACAAACGGCGAGGAGATTTCTATTGACAATCCTACAAACTTCCCTCCACCCGATGAAATTGAAACGGCGTACGAGCCTATGGTTAGTGCAAAGATACTCACACCTCCCGATTATATCGGAAGCATTATGGAGCTTTGTCAGGACAGGCGCGGTTTCTACATCGATATGAAGTATCTTGATACTGGCCGTGCCGAGCTTCACTACAAGCTGCCTCTTAATGAGATAGTATACGACTTCTTTGATGCGCTCAAGAGCAAGACAAAGGGGTATGCATCACTTGATTACGAGATAAGCGGATACGAGCCCTCAAAGCTTGTTAAGCTTGATATTCTCTTAAACTGCTTAGTCGTTGACGCGCTTTCCTTTATAGTACACGCTGACAAGGCTTATGCGAGAGCGCGCAAGCTTGTTGAAAAACTAAAGGAAAATATTCCGCGTCAGCTCTTTGAGATACCTGTTCAGGCTGCTATCGGCAGCAAGGTCATTGCGCGCGAAACGGTCAAGGCTATGCGCAAGGACGTACTTGCGAAGTGCTACGGCGGTGACATTACGCGTAAAAAGAAGTTACTTGAAAAGCAGAAAGAGGGTAAGCGCAAGATGCGCCAGCTCGGCAGCGTTCAGGTTTCACCTGAAGCATTTATGGCTGTACTCAAGCTTGACGATGAGGACTGATATGAATAATACAAAAAAAGCGGGACTGTATATGCACGTCCCGTTTTGTTTAAAAAAATGTAATTACTGCGATTTCTATTCGCTCTCTGCTGATGAGAATTTACGGGATCGATACACGAATGCGCTTATCTCTCAGATAAGAGAAAAATCGGGATTATACCAAGATCGTATTATAGATACTGTATATATTGGCGGCGGTACTCCGACTTTTTTGGGCAGTGAAAATTTATGCAGAATCGTAAATGAAGTTTATTCTTCATATAACGTTACATGTGGCGCTGAATTTACAGTTGAAACAAACCCGGGTATATCGTCAAAAAATGAGCTTTCTTCCCTTTTTTGTGCCGGTGTTAACAGGCTCTCCATCGGTCTTCAGTCGGCAAATGAGGACGAATTAAAGCTTCTCGGTCGTATTCATAGACTTGAAGATTATGAAAACACACTAATAAATGCGCGTGCGGCGGGCTTTAAGAATATTAGCACTGATATTATGTTTTCACTTCCCTCTCAGGATATACAAAAGCTTGAGTCTACGCTTGATTTTGTTATAAGTCATGCACCCGAGCATATTTCTGCATATTCACTTAAAATCGAGCCGGGCACACCGTTTTATAAAGCTAAAGACACGTTTACGTTACCTAACGAAGACATGGATGCAGACATGTATCTTTTAATATGCGACCGTCTCAAAGCTGAGGGGTATAATCATTATGAGATCAGCAATTTTTCCCGTGACGGTTATGAGAGCCGGCACAACTTAAGATATTGGCTTTGCGAAGAATATATAGGCTTTGGTCCGTCGGCACATTCCTATATTGACTCTGTCAGGTATGCGTATACAAAAAGCATTGCGGACTTTTTGGCGGTGTATGAATCCGGTTCATTAAATGAAGCAGATATTATATGTGAGCGCAAGGTGATTGATAAGTCTGAATCCAATATGGAAAAACTTATGCTTTCACTCAGGCTGTCTTCAGGTGTTAAGGACTCTGTTCTTGAAAAGTTCGCCCCTCTCGACGTCATTTATAAAGAGATCAGGCCGCTTGTTAAGAGCGGCTTGATAAAGATATTAGACGGTGGGTTTGCTCTGACAGATAAGGGTATGTACGTTTCAAACGCGGTTATTGGATTTATTTCAGAGCTTTCTGATTAATCTGTCTGCGTTTTGCGCTATTGAATAAACGTACACGCTTTTTGCTTTGCCTTCACACATGAGAAGCCGTGCGGCTTCTTTAACGGTCGCACCTGTTGTGACGACGTCGTCTACAAGAATTATTCTCTTACCTTTTATTCTGCCGACATGTTCCTTACGCAAGCTGATATTTCCCGACACGTTTTTACTTCGCTCCGCGGCAGAAAGGAATTTCTGTTCTTTGGAAAATATGCTTTTTACAAGGATATCTGCGTATTCACAATTAAGTCTTTTTGCAAGGCTTTTGCCTGTTTCACGTACTCCGTCGTTTGCAGTTTTAATATAGTTTATCGGGTTACGGGGAATACTGACTACTGTATAATCATTGTAGTTATTAACGCCGGGCATCGTTTCATGCACGAGATTTTCAAGTTCTTTTGACATAAAGTCTATGTGCCTTTTGAAATTATGCCGTTTAAGTTCAAATATGAGTCTTTGTCCGACGGCAAATCCTGCATCCAACGTCATTGGTCTGTAATTTATAAGAGATGCTATATAGCTGTCTTTATTATAAGGAGCATCTTCTATTTCAAACGGAACTACTGCCTGCCCGTGAAAAGCCTGCTTTATACTTGTTTTTGCGTTTTCCCATTTAACACGACATATGTGGCACATTACCTCACTTGTTTCCTCTCCCAAGATGTTATGGCATGAAATACACGTTGGCGGAAACAGAAAATTTTCCAGTGATCGGGCACTCTGATACAAAAGCCCTCTTATATTCAAGCTCATTTATAACGCTCCTTTAAAAGTTTGACACTAAGTGTAGATTATAACACGCCCATCAGGGATTAGTCAATGGACAACAGATAAAAAATGAAATTTGCAGTATTTTTTTCGTTAAATAGTTGAAATTTTATTTGGATTGTAGTATCATATAATTAAATGCTCGTTAAACCAATTTATTGGTTTACATGCTATAATTTACCGCACTGCGGATCGGAGGTTTATTATGTCACTTAAGGTTATTGACAAATATACAAAAGGGTTCATAAACGATGATGAGATCGCCGGTATTAAGAATCAGACGATACTCGCTGACAAAACCGTTAAAGACAAAAGCGGTCTCGGCGCCGATTTCCTTGGCTGGGTCGATCTTCCCGTTAACTATGATAAGGAAGAATTTGCACGCATCAAGAAGGCTGCAGAAAAGATTTGCAAAACTTGCGATATACTCGTTGTAATCGGTATCGGAGGATCCTATCTTGGCGCACGTGCGGCTATCGAATTCGTTAAGTCGCCGTTATACAACTCGCTGAAAAAAGATACTCCCGACATTTATTTTACAGGTAACAACATCTCATCTAGCGCTCTTGCAGAGCTTCTTGCTATTTGTGAAGGCAAGGACATTTGCGTTAACGTTATTTCCAAGTCGGGCACTACAACCGAGCCTGCCGTTGCTTTTAGAATATTCCGCGATCTCCTTGTACAGAAGTATGGCGAAGACGGTGCTAAAGAAAGAATATTTGCTACTACCGACAAAGCACGCGGTACACTCAAGAAGTTCTCAGACGAAAAGGGATATGAAACTTTCGTTGTTCCGGATGACGTTGGCGGACGCTACTCTGTTCTTACTGCGGTTGGTCTTCTTCCCATCGCTTGCGCAGGCATAGATATTGATGCTATGATGCAGGGCGCGCAGGATGCGCGTGAGCTTTATATGAACGCGTCTTTTGAAGACAACGACTGCTTAAAGTATGCGGCACTTCGAAACATTCTTTACAGAAAGGGCCTTACCACTGAAATACTCGTTTCATACGAGCCTTCCATGCTTATGATGAACGAATGGTGGAAGCAGCTTTACGGCGAAAGCGAAGGCAAGGATCAGAAGGGTCTTTATCCTTCATCTGTAATATTCTCTACTGACCTTCACTCGCTCGGTCAGTACGTTCAGGACGGAAGAAGAAACCTCTTTGAAACAGTTGTTGACATAAAGAGCTCTAATGATTCTGTTATTATCCCTAATGACCCTGCTAACGTTGACGGTCTTAACTTCTTATCGGGCAAAGAACTTCACTACGTTAACCAGACTGCCATGAAAGCTACTTTACTTGCTCACGTTGACGGAGGTGTTCCGAATATGGTGATCGAGCTTTCAGACAGAAGCGCAAAAACCTTTGGACAGCTTGTATACTTCTTCGAATATGCTTGCGCTGTATCAGGTTATATTCTCGGTGTTAACCCATTTAACCAGCCCGGTGTTGAGGCCTATAAAAACAACATGTATGCTCTTTTGGGCAAGCCCGGTTACGAAGACAAAAAGGCATTACTTGAACAGAGAATGAACTAATATTGTTAACTTTGTGTTAACTGAGCAGTTTTTATTGATTTTGACAAAAATCCCTCTTGATTTTTCAGGAAGTTTAGTGTATTATATATATAGGGAGAGATAATCCCAATGCTATATATGGAGGTTCTACCATGTTAAAACTTATGATTGGTGTTAAAGGCACCGGAAAAACCAAGCATCTCATCGAACTTGTTAACAAAGCATCTGCTGAAAGCCACGGTTCGGTTGTTTGCATTGAAAAGGGCACAAAGCTCACAACTGATGTTAAATACACCGCACGTCTTATTCCGGCTGAAGCATATTTTATAGATGACGCGCAGTCTCTGTATGGTTTCGTTGCAGGCATCTCGGCCAGCGACCACGATCTTACCGATCTCTTTATCGACTCTGCTCTCAAGATATGCAACAACGACATTCCTGCATTCGACAAATTCCTTGATGAGATCAATATGCTCTCTGAGAAAATTGGTTTTGAATGCTTCATAACGTCTTCTCTTCCCGAAGAAGAAGCTACGGATACAATGAAAAAGTACTTATAATAAGAAATGAGCCGTGAGTAGTTTTAAGTTGCTCACGGCTTTTTCTTTATGTTATCAGGCACATCGGATTATGTTCCGGCATAATATGGTATAGAGACTCTAAAGTAAGTACACTATGGAAAGCTTTGGATCTTCTACCGACTCGGTCGGAATACTATTATGGAGGAACTCCCCATGGCAGATAACAGAAACGGCTGCTCCTTTGGCAGATCGGGCTCGTCATCGGCATGCGGCGAATCTGTCATTATTGATACCTATCACGTGTTTGACAGCTGCCGCGACCGTGATTGCTTTGAAGATGTTGCCGTATTTCTTACTCCCGACGGTCAGGAGCTTATTGAACGTACAACCAACGTTCGTGTTGCAAAGGCTTGTATTGTTGCCAGCAACATTACTGTTGATCCCGTTCAGTTTAACAGGGGCTTTTATGAAATCACCGTCAGGTTCTATATTAAGCTTGAACTTGAAGCTTGCGTTTGCCTCGGCAGACCTGCTCGCTTCTGCGGCTTAGCAGTTGTTGAAAAGTCAGTTATACTTTACGGTAGCGAGGGCAACGTTAACGTATTTAAGAGCAACCTGGGAATCAACGGATTCTGCTCTTCTCCCAAGCTTTGTGAAGCATCAAACAATCTTCCTACTGCTGTTGTTGAAGTTGTTGATCCTATCGTTTTAAACGTTCGTGTTGCTGAAAACAACTGCTGCAACTGCTTCAGATGCTGCGGCTGCAATGACATTCCCGAGCCTGTTGCTAATTGCTTATGCGATAATCCCTGCTTTGACGATGACGGACGCCATCTTCTTGTGTCGCTCGGTTTCTTCTCGGTTATTCGCATTGAACGTCCGGAGCAGTATCTTATAAATGCAACTGAGTACAGTGTACCCGACAAGGAATGCTTCTCTACCGACAGTGAATCAAGTCCTTGTGACGTTTTCAGAAAGATGGATTTCCCGATCACTGAATTTCAGCCTGTAAGTCTGAACACTTTAGACGGCTCATGTAATTCATCCGGCAGAAACGGTTGCTCTTGTTCTTCAAATAACGGATAAACCATTTTTAAGATACATGAAAACAGACGGTTGAGTTTCCTCAACCGTCCTTTTCTATTTAAGTTCAACTACCGTTACGCCGAGGTCGCCCTCACCGTATCTTCCGACTCTGTATTCTTTGACACGTGTATCTTTTTTCAGGTAAGCCCAGACTGCGGCTCGCAGCGCTCCAGTACCTTTTCCGTGGATTATACGTACTGTGCGTATTCCGGCGATCTTTGCTTCGTCAAAATACTTATCTATCATTAAGCAACCGTCATCACCAAGCTGACCGCGTATATCAAGCTCATCTGTAAAATCGCTTCGTACTGCTGTATGGTATTTTGCGTACGCTTTCGCCTTTTTTGTACCTTTGTCAGCTTTTGGCGCGTCCTCTTCGAGCATGACGTTTGAGACGTTTGTTCTCAATGTCAGCATTCCGGCTTTGACAGTTATCTTTCCGTCTCTGTCTGATATTTCACTTACAGTAGCAGATTTGTTTATATCAACAAGATAGACCTTATCGCCGATTTTAAGAGGCCTCGGAAGCTTATAGTTTTCAAGTTTTCTTTCGATAACGGGATCTGCGGCATCTCCTGCCTCGCGAAGCTTTTTTCTTATATCAAGGCGTGCCGATTCCAGCTTTTCGGCAAGCTTTTCACTCTCTCGGTGACGCTTCACTTCTTCAAGCTCTGCAAGAATATAATCGCTTGACGCTCTTGCACTTCGAACTATTCCTGCCGCCTGAGCCTGAGCCTTTTCAAGCTGTTTTTCTGCCTCATTTAACTTTGCTCTGATCTCTGCTTCCTTTTCTTCCTTGAAGACTTCAAACTCGGCGCGCATTTTTTCTGCTTCACTCTTGTTTTTATCCATTTCAAGTCTGCTCTGTTCGAGCTTGCCTATAACGGCTTCAAAGCGCTTATTTTCGCTTGAAACCAGCTTTTCTGCCCTCTCTATTATATCATCAGAGATTCCCAGCTTAGATGATATTGCAAATGCATTCGACTTGCCGGGAGCACCGATTATAAGGCGGTACGTGGGCCTCAGGGTATTCACGTCAAATTCGCATGATGCGTTTTGTACACCGTCGTTTTCAAGAGCATACATTTTAAGTTCTGCGTAGTGTGTTGTTGCAGCGCAAAGTGCGCCGCACTCTCTTATATGTTCAAGTATTGAAACTGCAAGTGCCGCTCCCTCCGTTGGGTCTGTTCCTGCTCCAAGCTCATCAAAAAGCACAAGAGACTTTTCATTTGCGACTTTAGTTATATCAACGATGTTGACCATATGGGACGAGAATGTTGATAATGACTGTTCTATACTTTGCTCATCGCCAATGTCTGCATAGATACTCTCAAGTACGCATAAACACGAGCCTTCAAGGCAGGGGATATGAAGCCCCGACTGAGCCATGAGAGAAAACAGTCCGAGCGTTTTAAGAGTTACTGTTTTTCCACCGGTATTCGGGCCTGTTATAACGAGTGTATCAAAGTCTCCACCAAGAGTTACATTTATCGGGACGACCTTTTGTGAGTCAATGAGCGGATGTCGCGCTTTTATGAGGTTGATATTTTTGCTTTCGTTGATTTCCGGCTCTGTGGCATTCATTTTATACGAAAGCTCGCTCTTTGCAAATATAAACGACAAAAGATTGATATTATCAAAATTAAGCGACAGGGTTGAAGAAATTGACGCGCACATTGATGAAAGTGATGCAAGTATACGCTCTATTTCCTTTTCTTCACTTGCTGCAAGGACTCTTATTTCATTGTTCGCTTCTACAACTGAAATAGGCTCAATAAACAGTGTTGCACCCGATGATGAAGTATCGTGTACAAGACCTTTAATCTCGTTTTTATATTCTACCTTTACGGGAATTACAAATCTTCCGTTACGTGAAGTAATAATATTTTCCTGAAGATATTTTGAACGTCCGCCCGTTATAAATGACTGAAGGCTATCACGGACACGGTTATTTGCCGCACGAATCTTACGGCGTATATCAGAAAGCTCAGGACTTGCTTCGTCTGCAATCTCTTCTTCTGATATTATCGCCTTATATATTCTCTCCTCAGACTTTTTATCAACTATCAGCCTTGAAAAAATTTCTTTTAAGCTTCCCGTATTCGTATTCTGACCATTGGCGTAGTCACAGAGTGTTCTTGCACACTTCAGTAGTGCTGCAATATCAAGAAGCTCGCGTGCTGACAGAACTGCTCCCTTTTCTGCTCTCTCAAGCGAGTCGGTTACGTCTTTTATAGCGCCAAACGACGGTGCTCCTTTGGCTGCCGATAAATTTTTAGCATCCGTGGTATTCTTTAAAAGCGCACGTATTTTCTCCGGCCTCGTTTCGGGGGCAAGACTTAAAGCCATCTGCTTTGCGCCTTCTGTTGCGGCATGCAAAGCAAGAAACTCGCGTATTTTTTCAAACTCAAGAGTTTTTATGGATTTTTCAAATCCGGACATATTTATATGATTTCCTTTCGATAATAGGGATATTACAAGAATGATTTATACACTTTAAGGGCAGGAAAAGAAGTTTCTATATGTGCCGTCAGGTATTTTTCGCAAACCTCGTAGAGTATTTCCATTTCATCATCAGGCAAAGTGAATGAAAAGACTTTTTTTATATCACTATACTCGATATAACGCATTGCCGAAATTACAGACGGGGTTAGCTGATAGGTTATTTCATATTCGTTCGGAGGTCTTTTATCTTTACATGCATGGCAGATCGTATCTCCGCCGTTTACGTAAAGGATCGCTCCGGCTGTAATATCAGATGAACATATTGAGCATGCGATAAGCGCCGGAGCAAAGCCTATGACAGAAGCACATTTAAGTTCAAAAACCGCTTTTACAAGCTCACACGGCTTTTTCAAGTCTGTCAAGGCATAAAGTGAATTAAGCGTTAACGACAATAGCTTGTCCGTGTCCTCGCCCTGAGCAGACACGTAGCCTGCCACGCTTACTATATATGATGCCAGCGCAAGCACCTTCGGCTCACTTCCAAGCGCAAAGAAGCTTTTGATAACAGAGGCTTCTTTCAAAGTATAAGTATCTTTTCTTTGAGTCAGGATAAAAGACGAATAAGTAAATGGTCTCGCAGGGGCAAGATTACGGCTTTTTACTCCGTTTGCGCCGTGCACTATAACCGATATGCATCCAAGGCGCTCTGTCAGTATACGTATATATTTCTTATTATCGTTAAGCTTTGTTTCGTCGATAACAAGTCCTTGAACTGATATTTCCATTACAGATCACTTTCGTTAAATCCGAAGTTTGCAAGGTTAACTGCGCTGTCGCGCCAATTTTCCTTAACGCGTACCCAAAGCTGAAGATTGACCTTTATACCGAAAAATGCTTCGAGGTCTTCTCTTGAATACATACCGACTTTTTTGAGCGTTTCGCCGCCTTTTCCGATAATTATTCCCTTATGTGACGGCTTTTCGCAGTATATTTCCGCATGAATGGTTATAAGCTTTGAAGTTTCCTTGAAGCCTTCTATAACGACTGCGGTACCGTGAGGTATTTCCTCATCAAGCGTTCTGAGAAGCTTTTCTCTTATTATTTCAGCAGCAAGGCTTCTTTCGGGCTGGTCGGTTATCATATCTGCATCAAAGAGCCACTGACCTTCTTCTATAAATTTATCGGTTTCCTCAAGAAGTATATCCATTCCCTCTTTATTAGCCGCCGAGATCGGCACAACTGCCGTGAAATCGGCTAGTGCAGAATACTCAATTATTGCCTCTGCAAGTGCTCCTGCGTTAACGAGGTCGGTTTTGTTTATTACAAGAATGACGGGGATTCTTCTCTTTTTAAGCTTATCTGCGATCTCGCGTTCTGTATCGGATACTTTTTTCGTTGCATCACAAACGAGATATGCTGCATCAACACCGCCTATTGCCGTGTTTACGCTTTTCACCATATAATCACCGAGTCTGTTTTTCGATTTTCTGAGCATACCCGGCGTATCGACAAACACGTACTGCGTTTCATCGACTGTTAATATTCCGTGTATCTGGTTTCTCGTTGTCTGAGGCTTTTTTGATACTATTGCTATCTTTTCTCCCAAAAGCGCGTTAAGAAGTGTTGATTTTCCGACATTTGGTCTGCCTACGATTGCTATAAATCCTGTCTTTTCCATTCTTTTCTCCATTATCAGCGTGTTATTCCTATACTGTCAAGTACAAGCTTTTGCATTTCACACATCACTTTTTCTTCTTCGTCGCTTATATGGTCATAGCCAATAAGATGAAGTACTGAATGTACGGCAAGAAACGCAAGCTCTCTGGTATAGCTGTGTCCGAATTCAAGTGACTGTGCACGTGCTCTCTCTAATGATATTACTATATCACCGAGCACCACCTTGTCGTTTTTATCGAAGGTATCTATTTCTTCGGGGGTATACTGCGGAAAGGAGAGTACGTCTGTTGGGCTGTCTATATTTCTGTGTTCGCGGTTTATGACACGTATATTTTCATCGTCCGTTAGTGTTACGGATATTTCGCTTGAGTATTCTGCGCCCAGCATATACAGCGCCTCTCTGATAACGTAGCATAACAGGTTTCTCGTTTCACGGAGATACGGTTCTTTACTCTGCTCGTTTGATACTATTACCTTATGGCTCATTTTTAATTGCTCCCGTCTTTACTGTCATTCTTAGCTTTATAAGTGAATCTGTTTGTTTGATTTGTTTTTATTTCTTTTGCATATTTTTCATACGCAAGTATTATTTTCTGGACGAGTCTGTGACGGACTACATCCCTGTCTGAAAACCTGTGAATTGCGATATCCTCGATATTATCAAGAATTTTTATTGCCTCGACCAGTCCGCTTTTTTTGCCAAACGGAAGGTCTGTCTGTGTTATATCTCCCGTAATTATTGCCTTTGAATTAAATCCGAGACGAGTTAAAAACATTTTCATCTGTTCAGGTGTTGTATTCTGCGCTTCATCAAGGATTATGAAAGAGTCATCAAGGGTACGTCCGCGCATATATGCAAGCGGCGCTATTTCTATCGTTCCTCTTTCAACGTGCCTTAAATATGCTTCGCTTCCAAGCATTTCGTAAAGTGCGTCGTAGAGCGGTCTGAGATACGGGTCGATCTTATTCTGGAGGTCACCCGGTAAAAATCCGAGCTTTTCTCCGGCTTCAACCGCAGGTCTTGTTAATATAATACGGCTTACCTTTTTTTCTCTTAGAGCTGTTACCGCCATTGCAACTGCAAGAAAGGTTTTTCCCGTTCCTGCCGGACCTATTCCGAATATTACGGTATTATTCTTTATTGCTTCAACGTACTTTTTCTGCCCGACTGTTTTTGCTTTGATAGGCTTCGCTCTGTTTGTAAGGCAGATGCAATCGTCATCAAAGTCTTTAAGCTCATCGTCGCGGCCGTCCTTTATCATGTCGCATATATATCCGATATTCTGATCGTTAATACTGCCGCCTGTTCTGAGTATTCTTATAAGATACGTGATAGCATCGCTTGCCATGCGAACGCTTTCGTCGTCATCGCCCGACACCGTCAGAGCGCTGCTGCCCGCATCAGAGAGGCTTCTGTTTTTAAGCCTTACTCCGAAGTTCTTTTCGATCTGTTCTGCATTCACGTCGAATGCTCCGAACAACTGGGAAAGTTCATCAATAGAATCAGTTTTTATAATTCTTTCCGCCATTAATTATCCCTTTCACTGAAATCATTTTGGTTTATCCGTTATTTTTACTTGTAGATATTTGAACCGGCTTGCTTATTTCTTCCGTATGATATATTTGCGCTTCTATAACGAATGAGTTTTCTGTGGCGTTTGCATTTATGTTTTTTCGGGTAATGTCCGATTCTTTTGCCAAGCTTATCAGGTACTTTTCAAGTTCAAGATTAGCAATTTCTGCGGCTGATTCGGCGCTGAGCACGGTTACCCTTTCTTCATACTCATTATAGAGCTTTTCAGATATTTCAACAGGTAGTTTAATTTGATCAAACAGCTCAAGTTTCTTTATATTCATTATTATATCACATTTATCATACACATTTCCACTATTTTTTAAAAGTTTTATTTCTCTTCCAAATAAAAATATTGATTTTTCCCTGGTTGTGTTTCCCGTATATACATTTTGAGTATATTCATACGGTATTTCAATCCTGAAAGTATCTTCAACCTCTGCTATTACTCTGCCCTCTGCCATTTTCAGTTTATAGCCGCTTTCTGAGCTTTCTACGATACCGCTGATAAGGAGGTCTCCTGCCTTTACCGTGTCTCCTGCTTCTACCGCCGCTACTCCTTTATAAACGTCAATTTCAAGTATTCTTCCGTCTCTGGCTGCTACTATATTCTGAGCATTTGTATTTGCATCTTTATCTTTATTTTTTTCTGTGTCGTATTCAATTACTTCTACATATGCCCTCGTCCCTCTAAAATTTACACTTAACCAACCGATACTGCCGTCGTTTATCATGATTTTCTGACACAGTCCGTCAAGATCAACGCTTGAGCGCATCACGCCCTGATATAATCCATATTCCTTTACTGTATCAAGCACGTATGTATCCGAAAGTTCATTATTCCCTATTATTTCTATATCCCATACAAGAAGCGAAAAGTAGCCTGTTATCAAAGCAAAAATTATAATACCGACAAATATTCCCGGACGTTTTTTGTATTTGAAAATCACATTCGGCAGGCCGCAGTATTTAATTTCAAAGTTATTATATTCATCGCCCGCCACGCTTTTTATACGCTTGATCTCGCTATACGGTACTATTATAGTTTTTATATTATCATTTGTGTTTTTCGTTTTGAAAATGATCCTGTTTTTTATAAACAGGTCAAGCTGTTTATCCGCGTTTTGGGATAGCTTTATAATTACGTACCCGAATAGATATTCTTTGATACCCACTTTATTCATCTCTTGCCTTCCTTTTTTGAAAACTCGATCTTCTCTATTTCACCTTTAATGCAAATCTCACTCGTTGAAAAAGTTTCAAGTTCTAAATCCGATCCTGAAACTGTAACAATGCCTTCATCAACACGCAGGACTACTTTTTCTTTGATATATTCAACAAGTCCTCTGCATTTAAACAGTGCAAGCTCGTTATTCGAGATGATATACATTGAAGAGCCCTCTATTATATCTTTTGAAACTGTGATTTTTTTGAGTAAACCGTTTTTGTCGGCATTATTTATCTTCATATAATTGCTCCAAATCAAATATAGTTTATTATATTATACTGTTTGGAGGCGTTTATTATTATCAATACCTTAAAAGACAGATTGCTTTCAATCATTGTACTGATTATGAGTTTAACGTTACTCGTTTTTATAATATTATTACCCGGATATTTTAAAAACTCTGCCTACAATGCTATAAAAGTATGCATAACCAGCGTTATTCCCTCTCTTTTTTGCTTTATAGTAATTACAAAAATTATTGTATCTTCAGGCTTTGCTTATATTATAAGTGTTCCTTTCGGGAATTTTTTTTACAAGCTTACGGGACTGCCTCCCTTTACTGCAGGAGTTTATCTGATGTCTTTTCTATCAGGCTTTCCTTCCGGTGCTATTGCGGCGGCTGATATGTACAAAAACAACGTTATTACTAGATCTGATGCAGAAAGGCTTATCGCCATAAGCAACAACACAGGTCCAGCTCTGCCTGTATTGCTAATTGGTATAAACATGTTTTCAAGCGCTTATATTGGCTGGGTTTTATTCATTATACAGATACTTGCTTCACTTATTACTTCATTTGTTATGAAGGCTGAATATAAGCGTAGCTTTGAACCGTATTATCCTGCTATGAATTCAAATGCCGTAACTGCTGTTTGCAGATCGGTTGACGGGAGCATTAAAGCTTGTGCACAGCTATGCGCTTACGTAATACTTTTTTCATGTCTTATCGATCTTATTTCTCTTATCGGAGGCGCAGAATTTCTACTATGCAGAATATTACCGTTTATAGAGATTGTCAGCGGCAGTATAAATATTTCTGCCATGCTTGGTGCGCGCTCTTTTATATATATAGCTTCGGCTATTTCTTTCGGCGGTATTTGCGTTCATATGCAGGCGGCATCAGTTTGTGTTCCGTTTGGGCTGAGCTTGAAGCTTCATTTTAAAGCAAAGCTTTTACAGGCTTTTTTTGCTTTAGTTCTTGCTGTTATTTTTCTCTTTATATCAGGCTTGGTTTAAGTTTAGAAAAAACTATTGTTTTATTTTAAAAAATGTAGTATAATGTAAAAAGATAATTCGAATTTGAAGAAGTTGGAGAAAAACTATGTTTTTCAAAAAGAAGAAGGACCCTGAAAAAATTTGCTCATTATGCTCTTATGCTCGCTTAATTGACGATGACGATGAGGTTTTATGTACTCTGCGAGGAGTTGTATCTACCGATTACACGTGCAACAAATTCAAATATGATTTTCTGAAGCGCAACCCCGGTAAAACCAAAAAGCTTGATGAGTTTGAATTCGTTGATATAAACAGCTGAGTATTAGAAAGGATCTAACAGTGAGTGAAAAAATTTCTGTCAGAGGAGTTAATATTGACAATATTACGTTAGATGAAGCAGAGTCTGTAATTGCCGACTTTGCTTTATCAAAAAGCTTTCATGCAGTTTTCACACCTAATGCGGAAATCGTACAGTTATGCGTGGAAGATAACAGCATCAGAGATATAATTAACTCTGCCGACCTAGTTATTCCAGACGGCGCCGGAGTTGTTCTTGCTTCAAAGATACTTGGCAAGCCTTTAAAAGCCAAAGTGCCCGGAGTTGATCTTGGAGAGCGGGCAATCAAGCTAAGCCAGGAGCGCTCTTTCGGTGTTTATTTTCTTGGCGGAAAGCCCGGTGTTGCTGAGCTTGCTGCAGAAAAACTCAGAGAAAGATACCCTGCCTTTAATCTTCTCGGATCTCACGACGGATATTTTGCTAAGTCGGGCAAAGAAAGCGATGACGTTATTGATGAAATAAACAAGCTTTCACCCGATATCCTCTTTGTTTGCTTTGGTGTTCCCGCACAGGAAAAATGGATATTTGAAAACAAAGAAAAATTAAAGAATATCGGTCTTGTAATGGGGCTTGGCGGCAGCCTTGATTCATATGCAGGCACTGTTAAACGAGCTCCTGAAATATTTATAAAGCTAAACTTAGAATGGTTCTACCGGCTTATAAAAGAGCCTAAAAGACTCAAAAGAATGATGAAGCTTCCGAAATTCATTTTCGGTACTATATTACACAAAATCACAGGAAAGGCTGACTGAGATGACTGTTACACTTCTTACCTACACACCTGATGCGGACAAGCTTGTTGCTTCTGCCGCAAAGCTTTGCTATTCAAGAAGCGACATCCCCACTCTTATGGATAATCTTACTCCCGACAAGGTCGAATCCTTCCTCACTCTTTTAAATGATCTCGGACACTCCAGTCCGATTGAACACGCAAGCTTTACTTTCGGTATTGAAGGTGTTTCGCGTGCTCTTTTAGCACAGCTTACACGCCACAGAATTGCTTCTTTTTCCGTTCAGAGTCAGAGATACGTTGATAAATCGAGTTTTGAATATATAACTCCGCCCGAAATCGAGGCTTTACCTGAGGCGAAAGCTGAATATATTAGAGCCATGGAAGAGGATGCTGCTCACTATGAAAATCTGAGAAACATTCTGATTAAGAAGCATACCGAAACGTTTATAAGCGAGGGCTTTGACGAGAAGGAAGCAAAAAAGCTTGCTGAGAAAAAAGCAAACGAGGATGCCCGTTTCGTTTTACCCAACTCATGCGATACAAAGATCATCATGACAATGAACGTTCGCTCGCTTCACAACTTTTTCTCGTTAAGATGCTGCAGACGCGCACAATGGGAAATTCGTGAGCTTGCCGTTGAGATGTTAAAGCTAGTACGCGGTGTTGCACCTCTGCTTTTTGCCAAGGCCGGCCCCGGTTGTGTACGCGGTAGATGCCAGGAAGGCTCTTACTCCTGCAAGAAGGCTGATGAGGTTAGAAAAGAGCTTGGTTTCACAAAATGAAGCGCGAAGAATCACGTTTTGCAGAGTCTAACATATTTGAGGGAATGGTTTCATTCCGCGCCATTATAAACGGAATTGAGAACTCAATTACTGACAGGCATATCATTAAGGTTATTTATGACAAAGAGCGCGAAAAAAAGCTCTCCGGACATCTCTCATATATAAAGGCTATGTCATACAAGCATAATTTCGATATCATTCCTGTTACGTCTGCTGAAATTGAAGAAGTTGCCGTTGGATCATCGCATGGCGGTATCATAACTTATTGTACCAACAGAAATTTCCCGGCTTTATGTGTTGAGGATATCATAAAAGACGGATTTTACGTTATGCTCGACGGAATTGAAGATCCATATAATTTCGGATATGCTCTGCGCTCGATTTATGCATCAGGTGCTGACGGGATAATTCTGCCTGAAAGAAACTGGATGAGTGCGGCAGGAGTTGTATGCAGAGCTTCAGCCGGAGCAAGCGAGCAGCTGAATATATATGTTACAGCTCCCGATTTATGCATAGCAAAATTCAAATCTGAAGGCTACACGGTAGTATGTGCCGATCTTGACAATTCTGTTTCAGCATATGACGCAAAATTAAAAAAACCGCTTCTTCTCGCTGTTGGCGGAGAAAAACGCGGTTTGTCTAAGTCGTTTACGGAAAACGCCGATCTTATTGTAAGGCTTGATTACGGAAGAGACTTCCCTGCGGCCCTTTCTGCCGCAAGCGCGGCAAGTATTCTTTCCTTTGAAGTATTCAGACAGAATAGATAACTCAGACAGGTATGCAAAGCTCTGCGTAATATTTATTCTTTAAGTTACTGCACGCAGTCTTTGCAAGCTCTTCGTTATCAAATAATCCAAACACAGACGGTCCGCTGCCGCTCATCAGTGAGCACAGTGCGCCGTCTTTTTTCATTGAGTTGATGATTTCATAGGTGTCATAAAGTGAGTCTGCCATTACACTTTGAAAAACGTTATAAACATTTTCTGTTAAAAATTTGATGTCACTATGTTTTAGTGCAGCAATGTAGTCGGCAAATGATATTTGTCCATCCGTATTTTGCTCACGTGAATCTATTTTGGCATATGCTTCTTTTGTTGAAACAGACTCGTTCTGTGATTTTGAAACTACCACCCAAAACTTAGGCATGGGCGAAAGCTTTTCAACGATCTCTCCTCTTCCGCAAACCTTACACGTACCACCGACGATACAAAAAGCTACGTCAGAACCTACTTTGAGTCCTATTTCGGATAGTACCGTATCGGTGCTGTTTTTTCCATACAGCTTATCAAGCGCGCGTATAACTGCCGCCGCATCAGCACTTCCACCGGCAAGCCCTGCGGCTTCGGGTATGTTTTTTTCTACTGTTATCTCTATATCGTATGAATCGATATCAAAATAATCAAAATAAGCTTTTGCCGCCTTATAACAGAGGTTTGTTTCATCGCACGGCAGAGCTGAATTTATAAATGCTTGCTTTATACTTCTTTTATTACTGCATCCATTGCACTTTACACTGACTTTATCAGAAAGCGAAAGTGTTTGCATTACGCTTTCTATATTATGATAACCGTCGTTACGTTTTGATACAACGTCGAGATAAAGATTAATTTTAGCGTTGGCATCAAGTGTAATTTTCTTCATTTTGCACCTGTACTTATCAATATGAAAATATGCTTTTATTATACAGCTGCCCGCGGCAAAATTGCTACGGGCAGTGTTTTTACTTTTGTTTATTATTTCTCATCCTCGTGGACGATATAGTGCGCACCGATGCTTTCCTTGCGCGCAAGCGCATCTGTTACGATCTTATACGCATTCTGAGTCATGTTATAAAGCTCGTACTCTTCATTTTCAACAAGCTGCGTGTTCTGAAGCTTTTTATATATTCTGTATATTTTTCCTGCCGCTTCGGCAAGCCCTTTTTCTGTACGTATAGGTCCTGCGTACTCTGTCATTATATCGCGGATCTTTCCTTTTGTACCGCTTATATACTTTGAAGTAAGCTTTTCATCTGCACTTAACTTTGTTTCGGGAAATCTGAAGTTTTCTTCGGGAAGTGTTTTTTCATTTATATGTCTTGCGGCACGTCTTGAAAAAACAAGACATTCAAGCATTGAGTTACTTGCAAGTCTGTTTGCACCGTGTATGCCCGTCCAGGCACATTCTCCGCATGCATACAATCCCTCAATATTTGTCATTCCGCAAAGATTGGTACGAATGCCGCCCATGAGGTAATGCTGAGCAGGTCTTACAGGTATCATATCCTCAGGCAAATTTATGCCAAACTCTGTGCATTCATTGTATATCGTTGGAAATCTTTTTGAGAAAAACTCTTTTGACATAGAGGACACGTCGAGAAATACGTGGGATTTGCCCGAACGTTTGAGCTCTGCAAGTATAGCGCGCGTTACTATATCGCGAGGAGCAAGGTCTGCAAGCTCGTGCTTGCCCTGCATAAAGGCTTTCTTTTCGTGATTTTTAAGTATTCCGCCCTCACCGCGGACCGCTTCGGATATAAGGAAAAGTCTGTCGCTGTTTGAATGGGGGATGAGCGTTGTGGGATGGAACTGTACCATTTCCATATTCACAACCTCTGCACCCGCTCTCATTGCAGCAGCAATTCCATCGCCTATTGCATCGCGCGGGTTAGTGGTATGATTATATATTGCACCTATTCCGCCGGTTGAAATTATTATATTTGATGAGCGTATGATAAAATCACAGTTATTTTTGGTATCACGGAAAATACCGCCCACGGCTTTACCGTTTTGTGTGATTATATCTATCATATAAGTTCCGAAAAGTGTTGTTACGTTCTCGCGGTTCATTGCTATCTGGCCAAGTGTTTTAGTCGTTTCCCTGCCGGTAGCATCTCCTCCGCAATGCACGATACGGCGGCACGAATGTCCTCCCTCTCGGGTAATCATAAGCTCGCCCTCAGGGTTTGTATCAAACGGCACGTTCATTTCAACGAGCTCTTGTATATTCTCCGGACCCTCTTTAACAAGAATACCTACCGCCTCAGGATCGCACATGCCTGCGCCTGCCTTCAAAGTATCCTCAACGTGACTTTCAAAATTATCACTCGGATCTATAACAGCTGCAATACCACCCTGAGCAAGCCATGAATTTGAGCTTTCAATATTTACTTTCGTTACCAGAGCAACTCTTTTTGTCGGATCAATATGTAAAGCCGCATAAAGTCCCGCAAGACCGCTTCCGACCACAAGAACATCGAAATCAAGCGTCTCAAGCCCTTTTATTTCTTCACTGTATATGTAACGTCTCATATACTCACCTGTTTCTTATATTAACTTGAATTTTAAGCTTATATCAAGCGATTTTACAGAATGTGTAAGCGCTCCGATACTGATAAGGTCAACTCCCGTTTGGGCGACTGCTCTCAGATCGCGCTCTCCCATATTACCGGACGCTTCAACAAGCGCTCTTCCTGCAATTATTGATACTGCCTTTGCCATATCGTCGTTTGACATATTGTCAAGCATTATTATATCAGCACCCGCTTCAAGCACTTCATTTAATTGTTCAAACGTTTCAACTTCAACTTCTATCTTCAAGGTATGAGGAGCGTTCATTCGTGCTGACTTCACAGCATTGGTTATTGATCCTGATGCAACTATATGATTATCTTTTATAAGTATTCCGTCTGCCAGATTGAAGCGGTGATTTGTTCCGCCTCCGCATCTTACTGCATACTTTTCAAGCACACGGAGTCCCGGAGTTGTTTTACGTGTATCGCAAATCTTAGCATTTGTTCCCTCAACTGATTTTACTGCTTTGCTTGTTGCTGTTGCAATACCGGAAAGCCTCTGCATAAGATTAAGTCCTGTACGCTCGCCGGTCAGCACTACTACTGCGTTCCCTTTAACCTCGGCAATGATTTCTCCTTTTTCCACAAAATCACCGTCGTTTTTATATGAAACGAATTCAACGTTTTCACCAAGCAAGTGAAATACTCTTTGGGCAATACCAATACCGCATATGATACCGCTTTCCTTGGCTATATATTTACCGCATGCTACGGCATCGCCGGGGATAGTTGTCAGCGTTGTGATATCGCCCGTTCCCATATCTTCTTCAAGCGCATTTTTAAGTATCGCATCGAGCATATTTGTGTTAACACTTAAATTAATCATATTTCCCATAATTCAATCCTTTTTGTATTTATCTGGATTCTTATTACAATATATTACTATTATGTTAACACATTTTCCGACTTATTTCAAGACATTAGAAATTTTTTATTAATTATTATAATATTAACATGTGTTAACTTGACTTATATGTAAAATTGTTATAGAATTATAATATATTGGAGGGATTTATATGAAGCTACAGATCAATAAAAAGTATCTGACTATATCAGCCTACGTTTGCGTATGCGCTGCAATAATACTGTTTCTATATTTTATTGGCGACAATGCAGGGTTCATTTCCGAAATAGTAAAAAAATTCAACAGAATAATGAGTCCGGTATACTATGGTCTCATATTTGCTTATATAGCTAATCCATTGCTGAACTTTATCGAAAAACGTATATTCAGGTTTAAGAAAAAAGAACGCAGGCTCCTGAAGCGCACTCTTTCTCTTCTCCTTACTTACATAATCATTCTTTCGGTTGTTGCTGCCTTCTTTATGCTTTTGCTGCCTCAAGTTATTACAAGCTATCAGGATCTATATTCAAAGCTCGAAGTTCTTTTTAACGATCTTATCAGCAATCTTGACAGCACTCTCAGTCTTCCTGCAACTTTTAAGGCTACATTTCCTGATCTGTACGATATTTATATGCGGCTCAATGGCGTTATTGATTTTTCTAAGCTTTCAGACAATCTTGAAGCTGCTGTAAATCAGTTTTATTCAATGCTTCAAAATCTTGTTCCAAATCTTCTCAATTACATTTCAGCATTTTTTGTTGGATTTAAAAACGTATTTATCGGTCTTATCTTCTCGGTTTACTTTCTTGCGTCAAAAGAAAAACTTACAGCTCAGATACGCAAGATACTTCGCAGTCTGCTCTCTGACAAAGCTTTTGTTGAATTCTATGATTTTGCACACGATACCGATAAAAAATTCGGTTCTTTTATCATAGGTAAGATACTTGATTCGCTTATTATTGGATTTATTACACTTGTTGTTCTCGGTCTTATAGGCATGCCGTATTACCCGCTTATTAGCGTTATTGTTTGTATTACAAACGTAATTCCCTTCATAGGTCCTTTTATAGGTGCTATCCCCTGCGCTTTTATCGTACTTACGGTCAGCCCCTGGTACTGCCTTATATTTGTTATTTTCATTATTATACTTCAGCAGATCGACGGCAACTATATCGGCCCGAAAATACTTGGTGAGGCCATCGGTATAAGCTCACTCTGGATTTTATTTGCTATTACGGTTATGGGCGGATATTTCGGTCTTGCAGGTATGCTGATCGGTGCGCCGACGTTTGCTGTTATATACTCTCTTATAAAAATATTTGTTGAAAAACGCTTATCAAAAAAATCGCTTCCGGTTGCAACGAGCGAATATTACAACAATGATGTTCTTACTGTATCGGAAACTATTGAGAAAAATTCCGGATCTAATGAATAAAATACGGAGAAAAATAAATAATGCTAAAATACATACTATTTGATCTTGACGGCACACTTCTTCCTATGGATCAGGATACATTTGTAAAGGCTTATTTTGGTGCTATCGCCAAAAAGCTTTCTAATTACGGATATGAGCCTCAGTCTTTGATTCGTGCCATTTGGGCCGGAACTGAAAAAATGATAAAAAATGACGGTCAAGTCACGAATGAAGCTGTTTTCTGGAACTACTTTTCATCTGTATTTGGCGAACATGTTCGTGATGATATACCGTTGTTTGATGATTTTTACAAAAATGATTTTGATTCTGTTAAAGAGTCCTGCGGATACTCGCCGAAAGCAGTTGAGATTATAGCAAAACTTAAATCTATGAATCTTAAGCTTGTGCTTGCAACAAACCCGATTTTCCCTGCAGTTGCAACGCAAAAGCGCATTACCTGGGCGGGTTTGTCTCCTGAAAACTTTGTACTGTACACCACATATGAAAATTCAAGTTACAGCAAGCCAAGTCTTATGTATTATAAGGGGATATTAAAAGAACTCGGTGCAAATCCGGAAGAATGTTTGATGGTTGGTAATGACGTATCAGACGATATGCCGGCAAAAGACGTTGGCATAGACGTATTCTTGCTTACCGATAATTTAATTAACAAATCCGGTGTTGATATTTCAGTATATCCTAACGGAAGCTTTGACGATTTGATTGAATATATTAAAACTAAAGTCTGAAAAAACGAGGGGCACTATCGTGCTCCTCGTTTTTTGGTGCGCCAGAAAGGACTTGAACCTTCACGTCGGGGACACTAGATCCTAAGTCTAGCGCGTCTGCCAATTCCGCCACTGGCGCATATATATTATTTATTTGTTCTTTTGTAATAGAACAAATATTGCTGAGCTAATCCTCGGTTTTGTCCGAAGTAATTCATCGAAAATGCATCTATATCTTTAGGCTCTGTATCATATAAATCTTTCATTGCTTTTTTAACCCAAACATCTGTAGGAAAGACATCAAACTTATGATAGCAGAAAAGAAGTATGCAATCTGCAACCTTGCCTCCGATTCCTTTGTATGACATAAGTAGTTTGCGGGCTTCAGATGTAGGCAGATCTGCAATATATTCAATATCAATTTCGCCGTTAGTGACTTTTTTTACAAATTCATATATATATTCTGCACGATACCCACATTTTAAATTACATAAGTCTGTCACAGATGCACGTGAAAGTTGCTGCGGAGTAGGGAAAGCATAGCGTTCAACTCCGCCGAAAGTTCCTATATATTCACCGTAGTTACAAGATATACGCTCAACAACTCTTTGAATATTCGGTATGGAATTGTTCTGAGATATAATAAAAGAA
>JAZNJH010000029.1:0-46412 GCA_045577925.1 Eubacteriales bacterium
AAGCTTTTCTTCTTTGCTATGACTATTATTTGTCCCGCCCTTTGGTCTTCCCATTCTTTTCATCTCCTTTTCTTTATTTTAACATAAAAATTGATGGTAGACACTGTTTTTTTTAGTGTCTACCATCATTATATCATTTCAGTTCGTTTGAACTGCACTTTTTGATATCAACTATACAATGTGTTTATTTGATAAAATTCAACGTACCCGTAGGGCGGGGGTTTACTCCCGCCGATTGTTACGGATTTTGTTTATAAAATGCGGCGTTGCCTGCCCCTGCCCTACAAAAATTTAATAATATCTTAGGCACGCAACGACCTTGCCGAGTACTATAATCTCGTTTACAATGATAGGTTCCATAGTGGAATTTTCGGGCTGAAGCCGGAAGTGACCGTTTTCTTTGTAGAATGTCTTTACTGTTGCTTCGTTATCGACGAGCGCCGCGATTATCTGGCCGTTTTCGGCATACTCGCACTTTTCAATAACGATAATATCACCATCGAGTATTCCTGCCTCGATCATGCTTTCACCCTTGACTCGAAGTGCAAACAGTGAAGTCGGATCGGCATGAATATTCGGGGATACAAAATCAACGTACCCCTCTAAATTTTCTTCTGCAAGAATAGGCGAGCCTGCCGCTATCTGACCGAGAAGAGGAACCTTACCCTTGGGCATAGAAGCTTTATCGGAAGTATCGTTTTCAACCTTCAGCGCACGGCTTTTGTTTGATTCGCGGCGAATAAGCCCCTTTTCTTCAAGGCGCTCGAGATATGCGTGAACAGTGGACGTGCTTTTCCAGCCGAGAGCCGCTGAGATGTCGCGTACACTCGGAGCAAACCCCTCTGTTTTGATTTTTTTACTTATGAATTCATACAGCGCGCGTTCCTTATCAGTAAGCTTCATATAAACCCTCCGACAGAATAAACGTGTCGAACAAATGTTCGTATCCGTTTATAGTATAACACCCTGGATGCCGTTTGTAAAGAGGAAATACGCGTTTTTACATTTTGTTAACATTTATAAAGGCAAAAATAAAGCCGCAGATTGCGGCCTTGTGCTATCAGTCAGAAAAGAGCGAGAGCGCATATTCGCCCTTTAGTATCGCGCATTTTCCGATGTCACGGTATTCGCCCTTTATCTTCATTGAGCCTTTGGCAATACCTTCAAACTTCATGTTGCATTTTTCCATAACACGGCGGCTTGCTTCATTGCCGACGATGTATTTTGCTTCAATTCGGTGAAGCTCAAGCTCGTTAAAGCCAAAGTCAAGTATGCGGCTCACCGCCTCGCATGCGTAGCCGTTGCCTGCATATGCGGGATTTATAACGTATCCGATCTCGGCAGAGTTGTTTTCGGTGTCAATAGCAGTAAAACCGCAGGTGCCTATCATTTTGTTTTCGGATTTCAAGATAATGGCCCAGTCGTAAAAGTCGCCGTCACGGTAGCGCGACTGTACGTAGTTTAAATACTGCTCTGTATAGGCAAGGCTTTCATGCGGTGACCAGAGCAAGTATCTTGTAACTTCTTCAAGACAGGAGTATTCATACATATCACGCGCGTCACTTTTAAGCATGCGCCTGAGTATCAGCCTGTCACACTCTAAAGTGGGCATAGCAGAAAATATATCAAAAAGCTTGTCGCGTTTGGTGAAAAATCTCATATCAGGTCTCCTTGAGAAAATATCAGGAACAAACCCTGTTGAACAATGCAAAATCTGGTTGACACAAGAAGTGTGTTATGATATAATAAAAAACAAAAAAACAGAACAATTCTATTATACATGCTATAAACAAAAAATTCAAGAGAAAAACGAAGTTTGATCTGTTAAACCAATTAAATGACCGATTTTGTATTGAATTTTTTGGCGTTTGTATAGTATGAAATGCATTTTTTGCAAATCAGGTGAGGTTTTACAGAGGTTATTTATGAAAAAATCAGTGGCTTTACTATTGTTTGTATTTGCGTTGACATTTATGTGCGCTTTTATGGTATCTGCAGAAGAAACGCCATTGCAGATACTTGTTGATTCAACTGACTATTATGATGATATTTCGGAATCCGCCTGGTATAAATCTGCGGTAGACGGGGTTGTAAATTTCGGACTTATTGACGGCTTGACTGAAAAGCTGTTTGCACCGGATTCTATTACAGACCGCGCCACACTTGTTACAGCACTATACAGAATGACGGGCGAGCCTGCGGTTTTAAACGAAACGCCATTCGTTGATCTTACGGATGATTGGTATAAGGATGCCATTGCCTGGGCATATGAAACGGGAGTGGTGAACGGTACCGGCGCAACTACCTTTTCTCCCGATGCAAAAATCACACGCGAACAGCTTGCCACTATATTTTACAGATATATGAATTACATGAAGGGGGATACCGCGTCTTCTTATGACTTAACGTCCTATCCTGATTATGATAAAGTCAGCACATGGGCGCGAGAGGCATTTTCCTGGGCATGCACCAAAGAGCTTATTACGGGAAGTAAGGGTACTGACGGTGTTGTACGTTTGGATCCGTCTTCGGGAGCAACACGTGCGCAGGTGTCAACCATAGTTATGCGTTTCTGCGAAAGATACCAGGATATGTTTGCTACAGATGACGATCCCGCAGAGGATGACAAATATAAAAACTTCACTTATACCGGTTCATTCAGGTATATGAGACGTAATTTTGGATTCAGAGGCGAATTATATGCGCTTAACATGAGGTTTGCCAATGATTGGAACGTTTTAAGAAGAGCAGACAAGACTTACGCTATCAGCTTAGGTAACACAGAAATAGGAAAAATTTATTCGGGAAATGCTCCTGACATAAATAAATGGAAGATCGTTGAAAAAGAAGAAATGCAACTTGACGGTCTTCGCTCTGTCAAGTATATAGAAAAGCAGGGTTCGGGCGTTACCTTGCGATTCAGATACAGATTCTGTTATGAGTATAGCGAGAATAATTCCAACAGGGTTGTGACAATGATTCTTGACTATACTCAGGCTGACGAGGCTACTGTTAAAACGCTGTTTGATAAAACGATGCTTATGCCTGCAACAACTCCTCAGAATCTCGGAGTATTGTCTGAACTTAAGGATAAGCATATAGCGATCGTAGGAAACAGCTTTGTGCGAACGTCGGAAATTGGAAATATTCTTGAAGAAATGTTCAAGAAAAACAATAAAAAATGCCAGGTTACTGCAATATCACGAAACGGAACCGCTATTTCGGATTATGTTGAAGATTCCAGCTTTTTATCAGAATTAAGACTTGGAAGTTATGACGCAGTTTTTATGTGCGGATTGTATGACGATAAGGATGTACCTAATGTAGCTGTGTTAAAAAAGGCATGTGATAAATCAGGCACAAGGCTTATACTTTTCCCTGCACACAATGAGATACCCTATCAGATCTCTGCTGCGCGCAGTTCATATCAATCTCTTATGTTTATTGATTGGAAAGACGAAATTGAGGCATTTATAACTTTAGGTAAGAGCAAATGGGATTTCTGCATAAGAGATTATGATAAGCACAGTAATCCGATAGCTGGATATGTTGGCGCACATATGATATATCGTGCTATATATGGCGAGGTGCCTGCTAAAGATCTTACAACGAGCATAAAGCAGTCGGATGTAGACGCTATCATCGGAGATTACAAGAGTAAAGGATACGTACAGACACTACATAATATAATCTATTTTGATTGATTGTAGATAAGTAAATAAAGTGAAAGACCGCTCGATCAGAGCGGTCTTTGACATATTTATAAGCGTAAACCATTCGTATGGATAGTCAAAGCTGCAATTTTCTTATGAAATTTTTAAAAAAACTATTGCATTTTTGCTTGAATTATGATACAATAAAATCCGCACGAATAAACGGCCCGTTGGTCAAGCGGCTAAGACACCGCCCTCTCAAGGCGGAAACGGGGGTTCGATTCCCCCACGGGTCACCAAACGTGACAAATCCGAACTATTTCGTAAATCGAAATTGGTTCGGATTTTTCTATTAACTATCAGATTTGATTTCCTTTCATGACCGAGGTCACTCGATCTTCTCTTTTTGTATTGTATTTTATTGATTTATAACTATTCTTCATTATAAATTTTAATAAACACTGCAAGATTAATGCCATAAATGAATATAATAAGTATACAAAAAGATTTCTTCCGCCATGGTGCAATTAAATACAACCTATATGCCGATGGTTTTCCAAATAAAAAAATCTATTTGGACTTTATTAAAATCTATTTGGAAAAAATATTGACTTTTTTTGAAAAGTGTGATAACATATTTACACAATCCTATTTTATTGAGGAGAAAAAATGAAAGTTGTAAACCAAGAAAAAGTAAAGAATTATATTTTGCGCCTAATAAAAAGCGGGAGAAAGGATTATGTTAAAGCGACAATCGAATCTTTCAATATTAGCAAATCCAGTGTATACAATTATGTTAAACAAATGGAGAGCGACGGTCTAATTGAAAAAAAAGAAAATGCATATGTTCTAAAAACAAACAGTTATCATTATTTTTTCAAAAACGATGGAACGTTAGACGAAGCTCGTGTTTATAATCAATTTATATCCCAGCATATACAGTTCAAAAAAAATGTAAATCATATATGGGATTATGCATTTACAGAAATGATGAATAATGCTATTGAACATTCGGAAGCAGAAAATATTTATGTCAGTATTTATCAAAACTGTCTTGATACTCAAATATTGATTATAGATAATGGCATTGGAATTTTCAAGAATATTCAAAGATTCATGAAAGAAAACAAAAATGAAAACATCTCTCTCCGAGAATGTGTATCTCTTTTGTTCGCAGGAAAGTTTACAACAGCAAAACAATTTCATACAGGCGAAGGTATTTTCTTTACCTCGCATATTATGGATGAATATGTAATTTATTCTGACGATAATTTTTTTACCAGAAACAACTTTACATCCAGCCAGATAGAGGATAGTAATCTTCATAGCATTATGCACATTGAAAATGGCACAGTTGTAAGAATGACACTTAATAACAATACGAAAAAAGTATTGTCTGAGGTTTTTAATACGTTTGCACCGGCAGACGAAGGATTTGTAAAAACAACGATACCCGTGGCGCATATGTTTTCTGAAGGGAATCCCGTATCACGTTCAGAAGCAAGACGATTATTGGGGGGGATAGCTCTCTTTAATGATATTGATTTGGATTTTTCTGGCGTGGAAGAAATAGGACAAGGCTTTGCTCACGAGCTTTTCGTTCTCGGAAAACAAAAATATCCGCACATCAATTTGAGAACAATTAACACTTGCAAAACGGTTGAAGATATGATAAAACGAGTCATTAATACCTCAACCATTAAATAAATGCTAAATTTACCTTCACCAAACGAGGCAAATCCGAACTATTTCGTAAATCGAAATTGGTTCGGATTTGTTTTTTACTATAATTATTCAAACTAAACTTAATTTACCGCCGAGAGCGACCAAATGGTTACTCTCGGCAGCTTGTTGTTAAATCGAATGTTTTCCTCTTTTCAGCAAACCTCATAATAGATTGAAGTTTATATCTCCTTCTTCAGATTTTTACAAGAGTATGGTATAATAAATACGAGTTAAAAGCCCCTTTTGCTTTTGTTTAAATCATCAATAGTCTGATATAACGTGGTGTATAAAAGCGTTTGTAATTGTGTTAACGGCTTACTATATTTTATTTTTAAATATATATTGCTATAATACGATTAGAAAGAGTAGCTACAATCTTTCAATCAAACTATGAAAGAAGGAATGAATATGTTGAATTTTGGTCAGAAAATCAAAAAGCTGCGCACAGATGCAGGTTTATCGCAAGCTATGCTTGCAGAACATATTGGAGTTTCAGTTCAATCTATATCCAATTGGGAATGCAATAACACAATGCCGGATATATCTCAAATCGTTCCACTTGCAAGTGTTCTTTGCGTTTCAACCGATTACTTGCTTGGTGCGGGATTTGACGAAAAAGCAGATCAAGAAACTCTTATCCGCAATGTAAATACCGTCTGGGCAAATTATTCCGTCAACACTAAAGAAAACAATGCTGATATATTGGTCGCCAATCTGTATAAGGAGTATCTGCGCAAGTATCCTACCGATTATGAGGTAAAATATAAATGCGCATTGGCATTATATGATTATCTTTTGGTAGGTAAGGTAAGAGGAAAATTTCATATTGAAGCAGATATCTATGAATCTGTCTATACTCAGTGCAAATCGATGCTGTCTTCGGTTTGTAACAACGCTTTGGTCATAGAACTTCAGATACAAGCCAATCAGTTGATGATCCAACTTATGCTCTTAGACGATAACTTTGATGAGGCTCTGCATCACGTTGAAATGCTTCCGGAAACATGCGGAATAAAATGCGCGGCACAAAGCAAAGTATTGTACGCTCAAAAAGCAGTTGGCAAAGCGAATCAAGTGAAATTGATTGCAGATAAAGAAAAATGTTTGGATTATTTGAGGACATTATACGAAAGCGTAAATTCCAGTGTATATGAGAAAAACAAATCCAAATTGATATTGGAGCACGCCGAAAGCGTTGCAAAAACGGCAGTATCTTTGTATTTGGATGCAACAACACTTGATGTTAATTCTTATGAAAAGATGCCTTATTGTTATCTTATCACGGCATACACCATGCTGTGCAAAATGCATTTGTTGAATAACGATTATGATGCTGCATATACGGTATTGGACAAAGCTACAAAAACTGCGTGTGAAATGTATGTGTGGGTAAAAGGAAAGACAAAAGATAAAGAAATTTTGGCAGATTACAAGTTCTTTGCTGAGCGAACACCACATTGGGCATTTAGTTTTAGTGGGTTGTATTCAAGTGAAGATAATGATTTTACAAAGTCGGAACGATATAAAAACGCAGTTAAGAAAATCGAGAAAGTCCTTTATAATGCTTAATATTTGCACCGTTAATTAGCAAGTCCATAACATAAAACAATTACCGCCGAGAGTGACCAAACGATTACTCTCGGCGGTGTTTTTGATTTATTAATCACTGTATTGAAAAGAAAATTAATAATAATTTTTAAAATCTTCGTAAGTGTTTTCAATTTTTTCAGAATGCTTTTCAATACCTGTTCTTAAAGGATTTGTAAATGAATAATGAATGATGAAGCCGCTTTGCTGATGAATAATTAATAATTGAAATATTTATATGTCCTGCCCTTATTTTTGTTGTGAAATAGCATAAATTCTCCCATATTTTGCAAGTCAAAAAAAGATTCCTTCATTATTGAAAAACGTATTTACAACGCTATTTCTTTGTGCTATAATTACCCCGGTTTTAATTACAGGCAAAAGAGGTGCGAGAATGAAAAACTTTAAAAGCTTTCTTGTTATGAATTCAGGTTGCGTTGCGATTGCCGTTGGCGTATACTTTTTCAAAATTCCAAATGGCTTTGCTACGGGTGGTGTTACCGGTATCGGTACACTGCTTGCAAAGATAACTCCGCTTAGTGCAGGTATATGGATCTGGGGACTCAATATTCTCTTTTTGTTACTTGGCTTTATATTCCTTGGCAAAAAGACGGGTATCAAGACAGTTTATTGCAGTATGTTTTACTCTACACTCACATATTTGTTTGAAATCATAGTTCCTCTGACAAAGCCTTTGTCAGATCAGCCTTTTTTAGAGCTTGTTTATGCTATGTTTTTAACCTCAATAGGTGCGGCGATGATATTTAATACGAACGGTTCATCGGGCGGCACCGACATAATTGCGCTGATCCTTAAAAAATTCACCAATATAAACATCGGCAGAGCGCTGCTTGGTGTCGATTTCGTTGTTGCAGCCACTTCATTTATAGTTTTTGACGTGAAGACAGGTTTGTTTTCCCTGCTCGGACTTTTCATGAAGGCTTTTCTTGTAGACGGTGTTATTGAAAGTCTTAATTCCTGCAAGTATTTCGTTGTCATAACAACAGAAAGGGAGAAGATCTCTGATTATATAATACAATCCCTTCACCACGGCGTTACTGTAAGCCGTGTTATCGGAGAATATACGCACGAAGAAAAAACGATGATGCATACCGTATGCAAAAGAATAGAGGCTGTAAAGCTTCGCAACAAAATCAGACAGGTCGACCCGCATGCATTCATTATTATTACCACAAGCAGCGAGATAATAGGTCGCGGTTTCAGAAGTGTATGAAAAAAGCCTTAAGCACAACACAGTGCTTAAGGCTTTTCTTACAGTATATTCTTGATTTCTTCAAGCGAGTTTACAATATAGTCGGCGCAAACATCTTTGGGAACATCGATTTTATCGTGATTGTACCAGCATGTCTTTATACCGCAGGCGTGCGCGCCGTTTATATCAGCTGTCAGCGAGTCGCCTATCATAATTATCTCACTTTTGTCTATCGGTGCAAGGTAGTCAAAACAAGCGTCAAAAAACTTTTTTGACGGCTTTGGTTCTCCTATCTCCTCCGATATGAAAAGATGCTTGAAATAGTCTATAAACCCTGCTTTTGTCAGACGGTTTTTCTGTTGCATTGCAGATGCGTTGCTTGCCGTGCAGAGAATATATTTCTTCTTTAAATAGTCAAGCAGATCCTTTGCGCCCTTTACGTGAACGGCGCTCTGCTTTACATGCTCTACAAACCGTTTTTCAAATTCGACACCGTCGGCATTGACGTGCGCTTTTTCAAATACCTTTATAAAGCGTATCCTGTGTAATTCTTCGCGTGTAAGCACACCTTTTTCAATGTCATGCCAAAGCTCGGCATTAACTTCAAAAAACGCGCTCATTATGTTGTCGGGAAGCACAACTCCCATATCTGTGGCAGATTTGCGAATAGAATCCTCTGCGCACAGATTGAAATCAAGCAAGGTATTATCAACGTCAAGAAGAACGGCTTTTATCATAATAAGTTATATCATCTGAGGGGTGATCTTATCAACCCACTCAAATGCCGCAGCTTTTTCTTCAGGCTTTACACCCTTTAAGAAGGGAAGACCGCCCTTGATGAAAAGTACATCGTCGATTACATTTGCGCCTGCTTCGCTGACTATCTTCTTGAGAGCTTGTGCACCCTCTGCAGGTCCGTCTACGATAAACGCTACGTTATTTGCTCTATCCTTTGTAAGCTCCTTTAAGAAGCGTTCTAGCGCTGTGTCGGGCGATTTTGCAACACTTGCAACGATTATAACAAGTCTTTCCTTGTTGCAGGAATATGCAGGGGGGATCTTGTCATAGCTGTTTGCAACGTCACTTGCGTACTTTGCTACGATGTCGCCTGCAAGAGTGTGAAGCTTGCCCTTTGATGAATAAACGAGTGCACGAAGTTTCATAATGATTACCTCTCTGTATTAAAATTATTTTTTTGTTGAAATAAGATTTTTTACACCTTCAAGAAGTGCATTCAAGAATATATCTGCTTCTTCTTTTGTGTTCTCGCGGCTAAGGCTTACGCGTATAGTTGAGTCTGCCTCACGCTCTGTAAGACCGAAGGATAAAAGCGTGTTTGAAATATGCCCTGAATTTGACGAGCATGCTGAGCCGCTTGATACGTATATACCGCGCGCTGAAAGAAAATGAAGCATGGTTTCGCTCTTTATGCCGCCAAGGTTTATGCTCACGATATGAGGTGCGAATACGCTTTCGGGAATATTTAATTTAACGCTTTTATAGTCGGAATTTGTTTCTATTGTATTTCGGATGTGACTCTGTATGTCCGAAATGTTCTTTATGTCAGCAATGAGGCTTTTTGAGCACTCTGCTGCCGCCGCGCCAAAGCCTGCAATACCTACCGTGTTTTCAGTTCCCGACCGAAGGCCCTTTTCCTGACCGCCGCCGTATATTATCGGCATAAGCTTTCTTGCTTTGAAAACGGCAGGGTCAACGTAAAGTGCGCCGACACCCTTAGGTCCGTGTATCTTGTGCGAAGACAGAGTGATCATGTCTGCACCGAGCGACATTGGCGTAAACTTCATTTTCATAAAGCCCTGAACGGCATCGGTATGCACGAGCGCTTCGGGGTTTTTGCTCTTGACGATACGCGATATTCTTTTTATATCGTTTACAGCGCTCGTTTCGTTGTTCACGAGCATGACGCTGACGATAACCGTGTTTTTATCAACTGATGCTTCAAGAGAATCATAGTCAAAGACACCCTTATTTGTGGAAATTTTTGTAACCTTAAATCCTGTCTCTTCAAGCTTTCTTGCACATTCAAGAACAGCCGGGTGCTCGCTGTCGGAAATAATGATGTTTTTACCCGGCGTGAATTTTTTGGCATAACAGGTACCAAAAAGCGCAAGGTTATCGGCTTCTGTTCCCGATGAGGTAAATATCAACCTGCTGTCGCCAAGCGTTGAAATGTTTTTAACTCCCAGAGCTTCAAGTATTTCGCCTCTTGCGCGTGTTATTACTTTTTCTGCGTCAACACCCTTGGAGTGCATTGACGATGGGTTGCCGTAAAGACTGTCCATGACCTCGCACATTCTTTCGCGTGCACTCTGACACAGCGGGGTTGTTGCGCTGTTATCAAAATATATTTCAGCCATTATTCTTCAAATACGATGTTGTCGGCCATGTAAATAACGTCTTCGATATGCTCGTCGTACTTCTCGGGGCTTGCCGTGTAGGTAAACACGTAAACCTCAGGCTGAGAAGTGAACAACTGCACGTTGGTCACATAGCAGACTATCTGCATGAACTTGTATTCTTTTCCTGCAATACTTGCGTTGTAAATGTATTTTTTAGCGTCCTTGCCGCCAAGAGTGGTATCTTCGCCTTCGCTTTCATATACCATTTCGCCAAAAACTGCAGCGAATTCTTCGGAAAACTGAGCCCAATACTCATTTGCAGACTTAGCTTCTCCTGCGTCAAAGCCCATCATAGACACGTTTGAGGTGTCAAAATCGCTGACCATTGCCGAGGTCATACCGCTTTGTTCGCCGATCTGCCACGTGTCCACCATATAGAAGTTATAGCCAACACCGTCGGCTGATATTTCAATGCAGCCGGAGGGCACGGTGAGATCGTCCTCTGAGCATGAAACAAGCGAGAGTGTAAGCATGAGTATTGCAAAAACAAGTATAAGTACACGGTTATTTCTCATATCAAATCTTCCTTTTTTACCGCATAATACGGATATTATACATATTATACCTGTTATTTTCCCCTGTGTCAACGGAGTAATTGTTAATTTAAGTAATTTTGCAAAAAATAAAACGGCTAAAAAGCCGTTTTGAATCATTTCGGTTTTCCTTTAAAGATAAGAGAAGCTAGAAGCCCAAAGGTCATAGCCGCGCATATTCCGGCGCTTGTTGCCGTCAGCCCGCCTTTTAAAACTCCGTAAAGCCCCTCTCTTGCAACGCTTTCACGAACGCCGCAGGCAAGAGCGTAACCAAAGCCCGTTAGCGGTACTGTTGCTCCGCTGCCGGCAAAGTCAACGAGCGGCTCGTATATTCCTATTGCTGTAAGGATAACACCCGCAACAACGTATGAAACGAGAATTCTTGCCGGTGTCAGCATTGTTCTGTCTATAAGAACCTGAGCAACAACGCAGAAAAGTCCGCCTATAACAAAAGCCCATATATAGTCCATCATTGTTATATCACCTCTATTGCTTATTTAGAAAGCATTTCTATTTTTAAAAGATGTCCGATTCCCGGTATAGATAGCCCCTGAAGTAAGCTTGACGGGGACATCATCGCGCCCGTTGCCATAAACAAAATCCTCTTTATGTCTAGATTTTTAAGCTTTTCAAGGTAGTGTGCAGCAAGCACTATACCGCTGCATCCGCAGCCCGATCCCCCTGCATGCATATCCTGCCTTTCGCGGTCGTATATTATAAGTCCGCAGTCGTAGTGGTTTTTTGAAATATCATACCCGTTATTTTTCATAAGGTCAACAAGGATCTTCGAGCCCTCATAGCCAAGGTCTCCCGTTATTATAGCATCAAAATCTTCGGGCTCCTCACCGCTTTCACTAAAATACTGTGTCAGCGTATTAACCGCCGCAGGCGCCATTGCTGCGCCCATATTACTTATATCTGTGATACCCTTATCAACGACTGTGCCGGGTAAAACAGCGGTTATTCTCGGTAGAAAACCGCTTTTTTTGCCAATAATGAATGCCGCCGCACCCGTTACCGTCCATTGAGCGGTTGGTGTGCGCTGACCGCCGTATTCGAGAGGAAAGCGGAACTGTCTTTCTGCACTGCAGTTGTGTGACGAGCAGACCGCCGCCGCGCGCGGCAGTTTATCTGAATCAACTAAAAGAGCGGAAAGTATAAGCGACTCGGCGCACGTGGAGCATGCTCCGTAAAGGCCGAAGTAAGGCGCGTCAAAGCCGGCAAGTCCGTATGCAGAGCCCGTGCACTGATTTAAAAGGTCTCCTGCAAATATTGCGCCGATCTCGCTGATGTCGTATCCCGATCTTGTCAGAGCGCCGTCAAAAGCGATCCTCTGCATCTCGCTTTCGGATTTTTCCCAGGTGTCCATTTTAAATTTATCGCTTTTATCAATAAAGTCGAATTTTTTGCCTATCGGACCCTCACTTTCGCGTTTTCCGGCAACAGAGTATGCACATTCAATAGCCGGTGCGCTTGTAAGCTCTATAATTGCCATGTTATTTTCTCCCCTCAAAGAACCGGTGTGAAAAGGTTGACGATATAAAGTATCAGCCCGTATATTACGCTTGCAACTGTACCGTATAGTATTACCGGTCCTGCAATAGTGAATATTTTTGCGCCGACGCCGAGTACAAAGCCCTCTGCCTTCGTGTCAATGGCAGGAGAAGCAACGGCGTTTGCAAAGCCTGTTATCGGAACGAGCGTTCCTGCTCCGGCGAATTTTGCGATATTGTCAAAAACGTTGAGTCCGGTCAGCAGTACCGCAAGAAAGATAAGTGTAACCGAAACAAGCCCTGACGTGTTTTTTACACCGAGCCCGAGCGGAGTATAGAGGGTGTGTAATACTTCTCCGATAAGGCATATGGTTCCACCCGTCCAGAAAGCGTTAACGCAGTCAACTGCGAGATTTGATTTCGTTGCCTTCTTTTGAACGTATTTTTTATATTCTTTATTATTCATATCCATATATCCTTTTTGTTTTTTATGTAAGTAGTTTATCCCAACTGCATTTACATATACCTGTAATGACCGTTTTAAAACATTAAGGGCGTGAAAATATTTTTGGATACTACTGTAAAATCGTTGTAATGCTCTTGCAATTTTTCTAAAATGTGGTATAATTACGTTGATAATAAATCAATATATTTTCTGAAAGGCAAGAATTATGGCAGAATTACGTTGGAATCCTATGATAAAAGACTGGGTGATGATCGCTTCTCACCGTCAGAACCGTCCTCAGATGCCTAAGGACTGGTGTCCCTTCTGTCCCGGATCGGGAAAAGTACCGGACAGCTATGAAGTATACAAATATGATAACGATTTTCCGGCACTTTCACGGAATCCTCCCAAGCCTGATGACGTGGCTACCGATTTTTATAAGGTAGCGCCCTCTCACGGCAAGTGCGAGGTAATACTTTTCTCTCCCGAGCATAACGGAAACATCCGCGATCTGTCGGACGAGCATATGAACAAGCTCGTTGATCTCTGGTGCGAGCGCTTCAATGCTATGCGTGAAGACGAGAAGATAAAGTACGTTTTCATCTTTGAAAACCGCGGCGACGTTGTAGGCGTTACGATGCCTCACCCTCACGGTCAGATGTACGGTTACTCGGTGCTCCCTAAGAAAATGGAGCTTGAGCTTGATGCAGGTCTTGAGCATTACAATGATAACTGCGAATGTATCTTCTGCCGCATGAACAGGGAAGAGGTTACATTCAAGGAGAGAGTTATCTGCGAAAACGAAGATTTTATCGCATACATTCCTTTCTTTGCAGACTATGCATACGGTGTTTACATAACAGCAAAGAAACATAAGCAGTATATTACCGACTTTAATGAAAGCGAGAGGAGAAATCTCGGTATCATTATGAGAAACGTTGTTGGTATGTACGACAATATATTTGACTTCAACTTCCCCTATATGATGTGTATGCATAATGCTCCGGTTAACGTAGAGGATGAAAAGTATAAGGATTATGAGAAGTATACTCACTTCCATATCGAATACTATCCGCCGCTTCGTGATTCTAACAAGCAGCAGTTCCAGGCATCAAGCGAAACAGGCGTATGGGCGCACTGTAATCCCACGGCTCCCGAAGCAAAGGCAGTTGAAATGAGAGAAGCACTTAAGCGTTATTTAGATAAAATAAACTGATAAAGGTTTATGCGGAGGAGTTTATGGCTATAAGATTTCTTCTTAAAGACGGGCTGAAAAAGGTCCTTACGATGAGCTATGACGACGGAAATTTCGACGGGGATAAGCGCCTTATCGGGCTTTTCAACAAGTATGGTGTCAAGGGCACTTTCCACCTTAACGGAATCAAGTACGTAGAAGGACCGCACGGCAGATATGCCGACAGGATCGAAGAAGTAAAAGAAATGTATAAAGGTCATGAAATATCTCTTCACGGATATTCTCATCCTGCGCTTGCGGGGCTTCCAAAGTCCGAGGTGATGCGCGAGGTAATAAGTGACCGCGAAGTTCTTGAAGATATTGCAGGATATCCCGTCAGAGGCATGTCGTATCCGTTTGGTAGTTATAACGACGAGGTTATAGAAGTACTCAAGATGCTTGACGTGAAGTATTCAAGAGCCGTTTTGCCTTCAAATGACTTTTCATTTCCCAACGACTTTTTAGACTGGCATCCTACGGGTCACCATGGCGAGCTTCAGGATCAGAGACTTGAAAAATTTGCAAAAGCATCACCCGACAGCCCTATTCTGTTCTACGTATGGGGGCATTCTTATGAGTTCAACGAGGAAAATACCGCGTATACGTGGGAAATGATGGAAGCTTTTTTGAAAAAGGCAAGCAAGATAGAGGGTGTGTGGTTTGCAACTAATATTGAGATATACGATTATATCACAGCAACTAAACGTATAGAGATATCTGAAGACAGAAAAATGTTCTTTAACCCTAGCGCTATTTCTGTCTGGGCAAGCGTTGACGGCACGGTCGTTGAGCTGAAGCCCGGCGTTACAAAGATATAAATAAACACAAAGACCTTTCGCTTAATGGCGAAAGGTCTTTAAATAGCGCCGGCAGATGTTACTGCCGATTGGAGAAAACAAAGATCCTGTGAGGTATAACAGGATAGTTAGCATATGCTAACTTGCATATAGTGTACCATAAATTTTGAGTATTGTCAACAGTTAACTTAAAAAACGCGTAAAAATTTTTACGCGTTTTTATTTCTGTAATATCTTGCTCGCTCGCAGTTCTTGCATAGGTCTTCTGCGGCACGATGCGCTGTAAAGCCGTCGTAGATACCACGCGCACGTTTGGATGAAAGAATCGTATCAATATCACTTTCAAATATATTACCAAGGCAAAGCTCGCCGTCATGGTCCAGACAGCAGGGGACGACGCTTCCGTCAACGAGTATGCCGAACTGATCGCGCAGAGCATAGCAAAAGAGCTTGTCTTCGCAGTCCTCGCCGCCGTTATCTGACGTTGGCCAGTCAAATTTATTTCCGAATTCTATAAAGAGATTATCGGCAAGACGCTCCCCGCTTCTGTTTTGAGTCACCTCAGAGCCGTTATCGGCGGCAAATTTGTGTAATCTGTTTATTATATGTTCGTTAAACTCATCTTTTCCGCCGTTATTCCATAGCCTGAAGACTGTGATAATACCACACTCTGCCGATGCTTTTGCAAAGCTTATGGCTTTATCAACATACTTATCAATATCCGTGATCCCGTTTGATTCATAAGCATGCAGGCTTATACTGATCTTGTAAAGCTTTTTGCAATTAAGCAAAAGCTCTTTTTTCTTATCAAGAAGCGTGCCGTTCGTTGTCAGCATAACACAAAAATCGAATTTGTCGGCAATTTTAAGTATTTCATCAAGCCGGGGATGAGTTGTAGGCTCTCCCATCAAGTGAAGATACAGGTATTTTACTTTTCCGTCAAGCTTTTCAAGTATATTTCTGAATTTTTCAGGCGGCATGAATTCCTTTTTTCTTTTATGCCCTATACAGAATGAGCAGTTAAGATTACATATATTCGTTATTTCAACGAATGCTTTGTCGATCATATTCACCTTTTATCTTTGTTTATAAAATATTGGTATAGGTTGCATGGTATCATACCGTTGTATAGCTTGCGTATCTTGTCTGCACGCTTGCCGTATAGCTTCTCAAAGCCCTCGTGTGACGTCAGCACGTAAACCTGCCAGGGCGCAAATGAGCGGAATTTTTCTCCGATCTCACGGTAGAGGATTTCAACGTCTGCCATTTCCATAAGGCGCTCGCCATACGGGGGATTACATACGATCGTGCCTCTTCTGTCGGGGCGATTTATGCTCTTTGCATCTGCTTCAAAGAAATTGACAGAGTCAAAAACTCCTGCCCGGCGGGCATTTTCTTTTGCGATTTCAAGAACCGATCTGTCAATATCCGATCCCCATGCCTCAAATCCTGTTTTGCTTATCCTGTCTTTTGCTTCTTCTCTTGCATTATTCCATATTTTTTTATCGATAAAGGGGAAAGCTTCTGCAGAAAAGCTGCGATTTGCGCCCGGCGCGATATTATTCATCATCATTGCAGCTTCTATAACTATTGTTCCCGAACCGCAGAACGGGTCCCACATAAGCACGTCTTCTCTCGGACGCGAGGTTGCCGCAACGGCGGCTGCGAGCGTTTCGCGAAGCGGTGCCGCACCCGAGGCGGGGCGGTACCCGCGTTTATGAAGCGGTATGCCCGACGTGTCTATCATAAGCCTTGCAATATCTTTGAAAATGAAAAATTCTATCTGGTATTTAACGCCTGTTTCGGCAAACCATTTTACACCGTATTTGTTTGATAGTCTGCTTACTACCGCTTTTTTTACGATACTCTGACAATCGGGAACTGAAAAGAGAGTACTTTTTATGGCGTGCCCCTTAACAGGGAATGCGTCGTCTTTGAATATGAAATTTTCCCATGGCAAAAGCAGGGTATTGTCAAAAAGCTCGCTGAATGAGCGGGCACTGAATTCGCCGAGGAGTATAAACACTCTCTCGGCAAATCTGAGGTTTATATTGGCTCTTGCAAGAGCCGACTCATCGCCCTCAAAGGTGATTCTGCCGTCTATTGTATCAAGCCTTTTGTATCCGAGCGCATCGATCTCATTTCCAAGCAGCTTTTCAAGCCCGAAAAGGCAGGTAGCAACATATTTTAATGTCATTATTCTTTGTTCCTGTTCTTGTTTTTGTCTGCCAGAGGCTCTACTGTTCCGTCGGGGCGCTTTATAACCGTGTTGTCAAGTATACCGGTCATTGACGCGCGAAAACCTCTTATATATTCTTCGCGCAAAGCCTTTTGCTCTTCGGCTTCTTCCAAAGTCAGCTCGCGCTCGCGCTTTAGCCTTGCAAGCTCGTTTATCCTGTCTATTTTCTTTTGTTCCATATAATGTCCTTTCGTATTATAAGCGGATACGTTTAATTAACCTGATAAGCACAAATGCTGAAAATACTGTTAAACTCACTATACACGTAAGTATAAAATACTCTGAGTGCGTATAAGCCTTTAACTGGTCATGAGAAGTTGTTTGCAGGGAAGTTACTGAATTTACAGCTGTTGTTTTTTCCTGTTTAGTCTCACTTACCATACTGACTGATGAAACACAAGGAATTATCGGCATTATGCCGCTCATTATATCATTGCTTGCCTTATCAAACTCTGTTTCGCTTTTGTATAATCCGAAGCGACGGCAGTCGTTTGTTCCGCTTTTGGTTACTTCAAGATCTTTCCATTTGTGCTGGGATACGTGGCAAGCATATGCCGCTTTTGCAGTTTCAAACGGTGTTTTGTGTGTAAGCGATAAATAGACCCGGTCTACGTCTAAAACTATCGGGTTTTCTTCATACAGATGCAGATAAGTTTTCTTTGGAGAATGAACCCCGTACTTTTCTGCCGAATCGCTGTAATAATCATAGTCTGAACATACGTCTACCGCTTCACGCGTAAGCTTTGATACAAGCCGGTGCGCGCCGTGACCGTATTCGCCGTTAACGTCATGAGTTACTACCACGGACGGTTTAGTACGTCTTATAGACTCAACGATGAAGCCCCTCATCGCATCCGTATCGTACTGTGACTCGGCAAGCTCAAGCTGCATAGAGTACAGATCGGGGAAATTTCCTATTATAGGATACGCGGTTGCGCCAAGTGTCCATTGACCGTCAAGAAGCTCGTTTAATCGGTGGGGCTCTTTGCCGTGATCACAGATAAACGCGGTTTGTACAAGCCTGCTGACTGCGGTGTTTTCGGCAATAAGAGCCCCGAAAAACAGTGTGTCGTCATCGGCGTGCGTTGATATAACGAGAATGTCGCATGCCGAAAGAGAATTTTCCCAGCGCTGAATATTTTTTGGCAGCTCTCCTTGCGAATACAATTCTATCTCTGCGATAGTCATCTGCTGTATGGAGGCGATCTCTATAATATCTGATGTGATATCAAGCTTTGTCAGATCGTGCAAAAAGCCGTTTTGACCAAGCTTTAATTCTTTATCTTCGGTGCCTGCATACGAGCTTATAAGCTTTACGTTGTAAGAGTTGGGTGCACTTGCGTAAAATTTTATATAGAGGTATGCGCAATTTTCTGCATACAAGCGCAAGGTATCGCCCGGTTCTATAACAAGCTTTGTTGTGTAGTCATTATCGCTAAGTATCGTTGACTTTAATATTTTACCGCTGTCAAGCTCACAGTCATAATAAAGTTTCTGTGACACAGTATCTTCGGCAGATATACAGAGTGCTGAAAGAAGCGCGCACAAAAGTATCAGACATGAGATTATAAATATTTTCATGTATCTGCATGAACCCTTTCCATAGAAGTGACGTACCACTGTCCGTTTTGCTTTGTCAGATATATGTCAAAATTGAAATCAAATTCGCGTATCGTGTTGTAATATTTTGTGATCTGATATATGACGTCTGCACGGCAGGAAGCTTTCGTGTCGGTATAATATTCAAAATTACTTATATCAAATCTGAGAAATTCATCTGATGTTTTGCTGTTGCTCCAGGTATTGTCAAAGCGCTGAACGTTTTTGTAAAGCGCAGCCTTCGGATGAATGTAGGGAAGGACGGTTGATACGGGAACAGAGTGCAGCGTGGTGTAATATACGTATGCTTCCACCGCTTTGCGGGTACGTTCTTCTATTTCTGCCTTCATTTCTTCAGGCATTATTTTATTTATCGTATAATTTACTTCAAAATCAAGATCATCGCCGTCGTTTACTATTTCAAATAGCGTATCGCCGTCAAATTCTGCGCGTACGTCTGTAATGTAATTAAGGTTATCAACGGTATATCTGAGAATGCTTGTTACGTATCCGTCGAAGTCCTCATAGGCATCGGTTTTGCTTATTTGCTCGGTAGTTGTGTTATCTGAATTTATTTCAATGTCATTTATAAATATTCTGCAGTCATCGGGTGCGGTTATGGTATATTTGAAAACGGGATGCCACTTTATGTGATCGATTTCGTATATATCAAAGCCGCGCTTGCTTTTTTCGCTTGCTTTTGAGAGTGTCAGCGAGGCTATTTTTTTATTGTTGCTTATATAGTCGTATACAAGAGCCTGATCGCTTGACGAGGATTTATAGCAGAATAAGTTTTCTTCATTAACGATCCTTTTTATGTATGCAGGGAATACGGGCGGTAAAATAGTTTCTCCTTCAGTTACAATGAGCGATAATTGTGCACTGTTTTTGGCTCTGAAATAGTCTTCGACCTCGTTTGCAATAGTGGAAGGCTGATGGTTTTCATATTCTTCAAGATAAGAGGTGAGAGCACTCATTAAAATTATGGTTGCAATAGTAAAAATAATGAGAAAATATATAATGAATGCGCCAAAAGATAAAAATTTATTTTTGTTTTTCATAACATAGCCGACCTTACTGTAATAATATAATATATTATATCCTTTGGTAAAGCTTTTGTCAATACGGGCTTTTGCTGCATAATACTTGAAAGAAGATATATTTTTCGATATCTATTGACAAATTTTTGGTTATGTGGTATTATACTGTTGTCCGGTAATATCGGACATACAACCGCATAAAAACAGGGGTGCTGACAGCAGTTGGCTGAGATGGGAGTGACGCTCTCCCGGACTCTACACCTGATACGGATAATGCCGGCGTAGGGAGATTTTTTGAGGATTATAACTTCAGATTCATCAAACCGCACGGAGTTTTCGTGCGGTTGATTTTTTATCTGAGGAGGTTTCTTTGATATGAGAAACAAAAGAACAAATCGTCTTTTAGCTATGCTTGAGGGAGCTTTGATGATAGCCCTGAGCGTGGTACTCGATCTTCTGCCGCTGCCGTCATGGCCGCAGGGAGGATCGATCACAGTTGCAATGATCCCCGTGATCTATTTTTCCTATCGCAGAGGATATAAATGGGGTCTTATGGCAGGACTCGTGCACGCGGCCGTACAAATGCTTCTCGGCTGGTACGTACCGCCGGCAGGCACGATAAGCGCAATGATCCTATGTGTATTGCTTGATTACGTGCTTGCATTCGCTCTGCTTGGAGGAGCTGATATTATTGCAGGTATGTTCGGTTCAAAGCTGCGTCTGGCAGGTTATACGGTTGGCGCACTTGCCGTAACGCTCGTACGCTTTTTGTGCAGCTTTTTGTCGGGTGTTCTGCTTTGGGGCTCGTACGCACCCGAGGGTGTTAACGTGTGGATCTATTCGCTTACGTACAACGCAAGTTACATGATACCTAACGCTATATTAACCTCAGTACTTATTGCAGTAATGTGTGTTGCACTCGATCCCAAAACGCTTAAACCGATGAAGCGTAATAAAAAATGAAATATCGGGCAGGTCTTGACTGAGACCTGCCCGATATGTTATACTTGCCACAACACTATATCTGAATGCCAGTATTGGAGAGCTTACAGAAATGAGTATGAAAAACAATGCCGTTATAATTGCGGCGGGAGAGCTTGGTAAAATCAAATATCTGCCTCATGAAAGCGATTATATTATTGCGGCAGACAAAGGATATCTTTATGCAGAGAATTTAGGAGTAAAGCCGGATTGTGTTATAGGAGATTTTGACTCGCTCGGCAGGATACCCAGCCACGAAAATCTGACTGTACTTCCGTGTGAGAAGGACGATACCGACACCTCCTTTGCCGTAAAGCGCGCTCTTGAAATGGGATTTAAGAAAATATTCATTTTAGGCGGTCTCGGCGGCAGATTTGACCATACTTTTGCCAACGTTCAACTGCTTGCATATATAGCAAGAAATAATGCAGTCGGTTTTCTTGTTGGTGATAGGGAAATTATGACACTTATCAAAGACTTGTCTGTTACGCTTCACGGTGAGAGAGGGCAAATACTGAGTTTGTTTTCACTCACAGAGAAAAGCCGCGATGTGTGTGCAAGAGGCTTTAAGTATGAGCTTGAAAACGCAGAGCTTGAAAGCGGCTCTGTGCTGGGTACGAGTAATGAACTTTTGGGAAATGCGGCAGAGATAAGTGTTTCAAAAGGCGAGATTTTTATATGCGCAGAGGCTTTGAAGTCTGATTTTATAGGGCAAAACAGAGAGTATAAAGAAGATATTAACGGAAAGTTAAACATTTATTTTTAAAGCGTTTATACCGTGAAAGTAAAATGAAAGTTGAATAAAAAATAAAAGGAATTACAGGAAAATGAGGGATTCAAAGAAGTTTTCTGTTGCATACTTTTTTATAGTATTTTTTGAAGCCATGCTTATAGGTGTCGGCGGCATACTTCCCGGAATAAGCGGCGGCGTACTCTGCGTTATATTCGGCTTTTACAAGCCGCTTGTTGATACACTTGCAGACCCGATACACAGGCTTGTGCCGAACCTGTACATAATACTACCGCTGGCGCTCGGTTCGGCGGCAGGATTTTTGTGTCTTGCGGGGCTTGTTGCAGACTTCATGGAAGCAAACAGTACTCTTGCAACGTGCGTATTCGTAGGGCTTATAATCGGAACGCTTCCCGATATGTGGCATGATGCAGGAAAGACAAAGCGCACAAAAGCGTCATGGTCGGCGCTTATATTAACTACCGTATTGTTTTTGGCCTTTTTTATGTATCTGAAGCTTGGAAGCAAAATAAGCATTGAGCCGAACATTGTATGGTATTTTCTCTGCGGTGTTATATGGGGAATAAGTATAGTAGTGCCGGGGCTCAGCTCGTCATCAACGCTGATTTTTCTTGGATTATATAAGCCGATGGTAGAGGGCGTATCAAAACTCAGAGCAGACGTGCTTCTGCCGATACTTATCGGAATTGTTCTGACTATAATACTTCTTTCTCGTTTTGTTAAAAATCTGTATGAGCGCCATCATTCTGTTGCAAGCCATATTATAATCGGTATAGTAATAGCAACAACGGTGCCTATTATACCGTATACGTTTGCAAGTATAGGCGAGGGAGCTCTTGCCGTCCTGTGCCTTGCAGGCGGCGCAGGTATTGCCGGAGCGATAAACGTTATCTGCCCAAAGCTTGCCGCAGCAAGAGAAGAATAAAAGTAAAAAAGCTTTCCTTTAGAGTGTCACTCTAAAGGAAAGCTTTTTTACTTCCACTGAAAGAGCCTGTCAAATTCGAACAGCCTTTTTACAAGTACGGAAAGATTGTCTTTTGTCTTTTTATCAACGTTGGTCAGCGACTTCATTATGATTCCGAGGTTTTTCATTTTAGCTGCATTGATGTCTGAGAGCGTTTTTGCTCCCGTGGACTCAAGGATATTGAAAAGCACGTCGGTGGCATGACGTCTTTCATCAGGCGAGAGCGAACCTATCCAGTCGGTGAGCGCGCGGTCTGTGTGCTTGCTGAAATTCGAAAGTGAAGCGGCTTTTATAAATTCGCCCCCCTTTATTTCCCATGAAAATGGATCGTGCTGCCACAGCGCGGTCTGCGAGCTTTTTACGATCTGATATGCTTCGGTATGCTCAAGCAGAAGACCGACGACCGAAGACTCGGGAATAAAGGTAAAGAGCCGCTCAGAAATCGCCCTGTATTCAGGCAGGTCGGTTATGCGCTTTTCAAATCCCGGCCCGTCGTTGTTATATGCCGCAATTATTCTTTTCTGAAGCCTTGAGGGCGCGTTAACTGCCGCCCAAATTGCGAGATTGCCGCCCTTGGAGTGACCGCCGAGTCTTATCTTTCCTCGCTTTGCATAAGCAATATCAATAAGGTAGTCAAGAGCCGATATCTGTGCAGGTACGGGAGAGGCAAAGCTCATATTGAAGTTTTCCTTCCAGCCGACGAGTGTGTCGTCGGTGCCCCTGTATGCGATAAACAGAGTCTTATCGGGAAGGGAGAAGGTTATTGCGGAAAACTGTATGCCGACCTCAGCGTCTATCTTGTCGACGTATGAGTAGAGAAGCATGTTTGAAAAGCGCTTTGTGCGAGCCGCCTGCTTAACGAAATCCGACGTCTGATCGGGAATGATAAGCCCGAGATCCTGTCGGTCGCGGTCAAGCTCGGTTAGCCGTCTTTCAGCCTCGGCAAGCGTTATACCGCCGCCCATTGGCTCGGGCGGTATAACGTTGCTGAAATCCATATAGGATATGATCGAGAGGATCAGGTTATCAACCTCGTTAAAGCCGTCAAGGTCAAAGCCTATATCACCTCTCCAATCAAGATAGTCAAAAACATTATTGTTCATACAAATACCACATTAACAAAAAGTTTATAACAGTATATGCAATAGTTTTAATTCAGTTCTGTTCTTTTATCTCTTCAAGCACAACGGCGCTTCTTGGGGGGAGGGCAAAGACACCGGTATTTACAAAACGGCTTGGCATGTCGTGCCTGCCGTCAAATTCGCTTGCGGCAGAATTGAGTAATATCTTGTATTTTGAACCCTTTGAGTCAAGCGGGATATCGTGGGTTATCCAGGTGTGCAGATTGAATAAGAAAATAAGTCCGCCTCGCCTGAAAGCAATTATTTTATTATCGTTGTGTATCATTATAAGCTCGGATATACCGGACAACACGGGATACTTGGTGAGAAGCTTTATCATCTTGTTGTCAAACTTATTAAGATACTGATATTTCAGATCGGGCGAATCTACAAGGCTCCACTGACGTCTTGCATACTTGCCCGAGTCTCCGTTACCCTCTCTGGGGAAATCTATCCATTCGGGATGACCGAATTCGTTGCCCATAAAGTTGAGGTAGCCCTCACCTGCAAGAGATGACGTTAAAAGTCTGAATACTTTATGATAGTCCATAGCTCTCTCGATTATCGGACTATTATTATCCTTGTTCATGCAGGTGTACATTTCCGCATCAGCAAGGTGGAAGATTATAGTCTTATCACCCCCAAGCGCCTGATCGTGAGACTCACAGTATCCGATATTCTTTTCCATAGGACGGCGCGTGGTAAGCTCATACCAGAGCGTGTCCATGTTCCAATCCTCGTCGCGCTGTTTTGTGAGCATTTTTATGAAGTGATCGGGAACGCCCATCGAAAGACGGTAGTCAAAACCGATACCGCCGTCCTTTATCGGTATACACATACCGGGCATACCGCTCATATCCTCGGCGATGGTTATAGCCATAGGGTTCAGTTCATGTATCAGCTCGTTAGCAAGCTGAAGATAGGTTACTGCTTCTGTATCGGTGTTCATGCTGAAATACTTTTCGTATCTGTCGAACACACCGCCGAGCCCATGGTCGTGGTAGAGCATGGAGGTAACACCGTCAAAGCGGAAGCCGTCAAAGTGGAATTCTTCTATCCAGTATTTTACGTTCGAAAGAAGGAAATGGAGCACTTCGTTCTTATCATAATTGAAAAGTCTCGTTCCCCATGCGCTGTGATAGCCGCGCTCTCCCTCGTGAAAATATTGATAGCTTGTACCGTCAAATTCCGAGAGCCCCTCAACGCTGTTTATCGCCGCATGAGAATGAATAATATCAAGAAGCACGAAAATACCGTTTTTGTGCGCGGTATTTATAAGATTTTTAAGTTCTTCGGGAGTACCGAAGCGCGAAGACGGTGCGAAAAAGTTTGCAACCTGATATCCGAATGAAGCATAGTAGGGATGCTCCATAACAGCCATTATCTGTATGCAGTTATATCCGTTTGCTTTGATGCGGGGAAGTACCTTTTCGCAGAATTCGTTGTATGTTCCGATATTCTCTTCTTCGTTTGCCATACCTATGTGGCACTCGTATATAAGAGGATTTTCAGGCCTTTTCTTCTTGAAAAAGCGCGAGTCTGTCCACTTGAATTTCGTATCAGGGTCCCATACCTGACCGCAGAAGCTGCCGTCGGTCCAGCTTTGAACAACTCTGTTCATGTAAGCAGGTATTCTGTCAATAACCCTGCCGTTTGATACGAATTTTACGCGTATGTTCTGACCGTGTTTAAGACTGTCGAGAGGTAGTCTGATCTCAAAATTGCCGTTACCGACACTTTCCATCATTCCATAATGCTCGTCCCAGTTGTTGAAGTCGCCAACGAGCGCAGCTTCGCTTGCCGCGGGAGCCCATTCTCTGTATATCCATTCGTTTTTGGTTTTATGAAGACCGTAATACATATAACCGTTTGCAAAATCAGAGAGGGTGGGAGCAGACTTTAAAAGCTGCTTCTTTTTGCGCTCGAAGCTTTGCAATCTGAGCCTCAGATCACCTTCAAAGGGTGCGAGACCTTTATCTATGTTTAAAAGGGCGATTTTTTTCTTTGCCATAATATGCCTTTCCTTTGCTTTTCACTAATGTACATTTATTATACTTCAACAAGAGGACGAAAAATACAAAAACTTGTTATATTTTGTCCTCATATAAATTTTATCACAAATATTTTTATAAATCAAGTGCTTGAAACCGGCTATCAGTTTATGGTACAATAAAAAGAAGAATGCTGCACAGATGCGGCAAATCACGGTAATAAGGAATGATAAGACAGTGAACAACGTTCAAACAAATCCGAAAAACACAAAACTTTTAAAAAGATTTCTTCCGTATTATAAAAAGTATTCTAAAACTCTGATACTTGACCTATTATGTGCGGCGCTGACGACTGTTTGTGAGCTGATTCTGCCGCAGATAGTGAAAAGTATAACGGGCGCGGCAACGACGGATCTCGCTTCGTTGACGGTCTCGTTTATCATAAAATGCACACTCGTATATCTTGTTTTACGTATAATAGATGCCCTGGCGTATAATTATATGGCAACGGTCGGTCACGTTATGGGAACAAGGATCGAAACTGATATGAGACGCGACTTTTTTGATCATCTGCAAAAATTATCCTTTTCATATTTTGATAATACAAAGGTCGGCTCACTGATGTCAAGGCTTACAAGCGACCTTTTTGACGTTACCGAGTTTGCACACCACTGTCCCGAAGAATTCTTTATAGCCGGTATAAAGATCATAGGCTCGTTTGTTATACTTTGCATGACTAACGTGCCGCTGACACTCATAACCTTTTCGGTAATACCGATAATGATAGCCGTGCTTGTTCCCGTTAACCATAAAATGCGCGCAGGCTTTAAGGAGTCCAGAAAGACGATAGCTATACTTAACTCTCAGATAGAGGATAGCCTTTTAGGTATACATGAAGTAAAATCATATGCAAATGAAAATATTGAAAAGGGGAAATTTGAAGAGGGTAATTTAAGCTTTCTGAGTATAAAAAAGCAGGTATACAGATATATGGGAACGTTTCAGTCTTCAACCCGCTTTTTTGATGGACTTTCCTATATCATTGTAGTTTGTGCAGGCGCGCTATTTATGAAAAGCGGCGCTATAACTCCTGCTGATTTCGTTGCTTATCTCTTATACGTTACAACGCTTCTTACAAGCGTACGCAGAATAGTTGAGTTTGCCGAGCAGTTCCAGAGAGGAATGACGGGCATTGAGAGATTTTGCGAGATAATGGATATTGAGCCCGACATAAAGGATGTAAAGGGCGCAAAGGTGCTTGAAAACGTTCGCGGTGAGATCGTAATGGACGATATCACGTTCGGGTACGGAGATGATGACACAAAGGTCATATCAAACCTGACACTCAGTATAAAAGCAGGCGAGAATATAGCTCTTGTAGGCCCGTCGGGCGGCGGAAAGACCACGCTTTGCTCGCTTCTGCCGCGGTTCTATGATCTTGATTCAGGTACTATAACCATTGACGGCGAGGATATAACGAAGCTTACGCTTGAATCCCTGCGCCATAATATCGGTGTTGTAAACCAGAACGTATATCTCTTTTCCTCAACTGTAAGGGAGAATATTGCATACGGCAAGCCGGGGGCTACAGACGAAGAGATACGCGCGGCGGCAAAGCTTGCGGGAGCGGACGAGTTTATAGAAAGGCTTCCTGAAGGCTATGACACGTACGTTGGCGAGCGCGGAGTCAAGCTGTCGGGCGGTCAGAAGCAGAGAATATCTATCGCAAGAGTATTTCTGAAAAATCCTCCGATACTCATTCTTGATGAAGCAACGAGCGCACTTGATAACGAAAGCGAGCGGCTTGTGCAATATTCTCTTGAAAAGCTTGCGAGAGGCAGAACGGTTATCACGATAGCTCACAGGCTTACGACTATAAAAAATGCAGACCGCATAATCGTGCTTGACGAGAGTGGAATAGTAGAAGAGGGTACTCACGACGAGCTTGTAGCCAAGGGCGGCATGTACAGTCAGCTTTATAAGCTGTATTCACGCTAAAACAAGTCAAATTATTTTTTACACAAGCTATTGCATTTATTACATGAATATAGTATAATTGAAATCAATAAGTATTTATGGAAAGGAAGGTATACTTATGAAAAAAACTGTTAAACTTATCTGTATCGTTCTTGCACTTGTTATGACGGTGTTGCCGCTGACGGGCTGTTCGGATGCTGAACTCGGCCTCTTGGATATGATGGCGAAAGTTATGAGTAATGGCGCAAGTATGGATATTAAAGAGGAACTGGTGATAGACGTAAGCGATATAGTAAGCGCTGAAATGTACGCTTCGGTTTTTGGAGATGAGCTTGCACCTGAAAACTATCCTGATAAGCTGACTGTTACAATGACAGGAAAACAGAATGTTGACAAGATGGCCATAGACAGTATTATGGAAATCAAGCTTGGTGAGCTTTTTAAAGCAAGCTTTAAATACATGGTTGTTGATCAGACAATGTATTTGGGCGATTTTGCTTTTGAATATGATAAAGATGCATTAAACCCTGCGCTTTTTGATAAAACTGCAAACGAGGAAAACTTTTTGTTTTTAAGCATGCTTGAGAAGCTTGACGGTGTCGATTATTTCACGTTTAATCCTGTGGAAACGTTAGAAAGCCTTTACTCAAGTTATGACACGTATGAAACAGAGGCAGGATCTAATGAAGAGCTTGATGAAACATATCTGCTTCTTGAATCGTATAATCAGCTCATGCAGTTAACGTATGGCAATATGAGCGAAGTGTATCCTTTATCCATAGACGCAATTAAAAATGCGTTCTCGGGATATACTACGGGTGTTGTAACCAAGATAGAAAACGGCTATAAGATAAGCGCCGATGCAGAAGAAATTGTACAAATCTTCTTTAAATTAGTTGAATACATAGCCGGCAATTTAGGTGTAGTTGTTGAGTCTTATGTTGGCTATTATGAAGATTTAGCAGAGCTTGCCGATGAGAAGGGTATGGAGGAGCTTAAAGAACTTATGCTTCTTCTCAGCGAAGAAATGATGGCTTCAATGGACGAAATTCCCGAAGAAACAGAAGAAATTTCGATTGATGAAATGGTTGATCCCGCAACTCTCGAAGAAGCTTACCGTATGCTTGAAGGAACTGAGGTTGAGATTGAGTATACCGAAGTTGACGGTGTATTAACACAAACAATGAATGCGAATGTAGTTGTTGAAGATATAGTTGTTGCAAGGGTGGCTATGTCAAGTGAGGCTAAGCCTTGCGAGGACTTTGAAGTAGTAGTGCCGTCTGATGCGACCACAATGGCTTTATTTGATACGGTGGTTTATTTAGCTTCTGCAAATCAAATAGCTGAATACTCTTATATTGAAGAAATGCGCATTACCTGGGACGGAACTGAGGGTACTGCAGAGGTTTACGGAACACTTTTCGGCGATGAGAGCGGAGATAAATATGCACTTGGCCTTTACGATTTCCACAATATTGATGGAAGTATGTATCTGCCCATGCGCCGTATTTGCGAGCGCTTCGGCGAAGTAGTTGAATGGGATGGCGTAAACGGCAAGGCGTACGTTGTACGCGGTGAAGAAAAGATAGACATGACAGGTGTTATTATCTCAGATAAGACGTTTATCAAGATCCGCGATTTTGAAAAGCTCGGATATCTCGTTGATTATCAGGTTGATGAAAACGGTAAGCCGTGGGCAATTCTTAACGTAAATATAGATATGGGCTTCTGATAAAAAACAGGGCTGCAGGAAACTGCAGCCCTTAATTTTTTGTTATTCTTATAATACGCAGCTTAGAAATTCCTTTGTGCGCTGGTTTTTAGGATTGTTGAATATCTGATCCGGCGTGCCCTCTTCGGCGATAACACCGTCTGCGATAAATATTACCCTGTCTGCAACGTCGCGCGCAAAGCCCATTTCGTGAGTAACAACAACCATCGTCATTCCGGCATTAGCAAGCTCTCTCATTACAACGAGCACCTCGCCCACCATTTCAGGGTCAAGCGCACTTGTAGGCTCGTCAAAGAGCATGATATCGGGGTTCATTGCAAGTGCACGCGCTATTGCAACGCGCTGTTGCTGACCACCGGACAGCTGATGCGGATATGCGTCAGCCTTATCTTCAAGTCCGACACGCTTAAGCAGCTCCATTGCTTTTTCTTCTGCTTCGCTGTTTGTCATGATCTTTAAGTCGGTTGGCGCAAGCATAATGTTTTTCTTAACCGTGAGATGCGCAAAAAGATTGAAGCTCTGGAACACCATACCGATGTTGCGGCGAACTTTGTTTATGTCCACTTTTTTGTCTGTTATTTTAGTATCGTCAATGTAGATTTCCCCACCCGTCGGCTCCTCAAGACGGTTAAGGCAACGCAAAAACGTGGATTTTCCGCCGCCCGACGGACCAATCACACAAACAACCTCGCCCTCTTTTATCTCAATGTCGATTCCCTTTAAAACCTCGAGGTGTTTGAAATTCTTTACTAAGTTTTTAACTGTTATTTTTGCGTTCATAATTAAGTCTCTTTTCCACAAAGTTTGAGAGGAGCATCAGTATCGACGTTACGACAAGATAGAATATCGCAACGGTGAAGTAGGTGGCGAAAAATTCGTATGACGAGCCAACGTATACCTTAGCTTTGTTAACTATTTCTGCCATTCCTATTGCTGAAAGGATAGAAGTATCCTTTATTGTTATGATAAACTGGTTAACCATAGAGGGAATGGCAACCTTGAGCGCCTGAGGCAGTACCACCTTGAGCATCGTGTGCACAGGAGTCATACCGAGGCTTCTTGCGGCTTCTGTCTGACCCTTGCTTACGGCGCCAAGTCCGCCTCTGAATATTTCAGAAAGGTATGCGCCTGCATTAAGGCTGAGCGTTATGATACCGGCAGTTGTTGCCGTAAGTCTGAAGCTTGGGTTAAAAAACTCCTGTATAAGCTGCGGCATACCGAAATAAACGATAAATGCCTGAACTATCATAGGCGTGCCACGGATTATCCATATGTAAAATCCCGAAATTAATCTGAACAACCAGAATTTCGATCTGCTGAGCAAACAGGATATAAATCCGATAATAACGCCAAGCACAAGCGAAACGAGGGATATTATTACGGTAAGTCTGATTCCCTCAATCAAGAGGGGAAGTGCTTCACTTAAAACTCTTTCAAAATTCATATTACTTTCCATTCCGCTTATGCGGATTACTTATTTGTAAAAATCGTTCAGCATGGGCATACCCATGCTGAACAGTGTATTGTAAATTAGCTTTTAATCAATAGCCGTACTTAGCAAGTATTTCATCATACTTGCCGCTTGCCTTGATGTTTGCAAGACCTGCGTTGAACTTTTCGATAAGCTCGCTCTTTGTACCCTTCTTAACTGCGAAGCCGTAGTAACCGGGGTTGATAACTTCTCCGATAGTGGTGAGCTCAAGGCTTTCTTCCTTGATAGCCCAGCCTACAACAGAGCGGTCTTCGATGCATGCATCGTTTGTGCCGTTGATAACTGCGGTGTACATTGTGGGCGAGTCTTCGTAGAACACAACTTCAAAGCCGTATTCGCTTGCCATCGACTGTGCATATTCAGCACCCTGTGTGCTTGTTTTTGCAGCAACTGTTTTGTCAGCAAGGTCTGCAAGAGAAGCGATGTCTGAACCGCTCTTAACAACGAGGATCTGACCGTCTGCAAAATAGCCTTCTGAGAAGTCAAACGTTTCAGCTCTCTTTTCTGTTATAGTCATACCTGCGATCATACCGTCAGCCTGACCGGACTGAACTGCGCCCATAGAAGCATCGAAGCCTTCGTTCTTAACTTCATATGTGAAGCCCTGATCTGCGGCAACGGCAGCAAGGATATCCATATCAACGCCGATATATGCCTTTGTTTCTTCATCGTAGAATTCGAAAGGCGGGAATGAGTTATCAGAGTAGATTATGTAGTCTGCCGCGTCGCCGTTATTTGAACAAGCGATCATGCAAGAAAATGCGCAAACGAGAACGAGCGCAAATGCAAGAAGTCTGAGTGTTGTTTTCATTGTTCTTTCCTCCGAGTTGAATAATTTTTATAAATACTTTCATAGTATAACATAAAAATGCTTATGTGTCAACCGCTTTTATATCAAAAATGCAGGATTTATGTCAAATCCTGCATTTTTGCTTTTTTAAAACAATTCCCAGATGCCTTGGGAAGGATTTTTTTCGAAAATCATCATCTCATTTGTCTGCGGATGCGAAAAAGCGAGATGATACGACCACAGTGCGATTGCGTTGCCTTCTTTTGCCCCGTATTTTCTGTCGCCGTAAAGAGGAGTTTTGCGTGAGGAGAACTGAACGCGTATCTGATGAGAGCGCCCGGTGTGAAGTTTGATTCTTACAAGAGAAAGAGTCAGAGTGTCTTTTTCTGCCGTTTTTATGAGCTCATAATCAAGTGAAGCCTCGCGGACTCCCGAGCGCTTTCTTTGTACTACGAAGGATTTGTTTTTCTTTGAGTCTTTGAATAAAAGATCTCTGTAAGTACCCCTGTCATTCTCCGGCTTACCGATAACAACGGCTAAGTACTGCTTGTCAAGCTTGTCTTTTTGTATCTGCTCAGACATTTTTGCAGCTGCTTCGCGGCTTTTGGCGAAAACCATAACGCCGCCAACTCCGAAATCAAGCCTGTGAAGCGGGTATGCCGTTGCATCCTGTCCGTTTTCCTTATAGTACGTATCGAGTAAAGAGAGAATATCTTTGCCGTCAGCACTTTTTTCTGAGAGTACAAGAGGCTCTTTTACGCAAACGGTTATCATATTATCGTCATAAAGTATTTCCATAAATTTTCCCTGAAATCATATTTATAGTCTGTGTGCTTGACTTATTTTCTTTTTTATGTTAATATAGCAGTGTTATACAACATGGGGGTGAACTCTTGTGAAAATAAAAAACGGATTTGTGAAACGCGATGTTGCAGGTAACAGTATTGTTGTTGCAATAGGCGAAGCGGCCGAGAAATTCAACGGTATGATGAAGCTTAACGATACGGGAAGCTTTATCTGGTCAAAGCTTGAAGATGGGCTTGACAGGGACTCTATTGTCAAGAGCGTTATCGAAGCTTACGACGTTGACAAGGCAACCGCTGTAAAGGGTGTAGATTCTTTTATTGGAGAGCTTGAAAAAATAGGCTGCGTAGAAAAATAAAATTTCCAACTTAGCAATGTGTTCCCGGGGCTTCGGGCGCTCGAATCATGCTACACACAGGGCTCTCACTCCGGGAGAGCTGTCATCGAAGATGACTGAGAGGGCGGTTTTTGCTATAAAACCCTCTCCGTCACACCTTTGGTGTGCCACCTCTCCCAAAGGGAGAGGCTTTGGCAAAGTAAAATTCACAGTGGAAACACAAAAGGTAATTGGGTGTAATAAAATTAAAAAGTATGCCGCGCTCTATGGCGCGGCATACGCTTTTTTCAGAGCGAATCAATATATCTGCAGGCATTAACGGCGGCAATGGCACCGTCGCCCGTTGCAGTGGTTATCTGGCGGACCGCTTTCGTGCGGCAGTCTCCGGCAACGAATATGCCGGGAGCTTTTAAGTTAAGACTTTCATCAGAAACGATATAACCGTATTTATCAAGCTCACATACGTTTTCAAACGGCTTGTTTTCGGGAGCCTGACCGATTGCAACGAAGACTGTGTCTGCAACGATCTCGGCCTTTTTATCTGTTTCTGTATCCTTTATTATGAGAGACTCAAGCTTGTCTTTGCCGACAAGCTCGCTAACTGTATGATTCAAGATTATTTTTACGTTATCTTTTTTCTCAAGAATGTCTGCAAGGCGCTTTTCGCCTGTGAGATTGCCGAGATTCTGTATGATAGTTACGCTTTCGCAAATGTCGGAGAGCATTACGGCTTCCTGGAGCGCCGTGTTTCCGCCGCCAACAACCGCTACCTTCTGTCCCTTGCAGAATGCGCCGTCGCAAACCGCACAGTATGATACACCGTTGCCGACAAGCTCGTTTTCGCCGTCAAGGCCAAGCTGCCTGTGCTTGCTTCCTGCGGCGATTATAACTGCCTTGGCTTCAAACTCCTTGCCGCTCTTGCAGGTCACCGTTATACTATCACCGGGAGTAACAGACACTACCTTTTCAAACTCGATCTCACCGCCGAGTGAAATCGTCTGATCAATGAGCTTATCTGCAAACTCAGTTCCGCTCATTTCCTTGAATCCGGGATAGTTTTCAACCTTGGGAGAATGTGTTATCTGTCCGCCGAAGGTCTCTTTTTCTATAATGAGAACGCTCTTGCCGAAGCGGAGCGCGTATATTGCCGCGGTCAGTCCTGCGGGGCCTGCACCGATTACGATTATATCATGCATGGGTCTTTTCCTTTCATATACCGAAATAAAAGCGGGACGGCTTAAGTCCCGCTTTTATCATTTCGTATTAAAGCAATTAAGCGTTGAATTCTTCAGCAAACTTTATTATGTTTGAAAGATTTACGATCTTTTCAGCATCGTCGCCCTGTATCAAAACAAGGGTTGGAGCGGTGCGGATGCCGTACTTTTCGGTGCTTGCTATATCTTCGTCTGCATATACGGTAGTATAGGGAACGCCTGCTTTGTCGAGGTATGTTTTAGCTACCTTGCAGTTGGGGCATACCTTGTTGGCAAAGAGGATTATAGAATCTGTTTTTGCACTTGCAGAAACAACCTTTTCGGGAATTTCTTTTCCTGCTATGATGTTTTCACCCTTCTTAGCCATAGAGCTTGCCGCGTTGTAAACAACTCTGTGCTTGAATTCCTGGCTCTTACCGTCATTCCAGTTCTGAACGGGGCGGTAGTAACCTGTGATACGGCTGTAAACCTCTGTTTTTGAGCCGCACTCGGGGCACTCGTATACTTCGCCGCTGATGTATCCGTGGTTCTTACATACGGAGTATGTGGGCGAAAGAGTATAATAAGGAAGCTTGTAGTTTTCAGCGATCTTCTTAACAAGTGCTGCCGCGCTCTTCCAGTCGGGAAGTTTTTCACCAAGGAATGCGTGGAATACAGTACCTGATGTGTAAAGAGTCTGGATTTCGTCCTGAATATCAAGGGCTGCGAAGATATCGTCGGTGTAGCCAACGGGGAGGTGAGACGAGTTGGTGTAGTAAGGTGTTTCGTCTTCGCTCTTTGCGGCTGTCTTGAGACCGGGGAATCTCTTTATATCGTGCTTTGCAAGACGGAATGAAGTTGATTCAGCAGGTGTTGCTTCAAGGTTGTAGAGATCACCGTACTGCTCCTGATAGTCGGAAAGTCTCTCGCGCATGTGGTTGAGAACTTCCTTTGTAAATTCCTGAGTTTCAGGATCTGTCATATCCTTGCCGAGCCACTTTGCGTTAAGACCAACCTCGTTCATACCAACGAGACCGATAGTTGAGAAGTGGTTAGCAAACGTTCCAAGGTATCTCTTTGTGTAAGGATAAAGTCCTTCGTCAAGAAGCTTGGAGATAACGTTTCTCTTTATCTTGAGCGAGCGTGCAGAGATGTCCATCATATGGTCAAGGCGCTTGTAGAAGTCTGCCTTATCCTCTGCAAGGTATGCGATACGCGGCATGTTTATCGTAACAACGCCAACAGAACCGGTGCTTTCACCGCTTCCGAAGAAGCCGCCCGACTTCTTACGAAGCTCTCTGAGGTCGAGGCGCAGACGGCAGCACATACTGCGTATATCGCTGGGCTCCATGTCGCTGTTGATGTAGTTTGAGAAGTAAGGTGTACCGTACTTTGAGGTCATTTCGAAGAGAAGCTTGTTGTTTTCTGTTTCTGACCAGTCAAAGTCGCGTGTGATAGAATACGTGGGGATAGGATACTGGAAGCCGCGGCCGTTAGCGTCACCCTCGATCATCGTTTCGATGAACGCACGGTTTACAAGGTCCATTTCAGCCTTACAGTCTTTGTATTTGAAGTCCATTTCCTTGCCGCCTACGATTGCAGGAAGCTCAGCTAAGTCATTCGGTACTGTCCAGTCAAGAGTGATGTTGGAAAACGGCGCCTGAGTACCCCATCTTGAAGGAGTGTTAACACCGTAAATGAAGGATTCGATGCACTTCTTAACCTGATCGTAGCTTAAGTTATCTACCTTAACGAAAGGAGCAAGATAAGTATCAAATGATGAGAACGCCTGGGCGCCTGCCCACTCGTTCTGCATGATGCCGAGGAAGTTTACCATCTGGTTGCAGAGAGTTGCAAGATGCTTTGCGGGAGCAGAGGTGATCTTGCCCGTTACACCGCCAAGGCCTTCCTTGATAAGCTGCTTGAGCGACCAGCCTGCACAGTAACCTGTAAGCATGGAAAGGTCGTGAAGATGGATGTCTGCATTACGGTGAGCGTTTGCGATCTCGTCGTCGTAAATTTCGGAGAGCCAGTAGTTAGCTGTGATAGCACCCGAGTTTGAAAGAATAAGACCGCCGACAGAGTAAGTAACCGTTGAGTTTTCCTTAACTCTCCAGTCGTTGTCCTTAACGTAGTCGTCAACTATCTTCTTATAGTCAAGGATAGTGGACTTCATGTTACGGAGTTTTTCGCGCTGCTTTCTGTAAAGGATGTAAGCTTTTGCAACTTCTGCGTATCCTGCCTTTACAAGAACAGATTCAACGCTGTCCTGAATATCCTCAACGGCAACGAGGCCTTCCTTTACCTTGGGGGCAAATTCGGCAGTAACCTTGAGTGCGAGAAAATCTATTACGCTGGGGTGAAAATCGACTTCCTGTGCTTCAAAAGCGTGGGTAATTGCATCGGAAATTTTCGAAAGGTTGAAGTCGATAACCTTTCCGTCTCTTTTTAATACCTGATACATTTTATATCTCCTTAAAATTATTAACTCTTTTATGTGTCTATATCGCGAAGCCTTGCATCGGGGATATACCTTTTAACAATAGAAAGAAATCTTTTCATATCTCCCTCTGCTGCGGCTGAATTTCCCTCACTTAAAATATCGCCCGAATCCTTGAAGGTCTGCAGATAATATTTCTTCGCACCCGAGATCCACTTTCCTATTTCGTGGAAATCCTCGTCCGTGTGAAGCTCTGCCGTAACCGTTGTGCGAAACTCAAAGTCGATATCACCATTTAAGAGAATATCAACGCTTTCGCATACACGCTCAAGCATATCATCTCTGCCGCAGGTTAGCGCGTATTTTGCAGGCGAATTTTTTATGTCCATAGCAACGTAGTCGATAAGTCCGTCGTCTATAAGATTTTTCAGTACTTCGGGGTTTGAACCGTTCGTGTCAAGCTTGACACAAAGGCCAAGCTCCTTTATTCTTTTGATAAATTCTCTGATGTCAGAATTTATCGTGGGCTCACCGCCCGATACGCAAACTCCGTCGAGTATTTTGCGCCTTGAATTTAAAAATTCAAAGAAGTCTTCTTCGCTCATAAGCTCCCCGCCCTCAACAACGAGAGAGGCGTTATGGCAAAAAGGACATCTGAAATTGCAGTGCGGTGTGAACACCGTGCAGGCAACCTTGGTGGGATAGTCAAGAAGCGTGAGCTTCATGAGACCGCCTATCTTCATAAATGTGTCTCCGTATTGGTAGTTTGCTTTTTTAAAGACACGATATTTTGTGTCTGCGAAACTATTTTACACTATATCTTGTGTTTTGTCAATAGAATTTTTCTAAAATAACACAATTTGGTAGATATGCATAAACGCATATTTTGAGGGTCAAAAAAAGCCTTGTAAAATGGGGATTTTTGTTTTTGTAATAAAAAATCGTTTGTGTATTTTTCATAATAAACTACCCGTTAAGGCAAAATATGAGCAATAATAATTTGTTCAAAATCATAACATTTACACAACATATAGTGTGTATGTTCCAATTTTTATCATATGCTATTGAAAAGAAGCCCCGCCTGTGCTATTATAATTATATAAATGTAAAAATCCCAATTACCTTTTATGTTCCCACTGTGATATTTGCTCCAACAAAGCCTCGCCCTTTGGGAGAGGTGGCACACCGAAGGTGTGACGGAGAGGGTTTGATAGCCAAAACCGCCCTCTCAGTCAGCTTCGCTGACAGCTCTCCCGGAGTGAGAGCCTTGTGTGTAGCTTGATTCGGGCAAATATACACGCGGGAACACAAAGTAGAACCGGGACATGTAAAAAAGAGAGGAAATTATAATGATAAATCACGCAGAGAGAGCACGCGAGCTGTTTGAGAGCGGATACAACTGCGCTCAGGCGGTTTTTGGCGCATATACTGACCTTACAGGCCTTGATATTGACTCAGCGGCAAAAATCGCATCATCGTTTGGCGGCGGAATGGGCAGAATGAGGGAAGTTTGCGGAGCGGTCAGCGGAATGTTTTTAGTTCTTGGATATTTGTACGGATACGGAGATCCGGATGATAAGAAAGCAAAAACGGAGCACTATAAAAGAGTGCAAAAGCTTGCCGAGGATTTTAAGGCGATACACGGAAGTATCATATGCCGTGAGCTATTAGATGAAAAGAAGGGAGAGGCAGGATATGTTCCTGCAGACAGAACCCCTGAATACTATGCATCGCGCCCCTGCACGAGAATATGCATGGATGCAGCAGCGGTACTTGATAAGTTTATTGAAGAAAACCCTGTTTAAGATATTATAGAAATGAAAAAATCAAAGGTTTCTTTTTTACAAATAGTATTATATGGAATAGTAGTGTTTGTTTCAAACTGGTTAAGTAAATATCCATTAGAGTATTTTTTGCTTATGATAAACGACTTAATTGGATATAATCTTTTTTTCATTACAATTGGATGTATAGCTTATTTTTTGATTCCTTTGGGTATCACTTGGATATCGTTCTTTTTGTTTTTGAAAATACAACAGGCGTCTGCTCACTATGTTTCGAATGTTGGTAAATATTATTGGATAAAGTCGTGTATATCCTTAGTAATTCCTGCTGAGATTTTTCGATTTATTATAACATTTTTCACTTTGGGGCAAATAAAAACAACGGGATTTTTTGCACTACCGCCATCATTTTTGTTTGAATCTACATATTTAAGATGGTCAGGGAGAAGTATACTTGTGCGTCACGAATTATCTTACATATTCCTTGATTTTGTAGCTTATACCGTATGTTATCTTATTTATGCTGCAATACATCTTTTTGGGATTTTTATGATATATCGGTATTTTTGGAAAATAGGTAAAAACGAGCATGAAGATATGATTGTCTATGAATCCAAACGCCGTTTTTATTAAATCACTTATATTGGAGAAGAAACTATGTTTATAATTACATTTGTTTATTTTCTTGAAATAGCGTTATGTATTTTGATTTTGTATTCAATATACAAAGTAGTTTGGTACACTGTAAAAATGCTTTCACTCAAAAAAATAATCAAAACACTAAATAGTGAAAATACAACCGTTACGTATAAACGAAATTTTATTAATACTATTTTCGGTAAAAAGGGTGTAGCTGATTTTGTGGTTACAACACCAACACAAAAATATGAAGTATGTGTTATTTCTTTTATATCTACCCATAGCCGTTGGAATATAGAAAAAACACGGAATAACTATTATATAGAAGCCCGTAGATATAACAAAATGTTTTATAAGGTCGATGTACATTCCGAACAGCCTGAACATGCTATACAGTACCGAAGAGAATCGAGATTTCAACGCTGTCAATTATTTTTGAACCCACAAAAAGAAGGCGGAGTGAAAAAAATACTTTTAATTTATCCGCGGCCGAAACAGATTACATATACTGCGACACAATATGAATATTTGAACACAGGAAGTTTGGTTTGTGGATATGAAATTATGCATGCTGATGACTTTTTTGAACTTATTTTGAAATCGCAAATTTAGCAAATAGCATTAAAAAATATTAAGTGATTATAATTTTTCAAACCTATTTAAGCTTAATATAGGTGATCTCCTCATCCGTCTCGCGCTGCGAGCCACCTTCTCCGTTGGAGAAGGCTTTGCCGTTTGCCATCGTTTATACTTACTATCTACATAATTGCCTATTAGTTATGTTTTCAGATCAAAAAGCCCGAAAAATTCGGGCTTTTTATTTTTTGCTGAATTTTCACCTTTAGCAGAAGAAATACTAAAAAGGATAATAATTCACAAGGGGATTTGTATGGAGATAAACAAGCTTTCAATGATTTCGGATTTCTATGAGTTTCTAATGTGCCGCGGCTATCTTAAAAGCGGCAAAAGTACGAGATACGCATATTTCGATCTGTTTTTCAGGCGCGTGCCCGATAAGGGCGGTTTTGCCGTGGCGGCAGGACTTGAGCAGATTTGCGAATATTTAGATAGTCTTCATTTTGAAAGCGATGATATTGATTTTTTGCGTGAGCGTGGTATTGATGACGAAGATTTTTTAAGCTACCTTTCTAATTTCAGATTTTCGGGAGATATTTTTGCCGTGCCGGAGGGAACGGTGGTTTTCCCAAACGAGCCTATTCTCACCGTAAGAGCCCCCGTTATAGAAGCACAGCTTATAGAAACGGCTCTGCTTCTTATTATCAATCACCAGTCGCTTATAGCAACAAAGGCAAGCCGTATGTCGTACGCAGCAGGCACAAAGCCCATACTTGAGATGGGCGCAAGACGTGCACACTCCCCGGATGCCGCTGTTTACGGCGCGCGTGCGGCATATATCGGCGGAAGTCATGCTACTTCATGCACACTTGCGGCAAAGCGCTATAACATACCGCACGTCGGAACTATGGCTCATTCATGGGTGCAGATGTTTGACTGCGAGTATGAAGCTTTCTGCGCATATCTGAAGCAGAATCCCTATAATGCAACCCTGCTTGTTGATACCTACGACACACTTGGCAGCGGGATCCCCGCGGCAAGTGAAGCTATACGTGATATACTGTTACCCCGCGGTATAACCAAAGCAGGGGTGAGGCTTGATTCGGGAGATATTGAGTATCTTTCAAAGAAATCGCGTGCGATGCTTGATATGTCCGGACTCAGGGAATGTACAATTACCGTTTCAAATTCTCTTGACGAATACAAGATAAAGAGCCTTCGCGCATCAGGGGCACCGATAGACTCATACGGTGTTGGGGAGAGCCTTATATGCGCCAAAAGCGAGCCCGTTTTCGGCGGCGTATATAAGCTTGCGGCAGTAGAAGAGGGCGGAGTGTGCGTGCCTAAAATCAAATTGAGCGAAAGTGTGGGCAAAATATCCGTGCCGGGCGGAAAAAAGGTGCTCAGGTATTATGACTCAGACGGCAAAGCGCTGGCGGATGAGATATTGCTTTCAGACGAAACAGTTCCGTATGGCGCGCATACTATCTTTGATCCTGAGGCAACCTGGAAAACCAAAACGCTTGTAAACTACAGTGTGCGTGAGCTTCTCGTGCCCATATATATAAATGGAGAAAGATTATACGAGCTTCCCGATATCTCAAGCATAAAAAGCTATTGTGAAAAAGAAAAAGCGAGCCTGTGGAGCGAGATAAGACGGCTTGACTCTCCGCACATATATTACGTGGATCTGTCCGAGCGGCTCTGGACTCTCAAAAGAAGAATGACGGGCCAGCGCAGAAGCGAGTTCTTTATATGACAAAAGCCTTACATGTGATGTGAAACTATTGACAATCGGACGCGCGTTTGGTATAATATAGCTCGAACATTTGTTCGAGAACCGTGGAAAAGGAGGGATTGTTGTGGATAAATTCAAGCTTGTATCATCCTATGAGCCGACGGGAGACCAGCCCGAGGCGATAGAAAAGATCTGCGACGGTATCAACAGCGGTATGAAGGCGCAAACGCTTCTTGGCGTAACGGGTTCGGGTAAGACCTTTACGATGGCAAACATTATTGCGAAATGTAACAGACCCACCCTTGTGCTTGCTCACAACAAGACCTTAGCGGCTCAGCTTTGCTCTGAGTTCCGTGAGTTCTTCCCCGAAAACGCAGTTGAGTTTTTTGTTTCCTATTACGATTACTATCAGCCTGAGGCATACGTGCCGGGCAAGGATATGTATATTGAAAAGGACAGCTCCATAAATGATGAAATAGATATGCTCAGGCATAGCGCAACAAGCTCGCTTTTTGAAAGACGCGACGTGATAATAGTCTCGAGCGTATCATGTATATATTCGCTCGGCGACCCGTCAGAATACAGTAAAATGGTCATTTCGCTTCGTCCGGGTATGCTTATGGACAGAAATGAGTTTATAAGACAGCTTATCTCGATGAGCTATGAGCGTAACGACCTTAATTTTGTAAGAGACAAGTTCAGAGTGCGCGGCGACGTTGTTGAAGTTTTCCCTGCATCAAGCTCGGAGAAGGCTATAAGGGTTGAGTTTTTCGGCGATGAGATAGAGAGAGTAAGTGAGATAAACACCCTTACGGGAGAGCTTATCCGTGTGCTTTCCTTTGCGATGCTTTTCCCTGCAACGCACTATGCTGTAACCGACGAGAGAAGAGAAGCCGCGATCAAGGAGATAGAAGCAGAGCTTGAGGAGCGAATAGCATTCTTTAAAAATAACGGCAAATTTCTTGAAGCGCAGAGAATAGAAGAGCGAACGAGATACGATATAGAGATGCTTCGCGAGATAGGCTTTTGCTCGGGAGTTGAAAATTATTCAAGAGTAATGTCGGGAAGAGCGCCCGGCTCAACACCGTATACGCTTCTTGACTTTTTCCCGAAGGACTTTCTTTTGTTTGTTGACGAGTCTCACGTTACACTTCCACAGGTAAGAGGAATGAGTGCAGGCGACCGTGCAAGAAAAGAAAACCTTGTTGAATACGGCTTCAGACTCCCGTCGGCATATGATAACCGACCGCTTTTCTTTAATGAGTTTGAATCGAAAATAGGGCAGACTGTGTTTGTGAGCGCAACACCTCAGCAGTATGAAAAAGATCACTCCACTCAGATAGCAGAGCAGATAATAAGGCCGACGGGGCTCGTTGACCCCGAGGTTGAAGTGCGCCCTGTTAAGGGACAGATAGACGACCTTATCGGAGAGATACATCAGCGCGAATCACGCGGCGAGAGGGTGCTCGTTACAACGCTTACCAAAAAGATGGCAGAGGACCTGACCGAGTATCTTGAGGATAATCAGATAAAGGTAAAGTATATTCACCATAATATAGACACGATGGAGCGCATGGAAATAATCCGTGATCTCAGACTTGGCAAATTTGACGTTCTCGTTGGCATCAACCTGCTTCGTGAGGGACTTGATATACCCGAAGTCTCCCTTGTTGCTATAATAGATGCCGACAAAGAGGGCTTTTTGAGAAGCGAGACCTCGCTTGTGCAGACGATAGGTCGTGCGGCGCGTAATGCCGAGGGAAAGGTTATTATGTATGCCGATATTATAACAGGTTCTATGCAAAGAGCAATAGACGAAACGAACCGCCGCCGCAAGATACAGATGGCATATAATGAGGCGCACGGAATAACTCCGCAGACGATAAAGAAGAGCGTGCGCGATCTTATAGAAATAGGAATATCGCAGGAAAAGGATTCAGCAGAAGAAAAGCTCAGAGAGATTGGCAGATCTAAGAAGAAGCTTTCACGTGCTGAGCGCGAAAAGCTTATTGCGGCGCTGACAGGTGAGATGAAGCTTGCGGCTAAAACTCTTGATTTTGAGCGCGCCGCAGTTCTCAGAGATAAGATCGCATACTTAAAAGGTGATAAAAGAGAGGAGGATGAAAAATGGCAGAGCTTAGCCTCAGAGGAGTCAGAGTAAATAACTTAAAGAATATTGATATAAAGATACCGAGAGACAAGCTTGTCGTATTCACGGGACTTTCGGGCTCGGGAAAATCCTCACTTGCATTTGATACGATATACGCCGAGGGACACAGACGTTTCGTTGAATCACTCTCGTCGTATGCAAGAATGTTTATAGGTCAGCTTGATAAGCCCGACATTGATTCTGTTGAGGGCCTTTCTCCGGCGATCTCAATAGACCAGAAGACTACCTCTAAAAACCCCCGCTCAACCGTCGGAACGGTTACAGAAATATACGATTATTTAAGGCTATTATACGCGCGCATTGGTATTCCTCATTGTCCGATATGTCACAGAGAGATAAAGATGCAGACAACCGACGAGATAATCGAGCGCATACTGAAAATAGAAGAGGGAAGCCGCTTTTTGGTGCTTGCTCCCGTTGTTAAGGCTCAGAAGGGACGGCACGAAAAGGTTTTTGCCGATGCAAAAAAGAAGGGATACGTGCGCGTTCGTGTTGACTCGAACATGTACGGGCTCGAAGAAGAGATAGTCCTTGATAAAAACAAAAAACATAATATAGAAATAGTTGTTGACCGCCTTGTGATGCGTGAGGACATGCGCTCGCGTCTTGCCGATTCTGTTGAGGCGGCGCTGTCTATTGCAGACGGAAACGTACTTATATCCGTTCTTGCGCGTGACGGCGGCGAGGGTGAGGAGCTTTCATTCTCGCAAAGCTATGCCTGCCCTGAGCACGGAATAAGCCTTGGCGAGCTTTCTCCCCGCATGTTTTCCTTCAATAATCCTCAGGGAGCATGCCCCGACTGTGCAGGACTTGGCGAAATGAGCGTTATTTCGCCGTATAAGATAATACCCGATAAGAATCTAACACTGCGAGAGGGCGCAATACAGGTAAACGGCTTTAAGACGATAGATGAGTTTACGTGGAACGGGCCAGTTATAATCGCGGCTGGAAAAAAGCACGGTTTTGACATTGATACTCCGATAAAGGAGCTTTCGGATGAAGCGTATAATAAGCTTCTGTACGGCACGGGCAGTGAAACGTATTTTGTAACGAGATACTTTGACGGAGTGGCGCATGAAAAAAACGTTACCTTTGACGGTATAATCAACATAATACAACAGCGCTTTGACGCTTCAGGGCACGAATATTATCAGGATTTCGTTGAGTTTGTTGAGTGTCCGAAGTGCAAGGGAAGCAGACTTAACGATAATTCCTTGTCGGTTACGGTCGGCTCAAAGAATATAGATGAATTTTGCCGTCAGTCTGTAAGTACGGCGCTTGATTTCGTTAAAAATCTTGTGCTTAGCCCGACAGAAGAGATAATAGCCAAAGAGATAATAAAGGAAATAAAGTCAAGGCTTGGATTTTTAAAGAGTGTTGGACTTGAATATCTGACCCTTTCACGAAAAGCCGGTACGCTTTCGGGCGGAGAAGCGCAGAGGATAAGGCTTGCAACTCAGATAGGCTCGGCGCTTATGGGAGTTTTGTATATACTTGACGAGCCGAGCATCGGGCTTCATCAGAGGGATAACAGCAAGCTTATCGCAACTCTCAAAAGGCTCAGGGATATAGGAAACAGCCTTATCGTCGTTGAGCATGACGAGGAAACTATCGAGGCTTCAGATTATGTTGTTGATATAGGCCCCGGCGCGGGTATACACGGCGGCGAGGTGATCGCCGAAGGAACACCCGAAGAGATAAAAAATAACCCGGCATCAATAACGGGCGCATTTCTTTCGGGGCGCGACAGTATCCCTGTGCCCAAAGTGCGCCGTCAGGGTAACGGCAACAAGCTGAAAATTATAGGAGCGGCACAGAATAACCTTAAAAACATAGACGTGGAAATTCCGCTTGGAATGTTTGTCTGCGTAACGGGCGTATCGGGCTCGGGCAAGTCATCGCTTATAAATTCTATTCTTTTAAACAAGCTTGCGCATGATTTAAACCGTGCGATAACCTATCCGGGTAAGCACGAGCGTATAGAGGGAATTGAGCATCTTGATAAGGTGATAGCAATAGACCAGAGCCCTATCGGACGTACACCGCGCTCAAATCCGGCAACGTATACCGGACTTTTTACCGATATACGTGAGCTTTTCGCAAAAACGACAGACGCAAAAATGCGCGGATACAGCTCGGGAAGATTTTCCTTCAACGTAAAGGGCGGAAGATGCGAAGCGTGCGAGGGCGACGGCGTTAAGAGGATCGAAATGCACTTCTTGCCCGACGTTTTCGTAACGTGCGACGTATGTAAGGGCAAGAGATACAATCACGATACACTCGAAGTCAAGTACAAGGGTAAGAGTATATTTGACGTCCTTGATATGACCGTGGACGAGGGAGTGGACTTTTTCTCAAGTCTGCCGAGAATATCAAGAAAGCTAAAAACCCTTCAGGACGTAGGACTCGGTTATATCAAGATAGGTCAGTCGTCAACAACTCTGTCGGGCGGAGAAGCGCAGAGAGTCAAGCTTTCAACAGAGCTTTCAAAACGCTCAACGGGTAAGACGGTATATATTCTCGACGAGCCTACAACGGGACTTCATATGGCGGACGTAAAGAAGCTTCTTGAAGTTCTTCAACGGCTTGTGGACGCAGGCAACAGTATAATCGTTATCGAGCATAACCTTGACGTTATCAAGAGCGCCGACTATATAATTGACCTCGGTCCCGAGGGCGGAGATAATGGCGGTACGCTTGTAGCTTCCGGTACACCCGAAGAGGTTGCCAAGTGTAAAAAATCATATACGGGCCAATATATCAAGACCTGCCTTGAAAAAAGCAAAAAGAAATAAAAAAAGCACCACAAACGTTGAAATAGTCAATAGTTAGTAGACACAAAAAAGAATAAATTTAAGCTGCCTGTTCAAGCCTGAATTGAACAGGCGGTTTTCTGTTTAATTTACGAATCGGTTTGATGTAATTAAAGTAATAAACAGCATCGGAAATAACTT
>JAZNJH010000030.1:0-13746 GCA_045577925.1 Eubacteriales bacterium
ACAGCGCTCTTCTATGGTAAGATGTTTATAGCTCATATAAATCCTCCTGGTTTTTTGTTTTGTGGTTATTACAATTATACCATGGATTTATATGGGCTTTCCATTTTTTATTTACTGTTGCACTTGATAGTATAACTCACCCTTATACAAAAAAAGGCATCCGTTACTAACGGATGCCTTTTGATCTTAATTTTACCTTTACTGCTTTGCTGCAAGCTCTGCTTTGTGCTTGTCAAGCAGAGTATGTATGCGTGTTACAGGATCAAGAAGCTTGCTTATTGTGTAGTCATGGTTGAGAGTGTCAATAATGTATGATACATACTTGCACATATTAACCTCACCATACCATTCCTTTGTAAGAAGCTCGGGTGTTCTGTATATGAGATTTGTGGTGAATATCTTTGTTATCGTGCCGTCTGCATATGCTTTATCGAAAAGCTCAAGTCCGTTGCAGAAAAGTCCGAACGTTGCAAATACGAATATGCGCTTTGCTCCTCTCTGCTTGAGCTGAAGTCCTACGTCAAGTATCGATTCGCCTGAGGAGATCATGTCGTCAACAATGATAACGTCCTTACCCTTAACGCTCTTGCCGAGATATTCATGAGCTTCGATCGGGTTCTTGCCGTTAACAACAACGGTGTAGTTGCGGCGCTTATAGAACATACCCAGATCAACACCGAGAACAGATGAGTAATACATACATCTGCCCATACCGCCCTCGTCGGGTGATATCATCATGATATCGTCTTTTTCAAGAGATATATCGGGATAGCACTTTATAAGCGATTTTATCATCTGATACGTTGCGCGAACGTCGTCAAATCCGTTAAGCGGAATAGCATTCTGAACTCTCGGGTCGTGCGCATCAAACGTGATGAAGTTTGAAACACCCATCTTTGCAAGCTCTTTAAGTGCAAGCGCACAGTCGAGTGATTCGCGCGTTGAACGCTTGTGCTGTCTGCCCTCGTAAAGCATCGGCATAATTACAGATATACGGCGAGCCTTACCGCCTATTGCGCCGATAACACGCTTGAGATCCTGGAAATGATCGTCGGGACTCATAGGTACGGTCTGTCCGTACATTTCATAAGTTACTCCGTAGTTAAAGCAATCGGAAATAATATAAACGTCATGGCCGCGAAGCGACTGAGTTACAAGACCCTTCGCTTCACCCGAGCCGAAACGCGGGCATTTTGCTTCTACAATAAAGCTTTCATCGCATCTGCGCCATTCTTTGAGATACTTGTCTACTCTTTCAACGAATTCCTCGCAGCCGCGCATACCTATTACACTGATATCGCCAACAAGTTCACCGCTCATAATTTAATCCTCCGGAATTTTTACTATTCTTATTGTCTTGTTATTATAAGTATAACATACTATTTGACAAATTTGAATAGTTTTTCACAAAAAAATGAATTTTTTCGATTGTAAATTATTTTTTAACACATCTTTTCAGTGAGCTTTTTGCCGCCGAGCACGTGAAAATGCATATGCTTTACCGATTGACAGCCATCGTTTCCGATATTCGTTATTATTCTGTATCCGTTTTCAAGCTCTGCCTGCGCGGCGATCTGAGGGATATTTTTGAATATCTCAGAAACCATAGGCGCGTTATCCGCATTTATCTCATCAGCCGAAGCAATATGCTCTTTGGGGATAACCAGAATATGCACAGGAGCCTGCGGATTTACGTCGTTAAATGCAAGAATCTTATCATTTTCAAAAACCTTTTTGCTTGGGATTTCACCTGCAATTATTTTACAAAAAATACAATCCATCAATATGCACCAACCTTTTGTGTTTTTTCTTACGTTAAGTATAACATATTAAGCGCTAAACTTCAAGTGATATTTACAAAATCCTGTTGACAAGAGAAAGTAAAACGGATATAATATATGTGAAATAAATATTGAAAGGATTTGTGTGGAAATGGAAGTAACTAAGGACTCGATAATCGGCGACGTTCTCGACTACGACCGTGATACTGCTCAGTTTTTCCTTGAAATTGGTATGCACTGCCTTGGCTGCCCCTCTGCAAGAGGAGAAAGCATCGAAGCAGCATGTAACGTTCACGGAACAGACGCAGACGCTCTCGTTGCCAAGATAAACGATTACCTCGCAACAAAGTAAGTTTGACGGCATTAAACGGGTGCGGCATATGCGCCGCACCCGTTTTGCTTTTACTTTCGAAAGGAAAGCATTATGATACAGGTAAGATGCGCAACCAACAACGATATTGACAATATAATGATCGTTGTTAAAAGCGCACAGGAATATTTGAAAAATCAGGGCATAAATCAGTGGCAGGACGGATACCCGAACAGAGAGGCGATAGAAGCTGACGTAAATACAGCCGAAGCCTACGTTCTTGACGATAACGGCAAGATCGCAGGCTATTTTGCCGTATATACCACACCTGAGCCCGTGTACGATTATCTCGAAGGTGGCGCATGGCTTTCGGATACCCGGAATCATGCCGCAATGCACCGCGTATGTATATCGTGCGATTACCGCGGACAGGGCCTTGCCCATATGATATATACATATGCAATAGAGCGCGCCTCCGCACTTGGACGCGACTCTATAAGAGTTGACACGCATCACGATAATAAAATAATGCGCCATATGGCAGAAAGCCATGGCTTTGTTGCCTGCGGCTCGGTCTACTACCCTGGAAATCTTAAAAGGATAGCTTTTGAAAAGCTGCTTAAATAAATGAACACATCAAACGAGCTTGATAACAGGCTTCTTTCATGCGCAGAGTTTGTGAGAGAGGGAAGCATAGTTGCAGATATAGGAAGCGATCATGCGTATCTTCCGATATATCTCGTAAAAAAAGGCATCTCACCTTATGCAATAGCCTCTGATATAAACGAAGGGCCGGTAAAAAGAGCAAAGACTAATATCGCGCTTTGTGCGCTTTCTGATAAAATCACGGCTCTTTGTGCAGATGGACTTGACAAAGCCGCAGAGTATAAGCCCGACGATATCGTTATAGCAGGCATGGGCGGCGAGCTTATATGCAGTATTATTTCTGCATCTGAATATGTTAAAAACGAGAACGTGCGACTGATACTTCAGCCAATGACAATGCCTGAAGTGTTAAGAGAATATCTTGCGAAAAACGGCTTTAAGATAACAGACGAAAAAATAACCGTTGCCGCCGATAAATGCTATACCGTGATCTGTGCAGAATACGATGGAAAAACGCACGAATACTCGCGCGATGAGCTTATACTCGGAAAAGCTAACATAGAAAGAATAAAAAAAGGGTGTGCAACCAAAGAGGACTTTATCATGCTTGAGCGCATGCTTCTATCGGTAAAGCGCAGGATAGACGGTAAAAAGAAATCAAAATCACAAGCACCATCTGATATAGAATCTGAAATATCCCTTCAAAAAATACTCGAAGAACTGCTTGAAAATAAGGAGAAGTATAATCATGCCAACTAAGCGCGAACTTTACGATTACCTTGATACAATAATACCGCGCTCCCTTTCGTGCGATTGGGATAACGACGGGCTTATGTGTTGTGCCAAGCCCGAAGATCAGGTGAAAAAGCTTCTTGTAACGCTTGATATAACCGACGCTTGTATAGAGCATGCAAATAAAATGGGATTTGACACGATCGTATCACATCACCCGTTGATTTTCAAGGGAATAAAGGCTCTTAACACAGATATCGGAGTATCAGACAGGCTTATTAAGCTTATGTCATACGGTATTTGCGCTATGTCGTTTCACACAAGGCTTGACGCGGTAAGCGGCGGTGTAAACGATGCGCTTGCCGAAACTTTAGGACTGAGTGACGTTGAAGCGTTTGGCGAAAACGACTGCCTGATGGGCAGAGTGGGAACGCTTCCGAATACTATGAGTGCAAAAGAGCTTGCTGTGTATATTAAAAAAAAGCTTTCTGCGCCCTACGTTAATTTTAATGGTAGAAAAGCTGATATCAAGTGCCTTGCAGTGCTTGGCGGAGCAGGAGAAGACGAGATAGCGCTTGCAGAAAAATCGGGAGCTGACGCTTATCTTACGGGCGAGCTTGGTCACCATGTGCTGACCGATGCGTGCGACACGTCGCTGACCCTTTTTGAAGCAGGGCACCATTATACCGAGTTCCCGGTATGCGAAAAGCTTGCACAGACACTAAAAGGCAAGTATTTAGATATAGAGGTCGGAATATATAACAGTATCGCGGTAAAAACCGTGTAATCACAAACTTTTTTGAGGTCATAATATGGCAAAAAAACTGCGCTGGCTGCCCCTTGATAATGCGGCCAAAATATACCCGGCGGCGCGCCGTCAGAATTGGAGCAACGTGTTCAGACTTTCAGCAACACTTACAGAGAGTGTCGACAGAGATATTCTTAAAGGAGCGCTTGAAGTAACACTGCGTCGCTTCCCGTCGATAGCCGTCAGGCTCAGGCGCGGAGTTTTCTGGTACTATCTTGAGCAGCTTCCCGATACTGTAAAGATAAAGGACGAATACAGTTATCCGCTGACTCGTATGACGAAGGCTGAAACGAGAAACTGTGCGCTCAGAGTAATCGTCTATAAAAACAGAATAGCAATAGAGATATTCCACTCTCTTACAGACGGTAATGGAGCGCTTGTTTTCTTAAAAACTCTCGTTGCAGAATATCTTACTCAGAAATACGGTATAAGCATACCTGCAACGCACGGTGTTCTCGACAGAAACGAGGAGCCGTCTGAGGCGGAGCTTGAGGATAGCTATCAGAAATATGCCGGTAAGATCCTTGCATCGCGCAAGGAAAACACGGCATGGCATCTTTCCGGTACACCACAAGCTAAAGGCTTTATTAACCTCACCTGCTTTGAAATTCCGGTAAAGGCGGCGCTTGAAAAAGCGCACGAATATAACGTAAGCCTTAATACGTTTATATGCGCCGCTATGATGATGGCGCTTCAGAATATGCAGGAGCAAAAGGTGTTGCAGCAGAAGCTTCGCAAGCCGATAAAGGTTCTGATACCGGTAAATTTAAGAAAACTGTTTGAAAGCAAAACGCTTCGCAATTTCGTTTTGTATACCACACCCGAAATTCTGCCTAAGCTTGGCCGGTATAGCTTTGAGGAAATATGCAATGTCATAAACCATCATGTTGCTCTTGACGTAACGCCCAAGCAGATGAGCATGAAGATTGCCGCCAACGTTCAGAGTGAGCGTATTATGGCGCTCAAACTGACTCCGCTTTTTATAAAGAATTTCGTGATGAAAGCGGTGTACGACAGCGTTGGTGAGTGCAAATCCTGCCTCTCTCTGTCAAATCTTGGCAGAGCAGACATACCCGATGAAATGAAGCCTTATATCAAACGCTTTGATTTTATACTCGGTGTTCAGGCAACCTGCCCGAGCAACTGCGGTGTTATATCATACGGCGACACACTTTACATAAATCTTGTCCGTAATATACGTGAAAGCGATCTTGAATATAATTTCTATAAGGTTTTAAAAGAGTTTTCACTGCCGGTCAAGCTGCAGAGTAATTTTGAGTAAATTGGAGTTTAATTATGTATTGTATTAAATGTGGAGCAGAGCTTGGAATAAGTGAATCTGCGTGCCCCCTTTGCAAAACGAAGGTCTGTCATCCGGATATAGAAATAATAAAGGAAGAGGGACTTTATCCAAGTGCAAAGTACCCTAAAATCAAGGCGGAATCCAAGCTTGTACATATAATTTTTGCGCTGTTGGTTCTCTTGCCGATACTCATAACGCTTATCTGTGATTTTCAGTTTAATCATAGCGTAACGTGGTCGGGATACGTTGTAGGAGCAATACTTCTTGGATATATAACGCTGTTTTTACCGAAGTGGTTTAATAAGCCGAACCCTGCGATATTCGTTCCGTGCGTTTTTGCGGCAACAGCACTGTACCTGTGGTACATAAACTATGCAGTCGGCGGCAGTTGGTTCTGGAATTTTGCCCTCCCCACTGTAATCGGTGTTGCACTTATAGTTGTAACGGTAGCTGTACTTCTGCACTACCTCAGACGCGGCAGACTTTTCATTTTTGGAGGAGCATCGATAGCGCTAGGGGGATTTATGCTTTTGCTTGAATTTTTGATGAGCAGAGCATTTGCGGGAGTAAGGTTTATAGGTTGGTCACTTTATCCGCTTGTAACGTTTGTTATACTTGGCGGTGTACTGATTTTTTTAGGCATCAGCCGCAGTGCAAGAGAGACCATGAAGAGAATATTTTTTATCTGAATATGATTTATGTGATTTAAAAGTAATAAAGCAGCTGCAATTTAGCAGCTGCTTTATTTATATCTTTGGATCATATATTTTCATAAATATTTATAATTCTTTTCCCTAAAGACTTAGCATATCGAAATGTGCTGTATGCACCACCTGATTTATGATCGACCCAACATATCATAAGATCTGCACGGTTTACCATCTCTCGATTTCGTATCTGAATTGCTGTTTTTGGGTAAGCCGATGCTGCATCAAAGCATAATTCAATTTCATCATAATAATTGTCGTAGTTTTCTTTATTGTCTATGTATCCTTTTGTGATATATGGCAAAACAAGAACGAGCACACATCGTTCTTTACCAATACGCTTTTGCAAGCGCTTTACTACTCTTGATGCCAAAATATCAAACTCTCCCTGGTTACCGACTAAAAATTCGATATAATTGTAGTTGTGCATAATATCGTCAATGATTTTTTCAAATTTGTTTTCTATTTCACTAAGATTTCTTATTTCTCTGTGTCCTGCAAATGTTACGGTGTAGGTGTTAAACATTTATTTTCTCCAATTCTGACATATTGTAAACAATGCCAACCACTATTATATCATGTATGATATGATAATGCAATACATATATAATAATTATTATTATGACAGAATTTTGCGACATATAGGATATAATATGATAAAGGGGGGGATATTTATGGATGAAAAAGAATTCGGTGCCAGACTATCAAAGCTTCGCACTAACAAGGGAGTATCAGCGCGCGATATGAGTTTGACAATGGGTCAAAACCACGGGTATATAAGTTACATTGAAAACGGAAAAAGTTATCCATCTATGTCAGGTTTTTTCTTCATTTGCGAATATCTTGGAATTACACCGCTTGATTTTTTTGACATAAAATCTAAAAACCCTAAAATACTAACAGATTTGATTGATAATCTCAAGAAGCTTGATGATACTCAGCTCGAAAATATATCTTCAATTGTAAATAGTCTTGTAAACGCTAAAAAGTAAAAAGGATTTCGTATATTTCGAAATCCTTTTTTAATATATTTGCGCCATAGTATTGTATAGTAGTTGCTTATATAGCATAATTAATAAACCAAATAAAGCCGTTGGGATTCATTCCCAACGGCTTTTCTCTCTTTTATTATCCACACCTGCGCGGCCCTCCACCGTCGCATAGTCGTCTCGTGCGCTCAGCATAGCTGATCACACGATACTCCTTGCTTTGGGCGGTTTCACTTCGGCGAAAACGTGCCGCCGGCACCTTTTAGCCTCGCTACCCTACCACCCCCTTGGTGCGGTTTCGGCCGCAGATCAGATTTTATCTTTCAGATAAAAAAAGGCGAATGGGCTATTGCCCATTCGTCTTTTTTGGTCTGAGTGACAAGACTTGAACTTGCGGCCTCTACCACCCCAAGGTAGCGCGCTACCAACTGCGCCACACCCAGACGTCGACTATGTTAGTATATCACATCCTTTTTGATTAGTCAATACCTTTTTTCAAAAATTTTGAATTTTTTACACCATCTTTTCAAGCTCGCTCATTGACAAATTTATCTTTCTCATTTATAATTATCCTATCATTAAAATATTAAGGATTTACTATGTCAAACACCAATAAAGCTTTACTTGCCGCCTTTTGCGGTAACACGATTTTCGGATTCAGCTTCCTTGCTACAAGACTGATACTTGACAGGGCATCAGTATTTGTTCTTCTTTCAACCAGATTTGTACTTGCTTTTATTATTATGAATCTGCTCGCGCTTTTCGGCGTGTTTAAATTAAACTTCAGGGGCAAGCCTCTTTTTAAGGTTATTTTGCTCGGTATTGCTCAGCCAATAGTGTATTTTATTTGCGAAAGCTACGGTATAAGCTTTACCAATTCGTCATTTTCGGGAACACTTATTGCTATGGTGCCTATCTTTGCAATCTTTTTTGCGGCTTTATTTATCCGTGAAAAATTCACCCTTTTGCAGTTGTTATGGGGCGTTTGCGCCGTGCTCGGTGTTGTTATTATTTCTGTTGGCGGTGCTGATACCTCTCCCGTTACACCTGCCGGTATAATATTACTTATCATTGCCGTTGCCGCAGGTGCTATGTTCAACGTACTCAGTCGTATTACTTCAAAGGACTTTTCAGCTTTCGAGCGCACGTACGTTATGTTTGCGCTTGCATCTGTTGTGTTCACGGCTTGCGCATTTGTTGAGACGAAGGGAAACCTGCCGTTTGTTCTGGGAGAGCTTTTACCCCAAGCGCAGTTCATTATCCCGATGGTCTTCCTTTCGCTGTTTTCATCGGTTATCGCATTTATGCTTTTAAATTACGCTACAACCTACATAGCCGTTCGTCAAAGCTCGATTTTTTCATGCTGGACTACCGTGGTATCGATATTTGCAGGAATACTTATTCTGCACGAGCCGTTTGGCGGTCTGAAACAGATTATCGGTTCGCTTCTGATACTTATCGGTGTATATATGGTCAGCATCAAAGGCGAGGCACGAAACAAATGAAGAATAATCCCCGAAGAAATCATTTCTTCGGGGAACTTTTATATTATCAGGCTTATCAGATAGATCAGTACAAGGTGCAGGGGATAGAATATATAAAAGCCGTACTTGAACCGACTTTCACCTCGTTTGCCGTTGTATGCGTATATTATCGGCAAAGACAACAGAGCAAAAATCGAATACCATGAGCCTATACATTCGTTTATTGTAAACACGATAACGGCAAAAGTGAACGTTATAAGCTTTTTTCGCCTGTCCTTGAAAATGACTGCGGCAAACGGCAGAAGCGCGCCAACAATACCGTAATCAAATGCGACGGACACGCCAATGAGCCTTTGTGAGCTCATGCAGAAAAAGTCAAAAAGCAAACCTGATATAATGGTGAAAAGAAAAATTGCGGCACCCTTAGATTTTGACTTTGATTCTTCAAAATTCAGATATGCAAAGCAGATAAGTATTGAAAGCGAAAAGGTCAATAAAATATTGAGATAAACCGATCTGAAGCTTTCTGTTGCTATCTCGCTTGCCGTGTATGCTGTCTGGCATATAACACCGAGGACGAACACGCGTAGAAAGTATTTGAGTCTGTTTGACGTATGGCGGCAGCCTTCGCCTATAAAGAAAGCGAAGAGGGGCATCGCGAGTCGTCCGATACTGCGCATGATGATATTATTATCAAATAATTCAATGCCTGCATGATCGATAAACATTGAAATGCAAGCTATAAGCTTTATCATATTTGAAGTCATACGCATGTTCTCCTTTTTATAAAATAGGATTATTTTTTCGAAAAGGCGTTTAAGATTGGTTGCGAGATCGATTTTGGTAATAGTATCCCCGTATATTTAATTTCACCTTGCACGTTTACCGCAATGCAGATATATAAAAGGTGATATTACCATTTATTATAAAGGCAGAGGTATTTCTGTATACAATTCTAAATCTGCTGATAAGGAAAGTGACTCGTAATCAGTGAATATTTTTGATTTGCCTACACAACGAAGGTCATAGTTTGGGTCTATGTCTTCAATCGTATAGTATACCTCGGAAGAATTGGGAAAACCATAGACCGTTACTCGAAACGAGGGGTAATATTCATCATTAACGAATAACTTTATAGCGTTACCGGGTGCAAGTGCTGTGTTGTAAAGTATTGTTTTATTAAGCATTTTTATTGTTTTATTCTGTTCATCGGTGTTTATTAAATATTTGCGTAACGATATGCATAAAACAGTCATGATAATAATACCTATAACAGACATTATCGCAAACACAAACCAATCGGTCGAACTGAATTCGTTTAGTTCTTTCCACTGTGTTAATGCTGATGTAATGAATATCTCAGAAAAAACCAAAAGAAAACAACCAATGGAAGAGAAGCCTTGAATTTTACGTTTTTTAGAGAGTGTACTGTTTTTAGCAATCAACTCTTCCTTAGCGAAAAAAGAAGTAGATTGGTGAAAAATTCTCTTTTCAATATACCGCCCGACCTCATAGGCATTTGCAAGATGCATAAGGTTGTAGTTTTTACCGTTATTCAGCTTGATGTTTAATCCGTCACCACCGTATGATATACTTTCAATGTCAGACATATCGCAGTTTAATGAAAGACCGAAATGGCAAAAAGCGGATACACTTTGATCGTCTGCGTGAATAAATGCTTTGTGATTAACGTAAAGAGATAGTCCGCACAATCCGATGATAAATATACCAAAGACAATTAGGAAAAACACGCAGACAATGTCGTCAATGGTTTCAAATTCATTTGCTATAACAAAGCTTCCGAAAAGCAAAGACAAAAAAAGTCCCGATACTATACCGATAATATTGTAAATTATAATGGATTTGCTTTTTGTAAAAACGCCATTCATGACCGCCACCATCCTTTGTTAAATTATACTATACTGCAGGAGAAAAAGCAATATTATCGTCCCCTGTATTCCTGCTTTAATATTTCTGCCATTTCTTCGGGGCTTTCCACACAACCGCCTGCAAGCCACATTTTGATGATGGCATTGAGTCCATTTCTGAAAAATTCAATATGATATTTAAGGTTTTCGTTTTTGAAATCCCGTTCTGCGCGCTTGGTATCGTAAATAATAACCTGGTGTTTTTCATCATATCCGAGCTTAAAATACGTTTTATAAAATATCTGATTTTCCTTTATATGAGTGAACATTTTAAGTGCGCCTGTACCCTCTTTTTGATCCGGGCTACCGTCAAAGATTTCGGAAAAATCGCTTTCCAGCTTGTCACGAACCTTATCGGCAAGATCGTATATATCAATGTAATTAGAATAAAATGTGCTCCGGTTAAGGCCGGTTATCTTGCATATATCGGATACCGCTATTTGGTTTATTTCCCTTGCCTGAAGTAACTCTACGAAGGCCTTTTCTATTTTTTCAACAGATTCTCTTCGCCTTTTATTATTTTTTGTATTCATTAAAAACCTCATTATTCCAACACATGTTGTGAAATTGATGGTTGAATTAACATCACGGATATATTATACTATAAATGTAATAAAAACACAAGTGTTGTTTTAATGAAAGGGGAAATATTATGAAAAAAAGCAGTTTTGTTGCGATGATACTTGGCGTTATCAGTTCAGTTCTTTTTGCACTCGGCATGTGCATGGCGCTTTTGCCTGAATGGAATGCATTTACAGAGGGTGTTATATTTGGTGCAGTAGGTCTTGTTCTCGGCCTTATAACATTGTTGATATGGCGTAAGATGGAGAATAAAGCTCCTATCAAGGTAAACGGTAAAACAGTACTTTTTGTAATTCTTGCGGTTTTAGGCGCGCTTGTCCTTGGTGTTGGAATGTGCTTCTGCATGGTATGGGAAAACATTATTGCAGGAACGCTTATAGGTCTTGTCGGCATAGTTATGTTGCTTTCACTTATTCCTATAACTAAAGGAATAAAATGAAAAACGAGAGGGTACTGAAGCTTGCTCTGTTAAGCTTCTTAATAAACGTTTCATACGGTATATACAACTGTGTGCTTGGTTTTACAACTTATTCATGGTGGTTTATAACCTTAAGCGCGTATTATATCGTTTTAAGCGTGATGCGCTTTGCGCTTTTACATATAAAGAAGCGTGACGATACGTTATTTGCAAAAAAATTCACCGGTATAATGCTTATGGTACTGTCCTTCACGTTGATAGGAACGGTGATACTGTCGGTCGTACGCGACAGAGGAACAAAGTATCACGAAATAGTGATGATCACCATAGCTCTCTATGCTTTCACTAAAATAGTTCTTTCGATAATCAATCTTTGCAAGGCATCAAAGAGCAATTCACACATTATAATTACACTGAGAAACGTGTCTTTTTCCGATGCGCTCGTATCGATATTTTCGCTTCAGCGCTCCATGCTCGTTTCTTTCCCCGGTATGGCAGAGGGAGATATAAGGTTATTTAACATCCTGACAGGCTCTGCCGTATGTATTCTTGTATTTCTGTCAGGACTTAATCTTTTGGATATAAGGAGAATAAATATGGCAAAATCAAAGCTTACGAAAGCAAATGAAAAAATAGCCGATGCTGTTGTGACAGGCTACAAAAAGATAGAAAAAGGTGTTGTCGACGGATATACTAAACTTGAAGATAAGTTTGTAGACACATACCTTACCCGTGACGGTGAAAGTGTTGAAGAGGCAAAACAAAGACTTAAAAAAGAGGAAAAATAAGAAGCAGGAGCCGGATTTTTCCGGCTCTGTTTTTCTAAATTGTACTGGATCGGATATTTACATATATACTTGTATTTATGCGAAATATATGTTAGAATAATTTATACTTCATAATTAATAAACGAGGAATAACCGTGTTTGCATTTGAAATTGAAATACTTAAAAGAATAGAGCTTCTGAGAAACGATTTTATCAACAGCTTCTTTGAGTATGTAACGATGCTCGGCGAAGAAGTGCTGATGATACTTATCGTTGCAATACTTTGGTTTGCATTTGACAAGAGAATAGCTCAACGGCTGTTTTTTATAACCGTCGTTTCGCTTTCGTTTAACAGCGTTATTAAAAATATTGCTAAAATTCCAAGGCCTTTTGCTTCGGGAGAGGTTACTTGTGTAAGGCCCGATACTGCAACAGGATATTCGTTTCCAAGCGGACACACTCAGAATTTTGCAACCTGGAGCACTGCAGTCGCAATAAAAATTAAAAAGACATGGGTAAGCGTAATAACGGCCGTGCTTATTTTCCTTGTTGCTCTTTCAAGGGTGTTTCTGGGCGCGCATTATCCGAGTGACGTTATTGTTGGCGTGATTCTTGGAGTCGCTTTTGCTTTTATCGGAAATAGTATCTATGACAAAACAGATAATAAGGGCAAATTATTTACCTGCGTGCTTTTACTATTAACCCCGTTTGTAGTATTTTTTATGATAAAACCCGATCCGCTTTATTCCGATCTTTATAAGCTCTACGGTATGCTTGCAGGACTTATATTATCGGTAAGCTTTGAAGAAAGATTTGCCAAACTTGATTATACGGTTGCACCCTGGAAGAAGACTTTGAGAGTTGTTATCGGAGTTACACTTGCGCTTGCGGTTAAAGAGGGACTGAAGGCGCTTAATGTTTTTACAATCTTGCAGTTATCATTTGCTTTTGATGCGCTCAGGTATCTTGCCCTTGTTTTTGTGTGTCTGGGATTATGCCCGTTTTTGTTTAAAAAACTAAACATATAAAAAGCAAAAATACCCTTGTATTTAATTATAAGAACAGGGTATTATATCAGTAGGGCAGAATAGTTTATTTTTGTAGAAAAAATTTTAAAAAAGGTATTGACAAACAAGGATTGTTTTGATATAATATGAAAGTCGCCAAGAGGTGACACAATAAAATAAGTTGCTGGTGTGGCTCAATGGCAGAGCAGCTGATTTGTAATCAGCAGGTTGTTGGTTCGACTCCGATCACCAGCTCCAGGGAGCGTTCCCGAGCGGCCAAAGGGGGCAGACTGTAAATCTGTTGTCACTGACTTCGGTGGTCCG
>JAZNJH010000031.1:0-180363 GCA_045577925.1 Eubacteriales bacterium
GGGTAAGAGTGACGATAAAAAGAGCATAAAGAATAAGATAAGTATAGTAAATCAGCCGGCAAAAAAGAACTCGGTAAAATCGGTTTCGGAGATCGCACAGCTCTTACAGGTTGAGGTGAGCTTTGAAACGGAGGCTGAGGAGATAAATTCATCAAGAGTCACAGCGGGTCTGCCCGAGGACGGATACAGCACGCTTGACGCAGGAATTCCGAGATTTACGGACGGAGTTTCAAAGCTGACGGTACCCAAGACCCTCTCGGACGGTACCAAGATCACTGTTGATAAGGATGAGCTTTTGCACGAGCTTAACCTCGTATACGTAAAGGAAGAAATAGTCACCGAATCCATCCCCTTCGCTATAACCTACGTTGAATCGGACGATTATTACGTTGGAACTCAGCTTCTTAAAACCGTTGGCAGAGAGGGAAAGGTAGAGATTACATACGAGATCGAGTATGATGCCGAGGGTGTGATATCAAAAGCCGAAACAGGCAGACGTACCTTGAGTGAGCCGATAACCGAGGTAATAGTTCTCGGAACGTCGGACGCGCCCACGAAGAATGCGAGTGGAAGCTTTATCTGGCCGACTAACGTCCCCGTCGGTATTTCGTCTGAGTACGGCGGAAGAATGCTTTTCGGAAGCTATGATTATCACCGCGGCATTGACATCCCGAACTGGTACGGCTACGATATATGGGCAGCCGATTCGGGAGTGGTTTCTTACGCAGGCTATAACGGCTCGTACGGCTATTACGTCATAATTGACCACGGAGACGGCATAAACACCTTGTATGCTCATTGCTCTCGCTTGTACGTAAAAGCAGGAGACGAGGTGGTGCAGGGAGACGTTATTGCGGCGATAGGAGCAACAGGAGTTGCAACCGCAGACCATTTGCATTTTGAGATAACTATTGATGGTGCGACGGTAAATCCCGCGGATTATCTTCCCGAAATTGAATAAAATACGCCCGACGCACGTCGGGCATATAACCGCCCTTAGCTCAGTTGGATAGAGTACCGGATTCCGATTCCGTTGGTCGCAGGTTCGACTCCTGTAGGGCGGGCCAAAAGAGACAAACACTTTTTATAACATAGTTATAATGATGTTTGTCTCTTTTTATATACAAAAAAATACTATAATAGTGAAATTTTAAAATCGGGTATTGTAAAATATTGAGTAAATTATGAAAAAACTAAAAAACATGCCGAATAACTTTTTGTTTATCTATTGACTTTGTGTAATATATATGCTAATATAGAACGAAATATCACGTTAGAACCATTTAGTAGAATTAAATTCTGGAGATTGCAATGATAATTTCACAAATTCATAATGCGTATAATTCGTTAACGCCAACAGAAAAGAGAATAGCGGCTTATATACTTAAATACCCAAAAGAAGTTGTCCATATGAGCGCAAAACAGCTTGCATCTGAGTGCAAAACGGTAGCATCAGCCGTAGATAGAACATGTAAATCTCTCGGCAAAGCCGGATTTGCAGAATTAAAAATTGAATTGGCTGTGGATTTGGGAGGCAGAGATAAGGTTGAAAACCATTTGCCGTTTTCTAAGAACGATACTCCCAAAACTGTTTTAAAGAAAGTTTTTAGTTCAGGTATCAACACTTTAAAATCAACTCAGCAAATGTTGGATTTTGATAACATGTTAAATATAACAAACATAATAACCTCTGCAAAAAGGGTGTTTATGTTTGGGGTCGGAACATCAGCTATAATTGCTACGGATGCCGCATACCGTTTTTCAGAGCTTGGTATACATGCATATGCATATACTGATTTTTCACAAATGAATATTATGGCTAAGTATATGGAAAAAGGCGACGTTGCATTATGCGTATCACATAGCGGCAACACAAAAGTAATGATCGACTCAACACGTAGCGCGAAAGAAGCAGGAGCTATAACAATTGGTCTTACAAGCTTTTCAAAAAGCCATCTTGCGAAGGAGTGCGACAAAACGATAATAGTGTATGCTGATGAGAAAAATTATCCGGTAGAGGCAGTATCAGCAAGAATTGCACAAATGTGTGTAGTCGATGCTCTTATGATGATGATAGCTTCGGTTAAGTATGATGATTTCACTAAATATACAACACTTAGAAATCAGGTATACGAAGAAATAAGATATCAATAAACATTTTTAGGAGAATAATATGAAAAAGCACCTATTACCCGAAAGGGGTAAGCTCTACAAAGCTAACATGCACACGCATACAACTATTTCCGACGGAAGCCTTAGTCCTGAAGCTACCAAAGAGTTATATAAATCAAAAGGGTACTCTATAGTAGCTTTTACGGATCACGATGTTTTCTTACCACACCCTGAACTAAATGACGATAATTTCCTTGCGCTTCATGGATTTGAAGCTGAATTCAACGAGGATCACTCACATCCTATGAAGAATCGCAAGGAGATTAAAACCTGTCATTTGTGCTTTGTTGCGAAGACTTCTGATATAGTTGAGCAGCCGTGCTTTAATCCGATCTATGCTTTACCCGGAAATGCCGGAAAATATGCTGATAAAGTTGAATACGATAAAAAAGAGCCCTTTTTCACAAGAGCGTTTTCTCCCGAAAATATTAACGAAATGACCAAGAAAGCAAGCGAAGCAGGATTTTTTATTACATATAATCATCCAACGTGGTCGCTAGAAAATTACAACGACTACACTAAATACGAAAACCTTAATGCTATGGAGATATATAACCATGAGTGCCACAATCTCGGTTATGACTCTTATGTACCTACAATTTATGATGATATGCTAAAATGCGGTAAAAAGATTTACGCCGTAGCAGCTGACGATATTCATGGTACAAGTGTTGGCGGATTTATTATGATCAAAGCAGAAAAGTTACAGTATGAAACAATAACAGACGCACTGTTTGCAGGCGATTTTTATGCATCTAACGGTCCTGAAATATACGAGCTTTATATTGAGGATGACAAGATACACATAACATGTTCGGATGCAGCTAATATTTCAATGACAACGGGAGCAAGATGTGCAAAACGTATAGTTGCACCTGAACACGGCAAAATAAACTCTGCTGTTTTTGATCTTGACAAAGAAGCCAAATACTTTAAACTCTCTGTAAAGGATGCGAGAGGTAACTTTGCTGATACAAGAGCATATTTTATTGAAGATTTGATATAAATAAGGAGAATTATGAAAACCTATCTTTTTGATTTTGACGGTACGCTTGTAGATTCAATGCCGTCCTTTATTCGTGCATGCCTCAGCGTTCTTGACGATTGCAATATAAAGTATAAGGATGATATTATAAAAACCATAACTCCGCTCGGCTTTTCAGGAACCGCCGATCACTACATATTTCTTGGAGTAAATATGCCACGAGATGAGATTGTAGCTGAGTTCAAAAGACGTATGCTTGACGATTATCTGTATAAAATTCAGCCAAAAAGTAATGTTGTTGATACTCTTATAAAGCTAAAAAACCAAGGAGCATCACTTAATGTTTTAACAGCAAGTCCTCACGAAACTCTAGACCCATGCCTGAAGAGAGTTGGTCTTTACGGTTTGTTCTCAAATGTTTGGTCATGCGATGATTTTAATACATCGAAGGCCGATCCCGAAATCTATAAAATAGCAGCGGGGAAGATAGGAGTACCTGTCAGCGAAGTACTGTTTCTCGATGATAACATTGACGCAGGTAAAACTGCAAAGCTTGCAGGCATGAATGTATGCGGAGTTTATGATGATTCGTCCAAGGATTATGTTCAGGAAATTAAAGCCGCCACCGATTTTTACATATACGATTTTTTAGAGTTGCCTGAAATCGATTTTGGAGGTTAAATAACTAAAATGAATTCTAAATTTTCAAGAGCAATATTTTTCATAGTGTATTTAGCATACACGTCAATTTATATCGCAAGGATCAACCTCTCGGTTGCCGGCCCCGAGCTGATTACAGAAGGTGTACTCAATACAGTACAGATCGGTATGCTCGGAAGCATATTTTCGACGATCTATGCAATAGGAAGGCTTATAAACGGCGGTATCAGCGACAGAACTCCCCCGTGGGTAATGTTAAGTGCAGGTCTTGGTATCGCAGGACTGAGCAATCTATTTATAAGCTTTTTTCCGCCTTTTACCGGCATATTTATTCTGTGGCTTACGAACGCATACGCACAGTCAATGCTATGGAGCTCGGTTTTGTGTGTAGTTTCAAGCCTATACGACAAGCAAACGGCAAAGAAAAAGACGTCTGTAATGGTTACGTCCGTTGCGATGGGCAATATCCTCAGTATTATCGTAAATACCTATCTTATAACAAATTTTGGAACAAAGTTCGCCTTTATCGTTCCCGGCATTTTGACGCTTGCATTGGGCTTTTTTGTATTCATATCAACAAAGCATATTAAGTCTTCTTCTGAAAATGCGGTAAAAAAGCACATATCTATGCTTGAGCTTATAAAAGAAAAGAGAGTACTGACGATGCTTGTTCCTGCTATGCTGCACGGAGTTATGAAGGACAATATCAGCCTCTGGATGGCAGTATTTATCGTTGACAGTTACAGCATTGATCTGACGAAATCATCGTACTACATACTTCTTATACCTATAATCGGATTCATTGGCAGAATAGTTTATCCCGGGGTGTATAAGCTATGCGGCAACAAGGAAAATATTGTTTCTTTATCAGGCTTTATTGTTTCTGCAATATGCGCCCTTATCCTTTGCTTTAGTTCGATAGGAATCATGCCTGCAGTGCTATGCCTAAGTATCATTTACGCTGCAGTTTCAATGATAAACACATCAATCCTTTCAATCTATCCGCTTCACTTTCTTAAAACAGGAAACGTTGCATCCGTGAGCGGCATAATGGATTTCGCAACATACCTTGGAGCAGGCGTTTCGGGTGTAATCTACGGTGTTGTTATTAAAAATTTCGGATACATTCCTATGTTTGTATCTTGGGCGATTATATCTATTGTATCTGTTCTTATGCTCATCAAAATAAACTCGAACAAAAATAAATGTTTATAAATGTAAACAAAATGACGGTAGCCAAAATTGCCGTCATTTTGTTTTATCCCTAACCCTGTATCGCAGTAAATATTTGTCAAATTGCTGATTATAGTAAAAATAAACAAAACGTGTTGAAATTAATAATAAATTGTGCTAAAATGTAACACAGAGTAATTTAATGAGGTAGAATTAAAGTGTTAAAAAAATCAGGTTCATCAATTGATATGAGAGTCGGTGCTCCGTGGAAAAGTATACTATGGTTCACGTTGCCTATGCTCATAGGAAATATTGCACAGCAGCTATATAATACAGTAGACAGTATTGTCGTTGGCGAATATATAGGCGACAACGCGCTCGCCGCAGTCGGAAGCGCGGGGCCGATAGTCAATTTACTGCTTGTACTATTTATCGGTATTTCAGCAGGCGCTAGCATTATGACAGCTCAGTACTTTGGAGCACGAAACCGAGAAGCTTTATCACGAACGATCGGCGCTTCAATAACCGTAACTATGGTATCGTGCGTTTTTTTAATATTAGTAGCAACGCCGCTAATAAGACCTTTGCTTATAATGCTGAACACTCCCGATTCAATAGTAGACTGGTGCTATGATTATTTGTTCATATCGCTTGTAGGCATAGCAGGAATGGCGTTTTACAATATTTTAAGCGGAATAATCAGAGGAATGGGAGACTCCGTTTCAGCTCTTATATATTTATTGATTGCTACCGTTATAAATATCGTTCTAGATATTTATTTTGTAGCATCGCTTGATATGGGTGTTGGCGGTGTAGCGCTTGCTACGGTTATTGCTCAGATAGTTTCTTCAATTCTATGTATCTGTAAATTATCAAGAATGAAGGAATACTTTGATTTTGGGCTCAAATACCTTATACCAGAGGCATCATACGTAAAAACGATAGTTAAACTCGGCCTTCCTTCCGGTTTGACACAGGCAATTTTCTCCTCGGCTATGATAATCGTTCAGTCGCTTACAAATCAGTTCGGTGAGCAGTTCATAGCGGCAAATGTAGTTATAATGCGTGTTGACGGATTTGCAATGATGCCAAACTTCTCGTTTGGCATGGCACTTACAACATACGCCGGCCAGAACGTTGGCGCCGGTCTATACGACAGAGTAACTAAGGGTGCCAAGCAGGGAACACTTATGGCAATTGGGTTCTCAGCAACAATAACAGGCATAATTCTACTCTTCGGCAAGGGGCTGATGGGTGTTTTCAGCGATACAGCAGACCTTGTTGACATGAGCTATTATTTAATGAAAATTCTGGCAGTAGGTTACATTGCCATGGCGATAACACAAAGTCTCTCGGGAATAATGCGCGGAGCAGGCGATACGGTGACACCTATGTGGATTTCGCTTATAACGACTGTTGCTCTGCGTGTTCCGGTTGCATACGGAATATCCTACTTAACAAGAACGCCTGAGCTTCCGTTTGGCAGATATGAGTGTATACAGATTTCACTTTTGGTATCATGGGTAATGGGAGCCGCTTTGACCGTAATATTCTATCGTATCGGTAAATGGAAAAATAAGGCTATCAAATAATGTACGGAGTTAGATTTCAAATGAAGGAAATTAATAGTTTTCTGCGCGGAATCAATGATGGAATTCCGATATGTTTAGGATATATATCAGTGGCTTTCGCTTTCGGTATCTTTGCAACGGAAAGTGGGTTGTCTTTGCTTGAAACGCTGTTGATTTCAATGACAAACGTAACGTCAGCGGGACAGTTAGCGGGAGTGCCGATAATAGCCGGCGGCGGAAGCTTTATTGAGCTTGCGCTTGCTCAACTCGTTATTAATCTCCGATATTCGCTTATGTCGGTATCGTTGTCACAGAAAATCGGCAAAAGTGTAGGTATGCTTGACAGATTTATCATTTCGTTCGTTAACACAGACGAGGTGTTTGCGGTAGCTTCTTCAAAGCAAGAAAACGTCGGGAACAAATATTTGTACGGACTGATATTAACCCCATATCTTGGCTGGAGTTTCGGCACACTTATCGGCGCGGCTGCCGGAAATGTTTTGCCTGAATCGGTTGTATCTGCTCTCGGCATAGCTATATACGGTATGTTCATAGCGATCGTTGTTCCTCAGGTAAAAATCAACAGACCAACGCTTTTGTGCGTACTTCTAGCTATATCCCTCAGCTGCGTCTTTTATTATACACCCTTTTTAAATACTGTCCCGAGCGGATTTACTGTAATACTGTGCGCAGGACTAGCAAGTGCTTTGTTTGCGCTGTTCGCTCCGGTCAAGGAGGTCCAGAATGATGAATAATTTTTGGATATATCTCCTCATTATGGCGGGCGTAACTTATCTTGTACGAATGTTGCCGTTTGTTCTTGTCAAAGAAAAGATAAAAAATAAATTCGTGCTTTCATTTTTGTACTACATACCGTATGCAGTACTCAGTGTAATGACTATACCGGCAATATTTACTTCAACAAGCGAAGTGATCTCTGCAATTGCAGGCTTTGTTGTTGCTGTGATATTATCGTATTTTGGGGGAAGCTTGTTAAAGGTTGCTGCCTTTTCCTGCTTATGCGTATATATTATTGAACTTATTATGAGATTGGTATAGTTTACTATCGGTAAAATGTCGAAAAAATTGCGGTTTTACGCATTACATATAGCAAAATTTCCGTATTTTAGGAATTTCACCCCTATTTGCTTGACAAGTCCGCTTGAATTATGTTACTATTAAGTATATTTTAAGGAGGCAGGAATGATGAACTTTTTTTCTACTGCGAAAAAGAATACAGTTTCATTTTCAGGTGCAAGTTTTGCGCCTTCTTGCCGCGCATTTGAAAATAATACAGATAATATGCTCATGTCCGGCACTGCACTTGCAGTGTCGGTTTTGTTTTCTCTAATTGCTATACTTGCGCTTATTATGCTCAATGCCATTATCGGTATTAACCTTATAGGCATGCTAATAATTGCGATTACAGCAACAAGATTAATAAAAGAATGAGCAAAACTGTGATACGATTATCACGTAAACCAAAAATTAAAGGCGGTTTTGCTCATGGCAAGACCGCTTTATTATGTTACGGAGGATTTTATGAAAAAGATCAGCATTTCTGATATTACACTCAGAAAAATGGCAGAAAACACAAAGACGATTGTCAGCTTTAATGAAAAAACGCTTATTGCCAAAGAACTAGACCGACTTTGCGTTGACGTTATAGAAACTGCGCCGATTACTAACGGTAAAAAGGATATTTTGTTTTTACATACTGTATCATCGCTCTTGAAAAATAGTGTATTGGCTTGTCCGGCAGGTCTTTCAATAGAATCAGTTGAAGAAACCTATGACGCTATAAAAAGTGCAGTAAAGCCGAGAATAATAATATCAGTACCTGTCTCAACTGTACAAATGGAATACGTGTGCAAAATGAAGCCGGCAAAATTACTCGAGCATTTAAAGACGCTTACTCAAAAAGCCTGCTCGCTTTGTGAAGATGTTGAAATTGAATTTTTGGACTGCACCAGAGCAGAATGGGATTATTTGAAATCTACAATTGAAGCGGTAATTTCACTTGGTGTTAAGAATATAACCGTTAGTGATAATTCGGGAGATATGCTTCCGAGCGAAACCGGAGATTTTGTAAAAAAACTTTACAGTGAAATTGATGCACTTAACAGCGTTTCCGTTTCTGTTCTTCTCAATGATAAGATTTCAATGGCAGTAGCCGGTGCTACTGAAGCGATACTTTCCGGTGCAGATAGCATAAAAACGGTTATGGCAGGTGCCGCAACACCGACTTTGGGCGCTGTTATCAACGTAATACGCGAACGCGGCGAGACTCTCGGTATTAAAACAGAGATAAACGTAACAAGACTGGAAACTGCTATCGATAAATTAAAATACATAACCGAGTCAAAAGGAACCGCTGAAACTCCGTTTGACAAAGGTACTGGCAGTGAAAGTACTGATTCCTTCGAGCTTGCCTCTGAATCGTCTATAGGCGATATTGCAGACGTTGTTTCCAGAATGGGTTACGATCTTTCAGACGATGATATGAAGAACGTATATGATGTCTTTGTTAAAGTGTCCTCGAAGAAGACTGTTGATAAAAAAGAACTTGATTCAATAATTGCAAGCGTTGCAATGCAGGTGCCGTCAACTTATAAGCTTAAAAGCTACGTTATAAACAGTGGTGATATCATAACGCCTACCGCCAATATCGAACTTGTCAGAGGTGAGCAGGTGCTCCGCGGCTTCTGTGTTGGAGACGGTCCTGTTGAAGCGGCATTTCTTGCTATCGAAAAAATAACCGGTCACCATTATGAACTTGACGATTTTCAGATACAGTCTGTAACACGCGGTTACGAATCGATGGGTTCAACTCTTGTTAAACTCCGCCACAACGGCAAAGTGTTCTCGGGTGTCGGAACATCAACAGATATTGTTGGCGCTAGCATCGGTGCTTACATCAGTGCACTCAATAAGATAAGCTACGAGGAGGGACTTAAGTGAAATTAGCTTTTTCCACGGATAATTGGAAAGGATATTCTGTCCGTGATTTTATAACGATGGCGCGCGAATACAAATTCAGCGGCATTGAACTCCATGATGTAAACGAGATTTTAAAAGAAGATATAAAAGATCTGTATTTCACTATTCGCGAGAATAATGTTGTAATTCCATGTGTTGATCTTGTAACGGACGTGTTTTCAGATCCTGATGCTGCTATGTCTGAGCTTGATATGGTGGTAAAAGCTGCGGTTCAGCTTCGTGTGCCTTATATCAGAATTAAATCGAGCGGTGATGCCTCGTCCTTTGTAAGTAAGGCTTTGTCCATAGCAGAGGATAACGGATTCATTCTTTTGATCGAAACAGTTGGTGAATACGCAGACACGGCAAAGCTGCGTGAGCTTCTTGAAAGCTTTGCAAGCGATAATGTAGGCGCTCTTTGGGATCTTTATTATCCTTTTAGAGTCTGCGGGGAATCGCCTGAGAAAACTATTACAAACCTCGGAGCTTTTGTAAAGCATATACATATCAAAGATTCTGACGACAACGGTAATTATAGTCTTATTGGAGAGGGAACGCTTCCAACAAATGAGATAATAAACGCGCTTAAAAGCGTAAACTATGACGGATATATATCTCTTGAGTGGAATCCGGAATGGGCTGATGAAATAGATACTCCCGATATCATATTCCCGCACTTTACAAGCTATATGAGAAGGTACAGAGAGCTTTCAAGAGCAAAGCAGAGCCTTTATGAAAATAAAACTGGAACCGGAAAGTTTATCTGGAAAAAAGAGGCGCTTATTGATAAGACCTTTTCTCAGGTGCTCGATGCAATGGTAAAGGAGTTTCCTAACCAGTACGCATTCAAGTATACAACGCTTGACTACACGAGAACCTATTCTGAATTCAGAGATGACGTTGACGAATTCGCCAAGAGTCTTATTGCTCTCGGTGTAAAAGCAGGCTCTCATGTTGCTCTCTGGGCAACAAACGTTCCTCAGTGGTACATCGCTTTCTGGGCAACCACGAAGATCGGTGCTGTTCTTGTTACAGTAAATACGGCATACAAGATACACGAAGCCGAATATCTTCTTAAGCAGTCTGATACCCATACGCTTATTATGATCGACGGGTACCGCGATTCAAATTACACGCAGATAATGAAAGAGCTTTGTCCTGAACTTGAAACAAAGCCTAAATATGGACCGCTTCATTCGAAGAGACTGCCGTTTTTGAGAAATATAATTACAGTCGGTTTTTCTATGAAAGGTGCAATAACCTGGGAAAAGGCGCTTGAGCTTGGAAAAAATGTAAGTATTGACGAAGTTAAAATGATGGCTAACGCCGTTGACGTTCACAGTGTTTGCAATATGCAGTATACTTCAGGTACAACAGGATTTCCGAAAGGCGTAATGCTTACACACTATAACGTAGTTAATAACGGTAAATGTATTGGCGACAGAATGGATCTCTCAACTGCCGACAGAATGATGATACAGGTTCCGATGTTTCACTGCTTCGGTATGGTGCTTGCAATGACCGCCACAATGACTCACGGCGGAACGGTCTTACCTCTGCCGTATTTCTCGCCAAAGAGCGCGCTTGCGTGCGTTGACCGAGAGCATATAACCGCATTTCACGGCGTTCCTACAATGTTTATCGCAATGCTTGAGCATGATGATTTTGAAAAGACCGACTTTTCATATATGCGTACAGGTATAATGGCTGGATCCCCTTGCCCCGAGCCGATCATGAATCAGGTTATAAACAGAATGAATATGAAAGAGATCACGATAGTCTACGGTCAGACAGAAGCTTCGCCCGGTTGTACCATGAGCGTTGCCGACGACCCGATAGACGTTCGTGTTTCAACTGTCGGGCATCCGCTTCCCGAAATCGAGTGCAAAATAATCGACCCCGAAACGGGCGAAGATCTCCCGGACAATATGAACGGCGAATTCGTTGCACGTGGATACAATATTATGAAGGGCTACTACAAAATGCCTGCCGCCACAGCAAGTGCAATAGACGCTGACGGCTGGCTCCATACAGGCGACCTTGCTCTCAGAACGCCTGATGGCAACTACCGTATTACGGGACGACTCAAGGATATGATAATCCGCGGCGGCGAGAATATATATCCCAAAGAGATCGAAGAGTTTATATACACTCACGAAGCCGTAAAAGACGTTCAGGTAATCGGTATTCCCGATGAACAGTACGGTGAAGAAATCGTTGCCTGCATAATACTCAAAGAGGGCTATGATCTTACTGAACAGGATATGAAAGAATACGTGCTTTCACATATGGCAAAGCATAAATGCCCGAAATATATAAGCTATGTAAAAGAATTCCCGATGAATGCAGCAGGAAAGATACTCAAATATAAGATGCGCGAGCAGGCGGCAGAGAAGTTTGGTCTTAAAAAGATCGACGGTATCGTTGCTGACTGATGAAAGGATATGATTATGAATAATTACAATATAGAAACCAACTGTATCCGTGGCGGTTATACTCCTAAAAACGGAGAGCCGCGTCAGATACCGATCGTGCAGAGCACAACGTTCAAATATGATACAAGCGAGGATATGGCGAAGCTATTCGACCTTGAAGCGAGCGGATATTTCTATACCCGTCTCCAGAATCCTACAAACGATTACGCAGCAGCAAAGATATGCAAGCTTGAGGGCGGAACGGCTGCAATGCTCACTTCTTCAGGTCAGGCAGCTTCGTTCTTCAGTATTTTCAATATAGCAGGTGCTGGCGACCACGTAGTATGCTCATCGTGCATATACGGCGGTACATACAATCTTTTCTCGGTTACAATGAAGAGAATGGGTATTGATTTTACTTTCATTTCTCCTGAATGCACTGACGAAGAATTTAATAGTGCATTCAGAGAAAATACAAAAGCGGTATTTGCTGAAACGATCGCAAACCCTGCGCTTACAGTTCTTGATATTGAGCGCTTTGCCGATTTTGCACACGCTCACGGCGTACCGCTTATAGTCGACAACACCTTCGCAACTCCTATAAACTGCAGACCTTTTGAGTGGGGTGCTGACATTGTAGTGCATTCTACAACAAAGTATATGGATGGTCATTCGGCACTTGTAGGCGGATGTATCGTTGATTCAGGTAAGTTTGACTGGACAAAATACCCTGACAAGTTCCCGGGCCTTTGCACTCCTGACGAAAGCTATCATGGAATAACATATACTGAGCGCTTCGGGCTTGAAGGTGCATATATTACAAAAGCTACTGCGCAGTTAATGCGTGACCTTGGCTCAATTCAATCGCCGCAAAACGCATATCTGCTTAACCTCAGCCTTGAAAGCCTTCACGTAAGAATGAAGAGACATTGTGAAAACGGACTTGCCATTGCAGAGTTTTTAAGCAAGCACCCGAAGGTTGAATCGGTAAAATATTGCGGACTCAAGGGTGATAAGTATTATGATCTTGCACAGAAATATCTTAAGAATGGTTCGTGCGGCGTAGTAAGCTTTGAGATTAAGGGCACAAGAGAAGATGCCGAAAAGATTATGAAGAAGCTTAAGCTTGCAATTATCGCAACGCATGTTGCAGATGCACAGACGTGTTGTTTACACCCAGCAAGCTCAACTCACCGTCAGATGAGCGATGATGAACTTGCAAGAGCAGGTATATCCCCAAAAACTATCAGATTCTCATGTGGTCTTGAAAACAGTGCAGATATAATTGCAGACCTTGCACAAGCCCTTGAAGACTGAGAAAGGCGGATATGATGCCGATTAAAATACCAAACGATTTGCCGGCTGTCAAGGTCCTTAACGCGGAAAACATCTTCGTTATGACCGAAACGCGTGCGATCACACAGGACATACGTCCGTTAAAGATTTTAATTTTGAATCTGATGCCGTTGAAGATTGACACTGAAACTCAGCTTTCAAGGTTACTCGGAAACTCACCTCTTCAGGTAGAAATTGATCTTATTTGTACAAAAAGCCACAATTCTAAAAACGTATCTTCCGGACATCTTCAGGCATTTTACAAGCATTTTGATGACGTAAAAGATAATAAATACGACGGAATGATAATAACAGGCGCTCCCGTTGAACATCTTGAATTTGAAGATGTCGACTATTGGAGTGAGCTTTGTGAAATTATGGAATGGTCTAAAAAGATGGTACACAGCACCTTCCATATATGCTGGGGCGCGCAGGCAGGTCTTTATTACCACTTTGGTATACAGAAGCACAGACTTGATGAAAAATTATTCGGTGTGTTCAGGCACCGGGTAGAGAGAAAAACGTCTATGCTTTTCAGAGGCTTTGACGACGTGTTTAATGTTCCTCATTCCAGATACACCACAGTATACAGAAAAGACATTGAAAACGTACCCGAGCTGCGTATACTTGCTTCGTCGGACGAAGCCGGCATATTTTCAGTAAGCACCGACAACGGCAGACAGGTATTCATAACAGGCCACCCGGAATATGACCCGGATACGCTCAAAAAAGAATATCTGAGAGATAAAGAAGCCGGACTTGGTACCGCGAAGCCTAAAAATTACTTTGACGGCGACGATATCGAAAATCCGCTTTCAACCTGGCGTTCACATGCTAATCTTTTATACTCGAATTGGCTCAATTATTACGTATATCAGACAACACCATATGATATAACGCAAATCTAAATAGATTAGGAGAGAAAACAATGCTTGATATTAAAATCACCAAAACAGAAACACCAAAAGAGAAAACAACATCAAATCTGGGCTTCGGTCGTTATTTTTCCGACCACATGTTTATGATGGATTATTCGAGAGAAAAAGGCTGGTATGATGCAAGAATAGTTCCGTATCAGAATCTCTGCCTCTCACCTGCGGCAACAGTATTCCACTACGGTGCTGAAATTTTCGAAGGACTCAAGGCATACAGACGTGCTGACGGCGAAGTACAGCTTTTCAGACCTATTGAAAACGTAAAAAGAATGAATAACTCTGCTGAAAGACTCAGACTTCCACAGATGCCCGAAGAAGATATGCTCCAGGCTATAACAGAGCTTGTTAAGCTTGAAAAAGACTGGGTTCCATCAGGCGAAGGCGAATCCCTTTATATCCGTCCGTTCTTGTTCGGAAACGATGACAAGCTTGGCGTACACTCTATCGAAAACGCTCGTTTTGTAATCATCACTTCACCCAGCGGCAGCTATTATGCAGCTGGTATCAATCCTGTAAAGATCATGATCGAAACAGAAGACGTAAGAGCTGTACGCGGCGGTACAGGTTATGCAAAGTGCGGCGGTAACTATGCTGCATCAAACAGAGCGGGAGAAATAGCAGAGCAGAAGGGATATGCTCAGGTGCTTTGGCTTGACGGTGTTGAAAGAAAATATATCGAAGAAGTCGGCGCAATGAACGTAATGTTCAAAATAGACGGAGAAATAATCACTCCTGAACTGACAGGCTCTATCTTGCCCGGAATCACAAGAAAATCATGCCTTGAGCTACTCAGAAACGAAGGCTATAAGGTATCCGAAAGACTTCTTTCGATCAACGAACTCATAGAAGCGCTTGAAGCAGGCAAGCTTGAAGAGGCTTGGGGATGCGGAACAGCAGCTGTTGTTTCTCCTATCGGCGAGCTTTTCTATAATGATAAAACTTATACCGTAAACAACGGCAAGATAGGTGAGGTTACACAAATGCTTTACAATAAACTCACAGGCATTCAGTGGGGCAAGATCGAGGATAAGTACAATTGGACTTTAAAGATATAAAGCGTGTTACGATCTTTGCCGGACATTACGGAAGCGGTAAAACAAACATCGCTGTAAATTACGCGCTTAATATAAGTGTTACCGGCAAACAAACGGTAATTGCCGACCTCGATATTGTAAATCCGTATTTCAGAACCAAAGATGCATCTGATGTTCTTAGCAAGAATGATATAAAGCTTATATCTTCGCCTTACGCCAATACAAACGTTGATACACCGGCGCTCCCTGCAGAAGCATATTCTGTTATACATAACAAAAATAACCATGCCATAATCGACGTTGGCGGCGACGACAGAGGAGCGCTTGCTCTCGGAAGATTTTCCAAGGATATTTTAGCGGAAGATAATTACGAGTTGTTATTTGTGATAAACAAATACAGATATCTCACTGCTGATGTACCCTCGACAGTAGAGGTAATGCGCGAAATTGAAAATGCATGCGGTATCAGATTCACGGGAATTGTCAACAACTCAAATCTTGGCGACGAAACAACCGCACAGAATGTTATCGATAGTTTGAGCTACGCTGACGAAGTTTCAAAAATCACAGGACTAAGAGTCAAATTTACTGCTGTAAAAGAAGATATAGCGGGGGCATTGAAAGATATAATTTTGGAAATAATGCCGATAAAGATTTACGTAAAGCAGTTTTTGTCATAAATTTCGAAAGAAAGGAATAAAACAATGGCTAAAGTAACTTTTTTAGAAAACATGTGTAAGGGGTGCGGACTTTGTGTCAGCGCATGCCCTAAAAAGATTGTTGAGCTTTCAGATAAGCTTAACGCAAAGGGGTACAGACCTGCAAGAATAACAGATCAGGATAAGTGTATCGGATGCGCATTTTGCGCAACCATGTGCCCTGACTGTGTTATAACTGTTGAGAAATAAGAGAGGAAGTGAATATAATGGGAGAAAAGGTACTTATGAAAGGTAACGAAGCTATGGCTGAAGCCGCTATAATGGCAGGCTGTCACCATTACTTCGGTTATCCGATAACTCCTCAGACTGAGGTTGCCGCATATATGTCAAAAAGACTTCCAAAAATTGACGGTGGAGTATTTTTGCAGGCTGAAAGCGAAATCGCTGCTATAAATATGGTAATAGGAGTTGCATCAACTGGTAAAAGAGTAATGACGTCGTCGTCAAGCCCCGGAATTTCGCTTAAGAGCGAGGGTATTTCTTATCTTGCAGGATGTGACCTTCCGGCACTTATTGTAAACGTTCAGAGAGGCGGCCCCGGACTCGGTGGCATTCAGCCTTCACAGTCTGACTATTTCCAGGCAACAAGAGGAAGCGGCCACGGCGACTATCATATGATCGTTTTAGCGCCTGCATCGGTTCAGGAAATGGTAAACCTTACGTTCAAGGGATTTGATCTCGCCGATAAATACAGAATGACATCCATGATCCTTGCAGACGGTACTATGGGACAGATGATGGAACCTGTATCGCTTGATCTTGGAGAAGTTAAGAGGTACGATAAATCATGGGCACTTACAGGCACAAAGCTCGAAAGAAAGCCTAACATTGTAAACTCGCTCTTCTTAAAGCCTGACGAGCTTGAAGTATTTAACTTCAACCGTTTTGACAGATATAAGACTATCGAAGAAAACGAAGTTATGTACGAAGAATACAAGATGGAAGATGCTGAAATATGCATAGTTGCTTTCGGTGTTGCTTCGCGTGTATCACAGAACGCGATTGACGCGGCTCGCGCTAAGGGCATCAAGGTTGGTATGATTCGTCCTATCACGCTCTGGCCGTTCCCCAAAAAGCCGCTTTTAGCTGCTGCAGACAAAGTTAAGGCTTTCGTATCGGTTGAACTTAACATGGGTCAGATGAAAGAAGATATAGAGCTTGCAACACGTTGCAAGAAGCCTGTACTTCTGGCTAACCGTACAGGAGGAATGATTCCTACCGTTGAAAATATACTCGCAAAAATTGATGAAGCGGATAAAATATAAGGAAAGGAAGGCTTTTGGATAATGGTAGTATTTGAAAAACCTAAGTCGCTTACAGACGCGCCTTTACATTATTGCCCCGGCTGTACGCATGGTATTATTCATAGACTTGTAGCTGAAGCTATCGACGAACTTGGTATACAGGGAAGAACTATCGGTGTAGCACCGGTAGGATGCTCGGTATTTGCATATAATTATTTTGACGTAGACATGGTACAGGCGGCACACGGACGTGCACCGGCAGTAGCAACAGGAGTTAAGCGTTCTGATCCGGGCAACATCGTATTTACATATCAAGGCGACGGTGACCTCGCAGCAATCGGTACCGCTGAAACTGTACACTCGGCCGCAAGAGGAGAGAACATAACCGTAATCTTCGTAAATAACGCTATTTACGGCATGACAGGCGGACAGATGGCGCCCACAACGCTTCCCGGCCAGGTTACACAAACCTCTCCGTACGGACGTGACGTTGAAAAGGTTGGCTATCCCGTGAAGGTTTGCGAAATGCTTTCTCAGATTGACGGCGCTTATTATCTTGAACGAGTTGCCGTTAATAACGTTAAGAATGTAAAAAAAGCAAAGGCTGCAATCAAAAAGGCCTTTCAGAATCAGATAGACGGTAAAGGCTTCTCGCTTGTAGAGGTTATTTCTACCTGTCCGACAAACTGGGGTAAATCTCCCGTTGATGCACTTGCGTGGGTGGACGAAAAGATGATTCCGTATTATCCTCTCGGAGTTTATAAAGATAAGGACGGTGCCACAAATGAATAAGCAGATACTTATAGCTGGATTTGGCGGGCAAGGAATACTCTTTTCGGGCAAATTCCTTGCATACGAAGGACTTATTGACAACAAAGAAGTAAGCTGGCTCCCTTCATACGGCCCCGAAATGCGCGGCGGTACAGCAAACTGCAGTATTATATTAAGTGATACAAAGATCGGTTCGCCAATCGTTGACAATCCTGATATTCTTATTGCTATGAACGCACCCTCTCTTGAGAAGTATGAAAATGCCGTTAATGCAGACGGCGAGATCTACGTTGATAGCTCTCTTATTGAAAAGAAGGTTGAGCGTGATGACGTTAACGCATATTATATCCCTGCAACAAAGCTTGCGTCTGATAACGGACTTTCGGGCCTTGCTAACATCATCATGATCGGACTTATGATCAAAAAGAGTGGGATTGTACCTTATGAAAACATAGAAAAAGCAATGAAAAAGGTAGTTTCTGCTAAGCGCCCCGAACTGTTTGATCTTAATATTAAAGCTATTGAACTCGGCTATAACTACGAGGAGGCATAACTCAATGAATGAACAGATAAAAGATATCGGTATGAGACTGAGACATCTTCGTGAAGATCTTGAAATAAGCGCTGAAACTATGGCAGCTAAGCTTGAGGTTGACGTTGATACTTACAGAGGATATGAATCGGGTGATTTGGATTTCTCATTCAGCCTTATATATAATGCAGCTGATATCCTTGGTGTTGACGTTCTGGACCTTATAAGCGGCAATGCCCCCACACTTTCTATGTGCAGCATGGTAAAAAAAGGGAAGGGTTATTCCGTTAAAAGAGATGATGAATATGATTACAAGCACCTCGCTTTTACGTTCAGAAACAAGAAGGCCGAGCCATTTCTTGTGACAATTTCACCCGATACGAAGCCGCCTGTAATGCACGATCACGAGGGACAGGAGTTCAACTATCTCCTTTCAGGCAAAATGATGCTTTATATCGGTGATATCTCTTACGAACTTTCAAAAGGCGATAGCGTGTACTTTGATGCAAGCGTTCCGCATGCAGAGGTTGCGCTCGGCGATAAAGAAGCACAATTTATTGCCGTTGTAATTAAATAAAGAGGTAAATTACGATGCCAATATATGAACAATTTGTAGGCGCATCAAGAGATGATTTTATATCTCTCAAGGATGCTCAGAAGAACTACAGACTGACTTACAAAGATAATTACAATTTTGCTTATGACGTTTTAGACGTTCTTGGCAGAACTAAGCCCAATAAGCTTGCGATGCTATGGCTCTCAAAGGATAAAGAAGAAAAGAGATTTACATTCGGCGATATGATGTCCGGCTCCAATAAAGCTGCTAACTACTTCAGATCTCTTGGTATCCAAAAAGGCGACAGAGTACTACTTGTATTAAGACGAAGCTATTATTTCTGGTTTTGTCTTATGGGACTTCATAAAATAGGAGCAATAGCCGTTCAGGCAACGGATATGCTCAAAGCAAAAGATTACGTATACAGATGTAATGCCGCTAAAATCAAGTGCGTTGTAGCAACAGATTTCGGTAATGCAACCGAGTATTTTGACGAGGGAGCAGACAAATACGAAACAGTAGAATTAAAGCTTGTTATCGGGCACAAAAAGGTTGACGGCTGGCTTGACTTCGAAGACGGCTTCAATGCCTCCAGCGATGAGTGGCACAGACCGACCGGTAAAGCCGCAACAAAAGCAGACGACACAATGCTCATGTCATTCTCTTCGGGCACATCAGGCTATCCCAAGATTATATCACACAACTTTAAATATACGCTTGGTCATATTATGACGGGTGTTTTCTGGCACAGAGTTGTTGACGGCGGACTCCATTTTACCATTTCCGATACAGGCTGGCTCAAATCTCTTTGGGGCAAAATGTACGGTCAGTGGTTTGGCGAAAGTGCAGTTCTTGTTTATGATTTTGACAGATTCGATCCTGCCGATATTCTTTCAGTTATTGAATCTACAAAGGTCACAACGTTCTGCGTACCACCCACAATGTATCGTATGATGCTTGAACAGGACGTTAGCAAGTACGATCTTTCTTCGCTTACACATTGCTGTTCTGCAGGCGAAGCACTTAATCCTGAAATCTTTAATAAATGGAAAAAGGCTACGGGACTTAAGATATACGAGGGCTTCGGACAGACCGAAACATGCCTTTGCATAGGCACGCTCTATCCCTGGACAGAGCCTGTGCCCGGCACACTCGGTTATCCGATCCCTGGTTACGACGTACATATTCTTGATAGTGAAAACAACTCCTGCCAGCGCGGCACAACAGGTGAGATCTGCATCCGTGTACTCAGCGCAAACCGTAAATCCTGCGGACTTCTTGATTCGTATAACATGAATCAGGAAGATACAAAAAAAGCCATGTACGGCGGATTCTACCATACAGGCGACACCGCGTACAGAGATGAAACGGGTGTTTTCAGATACGTTGGCAGAAATGATGACGTTATCAAATCTTCTGGTTACCGTATCGGGCCCTTTGAAATTGAAAGTGTAATGGTTGAGCACGATGCCGTAAAAGAAGTTGCAGTAATCGGTGTACCCGATCCTGTACGCGGTTTTGCAGTCAAGGCGGTAGTTGTCCTCAATAAAGGCTTCGAGCCGAGCGATATTCTTACAAAAGAACTTCAGAAATACGTTAAGGACAATACAGCTCCGTATAAATATCCGAGAATTATCGAATACGTGGACGAGCTACCAAAGACCTTTAACGGTAAGATAAGAAGAAGCGAAATAAGAGAAAAAGAAGCAACCAAAGCATAACAAAAAGCCGAGTTAAACACTCGGCTTTTTAAATTTTATTATTGTTTTCAATAAATTCGCGCATTTCCTTTTCGGCAAGAAGAATTTCATCCCACAGTTCAAAAGGAGTAACTCTTGCGGCACCACTGCCAAATATTATCATCTGAATCTGCCCGTCAGACGTTGCAACGCGTACTCTGTAATCCTTCGAGAGCTTTTTAACTACCTTTTCAATATATTGATCAGCCGTTTCGGCTTCTCTCGTGTAAATTACAGAAATTCCGTGAACTTGTTCAACAGAGCCAACTCCGCCCTTAACTTTGTATGCATCAAAAACAAGTATTACATTGTTTCTTCTCATTGCCTGATAGCTTGAAACTTTATCAATAAGAAGACACCTGGCTAGATCAAGGCTTTCTTCGGCGGCATGCTTTAATTCTTCACAGGCAAAAATGATATTGTAACCGTCTATTAATAAATAAGTTTCTGTTGGTGCTTTGATTTTCGCAGGTTTAATATTGACTGAAGTCGCACTGTGTTCCTTGGGCGTTTTAAGTATATCCGGCTCACGCCTCTTTATTTTTCCGTAGGTCGCCTCAAAAATTCGAAGGATTTCTTCTTCATCAGCTATCATTGAAGAATAATCTCTCTTTTTCGGCTTTGGCAACTCGTATACGGGCTCAACCTTATCTTTCAAGAGCGGAATATGCATGTAGTTAAACACATCATACCACTTTACCAAGAAACCGCTTCCGTGCGAGCAAAAGACTGAATCGGGAGTATTCATAAGATCTGATTCGGGATCGTATGCAAATTCAGATATTACGTTTTCACCGTTTATGCAGGGAGCATACCCATCAAAATTGAAAGAAAGCTTTCCTTTACCATGAGTATACGACAAAACCTGCTTGTTGTATTCACGTATTGAGGAAACGGGGGCTCGTCCGTGTATTATTGATATTTCAGATCCACTTTCACCTACCTCATACTCAGCCTGCATACATGAAAGATCGGTCATTGCTCTGCCAACGCACTCAAATGGAACTTCGAGCACAAATGCATACCATGGTTCAAGCAAAACGCACTTACTCTCTGCCTTTGCTTGCATGAGTCCCTGCCTGAGAGCACGATACGTTGCCTGCCTGAAATCGCCGCCTTCAGTGTGTTTTTGATGCGCTTTGCCGCTTACAAGTGCAATTCTCACATCTGTCAAGGGTGAACCGGTAAGCACTCCAAGATGTTCTTTTTCGGCAAGATGAGTAAGAACCAGTCTTTGCCAATTGCGGTCAAGCTCGTTTTCCGAGCATTCGCTTGTAAATACAAGACCGCTGCCACGCTTGGCCGGAGTAATTTTCAGATGTACTTCAGAATAATGCCTGAGCGGTTCATAATGCCCAACACCCTCAAACTCTTCGCTGATAGTCTCTTTATATATTATACTGCCGTGCTCAAATTCAGCTTTTAGTCCGAAACGTTCGTCAAGAACTCTCTTTAGCACTTCAAGCTGAATCTCTCCCATTATCTGAACGTTGATTTTCTGAAGATGTTCATTAAAGCTGACGCGCATCTGGGTGTCTTCTTGTTCAAGCTTTCTGAAAACTGCAAGAGCAGAAGTTATATCCGCAGCATCCTCAAGCTTTACACTGTAAGTAAATACGGGCTCGCTTATAAGCTTGTTTTCTTGGATTTCATCACCTATCACATCACCGGGAAGAGCGGACGTAATGCCTGTAACAGCGCATATCTGCCCAGCAATTGCCTCATCAGCAGGAGTAAACTTCGTGCCCGAATAAATGCGTATTTCATTGATCTTTTCATTTCTGCCGTTTATATTTATTACAGACTTTACTTTCAGCTTGCCGCCCGTTATTTTCATGTGTGTGAGCCTGTTTGACCGCTCATCCTCCGAGACCTTGTAAATACGCGCACGAAGTTCATTCGGGTATTTCTTTTCAAGTGTCAATTCATCTAAAGCATCCATAAACTCGCGCACACCGTCATTTTTAAGGGCCGAGCCAAAATAACAAGGGAATATCTTTCGCGAAAGTATTGCATATTTAAGGGCATCTTGAGAAAACGTACCGGTTTCTTCATATTCATCGAACAAAGCTTCGTCAAGAAGCGCTGCTTGCTCCATAAAACCCTCGTAGATTTCTGAAAAATCAAAGCATCCATCTGAAAGACGGTTTTTGATATCAGACATCACGGTGTCGATATTACATGACGCAAGATCAGTTTTATTAACGAAAATAAAAGTGGGTATATTATAGTGCTCAAGCAGTTTCCATAAAGTTTCGGTGTGACTTTGAACTCCGTCTGATCCGCTTATCACAAGTATAGCATAATCAAGCACACGCAAAGTGCGCTCGGTTTCAGCTGTAAAATCAACGTGTCCGGGCGTATCTAGGAGTGTAACGGCGGTAGTGGAGAGCTTAAATTCGGCCTGCTTTGAAAAAATTGTAATACCACGGTCGCGCTCGATGTTATCAGTATCAAGAAAAGAGTCACGTTTATCAACACGGCCGAGCTTTTGTATCTCACCCGAATTGTATAAAAGTGCCTCAGATAAAGTCGTTTTTCCAGAATCGACATGTGCGATAATACCGATAACAAGCTTTTTCATATATGCTCCTACCATTTGATATTTATAATTATATCATAAAACTATATTATTTCAATACCCGATTAAAATTTATACATTTAATTACCTTGCATTTTTTTGGTTTTATGGTATAATCGATATATAAAATATAATGAAAGGTGATATCATGAAAACAGTAGTGCTTGACGGACACGCAGTAAACCCGGGGGATTTAAGTTGGGATTGGCTCGCCGAAGCAGGTGAATATACAGTATATGACCAGACTTTGCGCGAAGAGATAATCGAGCGCGCAATTGATGCAGACCATATTATAACAAATAAAGTTGTATTTGATAAGGAAATATTAGATAAACTTCCTAAGCTTAAATATATAGGACTAACCGCAACCGGTTTTAATATAATAGATACAGAGTATGCCGCTAAAAAAGGGGTGGTTGTAACAAACGTACCTGCGTACAGCACCGAATCGGTAGCGCAGCATACGTTCGCACTTATGCTTGAGCTTATGACTCGTCCGGCATTACATGACGAGAGCGTTAAGGCAGGGAAGTGGGCGGACAATTCTTACTTCTGCTATTGGCTTACACCTCAAATAGAAATATCAGGTAAAACACTTGGGATAATAGGCGGAGGTCAGATAGGAATGAGAGTTGCCGAAATCGCAAAAGCATTTGGCATGAAAACTCTCGTTTACGGAAAAGCAATGAAGACGGGACGCTCAACACTTGATGAAGTTCTGAAAAACAGCGATATAATATCTATACATTGTCCGATGAACAAAGATACAGATAAGCTTATATGTGCAAATACAATCGCTAAAATGCGTGATGGCGTGTATATAGTAAATACTGCACGTGGAGGAATAATAAATGAAGATGATTTAGCGCAAGCGCTAACCGCCGGAAAGGTTGCAGGCTTTGCGGCAGACGTAATTTCCTCTGAACCGCCGCAGAACACTAACCCTCTGATACTTGCGCCGAACACTATTATAACACCGCATCTTGCATGGGCGACTCACGAATCCCGCTCACGTCTAATGGGCGGGGTACGAGATAATCTTTTAGGCTTTATCAGCGGCAACGTACAAAATCAGGTTAATTAACAAATGACAGGCTCAGCTGTTTTAGCTGAGCCTTAATATTGTATTATTTAAAAAATACTCTTGACAACGTAAAATATATTTGGTAAAATAATATTTGTTGTAAATATGCGGGTATGGCGGAATTGGCAGACGCGCTAGATTCAGGTTCTAGTGAAAGCAATTTCATATGGGTTCAAGTCCCATTACCCGCACCAAACAGTAGAAATCCGAACCTCGTCACACGACAGTGTGGTTCGGATTTATCTTTGTTAATTGCACCAAAAGTCTCGTGAATGTTATGTTTCCTTGATTTTCTTTATATCAATAATAAAGAGTCAGCTTATCATTTAATTAGCTGACTCTTTGTTTATTTTATCTTCCGAGAAGTGCAGCACCGATCAGTGCTGTATCCACCATCATGTTTGAAAATCTGACGTTACATTTATTTGGCGCATCATGGGTATACTGTTCGCGCAGGACGATATCCAACAACGGCTTCATAAGCTCGTCACCAACCTCGGTAAAAGGACCGTCAAGCACCAACTCATGCGGTTGGAAAAGGTTGATTATATCAGTAATACCGCTTGCCAAATATTCTACGTAAAGCTTTTTAGCGCGCTCTGCATCTGGTGTAGTCATATTAAAAAGTTTTTTGTGTGTTAAAAATTCGGCATCTGCAACGCCTGATTCAGCGGCAATGCGCTTAAGCCCCGAATTGCCGGCATATGCCTCAAAACACCCCTGTCTGCCACAAGTACAGTTATATCCGCCGAAATTAATAACTATATGAGCAATATCGCCTCCTAGTTGATGAGCACCGGAATATATCTTTTTATCTATAACTATACCGGTCTCTATTGTATCGTCTATCTTAAGCATAACTAAATAGGGCGTGTCATTGGACGTGTAAGCTTCACCAAGCGATTTTGCACTTATGACAGATGATCCAAAACACTTAATACCGGTATTCTTTTCTATGTCTGTTGTGATAGAGTCCAGGGCGTCCATAGAATCTTCAACAGCAACGCCAATATAATCTACATCAGACGTCTTTAATCCAGACTCGGATATCACATCTAAGCATAGCTTAGAAACGTTTGTATTAACCCCGCTTTTTTTCAATATAAGTTTGTATTTTTCATTGTATAATGCAACTCTGGACAGCTCTTTTTCAATAACTGCACTTATAATAAACATTTGTTTCTCCAATTCAATTCGCTTATATGGCATTATTTCCTCATATTCATGTATTATACTAACATATATTTTTCAGAAAATAAAGATAAGGTGTTGAAAATTCATAGAAAATTCATAAAGCTCTGTTATAATACATATTAGTAATAATTTACTTACAAGGAGTAACATGTTATGGCATTTACATACATAACCAATGGTAAGATCGTTCTTCCCGATTCGGTCGTATTCGGCAAGAACCTTGCCTTTGATGAAGACAACGGAAAGATCATCGGGGTGGTGGATAACCTGCCCGCTGATGCACATGTCATCGATGCAGCAGGTAATTACGTCGCTCCCGGTCTCGTTGATATCCATATTCACGGATATCTTGGAGAAGACACCTGCGACGCGAAGCCCGAAGGTATCAAGAAGATGGCTTACGGCGTGGCTCAAAACGGAGTTACAGCTTTTCTTCCTACAACGATGACTGTTTCCAAGGACGAGATAATAGCTGCACTTAACGCAGTACGTTCTCTCAAAGAAGAAAGCAAATCTTGGGGAGGCGCCGAAATAATCGGAGTTCATGCTGAAGGCCCGTTCATCAATCCTTCAAAAAAGGGAGCTCAGGCTGAACAGAACATCCTCACGCCTGACGCTAGCTTTATAATCGAAAATTCGGATATCATCACATCTGTTACACTCGCCCCCGAGATGGACGAGGGACATATGTGTATAAAGAAGCTTGCGGCGGAATCTGACGTGCTCGTTTCTATGGGACATACTGATGCTAATTTTGAGGAAGCCATGAGCGCGGCAAAGGATGGCGTTAACCACGCAACACACCTTTTTAACGCGATGTCAGCGCTTGCTCACAGAAACCCCGGAGTTGTCGGTGCCGCGCTCGCCTCAGATAATGTTTCGGTCGAGGTAATTGCAGATACATTCCATATAAATCCCGGACTTTACTCGATAATCGCTAAAATCAAGGGCGATAAGATGGTGCTGATAACCGACTGCACACGTGCCGGAGGCATGCCTGACGGCGAATATGACCTTGGGGGTCAGCCAATATTCCTTAAAGGAATCGAGTGCCGCCTTGCGGATGGCACAATCGCGGGAAGCGTTCTGAAGCTCAATAACGCAGTAAAGAACGTTCTTGATCACACAGATCTTCCTGTAAATGAAGTTTTCAAAATGGCATCACTTAATCCTGCAAATGCTATCAACTGCGGCGAGCGCATAGGTTCGCTTGAAGCAGGAAAAGATGCGGACATCATTATTGCTGATGAAAATATAAATATAATAAGAACCATAAAGAAAGGAAAAACAATTTATGAATCTTAAAGTTAATGCACCACTCGATCCCGGCTATATGCCGATGGCGGTAGTATACCGTGATTTTCAAAACGCCGTAAAGGCTGAGGGCGGACAGAAGCTCACTATCGGTCTTGAAAGAAACGATGGTCTTACTTCCGTTTTAACAATAGATGTGTATAAAGACGGCACAGGTCACGATGAAGAAAACCATGAGTTTGTTGAAAGATTGTTAAAAACTCTTATTTGGGCGCGCGGCGGTTATAAAGTAATCATCGCAGGCTCAAAGGTGATAGCTGATAATATAAAGGCTGATTACTCTGAAGGTGGAGCTCGTGAATTCGACTGTGATATGATGTCTGACATTTATGAAGCACCTTTTGAAGTAATCAACGTACCTTTTGAACAGGCTCCCGTTCAAAAGGAATCTGCAGCACCTGTTGGCCGTCACCTTGACGGTTGCCGCATAGGCTTCGACGCAGGAGGAAGCGACCGTAAAGTAAGCGCAGTTGTTGAAGGCGAAGCTACATATTCAGAGGAAGTTGTCTGGTTCCCGAAGCTCCAGAATGATCCCCAGTATCATTACGACGGAATCATGGAGGCAATGAAGACAGCGGCTTCCAAGATGCCGAGAGTTGATGCTATTGGTGTATCTACTGCCGGATGTGTAGTAAACAACCAAATCAAAACCTCCTCACTTTTCCTCAAGGTAAAGAAAGAAAACCCGGAAGCATTCGAAAAGGTTGTTAAGAATATCTATATCGATATTGCTAAAGAATTTGGTGATATTCCGATAGAAGTAGCTAATGACGGTGACGTTACAGCTCTTGCAGGGGCAATGGATCTTGGAGATACTAACGTTCTTGGTATTGCTATGGGAACAAGTGAAGCTGGCGGATACGTTGACGGAAACGGAAACATCACAGGCTGGCTTAACGAGCTTGCGTTCGCACCTTGCGACTACAACAAAAATGCAATGGTAGACGAGTGGTCCGGTGACTACGGTTGCGGAGTTAAGTATTTCTCGCAGGATTCAGTAATCAAACTCGCTCCTGCTGCAGGAATCGAGCTTGACGAGAACGCATCTCCTGCTGAAAAGCTTAAGGTTGTTCAGGGGCTCATGGCTGAAGGCGACGAGCGTGCGGCAAAGATTTACGAGACTATTGGTGTGTATTTCGGATATGCTGTTGCATATTACGCATTATTCTATGATATAAAGCACGTTCTCCTTATGGGACGTGTATCATCCGGTGAGGGCGGAAACATTCTTCTCAAGAATGCTCAGAAGGCACTCTCCGAAGAATTTCCCGAGCTTGCTAAGAAGATAGCAATACATCTTCCCGACGAGAGCAGCCGTCGCGTAGGTCAGTCTATTGCAGCTGCAAGTCTTCCTAAAATTAAGTAATTAATAAAAAATCCGAACAATACTCCGAGATTGTTCGGATTTTTTATAGAATAAATACAGTTATTGACATATTTTGCTTTATATGCTATACTAATGATAGCAAATATAATATCAACAGGAGGATTATCATGGATAAACTTAAATCGCTTTTCCCGTTTTCTTTTAAAACTGCCAATATTAAAGAGCTTATAATAGCAATTGTTATTTACATAGTCATAGGCTTTGTGGCAGGACTTATAATCGGTCTTCTTTCCATAATTCCTTTTATAGGATTTATCTTAGGAATCATCGGTTGGATACTTGAAGTTTATGTTTTAGTCGGAATCGTCTTAGCAGTTCTGAACTTCTTAGGAGTTCTTAATAAGTAATAAGCAAAAAGGAGATGCCTTATCTTAAGCATCTCCTTTCAAATTTTATGTATTTGTCATACTTTCGTCGCCTGTACGCACTATGTCTACATTTGAGTTAATAACCGACCACATGGCAGGGAAGTATCTCATTATCTGCCATACTGATGCACCGGATAAGCCCTCGTCGAGCACAAGATTCAATTTAGCCAAGACGCTTCTCGCATCTTCAAACCACACTTCATGCCTGTTACCTTCATCATCATTATAGAAGAAATATGGCGTTTGCGCATCTTCGTCAAATAATATTTCGGAGTTTGTGTCACCCGCAAGCGTTACAGCAGCAACATTCGAAAGAGCAGTCGCGGCACTTTCACCCTGAACAAAGGGAAGCTTCCAGTCGTAAGCATAATTAGGCATACCCATGAATATCTTATTCTGCGGTATTTCTGTCTTTGCGTATTCTACAACACGCCTTACCTGATCAATAGGAGCGATTGCGCGCGGCGGTCCGTATGTGTATCCCCATTCGTATGTCATGAGAAGTGCACGGTCTGCCGCTTCTCCTAAACCTGCGTAATCGTGTGCTTCATATAATAAACCGGGCTGATCTGCACTTGTTTTTGGGGCTAAAGAAACGAACACCCTTTTTCCTCGCTCGTTTGCAGCTTCACGAAGATCCCCTATAAAATCTATATATGCTTCCCGGTCACCTGCAAGTATGTACTCGAAGTCAACATCAACAGCGTCATATCTCTTCACTACAAGGGTATTTACTACATTGTCTATAAGGTTATTACGTGCGCTTTCATTATTCAAAACTGCGCTTACAAGCTCATTTGAAAACGTTCCGCCCTCACCAAGCGACGATAATAGCATAACGGGCGACGTTCCGTATAGACGGGCTATATTTATCAGCTCGTCATCGTCCGTTGGTATAAGCTCTCCGGACTGAGTCATACCATAACCAAATATAGTAAGATATGTGAGATAGGGGAGCGTTTTTCTTAGAACTGCTCTGTCGATATATGGATATGCGTATCCGTTTATTGAAATCCGTCCTCTTTTTTGCGTATCATATTCTATGATAAGTATCTGTCCTGGCACAATTTCAGGCATTCCGCCTAGAGTTGGGTTGTTTCTGTAAATAGAATTCAGACTTACCCCTAGGTTTGCCGCAATATCGAGCAGGGTATCCCCCTCGCGCACAGTATAAACAACCGACGGACGAAGTATAACAAGCGCCTGACCTACTGTAAGCATATCAGGATCCTCAATACCGTTATCGGAAATTAATCTGTCAACGTTAATTCCGTTTTCACTTGCAATAGAGTATATAGTATCTCCCGGTTTAACAACGTATATTGTCATGGTACCATCCTTTCGCAATTTGCATTTCCTTACATTCATATGCAAAACAACGAAAATTTGTTAATATATACTTGCAAAAATAATCGTTTTACTGTATAATTTTAACGTTAAAGAAATAAACGAGGAACAACCATGATAGATTTCAGTACCGTTAAAGTCGCACTCGCACCACTTGCAGGAGTAAGCGACTATGCATTTCGAAAGATATGCGCAGACCATAAAATGCAATATGCAGTAACGGAAATGGTTTCTGCCAAGGCTATGCATTATAAGGATAAAAAAACTGCAGAGCTTGCTTATATCCGCCATAGTGAACCCAATATAGCAGTGCAGTTATTCGGGAGCGACCCTGATATTATTGCCGAGGCTGCAAAAAAGCTTTATGATAACAACTATGATCACAACCTTGGATCAAAACTGCCGGCCGCTATTGATATAAACATGGGCTGTCCTGTTAACAAGATAGTGTCAAACGGGGAGGGAAGTGCCCTGATGCGAAGCCCTGAGCTTGTTGGCAAAATTGTTCGTGCCGCAGTTGATGCACAAAGTCTTCCTGTAACCGTCAAAATACGCGCAGGTTGGGATGAAGACAGCATAAATGCGGTAGAGATTGCCAGGATAGCGGAAGAAAACGGCGCGTCTATGATATGTGTTCACGGCAGAACACGTTCTGAGATGTATATTTCAAACGTTCGCTGTGATATTATAAAGGCTGTAAAGGGAGCGGTCAAAATTCCTGTGTTTGCAAACGGTGGGATCATGAATGCAGACGATACGATATCCATGTTCAAAGATACAGGTGCTGACGGCGTAATGATAGCAAGAGGTGCGATGGGGAATCCGTGGATATTTGAAGAGATTGATGCAGCATTAAACGGTTATCAATACAGACGCCCTGAACGCGACGAAATAATATCAACTGCACTTGAACACATAAGATTGTTGATACAGGAAAAAGGAGCGCGCACTGGCGTTTGTGAATCACGCAAGCATATTGCCTATTACACTAAAGGTATGCCCGGCAGCGCCGCACTCAGAGAAAAGATAAATCATGCAGAGTCATATGACGAAATAGAAGAGATATTATATAGGCTTTAATAAAATAAAAAGCACGCTCGCAGGGCGTGCTTTAGTCTTATGTTATATCAGAGAATATATCTCATGCTTCCAACCATTACAGTGAATTTAACAAGCTTGTGCTTTCTTGAAAAACACGAGAGAAAAGCAAATAATCTATCAACAAAAGCCTCATTCTGAGAATATGCGTATTCAATCCCGCTAATCTCAACAACCGTGGGGTCTTTTGTTTCTTTAAGATCTCTCAATCGACGAAGCAGAGCAAAAACCGTGTTGTCGTCTGCGCCGACAGCCTTTGCAGCAATAGAGATCACTGAATTGTTTCTGTTATTATTGTATACGAATGTTCTGTAATAGTTTATATTGTTTACCGCTGTCATATCATCACCTCATATCGGAACAAATGTTCGTTTTGCTGATTAAATTATAGCAAACAAATGTTCGGTTGTCAACACTTTTTTTCGAACATTTGTTCGATTTGTCGAATATGCACAAAAAACACATTTAAATTTGTAGATATAGGTTTATTTTAATTATAAATTAATAAGTCCGTTGACATTATGTCGGTTATAAAGTATAATTAAAATGTGTGTTTATGAGGTAATATAATGAGATATTATTTATTTGATTTCGACGGAACTATATGTGATTCCAAAGAAGGTATTCTTAATGCGGCAGAATACGCATTAAATACCATGAATGTAAAAAATGAACTTTCAAGAAATGAAATGGAACCAATATTTATTGGCCCTCCGCTGACCGAGTCGTTACCGTATTATTTCGGGAATGATAATGTAGCTGTTATGTTGGCTATTAAGCATTTCAGGGAATACTATAATGCTCGCGGTACATATGAAAATGCAATTTTTGATGGAGTTAGAGAAATGCTAAGCACTCTGTCTTCCAGAGGAGCACACCTGTATATAGCCTCGTCAAAACCCACAAAATTTATAAAGTTAATTTTGGAAAAACACAATATTCGCCACTGCTTCGAACAAATATTTTCCCCCGGTCTTGACGAAGATAATCTTAGTAAGTACGACATAATCATGATGGCAAAAAATAAAATTTCCTCCCTGGACAAATCGCCCATAATAACAATGGTAGGAGACAGAAAATTTGATATAGAAGGAGCGCATGACGCAGGAATTCCTTGCATCGGAGTCATATGGGGAACAGCCGAAAATGGCGAACTCGAGAAATATAATGCTGATTTTATTGTAAATTCGCCAAAAGAAATACTGGATATCGACTTGCAAATCATGCTGTCACAGGAGTAATAATGAACAAAAAGTGGTTTGAAATGACCGAGGCTCAGCTGGAGCACGACCTTAACACAAGTGTTGTTAACGGTTTGACAAAAAAGCAAGCCTCATCGTTAAGACGTAAAAAAGGACCTAACACCGTTTTCAGACTTCCTTATGGAAGTTTCAGTTCATATTTAAAAGATGTACTGTCTGATTCATCATCTATAATACTTATACTCGCCGCTTTAATAGCAGCTTTTTTTCAAAATACACCAACATCGTACATCATAGCTGCTATTATAATTACCAATTTATTTATAGTTCTATTTACGTATATTAAAGCACACAGAATACTGGAATCCATGGGAGAATACTCGCTTCCCGGCGCTAAAGTAATTCGTGACGGACATTTGTATCTTGTGAGTATGTCGTCGCTAGTGCCGGGTGACCTTATATACCTCAATGCAGGCGATATAGTTCCGGCTGATGCAAGAATCATCAATTCGCAGGGGTTTTTTGTATCGGAAAAAGGTATAACCGGAAACGTATCCGCTATACGTAAAAGCTCGCAAAACGTTTCGCCTGATAATGATTCAAATGAAACAATGTTCAATATGGTTTTTGCAACCTCGGTAGTTTTGAAGGGAAGTGCACGCGCGATCGTAGTTGAAACAGGAGAAAATACTCTTGTTTCACGCGCCCACAAAAATGAACTTGATTTAGAGCACGATAGCCTCGATATATTTATAATGCTTAAAAAATTCGGTTCAAAGATCAGCATGATTATGCTTGCGATGGTTTTTGTGATTATGTTTTTTGAAATAGTTACAGGACTGAAAACGAGAGGCATATACGACATATTTTTGAGTGGTATGTCGCTTGCAGTTGCTGCAATGACCGAATTTTATACTGCTTTCGGCTATATCATAGTAGCGTGTGCCCTTTTTGGCGCGAGAACATACAGACAAAAAGGAAAAAGCGCTATCATGAAAAATATTAACGCTATTGAAAAGCTCAAGGATATCAATTGCGTTATTTTCAGGAAAAACGGTTTCCTTTCTCAAAAGAGCAAAGTTGTTGACTCTATGTATTCAAGCGGTCAGATATACAGAATAAAAGATTACGACAAATCCGATGAAGGCTTTTCGTACTTGCTCGAAGCTGCTGCAGTCAGTACGGGCGTTTATATGAAAGGGACGCTTACAACACGTTTCTCTGAAGAACACCACTTAACGCAAGACGAAGAAGCAATCGTGGATTGCGCCAAGAAATACGGTTTATACAATATATCTCTTGATGAAAAATACCCTCTCGTTCTTCATAAAAACTCTGCCGACCGCAGGTTCAGCTATTCGGTTGTCGCGCCATTCGGAATAAACAACGTCAATGACGATACTGATATGCACATCTACGTGCGCGGATCGGCACGCTCTATTATAAATCATTGCTCAACATATAATATTGGTACTACTAATATACCAATAGATAATGCACTGAAAGCAGACCTGTTATCGGTATTGGCTGAATATGAAAAAGGTAACACAACTGTCTTCGCCGTTGCTATGAAAAAAACAAAAAAGAACAAAATTTTATCCGACAGTTATAACGTAGCAAGCGAAAAAGACATGATATTCCTTGGACTGATCTCTCTCAGATCTCCCTTGCTTGAAGGTTCTCCTATAACCGTAGATAAGTTGATCAATTCAGACATTAAGCTTATATTAAATTCAACAGGCACTTCAGCTGATGATCTTGCTTGCGCAAAAAATCTCGGAATATGTACGGGAGACAACGAGATTTTAACCGAGCGCACAATTTCTTCAATGACAGATGAAACTTTGAAAGCAACCATATCTAACTACTCCGTATATATGGATTTGAAAAATGCATCACTTCGCAAAGCTATTGGAGCGCTTAAAGATAACGGCTATAAAGTAGCTTATTGTGCAGATGCGTTATCTGATATTTCAGTTTTGGAGCAGGCTGATATAGGTTATAGTTTTGCAGATATTCCCGAAAATCTGCAAAGAATTAAATCCCGATCAAAAGCGTTGCAAAAGTCAAACGACACTTCTGATGCACTACGCTTCAAATCGGACGTTTTAATTCCCAAAGAAGAGACTGCAAACGGCCGCGACGGTGGTATTTTCTCGGTTGAAAAGAGTATACTTACCTCTAAGCTCATTTATAAAAATTTAATGAATATGTTTGCCTATTTAATATCAGTTCAGTCAGCTCGACTTTTTATAGTCCTGTATTCTGTGTTTACAAAAGCTATCGTGTTAACACCACCGCAGATACTTGTCGGCGGACTTTTATTTGATTTTCTGGCAATACTTTCAATAGCCTTTTCTAAGCCGGGCACAAGGACGACAGACGAATATAGTTCGGCAATGATCGAACTAAATAATATGCCAAAATTTGTTATTCGAAATGCACTGTTCGGCATTTTTTGGGCAGCTATGACTATATTCGTTCCAACGATGCTATCGATTATAAAATTGCCCGTGAGAACAGCAGAAATAACAGGTATAGCCTTTATATCCTTTACTATATTGCAAATATTAACTTTAGCAGAAGTTAAATCAAACACAAGCATATTCGACGCAAAACGCATCTCGCTGAATCCATTTTATATTATGTATATACTATGTTCGGTAATATTCATAGGAGCAAGTATGCTCTTTGAGAGACTGGGGCTAATTATGAACGTTACGGTTTTAGGTATAAACTCATTTATTGCTATACTTTTAATTGTTGGATCGGTAATATCTCTAAACGAAGTTTATAAATCTCTGCTAAACAAATAAAACATCCGCACAATCATAAATTGTGCGGATGTTTTTCGTAGCGTGTTGAAATACTATCGTTTTTTCTAACTTTATTTTATTCTTCTATAGTGATTTTTACCATTGAAAGTAAACCGTCGGGAGTTCTTACGTAAACTATGCCGTTATTTTGTGAAAGAGGCCACGGCGCCGCCATTTTAAATTTTCCTGTTCCGGGTATAGTTGCAGGAATAATTACTTCACCTGTATCTGACATAAGACCGATTTTGTCATCAAGCAAGAACACTGCAATCCCATTTTCGAATTCTCCAATATTATCAACCAGGGGGCTCAGGATATTGCCTTTGACGTCACATATATATGATACACCTTGTTCAGATTTTTCTTTACTACCAACAATATAACTTGTACTCAGGCACTTCACAGTATTGCTTTCAGTTATGCTAACAGATGGGATTATACCTTCGAATGTGAATACGACGTTACCGTTCCTGTCAACTATATTATAATTGGTAAAACCATGTTCTTTTATATCGCCGGCTTCAAGGGAATAAATTTTATTATCAGATTTTTTGTAGTCTTTATTGAAGTTGTATTCGGGATAATCATCAATGCTTGATACTGCATTTCCTTTAGTATCTATAATGTACTTGATATAACCGTAGCTGTCCCTTGTTCCGCTCATTAAATCATGTTGAACGTCGCTATTAATAGCTTTGTATACAACGGCATAACCGTTTTGATCGAAATCATGTACACTATCGAAGAGATGCTTGGCATAAACGTTGCCGTCTTTATCAACTAAAGCGAATTTGAAATCGCTGTCAGCCTCTTCACCGGCTTTACCCCAATAATCAATCCAGTCGTAACCGTTTTCTGTGTACTGAGGTTGAAAATTGGAGCGGGGATAGTTGACACCGGTTACGATCATTTCCATGGTAACAGTCTTACCGTTATACATACCGGTTTCTGTGTAGGTTCTGATCGGTTTTATAATATCTTCTTCAGGCGTATGTAATTCTTCAGAGATCTTTACAAAAGCAAGCTTCCCGTCAAGCGCAACCGTAAGGTAGCCTGCTCCGTATCCGATTATCATATCGGGACTGTAATCGCACGGCAGAGACGGGGGTACAAGCACGTTCCCATCAGTGTCGATAAGTCCGAGTTTGCCGTCTTCAATAACGGCATAATATAAACCGTCGCAGTTACAAAGAACGGAATACCTTTTAGAAAGCGTTTCGTTACCGTTTAAATCGTATACCATCCATTCGCCTTCACTTTGAAATTTACAGAATATGCGGTCGTTTTCAATGAAAGAGTTATGAATCGGTTCGGGAATTTTAATTATTTTTCCTTTTCTGTTTACATAACCAAAAGCAAATGAATCTCCATCTTTAAGCAGAATTGAACCAAAGCCACTTCCGTCTTCAAAGTCTGTCATTGATAAAAATATAGGTTCTGTTATCTTTTCGCCTCGGCCGTTTAAAAGTCCGTATACACCGTTTGTTTCATAAAAGGCTTCTGTGTCATATGCATTAACTTTGGGAGCTGGCGCTTCGCCAACGTCTGCACCTTTTTTGGTAATATAGCGCCATGATCCGTCTTCAATCTGTACTAATGCTAGTCCGTCATCACCAAAATTGTATGCAAATTCGTAAAGCTTATCATTAAGAATTTCACCATCAGGAGATATAAACGCAAAAGAAGGACCTTTTTTGTTTAAGACGACGGGAGCATATCCGTATTTTATATCGCCCAATTTGCTTGGATCAACTTTATACGATGTAATATTATAATACTCCATTGTAATAGTTCTACCATCAAGCTTGGATACTACCGGCTCGGGATATTCTTCTCTTGAAATTTCATTCGTTATATCAGCTTCTGCATCAGTAATAGCAACTTCTGTGACAGAAACCGATTCAAGATAAGTTTCGCTTTCAGCATTGTCACTTTCATCAACAACATAATCGTCTGCAATATCGATACTATCTTCTGTAATATAGCTGTCTGAAATATGATTGCTGATATCATCTGAAGTGTTGCAAGATACAAGAGCGAGAGTTAAAATCAGAGTAAAAATAAGTGTGATTATATTCTTCATGGCGTTGCCTTTCACATACAGTAATTGTTAATAATTGTATCACACGTAAAATGCATTGTCAAGCACGCATTTTTATCCTATATAATTTTCGTATTACAAAATTCCATTAATTTTTTCATTTATGAATAAACTAACCTTTCGAAGTAAAGAATAGTATCGTAAAACGGGAGTGACCCCCGACGTAAAAGTGTCACATGATCGCTTGTGAAATCAAGTGCTTGAAAGGAAAGGTAAAAATGGAACAGTCAAAAAATAAGCGCGCTAACAGTATGCTTTTCTTTGTTATAGCTTTATCTGTTGTTGCCATCGTTGTTATAACAATGTTTACTATGGCTTCAAAGCGTGAAAAAGCGCCTGTTGAATCATCATCAGACACCCAAATTACATCAGAAATTAAACAGAATGATTTAGATGGCAGAAATAGCGAGAAGAACTCAGAAAAGCAAACAACATCAAATATAGGTTCTGGTCAAAGCGAAACCGGTAAAGAAGCTAAGCCTTCCAATACAACAAAGAGCGAAGAAAAGAAAAGCGAAGCAGTTAAGCCAACGGTAAGCGAAGAAAAGGAAAGTTTTGATCTTCCCGTTATAGGAACTGTAACTAAAGAATACTCGATCGATACACCCGTTTATTCAATAACAATGAATGATTACCGCGCTCATACAGGGATTGATATTTCTTGTGAAGAGGGAAGTGGCGTTTCGGCATGTGCCGGCGGTATTGTAAAACACATAGTAAACGATCCGATGATGGGAACGAGCGTTACTATCGAACATGCAGACGGAGTAGCATCAAGTTATATGAATCTAAACGAAACTCTGCCTGAAGATATTACCGTTGGCGCGCAGGTGGAAAAGGGTCAGCTTATCGGAGCTGTTGGCAACAGCGCAATTGTTGAAATTGCAAGCGAGCCTCATCTTCATTTTGAAATGACACTTTCTGGTGCTTATGTTGATCCCCTTACGATGCTTGAAGACAAAACCATCAGCGTTATGAGCGAAAATATTATTGATTAATAAGTGACGGCAGTAAATCTGCCGTCATTTTAATATTGACAAATCCGAATAAACAGAATATAATATAAAAGTACTTTAATCAAAAATTTGAAAATAAGGAGACTGCAAAAATGGACTGTACCGGGCGAAGTAGAATTTCATATAATGCGCATAAGAGTATATTTCTGCAGTCTTTAGAATAATACTGCAGTGTTTGCTTTTGTGCCGGTTCACACAAGCAAGACGGCAAAATGTTGTTTTTATCTCCATTAAGCCTTGCTTTATGGAGATTTTTGTTTTTGTGAGGGTGAAATTCATGCTTTTGGTAAATCCTTTTATAAGGAGGAATTTCTATGCAAAACACCATATTAAACTTTCTTGAGGAGCGTAATTTCAAAGCTATCAAAAACTCGTTTGAAGAAATGAATGAGATAGACATCGCCGAGCTTTTTCAAACGCTTTTCGATGATGAAATGCTTGAGAGGGATAAATTTATACTTCTTTTCAGGTTACTACCTAAAGATGCTGCTGCTGACGTTTTTTCATATATGGACAGCGATATGCAAATGCTTCTTGTCTCATCGTTCACAGACAAGGAACTTCAAAACGTTATAAACGATCTTTATATTGACGATACTGTTGATATTATCGAGGATATGCCCGCAAACCTCGTTGCCCGTATCATAAAATCTGCTGATACTGAAACCAGAAATCAAATAAACGCGATTCTGCGCTATCCAAAAGACAGTGCAGGGTCGCTGATGAACACCGAATACATTGCTCTGAGGCGTGATTACTCGGTTGAAAAAGCAATCGATATAATCAGAAAGCTTGGCATGAACAGAGAAACCGTGTACACGCTTTACGTAACTGAAAACCGCAAGCTGATCGGAGTTCTTTCTCTTCTTGAACTGTTGACAGCTGATGACAGCGCTACCGTGAACGATATAATGGATACAAACGTTATAAGCGTCGAAACTCACGAGGATAAGGAGATAGTTGCAGACACACTTTCAAAATACGACTTTGCTGCACTTCCTGTTGTTGATGCCGACAACCATATGGTAGGTATTATCACGTTTGACGACGCTATGGACGTTATTGAAGAGGAGGCAACGGAGGACTTCGAGAAAATGGCGGCTGTTGCTCCGAGCGACGAATCATATTTTAAAACCTCAATCTTCAAACATGCGAAGAACCGTATACTCTGGCTTCTGATACTTATGCTTTCTGCAACGGTTACCGGAGTTATTATATCAAGTTATGACGCCGCTTTTGCCGCTGTACCGCTTCTGGTATCATTTATCCCGATGATAACGGGCACGGGCGGTAACTGCGGCTCTCAGACCTCAACGATGATTATCCGCGGAATGTCGCTTGGAGAAATACGTTTGAAGGATTTCGTTAAAGTAATTTTCAAGGAGCTTGGCATAGCCGTACTGTGCGGCATGGTGCTGGCACTTGTTAACGGTGTCAGAATATTTATAATGTACAACTCTGACCCGACAGTAGATGCGATGTTACTCGCAGTTACCGTGAGTCTTGCTATTATAGCAACGGTAATTATGTCAAAATGTATCGCATGTATACTTCCTATGCTTGCAAAAAAACTAAAGCTGGACCCGGCAATAATGGCGGCTCCGGTTATCACAACAATAGTTGACACATGCTCCACAGTTTTGTTTTTCTCGCTTGCAACCCAGATCTTCGGAATATAATACAAAATACCGCCGTTTAATTACGACGGTATTTTTGCATAGATGTATTTAACCGTGAATATATATGTAACGATATTATATATAAGGGTGGTAGTCATGAAAGAGCAATATACTAAGACTGAACTTTCGCTGATAAGTAATGAAGTTTCGGGAGATTATATTTTGCCCGATTCATTTCCGGACGTAAAAAGTGTGTTATCCTGCCATGCGAGGATATATGATTTAAAAAAATATTTCGGTGGATCCGAAGGAGAGATCGGTGGCAGCATTATGTATAGCATAATGTTTTCAGCAACCGGAGATAACGAGGATGATATAATATGTTCGGTCAGCTTTACCGACGATTTTAAAATGACGTGCAGATATAAAAATCCTGCAAATAGCGGCGTCGGAGCGCACACGCGCCTCACGTCCAACACTTGCAGAATGGCTAATCCGCGTAAATTTTCAATAAAATCAACTCTCGAAACACTCATGTTTGAAGACTCCCAAGAGAGCGCGTCCCCTCAGATTTCTGCATCTGCACCTGACGACGCAGACCTTCAGTATAAGTGGGGCGAATGCGAAATATGCAGATGCAAAACCGTTTTACTTTGTGAGCACAGCTTCAGCGATAATATCGAGTTGGATTTGAAGCTGCCGGAAATTGCCGAAGTAATTCATTATGACGTTTCGCTAAATGTTCGTGATGACAGAAGCGTTGATCTCAGAGATACACCTGTTAAGCTTGGCGGAAACTTCGCATTGAATATTTTATATAAAGATAAGGAAAATAAGCTTCACGGTGTCAGCCGTGATATACCATTTGGCATTTCTATAAATGATGACGAAAGCGCAATGCTTGAAACGCTAAGCGATTCAACTGTAAGTATCGTACCGTCAGTATATATATCGGCTGTAAATCTTAACGTTGGTAAAAATCAATATGATGAAGCAAAAGTGTTGGAATTTGATGCTGATTATGATATTGACCTTTTGCTTATGTCCGGCGAAACAATAAAGTTCGTCACAGATGCATATTCGACTAAGTATGACAGCGAATGCAAATTTGAAATGCAGACTATTCAAAAGCCCATGGCAAGGATCAAGAACAATTTTACATACACGGATACTCGAGAAAAAAATGAGCTTAGTCTTGATAATATGTCACTCGTCTCGGCATCGATTCCGGTATTTTCAGATATACATACCGAAAAGAGCGGAAATTATGTTAGCATTGCAGGTAAAATTAGCGAAAGAGTAACTCTTATTGACGAAGGAAGAATCAGGGGCAAGGAGATAAACGTCCCTTTTGCATATAAATCAAATTTAAATGCAATTGAAGAATCTTTATCAATGATCGGAAATACAGTTGTTGCTGATAACCGTGTAAGATGTGATCATGAAAGGGTATATACTGATGCGGAAATTTACCTTGATTATTTGTTGACGGGCAAGGAAAGTGTAAACATTTGCAAAAGTATAGGCATTGGTGAATGCGCAAAAGAGACGGACAACGCACTATTTTGCGTTTACTATCCCTTGCCTGATGAAAGCTTGTGGGAAATGGCAAAGAAAAAGAAAACCACAGTAGAAAAGTTACTTTCCCTTAATCCTGAATTTTCATCAAGATGTGATTGCCCGATAATTATTGAATAACAAAAAGAAGCTCTGCAATATATGCAGAGCTTCTTTATATGTGCTTAACAATTAAATCTGATGGAGAAATCATATTCTCTGAGGCGATTGAGAGGGCAAATCCGTCAACAGTAGTGCTGTAAAATTTAAAGCTCACTACGACCCCGGAATCGCGGAAGAGACAATTGTCCAAGTCATAAAACTCAATTTCAGTAAGCGGTCGGTTAATTCCTGTACCCGTTGCTTTTAAATATGCTTCTTTCAGTGTCCAGAGTTTATAAAAATCATCGGGCGATTCAATAAAAGCCGTTTCATTTTCACTAAAACATTTTTTAGTAATTATCTCGCGTATTTCACCGATCTTTTCAACGTCGATTCCCACTGACGAATCGGAAATTGCGCAGCAGACGGCACCACATGTGTGTGATATGTTAAAATGCAGGTTGTTTTCAGAGATGATTTCGGGTTTACCGTACTCGTTTTCTTTAATAATAACATTTTCTATGTTTACACTACAAAACTTGTAAAGCAGCTCTGACAAAAGTATATAACCGAGCGTCGATTCTGATTTATAATTGGAATTATTTATTTTATCGATATGTAGTTTTATATAGTTGTTGGACGGACACGGAAGGGAAGATGGAAGCTTATCAAAAAGTAATATCTTAGCTTTAGTCAACTTTTTTCTCCTGATAATTTGCTTTTTTTGTAAAAGGTATTGAAATCTTTGCTTTAATGTGTTATAATTTTCTTTGTCATACGCCGGTGTGATGGAATTGGCAGACGTGCCGGACTCAAAATCCGGTCCTGGCGACAGGGTGCGGGTTCGACCCCCGCCACCGGCACCAGAAGGTGTAGCTCAGTTGGTTAGAGCGCTTGCTTGACATGCAAGAGGTCATCGGTTCAAATCCGCTCATCTTCACCAAAAGCAAACTCCGTTTGGAGTTTGCTTTTTTTATTTTATCATATATTTCACAACAGGTCAATATAAAAATCAGGCGACAATTATAGCCGCCTGTTCTATTTCAAAAACTCTCGTATTTTCTCAAGCGCTTCTTCGCCGGCCGCTCTACCAAGCGCGTATACGGCGCGCATTGTATCCGGATCATGCTCGATTCTGCCAATTGGCAGCTTTTCAGAGGGGCGTATAACAAGAGCATCACCCGAAGCTTCTTTGTTTGAAATGTACTTCAGAGTTTTATTATATACAGAATGTCGGTTCATCATCGCCTCTATAAGCTTAGAATAACCTTTATATTTTTTTCTGATTATCGGCATTGCCTTGTTTGCTTTTTTTTACATAGTCCTTTGGCTGAGTTAATATAACTACGTTACGATCAAATCCAATGCTCTCAAAACATTTCAGAGGAATAGAGTCCGTGATACCTCCGTCAAGAAGCTTTTTGCCGTCGATTTCAACTATATTTGAAATAAGCGGCAGAGATGCTGAAGCGCGTATATACTCAAGCATGACCTCGTCAGATACGGGACAGCTTTTATATACAGGCGCTCCTGTTTCTATATCTGTGCATACTACGTAAAACTCCATCGGATTATTATCGTATGCCTCGTCGTCAAATTTATCAAGATCTCTTGGTATGCGCTTGTAACAAAAATCTGCGCCAAACAGATCTCCTGTTCTGATTAGTGAGCTCATACTGCAATATCGCTTATCTTTAGCAAAACGAGTATTATATCTTATGGCTCTACCTGGTTGGCAGGATTTATAGTTGCATCCAAATGCAGCTCCAGCAGAGACGCCGATCGCGCCGTCAAAGGTAATGCCGTTTTCCATAAGAACGTCTGTAACGCCAACCGTGAAGAGAGCGCGCATACCTCCGCCTTCAAGTACAAGTCCTTTTTTCATAATAACCTCATATAATTTATCCCTCTCGTCATTCGAGAGGGATTTTTATGTATAAAACTAAATCAAATGGTAAATAATGGATTATCTTTCGTTCATTGAAACGTATGGCTCGTGGTGAGTAATTGCCTTGTATGCAGGGCGAATTATCTTCTTTGCTGTCATCAGTTCTTCAATTCTGTGAGAGCACCAGCCAACTATACGGGCTATTGCGAACAGGGGAGTGTAGAGCTCTGTTGGGATACCGAGCATGCGATATACAAGGCCTGAATACATGTCGACGTTAGCGCATATATCGCGTTCAAGACCAAGCTTTTCTCTGAGTATATCGGGAGAAAGTCTTTCAATAGTTTCAAGAAGTCTGAAATCATCGCCGAAGCCGCGCTTTTCGGCCATTTCCTGAGCATATTTTTTCAGCATTACAGCTCTCGGGTCGGAGAGGGTATAGATGGCGTGGCCCATACCGTATATAAGTCCGCTATGATCGTATTCTTCGCCGTTTGCTATTTTCTTCAAAAATGCCGCAACTTCATCATCGTCATTTGTATTCTTGACGTTAGCTTTGATGCAATCGAACATCTCCTGAACCTTGATGTTGGCTCCTCCGTGACGGGGGCCCTTGAGCGAGCATATAGCCGCTGCTATTGCAGAATACGTATCTGTTCCCGAAGAAGTTACCGTGCGGCATGTAAACGTAGAGTTGTTACCGCCACCGTGCTCAGCCTGTAAAATGAGGCAAAGGTCTAATAGCCTTGCGTCTTCTTCTGTGAATTTTCCGTCTTCACGGAGAATTCGCAAGAAGTTCTGAGCAGTATTATGGTTATTAAGAGGGTTGTGTATCATGAGGCTTTCGCCGCAGAAAGCGTTTCTGTATACAGCATATGACTGAGCTGCGATGATCGGCAGACGCACCATAAGCTGCATGCTCTGACGTACTATATTGTCAAATGACGTATCGTCCGGGTTTTCATCGTACGAATAAAGAGCGAGTACAGAGCTTGCAAGCTTATTCATGATAGAACGGTTTGGCGTTTTCATGATAACGTCTTCGGTGAAGCGAGGAGGAAGTTCACGGTAGGTATCAAGCAGTTTATCGTAATCAGCAAGCTGTTTTGGCGTTGGCAGAGAACCGAAGAAGAGTATATAGGATACTTCTTCGAAACCGTAACGTCCTTCGTTGACATAACCGTTTATAAGCTCATCGATTCTATAACCCCGGTAGTAAAGCTCACCATCAATAGAGCACTTATCGCCTTCGTTTATGATATATCCGTGCGCGTTACCTATACGTGTAATGCCAGCCATTACACCTGTACCGTCAGGGTTTCTGAGCCCACGCTTTACATTGTAATGAGTAAAGTATTTTTTAGGTATATCGTATATTTCTTTGCAGTTATTTTTAAATTCAGAAAGCAGTTCGTTCTGAACTTCAAATTTCGATTCCATTATGATGCGCCTCCGCTATTATTGGGTTAACTGTAATAATTTACCCGAATTTGAATATATATTAGATATATTCTATCACAAACAAATCAAAAATGCAAGAGAAATTTATTTTCTTGCAAACAGTTCACGATTAGTTAATATATAATTGCTGCCGCACTAAAGCAAAGGATGAAGCTATGGAAAGAAAAACTATGAGTGCAATTTTAACATTCGTTTTCGCTCTGATTCTTATCGTGAGTACTAAATTATTAGTTTTCGCACACGAAAACCTCGGATATATTCCCGGATTTTCAACAAAATCGTTACCTGACCAGGCTCTTGACCCGCAAGCCTGTCTTGTGGATAGATGCAGCACTGACGAATATACTCACGTTCCTCAGATCATTATACCCGATAAAGAAAATGACGGCATGATAATTATTGAATTTCAAAACAAGAAAACTTGCACAAGTATAACGCTGAGAGAATATCTAATTATGTCAGTTATGTCTGAAATGCCATATACCTATGAAACAGAAGCTCTGAAAGCGCAAGCGGTTGCTTCGAGGACATATACACTCAAACAGATAAAAGATAATACCCGTCACTATAACAATATTGTTTGTAACGATGCGTCCCATTGCAGCGCAGCTTTAACAAAGGATGAATTTATTGAAAGGTATGGAGAAGAAGCATATAATAATGCATATGAGAGAGTATCCGGTGCAGTAATATCTACCGATGGCGTTGTAATAACGTACGATGGCGAGCTTTGTACAGCAGTATATCATGCTTCTTCAGCTAATGCTACTGAAAATTCATATAATCTATGGGGAACATATACTCCATATTTGCTATCCGTTCCTACAACAGAACCGATTGCCGTTCAAACGGTTTCTGTTTCAAAAGCTGATTTTTTTAATTCACTTGGCATAAGTGCTACATCCTCCGATGATATCGATTTAATGTTAAATGACACAGGTAGATGCGACAGAATTGTAATAGGTGAAAATGAAATCAGCGCAAAAAAACTCCGAAATACGTTTTCGCTCAAATCGTGCGATTTTGTAATAGATTCTGAAAGTAACAATATAATTTTCTCAGTTTACGGATATGGTCATGGTATTGGAATGAGTCAGAAAGGCGCAAACGAGCTGGCAAAGTCGGGATATAATTATTCTGATATATTAACGCATTATTATACAGGTGTTGAAATCAAAAAATAAAACACAAAAATGCAGGCAATATGCCTGTATTTTTGTGTTTTGATACACTCAAACGCCAAGAACTGCGGCACCGATTATTCCGGCGTCATTGCCAAGCTCTGCGGTTTTTATAATCGGTCTTGCCAAAGTGCTGTTACCATAAATTTTTTCATTAATTTTAGCATTAAGCGGATTGAGCAGATTGTCGCCTTCGTGGCATATGCCGCCTCCAATTACTATAACCTCCGGCATAAAAGTTGTGATAATATTTGCCATACCGCAGGCAAGATAGTCAATATACATATCTACTACCTCCGCGCCAGCCTTATCGCCCTTTTTCATGGCAGCAAAAGCCGTCTTACCGCTGACCTTGCCTTCTGATTTTACAATTTCATTCATAAGTGTTTCACGGCCGGATTCATTACATTCCTCGATCTTTTCGCGAGTCATATTTATAAGTCCCGTTGCAGAGCTGTATGCTTCCCAACATCCCTTTCTGCCGCACGTGCAAGGTCTTCCGTTATATTCTATAACAAAATGTCCGAGTTCGCCGCCTGCGTAATTGAATCCGTAATATATCTTACCGTCTATGATTATTCCTCCACCAACACCTGTTCCGAGAGTAACCATGATAGCGGTTTTAATACCTCTTGCTGCGCCTGCAACAGCTTCGCCTTTTGCAGCGGTGTTAGCATCGTTTTCAACATAAACCTTCTTCAGAGGAATGTGACTTTTGAGCATTTCTGCAATAGGGAAGTCCTTGAAGTTAAGATTATTTGCATAATCTATATAGCCCGTTTCAGGATTCACAGTTCCGGGAGACGCTATGCCTGCGTATATAATATCATCAAAGGTGAGTCCGGCATCATTAACAAGTTTGGAACACAGGTCTGCCATATCCTTTACAACTTCTTCACCCGGGCGCTCAGCGCGCGTGGGGACACTGCCTTTGGTTAAAATTTTGTAGTTTTCATCAACAATACCAACGGCAATATTAGTACCGCCCAGATCAATTCCAATGTAATACATAGTATAATATCCTTTCAAAAATACATCGCTATGAACATTATAATATTACGGGAAGTACTTGTCAAGAGATTTGAAATAAACTTATTATAAACAAAATTAAACAGAAAACTCTTTGAATACCGGTCTTAACTGCTCGCCCTCGATTGCTTTTTTGGCAGCTGTAACAACCAAATCAAAGTCTGCAACAAGCGAGTGTGGTTTTCTCAAAACATCGTCTTGCAGCATAGGGGTAAAGTATATGTTTTTCTTGTTTAAAAGGTTGCCGATATTACATAAATTTGCGCTGAGAGCATCGTTGCTAGCGAGTGTAATAAGAAGGGGTCTTGAGTTTCTGAGGTGGGCTTTTGCGGCCATTGTTACGGGTGTGTCGGTTATTCCGTGGGCAAGCTTGGCAAGTGTGTTACCGGTACACGGAGATATTATCATAACATCAAGTTTAATTTTAGGACCTATCGGTTCAGAATCTTCAATTGTAAGAATTGCTTTTCTGTTGCATATCTCTTCAACGTTTTTTATAAGTTCTTTTGCGTTCCCAAACCTTGTATCAGTATTGGCGGCATTAAAGCTTATTATAGGTAATATATCATTATAGCTTGATGTAAGTTCTTTTAACACTTCAAGAGATTTTTTATGTGTGCAGAACGAACCGCATATTGCATATCCTATCATTAACTACAATCATTCCTTTCATCTTCAGCTATATTACACAAATGAGAATATATGCATTTTCCGAGAGCGGTTCCTGCGCTTTCAGGTGCACATTTCCCGGGAAGCGCAAGCAAATGATGAGTTTCGATGCCAAGCTTTTGTGCAGAATCAAAATCAATACCACCGGGAAGAGATGCCAGATCAATTATATAAGTTTGTTTATCAAGCCGTTCAAGCACCTTGTTTCCAAGTATAAGTGCCGGAACTGTGTTGATTATTATCTCGCTTTCCATAGCAAATTCTGAAAGATGTTCAAAATTATTTGCAGATATATTGTTATTAGCAAGCTCGTTTATAAGTTTTTCGTTTCTCAAAGCTACGCTTATCTTATCAGTGTAAAAGCTAAGCTGAGTGTAAAGAAATTTTGCTATTCTGCCCCAACCAATCAAGAGAATTTTACGGTTGTACAAAGCTCTCCTGTAATTTAAAAGCAGATGACCAACCGTTCCTTCAGCAGTCAGATAAGCCGAGTCGGTAAGATATGCTTCGTCATTTAAATAATCAATATATTTAATTCCGGTTATCTTGTTAAAATTATTAAACCTGCCGTAAAATACACTTGCATTATCCTTCACATCGTAGATCAGTTCATTAACTGTTATTCCACCGGAGGATTTTGACGTTCCATTTATATGCATCTTATCCACAGAAACGGGCGCAGGCAAAACTATTACATCAGCAGATTTAGCCAGCTTGTGATACTCGCATAAAGATGCAGTTGGACATGAATCATAATTAAGTAATTCAGCATTATATCCTTTTTTTATCAGATAAGCACACGCATGATTCATTCTGAAATCTCCGCCAATAAATGCAATCTTCATTTTGTGCTCCTTTGTGACGGTGTTTTGGGATATTATATATAATCCCATTATCAGTAATATGCGTTTTGAATGTTTGTGACCAACATAATGAAATAAAAAACTGCGGATTATATCCGCAGTATAAATTTTATTCACTTGGTATATTGTAAGAGTCGCCACATGCATCAATAAACAACTCGCCGTTCTTATAAACAAGCTCCAAATATAAAGGTCTGGAGGCATCACTAGGAATATCGCTTCTGAATGTCCCGTTATTCTTCATTATTTTATAGTTCGTTTTATATACGTACTTCGTTACATCGCCGTAAAGCTCATCCGACATATCCTTTTCAAAAAGGTACTCAACGTTGATGTCGTAAAGCTTCTGCGGTGCGATATACTCCCATTTATAGTTATTATCAAAATACCGTTTGGAATGAAGTGATGTAAACAGAGAAGCGTTACCGGACTTTAATGAGTCGAAATATTTACCAAAGAGCTCCATTACAGGCCCGTATGATGAATAGTCTTCATCTGTAATACAAACCGTAACGGAAGTGTCTGTGTAGTAAATGTAGGGAACTACTTTCAAATAGTCAGGATCAGCATATATGTCCGCCTCGTCTGGTGTGTAAAAGATATACGATGGTGGCGCATACTCACTGTTATAAACAAACGAAGCAACAAATTCCGGTTGTTCACCTTTTTCAAAATACATGTATACTGAGCCTATTAAGGCTATTACTATAAAGAGAATCGATATAATAAGTACAATTCTTTTCTTTTTGGTCATTTTATCGTTTCCTCGTTAATCAATACTTCTTTTAAGTTTTGCAAAACTTGCCATCAGTTTTTTTGTTCCAACAGTGTCGAACGCTATTTCATAAAGAGTATCTGCCCCCATTTTTTTAACAGATAATACAGTACCGCTTCCGAATGTTGCGTGTACGACTCGTTCGCCCTGAGAGTAGGCTTCGGTTGGTTGACGCTTTAGAGGTGAAATGTTTTTATGCGGTGCGGTAAGCTCGCTTGAAATCTGAGGTTTATATCCCGATCCCGAGGCAACGGGAGCAGGAGTTATTCTACGTATCTCAGTTTCGTTCTCAACATATTTTTCAGGGATCTCCTCCAAAAATCTCGATGCAGGATTATATCTCGTCTTACCGAACATCATCCTCTCTCGTACGTTAAGAAGATAAAGCTTTTTCTTAGCTCTTGTTATTGCCACGTATGCAAGACGGCGTTCCTCTTCAATTTCCTCTTCGCTATCCATGGAAAGAAGTCCCGGAAATATTCCTTCTTCAAGACCGGGAAGAAATACAACGGGAAATTCAAGTCCCTTTGCGCTATGAATGGTCATCATAACAACCGCATCTGCTTCTTCGTCGTAGTTGTCGGTATCACTAACAAGAGCAACCTCTTCAAGAAAGCCTGAAAGAGTGGGCTCGTCCGATGCGTTTTCGTATTCGTATGCTGTTGCAATAAGCTGGTCGATGTTTCTTAACCTGTCGATGCCTGTTTCTCCCTCCGCAACAAGCATTTCCTGATAACCGGAGTCGTTTACTACCGTGTTTATGAGCTCTGAAACGCCAACGACCTCAGACAAAGCCGACATACGTTCAATAAAATCGGTAAACGCAATAAGTCTCTCTGCAACCTTTGAAAGCTGCATGTATTCTCTCGAGCGCTTCATAATGTCGAAGAGGTATGTCTTCTCAAGTGTTGCGAGTATTTCAACTGCTTCAAGTGTGGCATCGCCTATTTTTCTTTTGGGCTCATTTATGATACGTCTGAGTCTGATACTGTCACGTCTGTTTGAGATTACACAAAGGTACGCGACTATATCCTTGATTTCCTTACGGTCAAAGAACCTGAGACCGCCGAGCATTCTGTAAGGTATACCGCTTTTGGTAAATACACTTTCAAAGGGTGCAGACTGGCTGTTCATACGGTAGAGTATAGCAAAATCTGAAAACTTTTTGTCTGAGTTTCTTATCCCCTCAAGTATCTGATCGCTTACATACTGCGCTTCAAAATTCTGATTTGGGAGAGATTTCTGCGTTATCTTTTCGCCATTGCCCGAATCGGTCCAGAGCGTTTTACCCTTACGTCCCTTGTTGTTGCTTATTACAGCATTTGCCGCATTAAGTATATTCGATGAGGATCTGTAATTCTGCTCAAGCTTTATTACTTTACAACCTGCGAAATCGCGGTCAAATTTTAGAATGTTCTCAATAGTTGCTCCGCGGAATTTGTATATACTCTGGTCATCGTCTCCGACAACCATAATATTTTTGCGTTTTGCGCTTATTAACTCACATAATTTAAGTTGTGCTATGTTGGTATCCTGAAATTCATCAACACAAACGTATCTGAAACGGTTCTGATAGTAATTTCTTACTTCTTCATTTGAGGATAACAGCAATACCGTCTGCATTATTATATCGTCAAAATCTAGCGCATTAGCGCTTTTAAGCTCGCGCTCATATTCTGAATATATCTGTGCTATTTTAGATAATTTATAATCATTTCCTGCTTCACTGTAAAAAGTCTTTGAATCAATAAGCTTGTCCTTCGCGCGGCTTATAACTCCCATAACCGCCTTGGGAGCAATTATTTTCTCGTCTATCCCTATTTTCTTCATACATGAAGAAATAAGCTTTTTTGAGTCGTCAGTATCGTAAATCGTAAAGTTTGACGAGTATCCAACCAGCTCACCATATCTTCTGAGTATACGTACGCATATAGAGTGGAAGGTTCCGGCCCATATTTCAGACGCAGCATCAGCATCTCCGATAACCTTTTCGAGTCTTTCCTTTATCTCTCCCGCAGCTTTGTTTGTAAAGGTTATCGCCAAAACCGCCCATGGCGGGCACGGGGAGTCAGCAAATTCGCAAAGCGCTTGCGCAAGCTTGTCATTATCCAGGTCTTTATATGACATTAATCTCTTAATGTCTTCATCTGTTATTGCTTCAGGCACGTTGTCAGAAAAGTAAGCGTTTCCGTATCTGATTATATGTGAAATACGGTTTACAAGCACTGTGGTTTTACCGCTTCCGGCGCCTGCCAAAACAAGCAGTGGACCATCAACCGTGTAAACAGCCTCCTTTTGATGCTCGTTCATACGCGTATAGTATGTATTAAATAATTCTCGTTTTGTATTTAAATAAATTTCTTTTAATCTTTGATCAGACATGTGCTTATCCATTTAAATAAAGACAAACAACAGGGAATAACTCCCCGTTGCCTGCTTTTATTTACGCTTTCTTACAAATCGTTTGTGTTTAAGTTCAATTCTTCTGCCCGTTCTTATATAGGAACGCAAAATTGTCCGTATTCGCGTTGTCTGCCTTATAGAGATAGCCTCACTCTTGCCGGTCTTCTTTATATAACGAACAAGATCGTCTAAATTAACGATATTTTTATATTCTTCTGTAAAGCTGACCTTATTTGAAGAAAAAGTAACAACATTGTATATCGGAATTTTATATTGCCCTTCGTTACGGAGTATCTCTTTTATAACTTTTATGTGAGTTTCGTTCTGATAAATGGGATTATAGAACGTGATCCGTTTATCATTATATATCTGAGTCCATTTTCTTGTGTCGCCGCTTATTATTTTCCCATTATGGCTCTTTAGTTCAATAACAAAGATTCCGCTTCTCAGCACAACGATAGCATCTATTTCTGCATATCTATCGCGCCCAGAGTTTATATACGGAATATAAACGTTAGTAAATACCGCATTTGACGAAAACGCTTCTTCAAGCGTTTGTTTCAGTCTTTCTTCGCTTGGCTTTCCGTAATTCTCAATTTCACGAACTCGCTTTTTTGATTTGATGTTAATAGTAACAAAAAGAATCAGAGCGGCAAATGCTATTATTGAAATAAGTGAGACAAAAGTAAAAAACAACGGCGAATTCAAAAGTTCAGACAAGGCACACCTCAGGCAAGTTCTTTTTCAAGATAGTCAGCAATATCGCCGAGAGTTGCAAGCTTCGAAATTGCTTTTTCATCAATTTCGCAGTCGTACTTATCTTCGAGTTCGAGTACAAGTTCGGCAAGTTCGATTGAGTTAACGCCGCAGTCACTTCTGAGGTTTGTTTCACGATTTAATTCTTCGGGTGCAATTTTTAACTGTTCGGATAAAATGGTCTTTAATTCTTCAAACATAATGTCCTCCTTATTTTACAAGAAATCTCTTGATTTTCTTAGTTGTTGTTTTTTCGAATTCTACATCTCTAAATTCAATAACCGATGCTTGCTTGAAAGAGGGAAGCTCAGCGTTCAACTGAGAAAGCTCAGTGTTAGCACGCTTTTTAACTTCATCTGCTGATAAATCAGCAAATGATTCAAAATCAGGATATACAACAGCAACGATCGACGTTTCAGAGCTGTCTGTACCCTTTCGTCCAATAACCACGATTTCTTTAACGTATGAACAAGCGGAGAGCTTTTCCTCAATTTCTTCGGGATACACATTTTTACCGTTTGACAAAATAATTACGTTCTTTCTTCTGCCGGTTATATATATATATCCATCAGAGTCAATGTATCCGATGTCGCCTGTTCTGAACCAACCGTCATCTGTGAAAACTTCTGCCGTTGCTTCTGGGTTCTTATAGTAACCGAGCATTACATTTCCGCCGCGGACAAGGATCTCGCCGCGTCCTGATTCATCAGCAGAACTTGCATCTATTTTAACTTCGGTTCCGTTAACAGGAGTGCCCACAGATCCCATTCTTGGGGCATAGTAAGGGTTAACCGAAACAAGAGGTGAACATTCGGTTATTCCATAACCCTCATATATAGGGAGACCGAAAGCATAGAAATCCTTAACTAATGCTTCACTAAGGGGTGCGCCGCCGCAAACAATGGAATTGATATTTCCGCCAAATGCTGCACGTACGTCTGAAAAGAGCTTTTTTCTTAAATCTATGCCGATTAAAAGAGCAAGCTTTGATACTTTCATACCGAGCTTTACTTTTTTAGCCATATTGCTCTCATTGATCTTGGTCCATACTTTTTTGTGTACAGTTTCAAGGAAAAGGGGTACTACCGTTATAGCAGTAGGTTTATAATACTGCATGGAACGGGAAGCATATTTAAGCGTAGGGTTGATATAAATGCTTGCACCGATATTCATACCGCCGAGATGAGTTGCCGTAAACTCATAGGTATGATGAATTGGAAGAAGCGATACAAGAGTCGTTGTTGAATCATACGGCATTGCTTGACAAGCCGCGTTAACAGATGTTGTTATATTTTTTTGAGAAAGCATTACACCCTTGCTTGTTCCGGTCGTACCGGAAGTGAATAGAATGGAGCAGCATTTTTCTGTATCAGGTTCAATTGAAGTAAATGCAGTATCTCCTGAATCCACTAAAGCCTTTCCTTCATCAAGAAGAATCGATATATCAATTATGTTAACACCGTCGACATTGTCGCTTCCGTCTGTATCTTCATTCAGTCTTATAAAAAGTGTAACGCCGGGTATCTTGTCTGCAAGTTTTGCTATTTTTCCGTTAAAACTACCGGTATATGCAACTGCAGAACATTCTGAAAGGTTTATAAAGTCACATATTGACTCTTCGGAAAGCTCGCGATCCAGCGGAACTATCGTACCGTTACCGCTTGTTACAGTTAGATAAGTTAACGACCAATAAGGCGTTGTGTCGCCAATAAGCGCAACAGTTTTTCCAACGTAGCCTCTCTTTGCTAAAGCTGTGCCGAAAGAGTTCATATCTGTATATAGATCTGTATAGGAATATTTTTTGGTTTCTTTTGAAACTTTATACTCATACAATGTTTTCGAGCCGAAATACTCATGGCTCGAATATACAAGTTCTTTCAGGCTTGACACGGTTTTTACATTTCTGTTTTTGATTTTTTTCATGCAAATCTCCTTTTGTAATAATGTGTCTGACTGAATGCATTATACAGTATTTAATACACGATGTCAATGCTTTTGGAGCTTATTTAAACACATATGAAAAGTTGTTAAATTTCTCTTGTGTAGTATCTAAGCCAATCAATTTCATCATCGCTTGCGGCAGGAGATAGCGTTTCAAAGACCATCTTGTGATATGCGTTAAGCGCAAGCCTGTCGCTATTATCAAGAAGCTCCGGTATTATTGCATCAAGATCAATGGGGCAAAGAGTAAGAGCTTCAAATCCCAAGAACTGACCGTATTCTGTTTCATATAATTTTTTGCATAAGAGCTCGTTTTCAAGTCTTATTCCATGCTTTTCGGGTATATATATACCCGGCTCATCAGACGTTACCATTCCGGCTTCTAGCGCAGGCTCTGTGTTTGCAAAATAGAATCTGTTTGGTCCTTCGTGAACACTTAACATATATCCTATTCCGTGGCCGGTTCCATGCCTGTAATCAAGCCCGAGCTTCCATATTCCGTCGCGGGCAAGCATATCAAGAACTGCACATTTGGTTCCTTTTTTGAAAACGGCAGACTGAAGCCTTAACATTGAACGGCACACCTCAGTATAATGAAGCTTAAACTCGTCCGTTACGTCACCCAGCATAAAAACACGTGTAATGTCGGTTGTACCGCCAAGGTACTGACCTCCCGAATCAACAAGCAGTGCGCCGTGATCTTCAAGTTTAGTATCCGTTTCTGCCGTAGCGCTGTAATGTATAACTGCAGCATTTTTACCGTAAGCGCATATAGTATCAAAACTCGGACCGAGGTAATCGCGGCTTAACTTGCGAAAATCTTCAAGCCTTTCCGATGCTGATATTTCTGTTAAAGAGGTTTTATCACATGTTTTTATATGGCGCATGAATCTCGCAACAGCAAGACCGTCCTGAGCGTGAACACGGCGAAGATTTTCGATCTCTGTGTCATTTTTTATAGCCTTTGCGAGTATCGCAGGATCAGTTTTATCAATAATGATGCTGTTACTTGGAAGAGAAGCTTTTATACATGCGTTTATTTGCTTTTTATCGCAAAGTATACTGTGTTCGCTTCTTGTTTTTAGGAATGAATAAAACTCATCATAATTACAAAGCGTTATTTTGCAAGCATCGAGATCATTTTTGACGTTATTAGCTGCTTCATTATCAAGAAAAACAAACGCCTCGTTTAGTGTCAGATAGAAGTATGAATAAAACACTGGAGTGTTTTTAATGTCGCTTCCGCGCATATTAAGAAGCCATGCTATCTCTTCAAGAGAAGTTATAATATGTGCCTCAGTGCCGAATTCTCTCATTTTTTCTCTGAGATCAGATATTTTATCCGGGGTAGATTTACCTGAAATACCCATAGGAATCGAATGAATTGATGTAAAAGCTTGAGTGGGGAAGCTGGACAAAGCGGCAATAACGGGACTATCATCAGTTTTTATGCTTATAGCAAGCTCTGCAGCAACATCATCAAGCTTATCCAAAAACGCAGACGTCATAAGTCTGCCGTCAGAAAACAATGAATCGCCTTTTGATAAATTTTGCTTAATAAGGGTAAATATATCGGGCTCGTTCTCAACTCCGTCGCGGACAAGCTCTATTGCTGTACCTTCAAGCTGTCTTGCAGCCTGCAGGAAGTATCTTCCGTCGGTTATAAGGTATCCTTTTGTAAGTGTGACAAAGAGCGTGCCGGCCGAACCTGTGAATCCGGAATAATACGCTCTGTATTTAAAGCAGTCGTTAACGTATTCAGAGTTATGACAATCGCAGGAAGGTATAATACACGCACTGATTGAGCGCTCTTTCATTTTTTCTCTCAGAGCAGATAATCTTGAATTAATTTCGGTATTCATTTAAGCGCTCCTTTATCAGTTGTCATTATATTTAAAGACCGGACTTTGTATAAATTTTGCCTCTTCTGGTTTGTTAGTATTTATTTTCAAATCACTTTCATACGCACGTGTATCTTTATCATAAAGTCGGAAGCTGGTATAAATTGGAGATGCTTTTGAAACGTCGTTAATGTAATAAATGTTTAAATAGAGTGTTCCCGCATTATCTATGTCCACACCCTCAAATACCAAACGCCTGAAATTATAGATGAAATTAGATTTTGATATGTATTTGTAAGTATCATATACATTTCCATAGTTATCAGTCAGCGTAAAAACGAACGTTTCGCCTATCTCAGACACATCGGTATAGAAGTTTTCAAGTGTATCAACAGTACTGTCGTTATACCTTAATGTAAACTGAACCTCGTTAATTTCAGGGATAAACACATAGTTAGAAATGCTGAAATACCCATTGTCGTCTATTGTTTTTGAAAGATCTTGTGTCATAAGGGTTAAATTCGATGTCTGCTCATAAGTTTCAAGGGCATTATTTGTCCATGCGTATCTTGCCATAGATCCGGTATAACGCGCGAGGTACATTCTTCCTAAAAGTAAGGTATATACGGTTATTATCAAGAAAACAAATATGAATTTGAAGATTTTTGAGAAGGTAAGAGTTTTAAAAAAAGCAAGTGTTTTTGTAATTATCCAGCCGGGAATTGATTTTGTTTGAGTTTGGTTTTCCATAATATTGTGCTCCGAAATCTGATCATTGTTAATAGTATAAAGTATAACATATATATATGTAAATTTCAAGTAAATTTTGTTAAAACACTTGAAAGTACATCTCTTGCATGATATAATATTATATGTATTTTTATAATCTTGTCGCCACGTTGCGATTTTCCAGAAAGGAACTTCATTTTATGGAATATAATTTTTCAAATAAGCTTGCATCTCTTAAGCCTTCGGCTATTCGTGAAATATTCAAAAGCTTGAGTGACCCGAGTATAATATCGTTTGCCGCCGGCAACCCTGCACCTGAAAGTTTTCCTGTTAAAGAGCTTTCTGAGATATCAGCTGATATTTTTGAAAATTCTCCCGTAACAGCTCTTCAATACAGCCTTACAGAGGGTTATCCCGCGCTCAGACAAGCCGTTGCAGAAAGACTCAAAAGTAAGTTCTCGATAGGTCGTGATTTTGACACCACGGTAATTGTAACGGGAGGTCAGCAGGGAATCGAACTGACCTGTAAAGCTTTTTGTAACGAAGGCGACACGGTTATATGCGAAAATCCAACGTTTATCGGAGCGCTGAATGCTTTTCGTTCAAACGGTGTAAACACAGTCGGCGTTGATCTTGAGGACGACGGCATTAACATTGATAAGCTTGAAGAAGCACTCAAAACCACAAAAAATGCAAAGCTTCTGTATCTTATCCCTACATTCCAGAATCCTGCCGGAATTACAACCTCGCTTGAGAAGCGCAAAAAGATATACGAACTTGCTAAGAAATACAATATTGTTGTTATCGAGGACAACCCTTACGGTGAATTGCGATTCGCAGGCGAAGAGATACCTACTATAAAGAGCATGGACACCGAAGGCCTCGTTGTATACTGCGGTTCATTTTCAAAGATACTTTCCGCAGGTATGAGGGTAGGATTTATGTGTGCACCCGAAGAGATAATTTCAAAGGCTGTTGTTGCAAAGCAGGTAGAGGACGTTCACACCAACATTTTCTTCCAGATGCTTTGTTACAGATATATGACAGAGTGTGACCTTGACGCTCATATTGAAACCATACGCGCACTTTACAGAAGAAAATGTAACCTTATGCTTGATGAACTTAATAAAAATATGCCTGACTGTGTTAAATACACACGACCTGAAGGCGGATTGTTTATCTGGTGTACGCTTCCCGATAATATTGATTTATCAGAATTTACAAAAGCTGCTATTGCAAACAAGGTTGCGGTTGTGCCCGGAACTGCTTTCAACTGCGACACCGAAGCTGATTCAAACTCTTTCAGACTAAATTATTCCACACCGTCTGATGAGCAGATTATTAACGGCGTAAAGCTTCTCGCAGATACTGTTAAGCAGTTTATAAAATAAAAAGGTTTGGTGTTTTATCATGGCGGAATTTTCAAGTGAAAAAAAGACTATATTTTCGGGTGTACAGCCCAGTGGAAATCTTACAATAGGTAATTATCTGGGTGCTATAAAGAATTTTGCTGAGTTTCAGAATGATTACAATTGCCTTTACTGTGTAGTTGACGAGCATGCTATAACAGTAAGACAAAATCCTGCAGAGTTAAGGCGCCGTACTTACGAAACACTTGCTCTTTATATCGCAACTGGGCTAGATCCCGAGAAAAACATATTATACGTTCAGAGCCACGTGCCATCTCATGCAGAGCTTGCGTGGATACTTAACTGTTATACAATGTTCGGCGAGCTTTCGAGAATGACTCAGTTTAAGGATAAAAGTGCCAAGAATGCCGATAATATCAATGCAGGCTTGTTCACTTATCCGACTCTTATGGCTGCAGACATTCTTTTGTATCAGACGGATATTGTACCCGTTGGTGTTGATCAGAAGCAACATCTTGAACTTACACGTGACATTGCTCAGCGCTTTAACAGCGTTTACGGAGATACATTTAAAGTGCCTGAACCATATATCGCAAAGAACGGTGCTAAAATCATGTCTCTTGCAGAGCCTACAAAGAAAATGAGCAAATCTGATGAAAATGAAAATGCAGTTGTACGTATACTCGACACCAAGGACACAATAATCAAAAAATTCAAAAGGGCTGTAACAGATTCTGATACCTCTGTAAAATACGCTGAAGGCAAAGATGGAATCAACAATCTGCTTACAATTTACGCAAGCTTTACGGGCAAATCTATCGAAGAATCGGAACGTGAATTCACGGGATGCGGATACGGTGATTTCAAGATGGCAGTTGGCGAAGCATGTGCTGATGCGCTTGCGCCTGTCAGAGAAGAGTTTGACAGGCTTATAGCTGACAAGGCATATCTTGAATCAATCATGAGAACAAATGCTGAGCAGGCGTTTAGAATTGCGCGTAAAACGCTTTCCAAGGTTCAGAAAAAGGTAGGATTTATTCAAGTCAGATAAAGGAAGTAAAATCTATGATAAACGAAACATTGATGAACGGTCTGTGTGCTGTGCTTCTCGCCATACTTCTGGCATTTACAACAACTCCTGCTGTCCGCGCTCTCGCATATGTTATCGGCGCTATTGACGTGCCTAAGGATAACAGAAGAATGCATAAGAGGCCAATCCCCAGAATTGGCGGACTTTCTATTTTTGCGGCATTTGTGGTTTCAACACTCATCTTTTGCAAACCGAGTGAAAATCTTATAGCAATATACTCGGGCGGACTTTTGATAGTTTTAGTTGGTGTAATTGACGACATTAAACCAATAAATGCATGGGTAAAATTTATGGCCCAGATACTTTCGGCACTCATAGCGGTATTCTGTGGAGTTAAACTCGAGTTTATAAACTTGTTCGGAGAGTATATCCATTTCGGATTTTGGGCGATACCGCTTACTGTTTTATGGATCGTTGGACTCACCAACGCTATAAATCTTATAGACGGGCTCGACGGTCTTGCCTGCGGAGTCAGTGCAATAAGTTCAATTTCTCTGTTTTTAATCACCCTTATCAAGGGTGATGCACAGAGTGCCATTATAACTGCTGTCCTTGCGGCATCGTGCATAGGCTTTTTACCATTCAACTCGAATCCCGCCAAGATCTTCATGGGCGACACCGGAGCTCTCTTTTTAGGATATACACTTGCAGTATTATCGGTCGAGGGTGTATTTAAAATGCACACCGTACTTTCATTTCTTATTCCGATTGCGGTTTTTGCGCTTCCGTTATTTGATACGGTAAACGCATTTACAAGACGAATACTCAAGCATAAGAGCCCCTTTTCCCCTGACAAAAACCATCTGCATCATAAGCTTATTGAACACGGATTCAGCCACAAACAGAGCGTATATATAATCTATGCAATATGCGCTATTCTCGGCTTGTCCGCTGTAACGTTTACGTCTGAAAATCCGAGCAAGGCTCTTGTTATTCTTGCTGTTGGATTCGCAGTCCTCGGCGTCTACCTTCTTCTCATTTCCAAATACGGATTCAATTCAAAAGAAGGTTTTGGAATTGAAAGCGATATGCTTGAACAGATAAATGCCCAAGTAAGAAAAGACGAGTCAAAGGATGATACCTGACTATGAACAGTGATAATAAGAAAAGCAGAAAAGCCCCAAAAGGCTCAGAAATAAGCTTTAAGGGGACTATTCTTATAACCGTATGTATCACTCTTGCTTTTGCACTACTTATATACGTTATGTATATTTTCGATTTAATAACGTTTATTGATCTGGCTGATACTTTGGAGAAAAATAAAGCTTCGCACGATCTTAGTACTGATGATGAAGTTCTATACGACAATCTTGTCTCTAAAGCACAGATGGACAGCTTTCAATTGTTGTACGAACTTGATCCAAGTGATCTTACGGTGATCCTCTCTAAGTGTAAGCCGCGCGATAACTATTTTCTAATTAGTGAAATCTCTAACTACACAACAGAAGCATACAAAACCATAAGGATAGAAGCAACAAAAAATAATGACGTGTTTGATATAAAGAAATTCAACGACGGAACATTATTTGAAAGCATAGTATCAAGTGGAAATATAGTTGAGGTAACAGACGAACTGCGAGACAGATCCGCCAAGCAGGTCCAAACTGATGAGCTTATCTTTGAAGTATTATGCTCAATGCCGTCGATAAAAACAATTACCGATGTTTGCAACGACATAATTAGCGGCAGTACTGATGTTGTTGAATATGATATCTCGCTCATTTCAGACGGCGAACACAATCTATATAAAGCTACTTTCACTTATCCCGACATTTTACAACGTGAAGAGTATTACGTTTCTCTTGACAGTGAAATGATAGTAAAGCTTGATTCATATATAAATAATGAATTGTATTACAGCTATACGCTTCTCGAATTCAAAGAATTGATCAGTTAAAGTCCTAACTTATCTCCCAAGAGCAGATACGCTAGAATACCTATAAGCAATAGATTCTCTTTTGAGTGATCGCATCCAACGTATAGAAAAATAATAAGGCCAAGCAAGAGAATATCTTCATTCGATGCATTACTGAAAATTGAGGATTCAGTATCCTTATTATGAGTACATTTTTTATTCTTTTTAACCTTATATTTCTTATGTAGATTACTTGATGATACAGTTTCTTTGATATTTTCCTTCAGCTCTTCCGTAACCCGACTGTTTGAAAGATTGCCGTTGTAATTTGCAGGGAAGTGCACCGGCAAGGATCGTTTTACATACATTTTATCACCTCAGTTACTTAAAGATCTCCGCAAGGCTTACTACTTTTAGTATTTGAGTTATCATATCAAGCTTTTGAGCCCTGTCGTGGCTCAAAAACGGCTTGATCGCTAACAAGAGTCCGACGCTTCTGTTATCAAAATAATCTTTGTTACCATAAGATTTTGATGGATTTCCGACCGGAGCTATACTTTCATTAAAGTTTGATCCAAATACATCTATCACATTACTTTCAGGCATGGTATGTGTATTATTGTTTTGTGAACTGTTAGAACCCAGATTCTTAACCAGGTTCATGATACTTTCCATCGCCCCCGGATCTGATAAAATGCTTCCAAGTTTTTTCTCTAAATCATTTGAGCCTTCATTCACTTATTTTCACCCCTTTTTCGGGCTTCATCTATTATCCTGCGAGCTTTATCATCTCCTATGATGCTAAGAGCTTCATTTGCATCTTTATCCGTTGCATTACGGATCACATTTCGCAATTTAATCAGATCATCGTTTGAAATATTGATTGAGGATTGGTTCATTCCGGCGGCTCCCGCAAGCGAGCTTACAACGCTTTTTAGCGATTTATCGTCAAGTGAAAGCAGACTGTTTTTTATATTGTTATCAATTTGCATGATTTCCTCCAATGTTGTTTGTTTGTTAATATTATATGAGCTTTTTTTAAAATAGTTACCTAAAAATCTTAAATTACGGTACGAGGAGGTGTCCTATGAAAATACTGGTGTTTTCAGATTCACATCAATACAACAGATTTTTAAAATCTGCAATAGATATGCATCTTAATTCAGGGGCTGTTGATTGTATATTTTATTTGGGAGATGGCGTCAGGGATATAAACGGACTCTATCCTCAGATTCCAATCTGCTACGTTGATGGCAATTACGAAGAATACATAACAGGCTTTATTGACCGCAAAAAGCTTAAAAGCGACGTCGTTGTTGATTTTATGGGATTCAGATTCTTTCTGACCCATGGTCACAGATATTCTGTAAAAAGTACTATTGACAACGTTGTCAGAGCCGCACGAGACAGGGATGCCGACGTTGTTTTGTTTGGCCACACACACGAGCAGTATTATAAATATATTCCGCCGGAAAGTGACTCAGATAAACCTCTGTACATATTTAATCCGGGTAGTATCTCTCGCCCGCGTGATAATAAATTTTCATATGGCATTATTGAAATTCAGAATAATAATATGCTGATTACTCACGCTACAATATAATTTGATTCAGAAAGGAAGTTTAAATGCTAACTTTTACTGTACCGAAGGCACGAAAGAACGGACATGTCGCTATTACGCTTTTGATAATAGGATTAACGTTTTTTCTTTTAAGTTCAGTTATTAAACTCTATCCGTATATTTTTCAGATTACAGGCCTTGCTTTTCTGGTTTTCTCAATTCAGATAATGCAAAGATATGTTTTGTCGGATTTCGTTTATATTATTGATGACGGTGATGACGGAGATGCTATTCTTAGCGTCTTAAGAGTACAGGGTAGTAAAAGGGTAATTGTATGCAGTGTCAGTCTTATGAAATGTGTAATGACCGACGATTACGACAAGATCGAACTAAAACCTGATAATTCGTTCGATTACAGACAAAATGTCCTTTCACAAAACAAATTTGCCATTCTATACAATGAAAATGATAAAAATATACTGATAAAACTAGAAGCTGACGATAACTTCATTCGCGAAATATCATCGAGGATATGTTAAAAAAACTAAAAGGCAGACAAATTAAAAATTTGTCTGCCTTTTTCATTTTGTTTCGATAATAAAAAAATACGGTGAAGTTGGTGAGTTGCACAGTCTGAATTTGCCTATGCAATATTTATATCTGGAATAATTTTTGAATAGCTCGCTCAAGAGCTTACCTTCAATTTCGCCTTCATCATGACCGGGATACACTGCTATAAGCAAAGCAGCATCCGAATCCATGAGCTCTATGGCGGCTTTGACCGCTTCTATCGTAGTTTCTCTGAGCGTTGTAATTCTCTTATCACCGCCGGGGAGATACCCAAGATTAAACATACCTACTTTAACAGGTTCGTGAACAAACTCTCTGACTCTGTGGTGAGAAGCGCATATCAGGCGGTAATTGCTCGGGCAATTTTCTTTTTTGAGGTTTTCTGCCGTGCTTATCAAAGCAGATTCCTGTATATCGAAGGCATATACTTTTCCTGATTCTTTGACTGAGTGGGACAAAAATGCTGTGTCATGGCCATTTCCCATAGTGTAGTCTACAACAACCGCACCTTCTTTAAGATGAGGGAGCAAAAAGCTTTTTTCGAGTGTAAGTAAATCTATCATATTAAAATTCTATAACCTGTCCTAACTTTGAAGATTTAATCCAGCTTCAATGTCTTTAATATCAAAAAGTATATCTTGGTTTGATATCGTCAGATCTGTTTTTTAAATTGTTATAACATCAACACCTGACTCATTACTATTTTATATTATATAGTAAATTAAAGAAAAGTCAAGAAAATAATCGAATGTTTAAAATATTATTGCAAATTTCCCCTAAAAATGATATCATAATTATAGCTACTTGGAGGTGTGTATGAAGCACGATATTTTAATTTTCAACAATAAAATATCTGAATATGACGCGTCATCAGATAGGAGATCTATTGGAACTCTAGGCGAAAGATGCCTTCATTCTATAATAAAAAACTATTATGAGCCTGATCCTGACAAACAGGAAGTTAAGGTATGCGGATTTGTTGCAGATATACTTAACGGCGATAGAATTATAGAAATACAAACCAATAATTTTCATTCGCTTGCGAGAAAGCTTGAAGAATATTTAAAGTTTTATAAGGTGACGGTCGTATATCCTGTTTCACACGTTAAACATATAGTCTGGATAGATCCCGATACAGGCGAAATTGTTAAAAGAAACAAATCACCAAAGCTTGGAACCGGTCGAGAGTTTTTATATGAGGCCTCAAAAATCCGGAAATATCTTACTAACGACAATTTGAATTTCGAAATACTTTTGATAGATATGGATGAATACAGACTTTTAAACGGTTGGGATAAAAAGAAAAAACGCGGGTCAATACGATGTGACAGAAAGCCTCTCTACTTACACAGAATAATATCTATTGAATCAAAATACGATCTTAATAAAATATTGCCTCCCGATTTCCCGGACGGCGAGTTTAAATTTGCAGATTTTGAAAAGCTTATGAAAATGAAAAACAGAACGGCGCGATATTCGTTAAATACACTTATCGAATACGGCGCCGTAGAGGTTGTTTCAAAAGAGAAGCGTGCGAAACTTTATCGCAGAGTAATATGATCAGATCGTAACCTCTTCTAAGAGATCGCTTACACTCTCTATAACACTGCCCAGAACGTGTGCTGAAGCTCTTAGTCTTCTTTCTTCATCTGCATTCAGCGGAATTTCAAGCAAATCACTGATGCCATCACTTCCAACCACGGCAGGAAGCCCCATACACATCCCTGATAGCCCGTAATGACCGTCAACAAGGCAGGATACGGGCAATACGGATTTTTGATCTTTCACTATACTTCGAACGATCCTTAGCGTTGCCTGGCCTATTGCGTAATAGGTAGCACCTTTTCCTTCTATGATCTTGTATGCGCTGTCTCTGACCTGCTCATACATTGATTCGAGAGTGGCAGCATCGCATATTTTTCCTGTTATTCTACAATAGTCGTCGAGATCGACACCGGATACGTTTGCGCTGCTCCATACTGCCAGCTCACTGTCTCCGTGTTCACCGATTATAAAGGAGTGAACGTTTCTGCTGTCAACGCCAATGTGCTCACCGACAAGGTATTTAAGTCTACCTGTATCGAGAACCGTTCCTGAGCCGATGACTCTGTGGCTGTCAAAGCCTGAAAGCTTCAGCGCAGCATATGTTAGTATGTCAACGGGATTTGAAACTACCAGCAATATACACTCCTTGTTAATTGCTGCGATTTGCGGGATTATACTTTTGAATATTTCTACGTTGCGGTGTACAAGTTCTATTCTTGTTTCACCGCTTTTCTGACTCGTTCCGGCAGCGATTATAACGATATATGCATCTGAAATGTCTTCATAATTGCCTGCATATATTTTCATTGGGGCAATAAATGGAAGTCCGTGATTAAGGTCCATAGCTTCACCACAGGCTTTCTTATGATTTGAATCGATCAGCACCATTTCGGAAAACAGCCCATGATCCATGAGTGTATATGCAATAGTTGATCCTACAAAGCCGCATCCGATTACTGCGCATTTTTGTTTGTTTATCATTTCTATATTCCTCTGCTTGATAGTATTTTGTATTAGTATTAGCAGAAAAACATAAAATTTGCATAAAAAAAGACTCTTATAATGATATGCACCTCCAAAAGTGTCTAACTTTTGGGGTGCATATCATAACAGAGTCTTTTTTGTTTTAAAATGTAATAATACCAAGATGCTCGAGTAATATTTTTGTTCCCATCGCAATAAGAACTATGCCGCCAATAAGTTCAGAGACAGATTTATATTTGCTCCCGAAAATATTACCGATCTTTACACCAACAGCCGAAAGAACGAACGTTGTTATGCCTATAAAGCTTACTGAAGGGATAAGTTCAACTTTTAAGAATGCTAGCGTTATTCCGACAGCTAAGGCATCAATGCTTGTTGCAACAGCTAAAGGAAGCATTACGCGTGGACTGAATTTTCCTTCTGAATTTTTGCAGCATTCGCAGTCATCATCTTTTTCTCGTGACTCGCGTATCATATTAAATCCGATTATGCCAAGCAGTACAAAGGCTATCCAGTGATCGACGTTTGTGATAAGTGACTCAAATTGTTTGCCTAACATATACCCGATGAGTGGCATGAATGCCTGAAAAAATCCGAAATATGCACCGGTTATAAGCATGTGCGATATTTTAAGCTTGCTTACGGAGAGGCCTTTGCATACTGCTACAGCAAAAGCATCCATTGATAAAGCGACTGCAAGAATAAAAATTTCAATGTTGCTCATGAATGTGTCCTTTCAAGACTCTTGTTAAAAATATATGTTTTTAAACTCAACTTTATTAAGATATAAACCGTGAGCGGGAAGTGTAGGTCCTGCAAGAGAGCGGTCTTTTGAGTTTATTATATTTACAATATAGTCAGGGGCAATTTTTCCCTGAGCGACTTCCATAAGAGTCCCTGCTATTATCCTCACCATGTTATATAAAAAACCGTCTGCGCAAGCGTATATACTCACAATATCATTTGATTTGACCGCTTTAACGTATTTTACGTTTCTTATAGTGTCAGAAACTGCAGAGCCGCTTGCCATAAAAGATTTAAAATCGTGTGTGCCCGCAATTTTCTCGCCGGCCGTGTTCATTAAATCAACCATATGGTCTGTAACAGGGAAGGGAGTGTAATATGATCGCCCATATTCAAACGGGTCCTTGTGCTTGCCGCAGTATATTCGATATTCGTATTCCTTTGAAACAACGTCGTGCCTTACGTGAAATGAGTCTGACACTACCATGGCATCAAGAATTGATATGTCGCATGGAAGGGAAGAATTAAGCGCATATGGTATCTTTTCAATCGGAATATTAATGCCACAATCGTCGTCTGTGTTAAACGTGGCATAATAAACGTTTGCGTGAACACCGCTATCTGTTCTGCTGCAGCCTTTCACATCATATCTTTTTTTATAAACATTTTCAATACAGTCCTGGATCGTTGATTGGACGGTACGAGTATCGGGTTGAACCTGAAATCCAAAGAAGGAGCTTCCAAGATATTTTAGTTTTATAAGGATCTTCATATAATACCGCCGAATTTATTTATGAATACTACAAGAACGCCGAAAGCGATAAATATAAATACTGACATAAAGTCAATACAGGTTAGTTTCGGAGTGTTCATTTTTGTTCTGCCGTCACCACCGTGATAGCATCTGCACTCCATTGCGGTTGCAAGTTCATCGGCTCTTCTGAAGGAAGAAATAAACAAAGGTATCAAAACAGGTATAAGCGCTTTTGCACGGTCTGCTAAGCTTCCGCTTGAAAAATCAGCACCACGAGCTTTTTGTGCACTCATTATTTTGTCAGTTTCCTCTATCAGTGTCGGTATAAATCTTAATGCTATCGTCATCATAAGCGAAAATTCATGCACAGGAACCTTTATAGCCTTGAGCGGCGATAAAAGCTTTTCTAAGCCATCTGTCAGCATTATAGGAGATGTTGTATAGGTTAACAATACCGAAGTTCCGATAATAAGTGATACTATTCTAAGCACCATAAATAGCGCAAAGAAAAGTCCCTCTTCATAAATCTTGATAATACCGAATGAAAAAACAAGATTTTCGCCGGTCGTCCAGAATATATTCAAAATTGAAGTGAATACAAGAACAAAAACTATTGGTTTAAGTCCTTTGAGGACAACTCTCAGGTTTATTTTTGATATGCAAATGCATGACAGTGCAAGCAAAAACACAAAGAGGTATGAAAGCAGGCTTTTTGCCGAAAATATTATTACAATAAATATTATCGTTAAAATGATCTTTATTCTTGGATCAAGCCTGTGAAGTATTGAGTTGCCCGGAAAGAATTGACCGAGCGTGATATCTTTTATCATATTGTTCTCCATACGTCAAAGTGACGTAATTGTTTAGTGCACTATTTTCGCAGAATACCGTCTATTTTAGAAGCCGCCGTATTAACATTATAACAGTTGCTGCTTATTGGCATCCCTTTATCTGACAGCTTTTTCGAAAGATATGTTATCGCAGGAACGTCGAGACCGACAGAACGAAGATCGTCGCTTCTTGCAAAAATATCATCCTTGCAGCCTTGCATGAAGAGCTTAGCCTGACTCATAACAACGATCTCATCAGAGTACCTTGCCATATCTTCCATGCTGTGGCTTACGATTATAACTGTAGATTTTCTTGCCTTTTGATATTCAAGGATACCTTTGAATATTTCTTCGCGTCCGCGAGGGTCAAGCCCTGCGGCAGGCTCATCAAGAACAAGTATCTCCGGTTGCATCGCCATGATTCCTGCAATAGCAACTCTTCTTTTCTGACCGCCCGAAAGATCGAATGGCGATTTTTCAAGCATCGCGCTATCAATACCGCATAAATCTGCGGCGTCTTTAACGCGTTTTTCAATCTCTTTTTCGTCGAGCTTCATGTTTTTAGGTCCAAAAGCAATATCTGCTTTTACCGTTTCTTCAAAAAGCTGATATTCGGGATACTGAAACACCAAGCCGACTTTATATCTGTATTTACTGATTTGTTTGGGATCGCTCCATATATTTTCACCCATAACCGTAATAGTTCCAAAATCCGGCTTTTCTAGCCCGTTAAGTAATTTAACAAGCGTTGATTTTCCCGAGCCGGTATGTCCCATAAGACCGGTTATAATTCCCGCTTTGAAGGAAAGTGATATGTTATCAAGAGCGATCCTCTCAAAAGGAGTTGACTTGCTGTAAGTGTATGAAACGTTATTTATTTCAATTGCATTCATATAATTTACTTATCCAAATTTTTGTAATAATCATATATAGACTTTGCACAGTCATCTATGCTAAGGGTATCAGGTTCATGAATCCTGTGTCCCATTTTATTTAGTTCATGAATCAGGTCATATTGTTGAGGAACATCAAGACCGGCACTTTTTATAAGCTTAACGTTTGTGAAAACATTATATGGAGTTGAATCGGCAATGATGCTTCCTTCATTCATAACTATCACCCGGTCTGCCATAAGTGCCTCATTCATATAGTGCGTTATATGAATAACGGTTATATTATACTCACGGTTTAACTTGAGTATGGTTTCCATTACTTCTTTTCTGCCGGCAGGATCAAGCATTGCTGTTGATTCGTCAAATACTATACACTCAGGCATCATTGCAATTATTCCGGCTATTGCTACACGTTGCTTCTGTCCGCCTGAAAGCTGGTGCGGAGAATGCCTTTTGTATTCACTCATTCCGACAAGCTCAAGTGCATCATCAACACGCCTTCTTATTTCCGTAGGTTCAAGCCCAAGATTTTCGGGCCCGAAAGCCACGTCTTCTTCGACTATTGTTGCTACAAGCTGATTATCGGGGTTCTGAAAAACCATGCCTATGTTTTTTCTTATTTTCAGAACGTCGGTTTCAGTTAAGTCGGGGCTAGTAAGTTCTATGTCGCCAATACATATGCTTCCGCTTGTAGGAGATAGTATAAGGTTTAATAATTTAGCAAGTGTTGATTTGCCCGAGCCGTTATGGCCAAGTACTGCAACAAAGCTTCCTTTTTTTATTTCAAGTGTTATATCATTCACTGCAGGGGATTCGAGTGTGTTGTTACTTTCTTCGTAAGAGAATGATACGTTTTTTAACTTGATAAACGGTTCATTAGTCATTTAAATCACCCTTTGATTTAGTGTTTGTCCAGCGTGACGATGCGCCGCAAGGCAGATAAGAACCTGTGCTTGTGACAGGCAAGCCAATCTCATCCGAAAAGACCTGACCTCCAAGCTTTGGCTTTAATATAAGTTCAAGTAAATATCCCATTGTTGAGGCAGATAACCCCGTAGTGTAAGAATTTAAAAGGAAGAACAAAGGGTCATCGCTTAAAACCTCAGAGCACAGAGATATAAACTCAGCAATCGAGTCTTCGAGCTTCCAAAGTTCGCCTGAAGGACCGCGACCATACGAAGGAGGATCCATAATTACTGCGTCGTATTTATTGCCGCGTCTGATTTCACGCTCTATAAACTTTTTGCAGTCATCGACGATATATCTTATCGGTGCGTCAGACAAGCCTGATTTAGCAGCATTTATTTTAGCCTGAGCGACCATACCTTTTGATGCATCAACGTGGCAAACCGATGCTCCTGCTTTTGCGCATGCAATAGTTGCTCCACCTGTATATGCAAAAAGATTAAGCACCTTTACAGGTCTGTTTGCACCGCGTATCAGTTCACTAAACCATTCCCAATTCACTGCTTGTTCGGGAAAAAGGCCGGTATGCTTGAACCCCGTTGGCTTTATCAGAAAATTCAGACCAAGTGAGTCATATGAAATATCCCATTCGCTTGGAAGAGAAGAGGATTTCCAAGCTCCTCCGCCTGCTGAAGAGCGTTTATAGGTTCCATCGGGTTTAGACCATCTTCGGTCTTTTTTTATGTTCTTCCATATCACCTGAGGATCGGGTCTTATGAGGATATGTTTACCCCATCTTTCAAGACGCTCACCGTTTGATGTGTCGATAAGCTCATATTCTGTCCATTTATCTGCTTTCCACATTGTGTGATTTCCTTTGTTTTGTCGATTACTTTTGTTCGGGTTCGCCGTCGAACATACTTAGCTGAGGCGAAGAGCTTCCTTGAACGGGGTAGGGAATGTTGAGGTGTTCATACGCAAGTCTGGTCGCGCATCTTCCTCTCGGAGTACGGCTGAGATATCCTATCTGCATAAGATAAGGTTCATATACGTCCTCTATCGTTATTGCTTCTTCTCCGACAGTTGCGGCAAGTGTTTCAAGACCAACAGGTCCGCCACCGTATGCATGAATGATAGTTTCAAGCATTTTTCTGTCAGTATTGTCAAGCCCTAGCTCGTCAATTTCAAGCGTATTCAAAGCACTTGCTGCAGTTTTCAGTGTGATTCTGCCGTCATATTTTACCTGGGCAAAGTCACGAACGCGCTTCAAAAGTCTGTTCGCTATTCTAGGGGTACCTCTTGATCTTGACGCAATTTCAATTGCACCTTCATTGTCTATCGGTACACCGAGTATGCCGGCACTTCTTCTTACTATTTCTGCAAGCTCTTGAACAGTATACAGTTCAAGCTTTAAGAGGACGCCAAAACGGTCACGTAAGGGTGTTGTCAGCTGGCCTGCGCGCGTTGTTGCGCCGATAAGGGTGAATCGAGGTATAGGGAGATGAATGCTTTGTGCGCTTGGTCCTTTACCAATAATAATATCAAGCGCAAAATCTTCCATCGCAGGATAGAGAATTTCTTCAACCTGACGCGACAGTCTGTGTATTTCATCAATAAACAAAACGTCATTATCATTAAGGTTGGTAAGGAGCGCCGCAAGATCGCCTTGCTTCTCGATAGCCGGTCCGGACGTTACTCTTATGTTGACACCAAGCTCGTTTGCAATTATTCCCGAGAGCGTGGTTTTGCCAAGACCGGGAGGGCCGTAAAGCAAAACGTGATCCAATACGTCTCCGCGCAGCTTCGCCGCTTCTATATAAACCTTTAAGCTTTCCTTAGCTTTTTCCTGACCTATGTATTCATTAAGATTTACAGGTCTGAGGCTTTTTTCGGTTTCTGAGTCCTCAGGAGTATAGGTGGTTGAAACGATGCGGTCTTCAAAATCCATTTCATTCATCATATTCATCTGTTACCTCATCAAATTTTTAAGGGCTGCCGTTATCATGTCCTCAAGTTGCATGTTCTTTGGGTCAAGACCTTTAAGAGCGTCAGCAGCTTCATTTCGCGAATAACCGAGAACAACAAGAGCGTTAAGAGCATCGCTGTATCGGCCCAGATCACCTGACGGACGCGCAGGAGAGGGAGCAATATAGTCGCTTGTTGAGCTAACGCTTGTAAGCTCACGTGATAGCTTGTCTTTTAGTTCAAGCACAACTCGTGCCGCAATCTTAGGTCCGACACCGCTCGCCTTTGATATTGCTTTTACGTCGCCCGAAGATACAGCAAGAGTGAATGCATCGGGAGTCAGAACTGATAGTATTGCTAATGCTGCTTTTGGTCCAACACCGGATACAGTTATGAGCATATTAAATGCGCTTTTTTCCTCAAGGCTAATGAAGCCATATAGATCCATAGCGTCTTCTCTGACAGCAAGATAGGTATATACCTTAACCTCTGATCCTATTTTTGATGAGAATGCCATAAGAGTATTATCACTTACAAAAAGTTTAAATGCAATATTCCCGGCATCAACAATAACGGCAGACGGCTCAGTAGCAACAAGCTCGCCTTTAATATAGTGGATCATGTTACCTCCAATAAGTTATGAATTAAAGTAATTTCTAATTCTTGAGTTTGAACAGTTTGCATGACAGATAGCTATCGCCAGAGCATCGCACGTGTCATCAAGTTTAGGCGTCTTCTCAAGCTTTAAAAGCAGTTTTACCATATGGATGACCTGCTTTTTTTCAGCTCTTCCGTAACCAACAACAGATTGCTTAACCTGCAGAGGGGTGTACTCGAAAATGGGAATATTATTTTTCTTACAACAGAGAAGTATACACCCTCTCGCTTCAGCAACTGAAATCACCGTTTTCTGATTTGTGTTGAAAAACAGCTCTTCCACAGCAACAGCATCGGGTTTATACATAGCTATTATTTCGGAAAGCTTATCATAAATTTCATCTAGCCTGTCCTCAACCTTTGTATGCGATGGGGTTAGTATAGCTCCGTGAGCAAGAGTGTTGAATTTCGGAGATTTATATTCAATTACACCATATCCAACTATGGCAAGTCCCGGGTCGATTCCCAATATAATCATTTGTAATCACCAAAAGTACAATAATATATTATGTTAACACAATATTTTAACTATTCTGTGAACATAATGTAAGTTCGGAAATTATTTGCATTCAAACCAGTTGTTTCCCATGCTGACTTCACTTGTTAAAGGCACTCTGAACGCGGAGACGTTTTCCATTTCGTGTTTCAGTATTTGTGCGGCCTTTTCGGCAACTGACGCATCCGCCTCAATAACAAGTTCGTCGTGAACCTGAAGTATAAGCTTTGCATCTATACCAGCGTTTTTTAAGCTCTTATAAGTGTTGATCATAGCTATTTTTATAATGTCCGCAGCCGTACCTTGAATAGGACTGTTCATAGCAACTCTTTCGCCAAATTTTTTTAGCATCGCTTTGGATTCGCTCAGTTCGGGAATATATCTGCGCCTTCCAAATTTTGTAGTTACATAGCCTTTATCATAGGCCTCAGCGACAATGCTTTCTAAATAATTGCTTATACCGGGATAATTCTTTTTATAACCGTCTATATAGTCCGCAGCTTCCTTTTTTGTTACGCCCAGATCCTGGGAAAGAGAATAATCGCCTATACCGTATACAATACCGAAATTGACAGCTTTGGCACGTTTTCTGAGTTCGGGTGTAACCTCGCTTATCCCGACGGAAAATACCTGCGCTGCTGTTGACGTATGAATATCAACTCCGCTTAAGAACGCGTTTATCATGTTTTCATCATCCGATATTTCTGCAAGCAGGCGAAGCTCTATCTGAGAATAGTCTGCATCAATAAAAACATTTGAATTCTTTCGGGGAATAAAATATTTCCTCAGCTCATGGCCAAGCTCGGTACGTATTGGTATATTCTGCAGATTTGGCTCAGTCGAAGAGAGCCTGCCTGTTGCAGTTATTGTCTGATTAAAGCTTGTGTGAATAAGCGAGTTCTCGTCTGCAAGTGCAAGAAGAGCGTCAGTATACGTTGATTTAAGCTTTACTATTTGCCTGTAATCAAGTATATCTCTGACAACAGGATAATAAGGTGCAAGCTTTTCAAGAACATCGGCATTAGTTGAGTAGCCTGTTTTTGTTTTCTTTGAAAAGGGAAGTGCAAGTTCTGAGAAAAGAACTTCGCCAAGTTGTTTGGGAGAGTTTATATTAAACTCATGTCCGGCATAACCGTAAATCCTTCCGGCAAGCTCGTCAGCTGCGACGCCGAGTGATTTTCCAAATTCAGAGAGGCCTTTGGAGTCAATTTTCACCCCTAGTTTTTCAACATCAGCCAAAACACCTGCAAGAGGTTGTTCTATATCGAAAAGTATACCGAGTGAGCCGGATTCACTAAGTGAATTATAAAGCTCAGCATAAAGTCTGTATAATAGGGAAGCATCATTCTCGCTGACACTTGATTCAGATAAATACTTTAATGCCAGACGGTCAAGTTCGTATTTACCGATTGTTGAATCGTCAACGTATGCTGCAAGCTTAACGTCAAACATAAATTTGGTAAGTGGATCAATATTAAAAGTTTTGAAAAGGACTTTTGTATCATAAACTATGAATTTTTCCGAATAGTTTACTATTAACTGTTCAACGTCTTTTGATGTGACTTCAACGATAAAGTTCGATTTGCCATCAGTAGAAACACGAATGTATATTTTATCCTGGTCAAACGCAAGAGTAATTGCTGCATACTCACACTTATCAAGCTCTGTTAAAAGCTGATCATGTGATATAGTAGATTCAGTTACTGTTGATGCTGTTGACTCTGCGGAAGCATCCGTGTGTGCATTACTGAGATCAAGGCGTTTTATGAGCGCACCGAATTCTAATTCTGTAAACAGTTTAAGCAGTTTATCTTTTACGATTCCACTATAAGCTATTTCATCAATATCAGTTATTATCGGAACATCTAACTTGATTTGAGCGAGATCTCTTGACATATATGCTGATTCTTTCCCGTTTTCAAGTTTTTCTCTAAGCGAATTTGTTATTCTTTTGTCTGAAATATTAGCATATATCTCATCAAGTGAACCAAAGTCGCTTATAAGTTTAAGCGCTGTTTTTTCTCCGATTCCGGCAACACCGGGAATGTTATCTGAACTATCACCCATAAGTGCTTTTACATCGACAAACACTTTGGGTGAAACTCCGTATTTTCCAACAAAAGCACTAGTGTCAAATAACAGAGTATCTTTATTGGTTGCGAGCAATATATTGATATTTTTACTGATAAGCTGAAGAGAGTCGCGGTCTCCTGTAAGCACATAAGAAAAGAGACCCTCATCGGAGTTTGCATATTCTGCAATAGTACCGATAATATCGTCAGCTTCAAATCCCTCAAGTGAAAGAACTTTTAAGCCGAGCAATTCGCAAACGCGTTTAGCATACGGCAGTTGAACAGCGAGTTCTTCCGGCATTGAGTGACGGCCTGCTTTATATTCAGAATACATTTTATGCCTGAATGTTGGTGCTTTCAAATCGAATGCAACTGCTGCAAAATCCGGACGGATATTTTCTAAATGCTTTAGTATTATGTTTGACATACCATATATTGCATTAGTGGGAAGACCGGACTTGCTAGTAAGAATACGAATTCCGTAAAATGCACGGTTCAGTATGCTGTTTCCGTCGATTATTAATATCTTTTTTGCCATATTTCCCTCCGAAATTTTACACTTGTTTAATTATAACACATTTTTATAATAATATCAATATTATTCACTTACTAATTTTAGATACGAACATATTTGTTAAATTTTGTACATTTGAGTTAAACTACTTGAATTTGAATTTAAATATGGTATAATAGAAAATATATTAACTTATTTATGTGCAAAAAAAGGGGGGGTTGATTTGAACAGCAACAATGATATGGTTCCTGAAAACAGTAGCTTATCCAATATGAATAAATACTACGAAAGCGTTGCGGTAGCGTTCAGATACGCAAAATTCATCATTCTCTTTTTCACTATATTGTTTCTTATGGCAATTCTTTCGTTTTTCAGGGACGAAGTATCAATTGAAAACTTCCAATACATGCTTAAATATATTACAAGCGAAGATAACACTTTTATAACCACACAGAAAATCCATTATCCAACCTCTGATTCGAAAGCACTTGAAATCTTTGCCGGCGATTTTGTCAGCGCAGGTACAAGCGGGGTTACATTATACGACACTAACGGTAACACTGTTTTAGATATAGAAACAGTTCTTTCAAATCCTGTTTTTACCGTGGGGAAGAAATACGGATTATGTTATGATCTTTCAGGTTATAATTACGTGGTTTTCAACACTTTCTCTAAGCTTTCTCACGATGAGTTAGAATATCCCATTGCTGATGCCGCGATAGATAATGGCGGTAATTATGCGATACTTAGCAAGAACAAAGAGTACCGCAGTATAATCTATGTGTATAATTCTGATTTCGATCTTGTAAGCAGAATATACAAGAATGAATATACGTTTGATCTTGATATAAATCCAAAAGAGATTGCATATGTTACAGCAGAAGCACTTGATTCAAGATTTCTTACCAAACTAAATGTTATAAAGCATAATTCTGATATTGAAACCACCGTTGCCAGTGTTTATGACGAATTTCCTCTGTCTGTTAGCTTTTTAGATGGATCAATTGCAATGATCACAGATAAATCATTGCGCTTTTATGCTAATAACAAGGATATATTCGAAGAAATTTCCAAGTATTCTTTTTCTTTAAATTCCCCGGGTGGTTATGCGGTTTCGGACAAGCTTGTTATGTTGTATTTCAAAAAGAATACTATCGGAAGTGAAAATGAAATAAAAATGTACTCAGCTGACGGCACGTTTATGTTTATGACAACACTTTCAGGTAAAATCAATTCAGTTGATATAAACGATAATTGTGCTATCGTGCAGACTACTGATAAAATATATATGATAGGCATTGAGAATAAAAAAATCGATGTGATCAGTATTGAATCGGGGGCAGAAAAAGCTATCCTGCAAGCTGATTCATCTGTATTGGCTTGTTATAAGAATTATGCAAAGCTTGTTGATTTCACAAATGCTGAAAATTCATTTTATATTGATATAACGGAGGGTAAATAATGGGCTTGATAATTGATGTTATTTCGTTGTTTATTCTGATATTATTTATATGTTTGGGGTATAATAAGGGCTTGATCAAATCTGTCATGGGTCTTGTTTCCATTGTGCTTTCTCTGATTGTTGCGATCAATTTCTTTCACATTCCTTCGGCATATATAAGAGAAAACGTTATAGAACCGTATTTTTCAAACGAAACCTCAAAAACTTTTTCTTCTCTTATGAATGGAGGAACGAAGGTGATTCCGATAGAAAAAGTTTTCGAAGACGAGCCAGAGGCACTATCCGAAACTGCAGAAAAATTCGGCATAGATGTTGAAGCTATCAAGGAATATTATAACACGGCGATCAAAGGAATAGTTGATTCCTTTGATACCAAAACGATTGCTGATAAGTTATCCGGATTTGTTGTGGATTCTGTTTCGGCTACGGTTAGTAATATTTTAGGCTTTTTAGTTTTCTTCCTGGCATCACTTTTAGTTACAACGATAATTATTTGGATTATAAGCCTGATATTCAAGTTGCCTGCACTTAATTTTGCAAACAAGCTTGCCGGTGCCATACTTGGCGTTGTTAAAGCTTTTGTACTAATAGTAATAGTAACAAATGTTACTCTTAGTCTGGTTTCGGCAATTGGTAACAACACAAGCGACGCGAATGGAGTTGATAAGTTCTGGAGCGAACAGGCTGCAGTAACTTCTGTTGCCTATGGCATAGTTGAAAGTGTCGGACTTCTTTTTTAACCATATTATATACGGAGTTTTTTAATGGAAAAATGTGCAATTTGCCACAAACGTGTGGCGGTAGTTTATATGACAAAAATGGAACCTGACGGAAAATCTGTAACTCAGGGGATCTGCCTTAAGTGTGCAAGGGATATTGGTATAAAGCCTGTTGATGATATAATAAGGAAAATGGGGATTTCTCCAAGCGAGCTTGACCTCGATGACCTTGATGCGAATATAGAGGAAATGGCAACCTCACTTGCTGAGAATACGAGTACTCAGGATTTGACTGTCGCTTCTGAGCAAAGCGATGATGAAAGCAAAGAGGGAAGAGCTCCATCTATTGATTTTTCCAATTTTTTTGCTGCTGAAAACAATCCATTTTTTAAAATGGGGAATCCTGCAACTAAAAAAGCGGAGAATAAAACAGGGAAGAGTACAGAGGTCAAATATAAATATCTCGAGCAGTTTTGCGTCAATCTGACAAATAAAGCAAAGGACAGTAAGCTTGACAGAATTGTAGGACGAGAGCGTGAACTTGATCGTTTAATGCAGATTTTATGCAGACGGCAAAAAAACAATCCTTGTCTTATAGGTGAACCCGGTGTTGGCAAAACTGCTGTTGCGGAAGCTCTTGCCCAAAAAATTGCTGACGGCGACGTGCCAATGAAGCTGGCATACAAAGAGATATACCTTGTTGATTTAACCGCGCTTGTAGCAGGAACTCAATTCAGGGGACAATTCGAAGCAAGAATGCAGGGGCTCTTAGGTGACGTTCGAAAAAAAGGCAACGTTATACTTGCTATTGATGAGGTACACAACATTGTCGGCGCAGGCGAAGCTGAAGGAAGCATGAATGCCGCTAATATATTGAAACCGGCGCTTTCCAGAGGGGAAATTCAGGTGATCGGCGCAACAACAATGACTGAATACAGAAAGCATATTGAAAAAGACAGCGCACTGGAGAGGCGCTTTCAGCCTGTGATCGTCAATGAACCTTCAGTAGATGAAACGGTTAACATAATTCTTGGCATCAAGAAATATTATGAGAAATATCATAACGTTTTAATTCCCGAGGATATTGCCAGAAAAGCGGTTATATTGAGCGAACGCTATATAACTGACCGTTATCTTCCGGATAAGGCGATAGATCTGATTGATGAAGCGTGTGCTCATGTTGTTCTTAATTCCGAAATTTTTGAAAAATGCGATAAACTTTCTGAAAAGATATCCAGACTTTCTAAAAAACACGATGACATGCAAGCCGAGCTTTCCGCTAAATCTGAAGCAAATGACGAGGATTATGCGAATATTGCGAAGATAAAGACTGAACTTATTACTTTAAACGAAGAATACGACAGACTGAAGCCGGAATATGAATCTGTTGAACTCACAATAGAAGATATTGCCGACGTTATTGAGATCTGGACAGGAATACCAGCGAGCAGTATAAACGAAAGCGAATTTAAGCGAATTAATGGGCTTTATGAGCGTTTAAGTAAACATATTATAGGTCAAGATGCCGCTGTAGATGCTGTTGTGAAGGCTATAAAAAGAAACAGGGCAGGGGTATCGTACAAACGTAAACCTGTATCGTTCATTTTTGCAGGACCAACGGGTGTTGGTAAAACCGAGCTTGTCAAAACTCTTGCTGCCGATCTATTTAATTCACAAGAATCACTTATAAGACTTGATATGTCTGAATTCATGGAGAAGCATTCTGTTTCACGCATAATTGGTGCGCCTCCCGGATACGTAGGATATGATGAGGCTGGTCAGTTGACCGAAAAAATACGCAGAAAGCCTTATTCTGTGGTGCTTTTCGATGAAATCGAAAAGGCCCATCCGGAAGTTATGAACATTTTGTTACAAATTCTTGACGATGGCAGAGTCACCGACGCGCACGGAAAAACTGTTAATTTTGAAAATACTGTAATCGTAATGACAACTAATGCAGGGTCCAATTCAAACGATACTGCAGCCGGATTCATGATGAGCGACCAGCAGATAAATGAAAACAAAACAGAAAAGGCACTATCTAAGTTTTTACGTCCTGAATTTATAAACCGCGTTGATGAGGTTATAACGTTCAGGTCGCTCGATCAAGAAGATTTTGTATCCATAGCAGATATTATGCTGAATCAGCTAAAAGTTGCTCTTGAAGAAAAAAATATTAAGCTTGTATGGACTCAAGAGGCATTAGCGTACATTGCAAAAAAATCTTTTTCAAAAAAATACGGCGCACGAAATATGCGTAGATTCATTCAAACAGACATCGAGGATGTAATTGCTGAAGAAATAATAACAAAATATGATTCTAATATTTTTGCAATCTCAATTGATGCAATAAACGATGAATTAAGCTTTGTGTACGCATAATTAAAGGCGGCAGACAGGTTAGGTTCTAAAACTCCACTGTGTTTGCCGCTTGGTTCCAGTTCTCTGAATTATACAAAATTTGCATTTTGTATAATTATTTATTGAGTTTTTAGGGGAACCTGGTGGGTTCCCCTTTCTTTAGTTAGGTTTGCGAAACAGCTTTTGCGTATTCTGCAATTATCTCTGCTGCCTTTTGAGTGCCTGTTTTTCCACTGTCTATACAAAGGTCGTAGTTTTCAATACGCCCCCATTTTCTGCTTGTATAATAATTATAATAATTAGCGCGTTGCTTATCTGTCTTAATTATAATATCTTTTGCTTTAGCTTCCGTTATGTTTCGGCGCGTTGCAACGCGTGCCGCACGTGTTTCTATATCAGCATATATAAATACGTTAATTACATCTGGAATTTCTTTTAATACGTAATCCGCACATCTGCCTATTATTACACACGATTCCCTGCTAGCTAAATCCTTGATTATATCAGACTGTGCTATATATAATTTATCGTTAATAGGCATTTCGTAAGCAAGAGCTGCGTTACCGCCGAACAGCGAGCCTCCCATTGCAAGCGTATACAAAAGACTGTTCGTTGCTTTTTCATCGGCATCCGAAAGTGCATCTGAGCTCATTCCGCTATTTTTGGCTGCGAGCGAGATTAATTCATCGTCATAATAGCCAATTTTGAGTATTTCTGATATTTTTTTGCCGATTTCTCTTCCGCCGCTACCATATTGGCGTCCGATTGTTATAACTGTGTTGTTTTTCACACAGATACACCTCCTTTGTGTTTTTCGTTACTTAATTATAACAAAATTTATCAAAAAAATCAAGTTTTTTTGTTATTTTTTTACTAAAAAATGCTCTCGATCGATTTCAAACTGCTATTTGGTGAATATTGCCAAGAATCTATATGTTCCCTGTCACTTAAATAATACCTTAGTTCAGTGTTATCTCGCTTAGATGTGGCGCTATATGTATCTATTATAACTAGTTTTATTTTCATTCTTTCAGGTATAATATTTTTTATAAAAACAGCAGCTGTCTGCCCCACACTCACCCCGTCTTTATATTCAGCGAGTCCTGCCAGATTCGGCGTTAATTCAACAAAAATACCGTAATCTTCTATACTTCTTACAATACCGGTTACCGTTTGACCAACAGAGAAATTTTGTGCATTTTCTTCCCATGTACCAAGCAGCTCCTTATGAGTTACGTATATTCTCTTGCCAAAGTCGTCATTCTTTTTAATTACGCAGTTAATCTGTGCTCCGGAAAAAAATCTATCTCTTGGATGCGATATTCTTGAGACCGAAATACAATCAATTGATAATAATGATACTATTCCGCATCCTATGTCAACAAATGCGCCAAACTGCTCAAGATGAGTAACTTTGGCAGGGATTATATCTCCAGGAATCAGCTTAGATAGCATGTTATCCATACATTCTTTTTGCGCCTCACGTCTGCTAAGTTTGATTATTGGTTCACCATAATGATCAAAACTAATTGATATCACCTTAAAGCAAACAGGTTTGCCTACACGTGTAATTACTGCAATATCTTTAATTTCTTCGTCGTCATTTGTAAGAACAGCTTCTTTTCTCTCAATAAGCCCAATGTAATTTCCTAAATCAACACTTAATGTAAAATTGTTGTCACATTTGATTACAATTCCTTCAGCAATTGCTCCGTCTATCATAGCTTTTTCGATATTTGCAAGCGAAGACAAGCGTTCTCTGTTCTGAGCTGTGGACATAAGACAGCCTTCCGGCATATAAAAATTTTTTAACATAATATTCCCTCCGTTTTATATTGTCCGTATTTAGTATTATGATACATTTTATTACAGGGAGAACTTTAATATTCGAAAATTTATTAACATATTTTCGCTAAAAAGAATAATATATGTACTTGATTTTGTAATTAAATAAATGTTATAATTAGTTCGCAATCAATATTACGAAAGGACGAACCGGGATATGAAGGTTCTTATTTTATCTGTAACTGCCGGACAGGGACACAATTCAACGGCTAAAGCAATTTCTGACTACTTAACGGGCTATGGCGCTGATGTAAGAGTACTTGATACCATAAGATACATCAACAGGTTACTTGGAAAAACCGTTGACCTTGGCTACCTGTTTGTATCAAGTCGTGCAAAGCTTGCATACAAAGGCGCATACAGGCTTGCAGAAATGCGCAAAAAGACAACTATGGATACCAGCCCCGGAGCATTGACGATAAAATTTATCGCTTCAAAGCTCCAGAAGTATATAAGCGCTTATAATCCCGATGTTATAATATGTACGCACGTTTTTGCCGGCATGTTTATCAACGTTTTAAAGGATAGTGAAAAACTTAAAGCAAAAACTATCGGCATATTGACAGATTTTGCTTTTCATCCTTATTGGGAAGAGGGTGACAATCTTGATTACATAGTCGTTCCAAGTGAAAATTTGTATTTCAAAGCCTGCCAGAAGGGATTTGAAAAATCCCAGATACTTCCCTTTGGTATACCGATAAATCCTAAATTTGAATATTCTATGCCAAAAGATGCTGCAAAGAAGCATTTCGGCTTAGATCCCAATAAGAAAACATTGTTGCTGATGGGCGGAAGCATGGGCTATGGTAATATAGCCAAGACTCTTAAAAAGCTTGATAATATTGAAGGCGATTTCCAGATCATTAACATATGCGGAAACAATAAACGCTCAAAAAAGGCAATTGATGAAACGATCTTTAATAAGAAAGTATTGAATTTTGGCTTTGTTGATTACGTTGATGAGCTTATGGACGCCGCAGATGTTATCGTTACCAAGCCGGGCGGACTAACGAGTTCAGAAGCTATGGCCAAAGGCTTACCAATGGTTATAGTGAATCCTATACCTGGTCAGGAGGATAGAAATACCGAGTTTTTAGTTAATAATGGTTGCGCTATGGCTGTTTCTCCAACATATGAACTTGAGGAAATAATTTATACCTTGATGAATAATGAAAAGCGCCTTGAGATTATGCACGAAAGTATAGCTGATATAGCTCGTCCTGATTCGACAAAGAAATTATGTAATTTTGTCTTAGAATTCGAAAAGAAGAACAATTTAGCAAGCAAATCGCGGTATAAATAAAAACATGCACCTTTGATTTTAAGCTTCAAAGGTGCATGTTTTTATTTATTTTTGTTAATTTCTTTATATATACTACTTTTGGATAATCCTCTGTCCTTCGCAACAGCCTTCATAGCGTCCATTTTGGAAAGACCGCTTTCAATATAATAATCTACGTGTTCTTCAATTGACATATCACTATAAAAAGCTCTGCCTTTAAGTTCGCTTTCACTAATAGGCGAGATTATTATAACGTACTCCCCTCTCGGCTCACTTTCGCTATATATGGCAATTGCACCACGTATGTCGGTTCTTATAACCTCTTCGTTTAATTTAGTTAATTCACGGCACAGAGCAATTTTTCGCTCTTCACCAAAATACTTTTTCATATCAGATAACGTTTGCTTTAATTTATGTGGTGCTTCATAAAAAATCAATGTACGCTTCTCTTCCGAAACTTCTTCAAGCCGCTTTCTTCGCTCAGATTTGTTTGCAGATAAAAAGCCTTCAAAAGCAAACCGCGCTGTAAATATTCCTGAAAGTATAAGAGCATTGATAGCTGCACAAGGGCCGGGTACGCTTGTTACGGTAATGTTGCGTTCGATACACAAAGCTACAAGGTCTTCGCCGGGGTCACTTATTGCAGGCGTTCCTGCGTCGGTTACAAGAGCACACGATTCGCCTGAAGAAATACGGTCGCATATGATACTGCCACGTTCGCGCTTATTGTGTTCATAGTATGAAACAAGCGGCTTTTTTATTCCCATTTTAGAAAGTAAAAAGGCTGTATTTCGCGTATCTTCCGCTGCAATAAAATCAACCTCAGAAAGAGTTTTTACAGCTCTCTCGGAAAGATCTGACAAATTACCGATAGGTGTTGCCACAAGATATAATACGCCCGGTAATATTGCGTTTTTTTCACTTGAATATAATTTATCTGGATTTTTGATACTGCTCATTAAATTCACCATTTTCGTATATATATTTTAAATCATCGGTGTAAGAAAGATCTTCATTATACATGATCAGGGGTTTTGTTATTATAATTGACGACGATGCTCCTTTTTTCCCCTCTGCCAACACAATACAGGGGCAGAGGTCTGCTCTTGCATGGACAAAAGTAAGCCTTTTGGGCTCAAGAGTTGCGCTTCTCATTGCGTCAAGAAGATCTGTAAGTCTGTCCGGTCTGTATACACAGTAAAAATATCCGCCATGCTTCAGAACCCTTTGAGCAGAACAACAGAAATCATATATTGTTCCGTAAATTTCATGTCGCGCAACGTTTTTTGTAAGAGCTTCATTTGATTTTCCGCTATCGGATTTCATATACGGCGGATTTGAAAATACAACGTCAATTTGTTTGCCAAAATATTCGTGTCCTATTTTTGTAATATCTGTGTTATGTGCTTCTATATACTTGTTAAGGCCATTTTCACTTATGTTTTTGCATATGATATCATAAAAATCATTTTGAATCTCACATGCGTGAATTTTAGCATACTTTCTTTTTGCTGCCGATAAAAGTGATATTACACCTGTTCCGCTTCCGAAATCAGCCGCGATAGCTTTTTGCCTTTTTTTCATATAGGCATACAATAAATAAGCATCACTTGTGAATGTAAGTCCTTCCGTTTTTTGAAATATTTTCAAGTTTTCATTTATTTCAGTCAGTATTAAATCGCTCATCGTCAACAGTTTCACCGTTTACGGTGTTTTTCCTTTATAGTAATTATTGATTTTGAGTATAAAATCTTTATATATACAAATAATAATTTTGCAAAAGACAAAAGTCGCTTGCCGGCATTACATGCATTTACAATGCTGATAACGTGGTAATAAGAAAGGAAAAAGTTATGGATAACAACCAGAACAAGAACCAGAACAAAAACCAGAATAACAATCAGAACAGAAACCAGAATAACAACCAGAATAACAACCAGAACAACAATCAGAACAAAAACCAAAACAAGAATAAGTCTGAAAACTACGAAAGATAAGTGCTGTAATATAAATCTTTCAGATGCCTTTGACGCTTGTCAAAGGCATCTTTTATTAAATCACTTTCAGTGCCTTCAAGAGTACAGATCCAATAGCATCTGACATTCTGCTTACTCCAAGATCGTTGGGATGGCAACCGTCGACGGTACAGTCTTCCCTGTCGCGGCCGCCAAACAGCATATATGAATCTATGTAGTATACCTTATTGTCACCATTTTTGCGAGCATTGTCATAAGTAGCGAATACAATTGAACGCCTGTTGTAATAGCTTATACCCACATCAGGCTTGCCCACTATTATATACGGTATATCCGGATGCTTCTCTCTTATTGCTTTATATAGCTTTTCGTGGGTATTTAAGAGCTCTTCATCCTTTGCGTTGTGATCATAGTCGCTTACAAAAACAGACATGTCAAGGCTTGCAAGATATTGTATCATAGCGTCCTCGCCCTTTGCGCTTCCGGAAAAGCCAAGGCAAGTGTAATCAATGTTTGATTCGCGGCAAATTTTTGCTTCATAAGTTAAACCCGGTCTGCTGACGCATCCTCCTTGTGTAATTGATGAACCGTAATATATTACAGGCTCAATATCAACATAAGGTGTAGCAGACTTTATTGTATGCCCCGGCATTATTCCTATTTCAAGCTTGTTTAGAGGATTATATATAGGAAGATAGAGTGTGATCTCCTTTTCGCCTTCTCCAAGGTTTACGATGTGAACGCAGTCGCGTTCGGGATGTAATTGAGGCTTTAAGGTTGTACGGTAGATCTCACACCTTTGACTTTTTTTCATATATACGTCTATTCCTGCAGAAGCTGAAACTGACATATTTTGATATAAAATAACCTTATCTTCTACAAAACGAACGGCAATAGACGGTGCATCTGTTGAGAAACGAACTCTTCCGCCGGAGGTATTAAAATTGAGCGAAGCCACGTCTTTGCTTGTTGCTTTGGCAACATCTTCAGGGATGCGGCAGTATTTGCTAAGCTTACGTGTATTGTAAAGTCCGTGTATTGATACCTCGTTAATATCCAATACGTCTCTGAAGATATATCCGCTGACATCAGGGCAGTCATAAATGCCGCCTTCAAATTTTCTGTTCATTACAAAACCTTTCTAAGTAAGATTATCTAATGTTGGTGTTATTGTTTCAAGAAATGCCAGGTCGTCGCTTGTAGGCATCTCATGATTAGAATATCCTGTGGGAGAATTTGATTTCTTTGTATCTACATTCTTATCGTCAAATACAAAGATCAGTTTATTATTTTCAAGCTTTAATTTTGCATCAAATTTATTCCCTGCTTTTGATACAAAGCCTTCAATTCTTGACGAATAGCCAGTTTCGAGTAATAATTTTGCGTTTGCTTTTGATATTACGCGATTACATAAAAATCCGCTTATTCTGAAATTGCAGCCTTCTTTATAACCTTTACAACCGTATCCGTACCTGCCCTTTACAACATTATTACCGCACATAGGACAACTACCTATCATATCTCCGAAGAATCCGTCGTCATAATCTGTTTCAGGAGTAACGTTATCCCTTGCTTTGAATACGTCGCTTATTTCACGAACAGCAAGCGCAACGCTATCGTCAATGCTGATGTCCCCGCGATATACACCTTTCAGCGCACGGCCGAGTTCGCTCGTCTTGTATTTATCCATTGATATATTCATTCTTTGCAGGGCCTCAATAAGATACTCACCGTCGGGAAGAATCGTGTATACGTCCTTATTTAGCTTTATATAATTGCTTTTCCGTGCATTCTCGATTATACCGGTTCGCGTTGCCTCCGTTCCAAGCTCAAGTCCCTCAAAAATCGCTTTGTAATCGTCGTCATCGCTATCACCGGCTTCCTGACTTGCTTGTTTATCTTCCTTGAACGGATTTTTGAGATAGTTATTCAGGGTTTCTATTGTATAATGCTTCGGAGGAGTTGTTTCTTTTTCAACAGGCTCGAAATCAGTTTGTATTATATCGCCTTTCTCAAGCTTTGGTAATATCTTGTCTTTTTGGTTATGATCGTCGTATCTGGTCCAACCCGGTTCAATAATAGTAGTTCCTTTGAGAGTGAATTCTTCATATTCGCCGGTTTTTATTTTAATTTCGCTTTTTTCAACTTTACATTCTTCGCTGCAGAATACTGCAACAAATCTTCGCATTATAGTTGAATACACCTGTGTTTCTTCGTGCGAAAGCTTTGTTTTATCAGGAATTTTATAGGTTGGTGTCAGCGCTGAATGAGATTCGATCTTGGAATCGTCAAATATCATTTTGCTGAATTTGAATTCAACCGGATAGCCAAGCTTTTTTACGCCTGATATGATTTTTTTGACCTTATCCTGCTCTGCTGTTGCAAGGTACTCACTGTTTGTACGCGGATAGGTAACGTAACCTTCCTCGTAAAGCTTCTGAAGTATTGCAAGGCTCTTTTCCATTGGCATTTTGTATTTTTTGCCTAAAAGATTCTGAAGCTTCGAAAGCGAGTATAACTTTGGTGCAGAAAGCTTGTCCTTTTTACTTTTGCGTGAAATTACAATCGTTTGCGCGCTATTATATTTGTTTGCATCCGCATTTGCCTTTTCATGATCCTTTGCGGGGTATTTGTTCTTGCTCAAAAGATCAATTTTTTCACCGTCACGCTCAGTTTTGCTTGCGATAGAATAATATTTTTCGCTTTTGAAGTTCTTTATAGCCATGTCGCGGTCATAAATAGCCTTAACGATAGGAATAATTACGCGACCGACTCTGAGAAGCGTTCCGCATTTCAAAGTAGCAAAGCGCGTGAGATTAACACCGTATAACCAGTCGATATATGTTCGTGCAAAGCCTTCGTTTGCAAGAGATTCGTATTCATTTTCATCTTTCATATCTGAAAGAGCCGCCCGTATTGTCTCGGAAGTCTGATCAGGCAGCCAAAGTCTTTTAAATGATTTGCCCAGTTCAAGAGCACGCGTATTCATTACGCAAAGCCTTATTATAATTTCGCCCTCTCTGTCCGAGTCGCCTGCATTTATAACGGTATCAACGTCTTCTCGTTCGCAAAGAGTTTTAATTATGCCGAACTGCCTTTCGACACCGGGGTCAGTTTTCTTAGATTGATCCTGCCTAAGTCTGAATTTGAAGCTGTCGGGAAAGCAGGGTAAATTTTCTATTGTCCAGCGCTTTGTACCGTCAGGATTTGGTGAGTAATCATCAATATCACAGAGCGAAAAAAGATGACCAAATGCCCAGGTTACGATGTAACCTGAGCCTTCATAGTAACTCTGTTTTTGTGACATGTTTCCGATGCTTGACACTATATTACGTGCTAGCGACGGTTTTTCTGCGATGATCAGCTTCATTTATGAATTTCCTTAAAAATATTTCTTTTCAATACCATCTCTTAGGCTTGAATACATGCTATATGAATACAGATACCATAATACACACAATACAAATTCAAGCATCCATATCTGAGGTATGTTGCCAAGATTAATAAAAGTGAAAACCTTTGAAACGCAAGCAAGCGTGAATAATAAAAACGACACTGTTGTTCTGCGTTTATATACTCTTATCTGCGCATTATTAAACTCTTGTGTTTTTCTATTATCAATATGCAGGGATTCGCTCAGAGCATCGTTTAAGGCTATTCTATACGTAAGCTTTATCAGTATAAAATAAGTGATTAAAAGCAGCGCAAATTCAACCGCTGTCACAACTAGTGTGATAATGAAAAAATCATACGCCTTAAATGAACGCGTAATTACATCATAAGAGTAGTTTGCCAAAAAGACAAATCTGAATGCGTAGGAAACAAGAGATGCTATTATAGAGAGCGCGGAGAACGTTATCAATGGTTTAGTGGCATAACCTGATTTTGAAAGGCTTATTGCTCCAGAAAAGGCAAGCAAAGGCATTATAAATCTTGGTACTATATCCATACTGTCAAATACTATACAAATAAGAAATAGCCCCGAAATTGAAATTACAAAATAAGCATTCGATATTGAAAGGGCGCGATGCTTTCCCGTATCTACAATCTTTTCTTCATAAGATATATTTATTTTTTCTATAAAGTTTTTCTCTTTGCAGATTTTATTTGTAAACGGTATTATTACAGAAAGCCATATTATGCCAATTATAGCGCAAGCAATTACGCAAAATGCGTAAAATAAAGGCTTAAACGACAACAACGTTCTGTAACCTTCGCTCATGATATTCGAACTATGGGCGGAAAGCTCTGAAAACTCCGGAAAAGTTGACAATAAACAATGTGATGCAAAGAATACATATGTGAGCTTTTCAGCTTTATATATCCTCTCTTTATTAAAGCGACCCGATGTTTCATAAATACTATGCCCGTCATAAAGTCCTGCAAGCTCGTTTAATCCCGAAAACAGATGTTTTATGGCAGGTATGCCACATATGAGTCGCATTGTATTTACAGCAAATGTTATAGTTAATACCATTGTTGAGTCAATATTGCCAATAAGGAAAATACAAATAAAGCTTGCAAATGAAACCCAAGCCATTTTGATTATACTGTTGGCAGCATTTTGCATCTGAATAGATAAATGACGTACTTTTCCAATTGCGTTGTAAAGTAAAATCCATGCAATAAAGTCCGGAAAAATATCTATTACGTTGATATGCGGATTAAATAAAAAAATAAATGATATTATGTATTTTATACAGTTCATATGTTCTCCGTATATTATCTTGCTTATTTATGCTTTGATTTGAGCGGCATATCTTCGTCGCCGGGCATGCATATTCTCATATATGCACTGAATATCAGCCAAAGCGATCCAATCAACCATACGATACCGAAAAATGCCGACATGATTGAAATTACAGGTGTTATTCTGAATGAGAAGTATGACGATACAGATGCAAACGCGACGAACAGATAATATATAATAATCAGGATCATCATACTGACTGCTTTAGAGTGCACAATTTTGTTTTCAGCAACAAGCGATATTTCAGAAATACCTTTATACATTAATAAGTTATAGGTAAAAACTGCAAGAATCATAACCGCCTGCATCAGATTTAAAATATCTTCATCGGTCACCGCGAGTTTTATTACTGCGTTTACCACGTACGATAAAGCGAGAATTATTGAGGCGTAGCTTGAAAGCCTGAAAGCTTTACTGTGGACTGACAATTTTCGTGATGCTATATAAAGTAAAACGGTACCAATGATTCCAACGATGCTAACTATGTAATTTGCCCCCGGAGTAAAACCGAAGGCAAAAAAATATGCACAAAACAAGATTCCGAACCCCATAATAGTACCTTCCCCGGATATTTTAGTTCACAGGACCAAACTTTGAAAATGGTCTTATTCTAGAAATGACTCTTCCGAATATATATCTTACATCAACGGTTCCTATATCACTGCTTCTGCTGTCATTGGAGTGGTTTCTGTTATCCCCCATCAGAAAGACTTCGCCTTTTGGAACAGTTATCGGAAAATCAATATCGTACTCATTCATCCTATAATCCTCCTTATAGTTTATATAAGGTTCTATCATAGGATCACCGTTACTGTCTTCAAACAACGATTCCCCGTCAACATAAACTATCCAATTGTCAAAATCAATATCTACAACCTGACCTTCTGTTGCAATTACCCGCTTAACAATCGGACCGTTTACGTGACTGTTTGGTTGCTGAAAAACCACGATATCGCCTGCTTTTGGAGTGTATGCAAAATTGCTTACAAAAAGCACTTCTTTATCGATAAGTGTGTTCATCATTGAAGGTCCGTCAACTACGGTGAGTCTGCCAGCAAACATGAACGTAATTATAGTAATCGTTGCTGCTATTACAATCATTTCGAAGAAATCATATATAAATTTTGCAAGTCGGATCAGTTTAGAATCGGGTGCTAACATGTAAGTTGCCTTCCTTGGTGTTTATTTTCTTATAAATGTATCAAGAAGCTTGTATCCGTCAGCAATGTAAAGCCCTGCGAGTGAACAGTTCTTTTCACTGTACGTATCGATACCGTTTATTTTTTTGTCCGAAGAATAAATAAAGAACGGTACAGGTTCCATTGTGTGTGTTCTTCTTGATATGGGGGTAGGATGATCGGGAAGAACGAGTATCGAAAACTCTTCTCCTGAAGACTCAAGATAATTATATATAGGCTCGAGTATAAGCTTGTCTATCTTTTCAACCGAAAGAATCTTATTCTCAAGCTCTGCTCTGTGTCCGCATTCATCGGGTGCCTCAACGTGGAGATACACGAGGTCTCGTCCGCGTTTGAAAGCATCTATTGCAGCATTTGCTTTACCGGTGTAGTTTGTATGTACGTTACCCGTTGCGCCTTCAACGTCGATCGACTCCATACCGGCACAAAGTCCTATGCCCTTAATGAGGTCAACGGCCGAAATGACGGAAGCATCAAGCCCCCATTTTTCTTTGAATATCGGGAGAGAGGGGCGCCTGCCGGGACTCCAGAACCACGCAGAGTTAGCGGGCTTGAGCCCGCGCTCACGACGAGCCACGTTGACGGGATGGTTTTCAAGAATGTCATAGCTTTCACGCATCATCTTATAGAACATTTCGCCATCCTTGTCTTTAGGCATATACTGTCCGATCTTTTGTGTAAGTATGTCGTGAGGACGAGTGAAATCATATTTTTCAATACCATTTTTAAGTATCATACAGTGACGATAGCTTACACCAGTGTAGAAATGAAGCCCTTCTCTGCCAAAATGATCTTCAAGAGCCTTTATAAGCTCGTCAGCTTCGGCAGTGGTGATTTCGTCTGCACTATGGTCTATAATAGTACGGTCGTCGTAATCACAGTCTTCTTCCGAGAGTGTAACAACGTTGCATCTGTATGCAGTATCGTCGTCATCCATATGTAATCCCATACTTAAAGCCTCAAGAGGGGATCTTCCTTTTGAGTAAATTTTAGGGTCATACGACATTATGGCGATATTCGCGGTATCGCTTTCAGGAACCATTCCATCGGGCACGTTTGAAACGCTTCCACAAACCGAAATCTTCGCAAGCTTGTCCATAAAAGGCTTATTTGCTTTTTCCATAGGTGTCATGCCGCCGAGCTCTTCAATCGGATAATCGGCCATTCCATCGCATACGAGTATCAGATATTTCATAATAATTTCACCTCAAGGTAAATTAGTGTAAAGTTATATTTATATACAATATTATAAGACTATATTCATACAAAAACAATGATACTTCCACATAATTTACACTTTATTTTCATTTTAAAACCGTGAAATAATTTGTATTATTTGTTTGCAAATTCTATTGACTTGAATGTTATTATTTGGTATACTATAGTATGTGTAATTATGTAACTATTTTGTAATTTGACGCTTTGGCGTCGGGAGGAAATAATTGATTATTCAACTTGAGGAAGCAAAATATAAGCTTCAGGGAATGCGAGCTGATATAACAGAGCTTGGAAGTGCTTTGCAGATTGACAAGCTTCGCGAAAAAGCGGATGACCTTGAAAAGGAAACTTTCGACCCTGACTTCTGGAACGATCAGGAAAATTCAAGTACTGTTCTTCGAAAAGTCAAGCAGCTCAAGGATAAAATTAAAAAGTATGATGACCTCGCAACAAGACTTGAGGACGCGATCGTTCTTGCCGAGCTTGGAATTGATGAAGGTGATGAGTCACTTATCCCTGAGGTCGAAGCAGAGGTTATAAAGATTGCAGAAGAGGAAGAACGTCAGCGTATTGAGATTCTTCTTTCGGGCGAATACGACCAGAGTAATGCAATCGTTTCGTTTCACCCGGGTGCGGGAGGCACGGAGGCTCAGGACTGGGCTCTTATGCTCTACCGTATGTACACGCGTTGGGGTGAAAAGCACGGATACAACGTTAAGCTTATAGATTGGCTTGACGGTGAAGAAGCCGGACTTAAGAGTGCTACTATAATGGTAGAGGGTGAGAATGCATACGGCTATCTTAAGAGCGAGAACGGCGTTCACAGGCTCGTTCGTGTTTCGCCTTTTGACTCGTCGGGAAGACGTCACACCTCTTTTGCTTCTGTTGAAGTTATGCCCGAATTTACCGACGATGGTAAGATAGAGATCCGCGATGAGGATATTGAAGTAACTGCTCACCGCTCGAGTGGCGCAGGAGGACAGCACGTAAACAAGACTGACTCTGCTATCCGTATCCTTCATAAGCCCACGGGTATCGTTGTAGGTTGTCAGACCGAGCGCAGTCAGCTTCAAAATAAGGAAACAGCAATGAAGATGCTCAAGAGCAAGCTTATGGAAATAAAAGAGCGCGAAAAGCTCGAGAGAATAGAAGATATTCAGGGCAACAAAACGAATATTGAATGGGGAGCACAGATACGCTCGTACGTGTTTATGCCCTACACGCTTGCAAAAGACACGCGTACAGGCTATGAAGACGGCAATATCAATGCAGTTATGGACGGTGAGATAGACGGATTTATAAACGCTTATCTCAAGGCAAACGCAAACAGTAACGACCAAATCTAATTTTATAAATCAAATGTCTGCAAAGACAGAAAGGACATAAAAATGCAACAGACGAATGAATTCCTCGCAAAGCAAGCGAAAAAAATCAGAATCGGTATTATCGAAGGCGTATACAGAGCGGCTTCGGGACATCCGGGCGGTTCTCTTTCGATCGCTGACGTGATGGCGTATCTTTATTTTGAAGAAATGAATATTGATCCCAAAAATCCCAAGTATCCTGCACGCGACCGTTTTGTTCTTTCAAAGGGACACGCGGCTCCGGCGCTTTATTCTACTCTTGCAAACCGCGGATACTTCCCCGTTGAACATCTTAAGACACTTCGTCAGATAGACAGCAATCTCCAGGGTCACCCGGATATGAAGGGTACTGCCGGCGTTGATATGACAACAGGCTCGCTCGGGCTTGGTATCTCTGCTGCTTGCGGTATGGCTCTTTCGGGCAAGATATCAAACGATTCTTACAGAGTATATGCTGTTCTCGGTGACGGTGAATGTGAAGAAGGTCAGGTCTGGGAAGCAGCTATGTTCGCTGCTCACTATAAGCTTGATAACCTTTGTGCTTTCGTTGACTATAACGGGCTTCAGATAGACGGACCCGTTGCTGACGTTATCGGTCCTGCTCCTTTCAAGGAAAAGTTTGAAGCGTTCGGCTGGAACGTAATTGAGATCGACGGCCACGACTTTGATGCTATTAGAAATGCTGCAGCGAAGGCTCGCGAATGTAAGGGCAAGCCTACAGCTGTTATTATGAAGACTGTTAAGGGACGCGGAGTTTCATTTATGGAAAACCAGGTAAGCTGGCACGGAAGCGCTCCCAAGGAAGACCAGTACAAGCTTGCACTCGAAGAACTCGGTGCCTGATTACTTAATGTGAGAAAGGAATACGAAAATGTCTGAGAAAATTGCTACAAGAGAAGCCTACGGCTCAGCACTTGTTGAGTTTGGTGCAAAATATGATAACCTCGTTGTCTTTGATGCAGACCTTGCCGAAGCAACGAAAACAATAAAATTCAAAAAAGCGTACCCCGACAGATTCTTTGACTGCGGTATTGCCGAGGGCAACATGATTTCCGTTGCAGCAGGTGTTGCAACCACAGGAAAGATACCCTTTGTAAGCTCATTTGCTATGTTCAGCGCAGGACGTGCTTTTGAACAGGTAAGAAACTCTATCGGATACCCTCATCTTAATGTAAAGATCGGCGCAACACATGCAGGAATTTCTGTTGGTGAAGACGGCGCTACTCACCAATGCCTTGAAGACATAGCTCTTATGCGTACTATCCCCGGCATGACGATTATCAATCCTGCTGACGCTGTTGAAGCACGCGCTGCTGTTGAAGCTGCTATCAACTTTGAAGGCCCTGTATACTTAAGATTCGGACGCCTTGCTCTTGACCAGATATTTGACGAAAGCTATAAGTTTGAGATCGGCAAGGGTGTAAAACTTGTTAATGGTACAGACGTAACTATCGTCGCTACAGGTCTTATGGTTCACGAGGCTTTGAAGGCTGCTGAACTTCTTAAGAGCGAAGGTATAAGTGCTCGCGTTATTAACATAGCTACAATCAAGCCTCTTGACAAGGAAATAATACTTACAGCTGCACGTGAAACAGGTGCTATTGTAACTGCTGAAGAACACAACGTTATCGGTGGTCTCGGAAGCGCTGTTTGCGAGTGTCTCAGCGAGTCTTGCCCGACTCCTGTTATCAGAGTTGGTACACAAGACGTGTTCGGACGTTCCGGTAAAGTTCCGCCGCTTCTTGAAATGTACGGTCTTACTGCTGCAAACCTTGTGGCAAAGGCAAAAGAAGCAATTGCTCTTAAAAAATAAAATAATGTGCCCGACAAGAAATTGTTGGGCACTTAGTTTTTTTCCGAAGAAAGGCATTAATAAAAGAATTTAATGGAAAATATAAAATATAAATCTGAACTGAAAAAAATATATCCATACCGAATTGAAATGCATGCCCATACCTCACCTGTAAGCGTTTGCAGCGAGATACCTCCCGAGGAGATGATGCGAACCTATTCAGAGATTGGCTATCATGCTATTGTTATTACCAATCATTTTACAGAATGTATGTTTAGTGGTATGACAAAAAAAGAAGCAATCGATTATTATGTAAAAGACTATAAAGATTGTGCTTCATTAAGCGAGAAATACAACGTTAAGGTTCTACTTGGCGTTGAAATTCGCTTTGAGCGTGAGTCAATGAACGACTATCTGATATATGGTGCTGACAGAAAGATACTCGAAGATGCATATGACTACTTGTCGGGTGATATAAAAACATACAGAAAGGAAATTAAGCTTGACAAATCTCTCTTTGTTCAGGCTCACCCTTTCAGAGCGACTCCTGCTGCCCCTTCCCTGCTTGACGGTGTTGAAGCTTTTAATATGCATCATCATCATAATTCCCGCATAGCTTTGGCACTGAGGTTTGCAAAGGAAAATAGTTTCTCAATAATAACCGCAGGATCCGATTTTCATCACCCAAATGCGGCAAATGAAGGGAATGCTGCAGTAAGGACGAAGAAAATCCCAAAAGATTCATTTGAGCTTGCACAAATTTTGAAAAGCGGAGATTATATTATAGATCTTGGACCTGATACAATATTATTGCCATAGAAAAAAGCCAGCATTGAATGCTGGCTATTGAATGCTGGCTTTTTCATGCTCTCTTTTCGTCGGGAATCTGTGCAAGTATAATTGCACAGAATACGATTACGCAGCCGAAAATCTCGCGAGAAGATAGTGTACTTGGTGTACCCGTTATTTTGCTATAAGCAAATTCCCCAAGTAGTGCAAAAACCGATTCGAGGCTCAATATAAGAGATGCAAGCGTGGGGTTTACCCCCTTTTGCCCGACTATCTGAAGCGTATAAGCAACGCCGCAGGACATTACACCTGCATACAATATCGGTATTCTTGCATCTATTATTGCGGAAAACTCGGGCTTGTCAAGCAAAAGCATTGGTATTACTGATAAAAGTCCGCAAACGAAAAACTGAATACATGACATTGCAACGCCGTCGACTTTTGGTGAAAAATAGTCGATAACAAGTATATGTACCGAGAATACTGCTGCCGCAAGTATCAGAAAAACGTCTCCCGGAGCAAATACAAGAGCTTCGCCGTCAAAACAAAGGAAATACAGACCAACAAGCGAAGCAAGTGCTGCGAAAATAAGCTTTAAACCGGGTCTTTTGCCTGTAAAACAAGCGAAAAACGGAACGATTACAATGTATAATGCGGTCATAAAGCCTGCTTTTCCGGGGCTCGTATCAACAAGCGCGTACTGTTGGAGCGTTGAAGCTATAAAAAGAACCGTCCCACACGAAATTCCGCCGATTATAAGTGTTTTCTTGTTTTCGTATTTGTATTTGCCGCTACGTTTGCCAAAAAGTCTCAGAACGAATACAAGCGGTAAAAGTGCTATTCCGCCAATAAGTGATCGGATTCCGTTGAAAGTGAACGGTTTCAGATACTCCATACCTACGCTTTGAGCGATAAAGGCAAGACCCCATATTATTGCGGTCATCATCAAGAAAAAACTATTTCTGATATTATTCATTGTTACACCTAAAAATTATCGGGCGGCACAAACCGCCCGATTTTTGTTTTTGAGATTACTGTGCAGCGTCAACAATGATCGTGAAGTCTTCTGTTTTAAGAGAAGCACCGCCGATAAGTCCGCCGTCTACGTTTTCCTTGGAAAGAAGCTCTGCGGCATTCTTTGCATTCATTGAACCGCCGTACTGGATAACAGTTGCATCAGCTTCAGCCTTTGTGTATAGCTTTGCAATAACGTTTCTGATGATTGCACAAACTTCTTCTGCCTGATCAGCAGTAGCTGTCTTGCCTGTGCCGATAGCCCATACGGGTTCGTAGGCGATGATAACGTTCTTGAGCTGCTCGCTCGTAACGTCCTTGAGAGCGATCTTTGTCTGCATAGACACGATCTCTTCTGTGATACCAAGTTCACGCTCGTCAAGCATTTCACCAACACAGAGGATAACCTTGAGTCCTGCATTAAGTGCTGCGAGAGTTCTGAGGTTAACAGTTTCATCTGTTTCACCGAAGTACTGTCTGCGCTCACTGTGACCGATAACAACGTACTCTGCTCCGCATTCAAGAAGCATTTCAGCGGAAATTTCGCCTGTGTAAGCACCGCTTTCCTTGAAGTGTACGTTCTGCGCGCCAACCTTTACGTTTGTGCCCTTTGCGCTTGCAACTGCGGATGCAATGTCAACGAAGGGTACGCAAAGTACGATTTCGCATTCATTCTTCCCTGCTACCTTTATTGCAAGCTCTTCGATGAAAGCTGAGGTCTTTGAGGGAGTCATGTTCATTTTCCAATTTCCCGCGATAACGGGACGTCTGAGAGATTTATTCATTTTCGTAAGTCCTTCTTAAATATTGTTATTACTTGTTGTTGAGGCAAGCGATACCGGGAAGGTCCTTACCCTCTAAAAATTCAAGTGATGCGCCGCCGCCTGTGGAGATATGAGTCATCTTGTCAGCATAGCCGAGCTTTTCAACTGCTGCTGCACTGTCTCCACCGCCGATGATCGAGATCGCGCCCGATTCAGCAACAGCCTTAGCAACTGTTTCTGTACCTGCTGCAAAGTTCTTCCATTCGGAAACGCCCATCGGTCCGTTCCATACAACTGTTCCGGCGCCCTTAATAGACTTAGAGAAGAGTTCCTGAGTAATCGGTCCGATGTCAAGTCCCATCCAACCATCCGGGATGGAGTCGGAATAAATTCTCATGTATTCGGTATTTTCGTCGTATTCCTTACCTACCATATTGTCTACAGGGAGAAGGAAGTTAACTTTCTTTTCACGAGCCTTTCCAAGAAGCTCAAGAGCAAGATCAAGCTTGTCTTCTTCGCAGAGAGACGTTCCTGTTGAGTTGCCGAGAGCGCGGAAGAATGTGTAAGCCATACCGCCACCGATGATGAGCGTATCAACCTTTTCAATGAGGTTGTTTATAACGCCGATCTTGTCGGAAACCTTAGCGCCGCCTAGTATTGCAACGAAAGGACGAACGGGATTGCTGAGCGCATCACCCATGATCTTGATTTCCTTCTGGATAAGATAGCCGCATACAGCGTCCTTTATGAATTCTGTAACGCCTGCAGTTGAAGAGTGTGCTCTGTGAGCAGAACCGAATGCATCGTTTACGTAAAGGTCAGCAAATTCAGCGAGAGCCTTGGAGAACGTAGGATCGTTCTTTGTTTCTCTTGCATCGAAACGAACGTTTTCGATAAGAACAGCTTCGCCGTCCTTAAGAGCTGCAACCTTTGCCTTTGCATCTTCACCAATAATATCGGTAGCGAACGTTACCTTGCCGTCAAGAAGCTCATTGAGTCTGTCTGCAACAGGCTTGAGGGTGAACTTAACAGGATCTTCCTTTGCTGCCTTTTCAAGCATCTTAGCCTTAGCTTCTGCCTGTTCTTCAGCAGGAAGTGCCTCTATTTTCGCCTTTTCCTTCTTTGTAAGTCCGAAGCCTTCTGTAAGAACGGCGTGGGGCTTACCCATGTGCGAGCAAAGGATAACCTTTGCGCCATGCTCTAAAAGGTATTTGATCGTGGGAATAGCGCTTACGATTCTCTTGTCGCTTGTGATAACGCCGTCCTTGAGCGGTACGTTAAAGTCGCAACGAACGAGAACTCTCTTGCCGGATACTTCAATATCCTCAATGGTCTTCTTGTTGTACATGTTTTCACCTCAAAAATAAAATTTTACATAGTTAATTATGCGTGCATTTTGCCGCAAAAATTCTCACGGCTAATATTGTATCATATTTTATCGAATTTGGCAAGCATATTTTGTTAAAAAAACAACGAATACCGTCTTAATTTGTTTTTTATCCCATTAGAGTGCTGATACCGAAATAAACAAATACTATTACTGCCAATATTATTCTGTAATAACCGAAAAATTTAAAATCATGTTTTTTTACATATTCTACAAGAAATTTCATAGAAATCAGGGATACGACGTATGCTACAAGCATTCCCGTAATCAGCACAAGCAAGTTTTCAGTGCTGAAAAGGTCAAGATTTGTGATGATTTTCAAGAAACTGACACCGAACATAACAGGGATTGCAAGGAAAAATGAAAATTCAGCCGCAAGCTCACGCGAACATCCGATTATCATTGCACCAAGTATTGTAGCGCCTGAGCGTGATGTCCCGGGTATTATCGAAAGGACCTGGAACAGTCCGATTATTATAGCGGTCTTATATGAAAGTTCCTTCATTGAAACAATCTTGATAGAACTGTTCCTGTTTTCAACTATTATAAACGCAATGCCATATATAAGCAGTGTCGCACCGACAACATACCAAGTTTCAATCTTTTCCATAAAGTTGTCAAGCGCCAGCCCGAACACAGCGGCGGGTAGGCAGGCGATTATTACCTTAAACCACATCTGCCACGTGTTGCGTTTCTCGGTTTCGCTTTTTGACGGTGCAAATGGGTTGAGTCGCCTAAAATAGAGTGTGACGACCGCGAGTATTGCTCCAAGCTGTATAACGTAAATATAAAGATCGCTGCTTGTAAAGCCTGAGTTATTTATAAACTCATTTACAAGAATCATATGTCCCGTTGAGCTGATAGGTAACCATTCGGTTATTCCCTCAACTATACCTAGCAAAAGCGATTTAAGAACTTCGATCATGATAACCTCCGTTAGTCGCCTGAGCGCATTATATCGCCCGGTTTTACTTCAAAAGGAACTTTTACATAAAATTTCATGAACGGATGAGGAGCACTTTCAAGCGGAAGCATGTTTTCATCAAACATCTCATCAAGAGTTAATCCGCGGCCGCATTTACCGGGAGATATTATTTCTGCGTTTGTTCCCCTGACTGCCTTGTTTCTTTGAATGAATAGTGCAAGACCACTTTGAGCGTCATAACCCTGTGCAATAGCAAGATACGCCTTTTCACGCAAATACCCGGGTGTTGTACACGTTTTTGCATCGTCAAGCGGGCGGTCATAATAGAAGCCTGTTGCGTACTCACGGTGGCTTACGCTGTCAAGCTCTTTGGACCACAACGGGTTAAACTTATATTTCTCGGGATCACGCAGATACTCATCTATCGCCATTCTGTACGTGTTTGTAACGACGGCGGTATAGTAAGCGCTTTTCATTCTGCCTTCGATTTTGAAGCTTGTTATGCCCGATTTTACAAGCTCAGGAATGTGTTCTATCATACACATGTCTTTTGAACTCATAATAAACGTTCCGTTTTTGTCCTGTTCTAACGGCAAAACGTCATCAGGGCGTTTTTCTTCAAAGACTTCAAAGTTCCAACGGCAAGGTTGAGCGCATCTTCCACGATTTGCATCCCTGTTTGTGAAGTGTTGCGAAAGCAAACATCTTCCGCTGTAAGATATACACATTGAGCCGTGTATAAATGCTTCGAGCTCAAGCTCATCGGGTATATTGGCTCTTATCTTGAGTATCTCGTCAAAGGTGAGCTCGCGGGCAAGAACTACTCTTTTTGCTCCAAGCTTCATCCACTGTATTGAAGCCTCGGCACTTACTATACTTGCCTGTGTTGATATGTGAAGTTCTGTGTCCGGTAGGTACTCCTTGACGAGCGCGATGACACCGAGGTCAACACAAATTACAGCATCAGGAGGAGTTGTTGACAAGAAGCTTAAGTACTCGCGCAGACTTTCGTATTCGTCAGGATGCGGCATCGTGTTAAGCGTAATATAAACGCGTACGCCTCTATCGTGAGCGTACTCTATTGCTTCTTTTAATTCTTCATTTGTAAAATTATCGGCAGCAGCGCGCATGCCGAAGTCATTGCCTGCAAGATATACAGCATCAGCGCCGTATAATATAGCACTTTTCATTTTTTCAAAGTTGCCTGCAGGCGACAAAAGCTCGGGTTTGTTTGGCATACGTATCTGCCTTTCTGTCAGTTTATTTTTCCACACTTAAGTTCGTCTAAAAATTCTTCCATACGCTCAAGTGCCTGAGATATATGCTTTACAGAATATGCATATGAAATTCTTGCAAAGCCCTCTCCGCAATCACCAAATGCTGTACCTGGTACTATCGCTACCTTTTTACTGTAAAGAAGTTTTTCGGCAAATTCTTCACTGGAAAGTCCCGATTTGCCAACACTTGGGAAAGCATAAAACGCCCCCTCGGGCTCGAAGCAGTCAAGACCGATACAGTTAAGTCCGTCAACGAGGAATTTTCTTCTGCGGTTATATTCCTCAGCCATTTCTGCTATGTCTGCGTCCCCGTTTTTCATGGCTTCAATAGCGGCAAATTGGCTTGTAGTGGGTGCGCACATTATTGCGTATTGATGTATTTTGAGCATTTGATTAACAAGCTCGCGCGGACCTGCGAGATAACCGAGTCGCCAGCCTGTCATAGCATACGCCTTTGAAAAACCACTTACTACAATAGTTCTGTCCTTCATCGAAGGAATTGATGCGATAGATGTGTGGCTTAATCCGTATGTAAGCTCTGCGTATATTTCATCCGATAGAACGACCGCATTTGTCTTTTCAATAACCTTTGCAAGAGCTTCAAGCTCGCTCTTTGTAAGTATAGCTCCCGTCGGGTTATTCGGGAAAGGAATAACGATCATTTTTGTTTTAGGTGTAATTGCGGCAGCAAGTGCTTCGGGGGTTAATTTGAAATTATCCTCTGCTTTTGTTTCAACGAATACCGGTTTGCCATGCGAAAGCTCGACTATTGGTCCATAGCAAACGAACGAGGGCACAGGTATTATAACTTCGTCGTCTGTATCGATTATAGCTCTGACAGCTAAATCTATTGCTTCGCTTCCGCCAACGGTTACGATAACCTCGTCTTTGGGCGAGTATTTAAGAGTAAAGCGACGCTCAAGATATTCTGAAATTGCCTCGCGAAGCGCAGGCATACCGCTGTTTCCCGTATAATAAGTTTTGCCGCCTTCAAGGCTTGTTATAGCTGCATCTCTTATATGGCGAGGAGTTACGAAATCAGGTTCTCCTACAGTAAGAGATATAACGTCATCCATATCGTTGAGTAAATCAAAAAACTTACGTATTCCCGACGGCTTTATCTCCAAGATGCGCTTTGGTATAATTTTACTTGACTCTATCATATCGAGAACATACCTCTCTCGTCTTTTTGAGGCATATCGTAGATTACGCCTTTGTCCTTATACTTTTTGAGAACAAAATGCGTTGCGGTTGCGGTGATGTTATTAAGCGGCGCAAGCTTTCTTGCTACGAACGTTGCAACTTCCTTGAGCGTTTTGCCTTCGATGATAAGCGCAAGATCAAAGCCGCCCGACATAAGATAGAGCGATTGAACTTCAGGATAGTTATAAATTTTTTCTGCAATTCTGTCGAATCCTCCGTCGCACTGTGGTGTAACCTTAAGCTCAATAAGTGCGCTTACGTATTCCCTGTCAGTCTTATCCCAGTCTATAATCGTTTTGTATCCGAGAATAACACCGTCTTTTTCATATGCTTTTATTGCATTTTTTATGTCGCCGACTTCTTTGTCAAGCATTGTTGCAAGCTGTTCCTTTGTAAGAGTGCTGTCGTTTTCAAGTAATGTAAGAAGCTTATCCATTATTTTTCTCCTTTTGTTTTAATACTTTATTTCGTATCAGTTCGGAAGAAAGTCCGTATTTTTCTGCGATATCTCGGGCATATGATTTCCCGTCAGGCTTTGCACGTACGATTTCAAAACTGCGTTCGCTTCCTTTTATTCCGGCTACAAGCGTATCCACAAGTACACCGCCTTCAGCTTTGGCAGTTTCGTTTATTTCTTCTACTCTTGCGGACAACTCATGAAGATGAGTTGAAAAAAGGCATCTGCATTTCACGAGCGAGAATCCGGTGAGCACCTCAGAAGCTATGTATGATGCTTCATACGATCCCGTTGACGAGAGGGATTCATCAAGTAAAACTAGCGAATATTCACTGACCTTATCAAATATTGTATTCAGACGTTCGCATTCTTCTCCAAGTCTTCCCTTGTCTATCGTATCTTCAGCTTCGGTTGGAAAATGCGTGTAAACAGACTCTACGGGACTAATTCTTGCTTTGTCTGCGGTAACGGGCAGACCTAACTGTGCCATAGCCTGAGCAAGACCCAGTGCACAGGTTATGACTGATTTTCCTCCCCTGTTAGGACCTGTCAGAATATATATCATACCGTTTTCATCGAAAACAAGATCATTTTTGATCATTTTTGCATCGGTTTTTAACGCCACACAGGGATTATATAGCCCGTAAAGCTCACATTTTTTATCTGAAAGCTCGCATATTTCAGGGAAAGTCAGTGTCAGACCGCGATCTTTCAACGCACGGAGAAGCTTTGTGCTTTTGACTAAGAATTCTATTTCCGGTATAATTTTCAATAAAAAGTCGGTGTTTTCAAGCACATATGAGCGAACGATAGTACGCCATGATCTTACTGATGATTTAAAAATATCAGAAAGTGCGTTATTAAGTGCATTACTTAAAGCGAAAAACTGGTTTTCATTCTGTCCTTTTGAACTCGGAACAAGAGGCGCTATGCACGTATAATCGTCATCCTTGAAATCAAGTCTGAGAATTTTATCAATAACCGTTCCTGATTTGAATTTTTCAGGGTTAAGGCTTATAACGCCGGCATCAGTTGGCCTGAGCTCGTTATCAAGGTTCACACCGATTGCTACACTTTTTACTTCGTGTACTTTTGAAGTAAGCTCATCAAGACGTTTGTTAAGTTGCTTATAGTAATCACTATCAGCAAGCTCTTTAACCGCTTGTGCCATTTTCAAGAAAGCAGAGCTTTTTACTTTATCACAAAGCGGAAGAAAATCGCGTCTGAGCTTTTCTACACATTCTATGTAAAGTTCAATTTCAGTTATACTGTACAGATAATTTTCTTTAGCTCCGAGTTCGCCCTGAACACGCCTTAATTCCGAAACGTCAGAAAGCATAGGAAGTATATCGAGCAAAAGTGTCGAAAGCTCAGGTATATCCAGCATATCCTTAACAGTTTCTTGCCTGAACCTGATAGTGTCAACATCAGCAGTAAAGTATTCACTAAGCGATCCGTTTTTCAGATTTATCAGATAATCAAGTTCGATTGCTTCGATAGTTTCCCTTGATATGTTAACTGAGTCACCACTCAGGTTATCGCATTCGGGATATATCAGACTAAATGGCTTGTTTATCATCAGATTTACGCGCCTTTCTTAAAATAACATAATTATATTTATTATAGCACACTTATCACCTATATGCAATAATAATGAAATAAAATTAATATTATTTTGCAAAAAAAGAGCCGACGTTTTTATATCGGCTCTCTTTAAATTATTCTACTATTGTTATTTTTTTGATTACCTGATCAAATCTCGGTCTGTCCATATGATCGGTTCCTGTTTCTGCAATCTCATCAACAGTTTCTATTCCTTCAACAACATAACCGAATGCGGCATACTGACCGTCAAGAAAACAGGAATCCTTATGGCAGATAAAGAACTGAGAGCTTGCGCTGTCAAACATCTGGCTGCGAGCCATTGATATAACACCGCGCTTATGCGAAAGGTCATTTTCAACACCGTTCGCGGCAAACTCTCCTTTTATGTTTGTTCCGCTTCCACCGCAGCCTGTACCGGTAGGGTCACCACCCTGAATCATGAAATCACGGATAACTCTGTGAAATATAAGTCCGTCATAAAAACCTTTTTTAACAAGCTCTTCAAAATTTTTGCATGTTATCGGAGCTTTGTCGGGGCAAAGTTCCATTTTTATTGTATTGCCGTTTTCCATTTCAATAAGAATCATTATTAAATCCTCACTTTCATATATTACGGTAACAGTATAACAAATTTTGTTATTATAGTCAATACATTTTTAAGACCTTGACAATTTTTGCAAAATAAGGTATTATGTTTTTTTGATAGGTATAAATCGGAGGTGCTATTTAATGAGAGATATTTATTCGCTGACAAAAAAAGCATGTTATATTTCATACACAGTACAGGCAATTGCTGTTAATATTGCACCTTTATTTTTTGTTATCTTCAGAACAAGATACGGCCTTACCTTCACAGAGCTAGGTTCACTGGTATTGTTTATTTTTCTGACTCAGCTTACAATTGACATAGCATCCATCAAAATAATCGACATGCTCGGTTTCAGATATACCGCTATAATCGCAAATACAACTGCAGCTATCGGGCTCATACTCATGGGAATATTACCGCAGATTATTCCCCCGCTCCCTGCGTTAATAATCTCCTCTTTTCTTTACAGCGTGGGGGCCGGACTTATTGAAGTTGTAATAAATCCGATAGTTGAGGCTCTTCCAAATGAGAATATTGGCTCATCTCTGACGCTTTTACACTCATTTTACGGTTGGGGACAAGCATCTGTAATACTGATATCAACGATTATTCTTTATTTTATTACTGATAAATTCTGGTATCTGATTCCAATGCTTTGGGCACTTATACCTTTAATAAACGTCCTGCTTTTCACAAGAGTACCAATAATAGAGACTAAAAGCAAAAGTGAAAAGCATTCAGCAGACATACTCAAAAAGCCTGTTTTTATTCTCTTTTTGCTTATAATGCTGTGTGGCGGTTCAACGGAAATGGTTATTGCGCAATGGGCATCATATTTTGCAGAAGCCGGACTCGGTGTAGATAAAATTGCGGGTGATTTGCTTGGACCATGCATTTTCGGACTAATGATGGCGATCGGACGAACCTTATATAGCGTATTCGGTAAACGTATTCATATATTTAAAGCGCTTACCATTTGTTCACTCGCAGCATTTTCATCTTATCTTGGCATAGCATTTATCTCGGTTCCGTTGATAGTTATGTTCTTTTTTGCACTAGCAGGATTATCATCAAGCCTGCTTTGGCCTGGAACGCTTGCGGCAAGTACAGAGAAGATCAAAGGAGGAGGAACAACGATGTTTGCATTGCTGGCATTTGCCGGTGATGCCGGTTGCTCACTTGGGCCTTGGATCAACGGCCTGGTTAACGACACCATTCTTTCCAATTCGTCTTTGCAATACATGACATCAGTAGGCTTTTCAGCCGAACAAACAGCCTTGAGAGAAGCTATTCTCATAACTGCACTTTTCCCGCTAATCATGCTGATCGCTCTGCCGATAATATCTAAACTCAACAAAAACAAATAAGGGAATGGCACAGCGCCATTCCCTTATTTTTAATTTTCCATATTTTCAAATTGACCCATTATGCGTTTATTGAATTCGACAGCGGTATTGTAACCCATACGCTTCTGACGGTTGTTCATTGCAGCGATTTCAAGAATAATGGCAAGGTTTCTTCCGGGGCGAACCGGAATAACCGTTGTCGGAATCTCTATTCCGAGAATTTCCGTAACTTCATTTTCAAGGCCAAGTCTGTCATACATTTTTCCCTGAACCCAAGGCTCAAGATTGACTATCATATCGATTTTTTCGGTTGTTTTCACAGCACCGATACCAAAAATGCGTTTAACGTCTACAATTCCGATACCGCGAAGTTCAACGTAATGCCTGATTATTTCGGGAGCTGATCCAACAAGCGTCTTTGATGAAACTTTTTTGATCTCAACAGCATCGTCGGCGATAAGTCTGTGTCCACGTTTAACAAGCTCAATAGCAGTTTCACTCTTTCCTACACCGCTTTCTCCAAGAATAAGCATACCTTCTCCATAAACCTCGACAAGTACACCGTGGCGAGTGATTCGAGGAGCAAGGCTTACATTCAATGATGCAATAAGAGCGGCCATAAACGTACTCGTTCTTTCCTGAGTACGAAGAAGGGGCACTTCAAAGTATTGTGCGACATCTAACAGTTCATCGAAAATATCAAGTCCTGATGAAACTATAACAGCAATAGGCTCTGTTTTGAAAAAATTTGTAAGCGATGCACTTCTCTCGTCACTATCCAGTATTTCAAGATACTTATGCTCTGCTCTTCCGATTATCTGCATTCTCGTGGGTTCAAAATGGCCAAAGAATCCGTGAAGCTGAAGCCCCGGACGGTTTACCTCGGTTTTATGAACGAGTATTTCATCAATATTTTCAGGCACGTAGATTCTCTCAAGTGAAAATTCGTCTATAAGACTTTTCAACGATATTGAATAGGTGAAATCCATACATTCCTCCATTTTATACTCATTATTACAGTTTTATTATAAGACTTTTTTCATGATATGTCAACGCATTTAATGATATATTTTTATTTTATAAAACTATTGCAAAAATTAGTGAAATATAGTATAATGAAATATCGGTAAAATATATTTTCCAAAATATTCATCGGAGAAATGCGCGAATGAAGATCTCATTAAGAAATTTTTTGATCACGTTTTTTGTTTCTATACTGTTTTTCGGCGTTGCAGCCTACTTTATTTCAACCTTTGTAACAGCAACACTTACCGATTCTATCGACGGTAACCCGGCAGTATCTCTTGATATAATCACTCAGCCAATTGAATCAGAGGTTGATAGCGAACAGGATGATATTTTTGCAAATATTAAAGGGGACTCATTTAACTTTGTTATTATCGGAACCGATTATCAGCCTGATTTGTTCAACGATTATGAGATTGAGGATTCATATACAGACACATTCCCCGAAAAGCGCAACAGAATATATTCTGCTGATGCTATTGCTGTAATAAGGTTCGATAAAGAAGGGAGAAAAATTCTCATTTCTTCTATTCCTTCCAATATGCGCCTTAAGGTTGACGGAAGCTTTACGATGCTTGGAGATATATACAGAGAAAACGGTTTGGAGTTTTTCTTGGATAAGCTTACTGGTCTGACCGGTTTTGATATAGATAAATATTTTGTTATTGATGTTGCTGATCTTGCACCGCTTGTGGACATACTTGACGGAGTTGATTTTTATGTGCCGGAAAATATGAGTTATACAGACCCGTCTCAGGATCTTACGATCGACTTAAAGAAGGGTAAACAACACATAGATGGAGAAGCCGCTGAGCAGCTGCTTCGTTTTAACGATTACAAGGATACATCCAATTCACGTGAAAAGACAGCTTGCGATTTTATTTTAGCACTTGCTGATAAGATATCCGATGTTTCATATATTCAAAAAGCCGTTTCCCTCTTTACTGCATTTGATGAATATATTACAACAAATTACACGTTAGAAGATCTTGCCGACAACCTTGATGTCATGGCTCATTACCAAGTTTTTGAAAAAGTAACCAACGTATATCCCGGAAAGCAGATAAGCGTTGGCAAAGAACAATACTATGATCCCGATATTAAAGATGCTATCGGTGAATACGCAAAATACAGGTAATATTTTATTAGTTAATACATATTAAAACAGGAGAAAAGACAATGAACAACAGCGAAAAGACAATGGAAAAAGTAGTTGCGTTATGTAAAAACCGCGGCTTCGTTTACAGTGGATCTGAAATCTATGGCGGCCTTGCGAACTCTTGGGACTACGGCCCTCTCGGCGTTGAACTCAAGAATAATATCAAGCGTGCCTGGTGGAAAAAATTCGTTCAGGAATCACGCTATAATGTTGGTCTTGATTCTGCTATTATAATGAACCCCGAAACCTGGGTGGCTTCAGGACACGTTGGCGGATTCTCAGACCCTCTCATGGACTGCAAATCATGTAAGACCCGTCACAGAGCTGACAAGCTTGTTGAAGATTATATCGCAGAAAACAATCTTGATATTAACCCTAACGGTTGGACTAACGACCAGCTTGCTGCTTATATCAAGGATAACGGTATCGTTTGTCCCTCGTGCGGCAAGGCTGATTTTACCGATATCCGTAAGTTTAACCTTATGTTCAAAACTTATCAGGGCGTTACAGAGGACTCTTCTTCGGAGCTTTATCTCCGCCCCGAAACTGCTCAGGGAATTTTTGTAAACTTTGCTAACATCGCAAGAACTACACGTAAAAAGCTTCCCTTCGGTGTTGGTCAGATCGGTAAGTCTTTCAGAAATGAAATCACTCCCGGTAACTTCATATTCAGAATAAGAGAGTTTGAACAGATGGAGCTTGAATTCTTCTGTAAGCCCGGAACAGACCTCGAATGGTTCAAATATTGGAAGGATTATTGCGAAAACTTCCTTTATAATCTTGGTATGACAAAGGAAAATCTCCGCCTTCGCGACCATGATCCCGAAGAACTCTGCTTCTATTCAAAGGCTACAACAGACTTTGAATATCTCTTCCCGTTTGGTTGGGGTGAGCTTTGGGGTATTGCAGACAGAACTGACTATGACCTCACTCAGCATTCAAATCACAGCGGTCAGAAGCTTGATTACTTCGATCCTGAGACTAACGAGAGATACACTCCTTACGTTATCGAGCCTTCTCTTGGTGCAGACCGTGTAACGCTCGCGTTTCTCGTTGAAGCGTACGATGAAGAAGTCCTTGACGAAAAGGATACACGTGTTGTAATGCACTTTCACCCTGCTCTTGCTCCTGTTAAGGCAGCCGTTCTTCCTCTTGCAAAGAAGCTTGGCGACAAGGCTATTGAGGTTTCCGACATGCTTTCTAAGTACTTTAACGTTGAATACGATGAATCCGGCTCTATCGGTAAGCGTTACCGCAGACAGGACGAGATAGGTACACCTTTCTGTATCACTTACGACTTCGACTCTCTTGAAGACGGATGTGTAACGGTGCGCGACCGCGATACGATGCAGCAGGAAAGAATAGCAATCGATAAGCTTGTTGACTATATTTCTAAGAAACTTGAGTTTTGATAATATCGCATTCAAATTTAAACTTCATAAAAAAGTCCCGATTTATTCAATCGGGACTTTTAATTTAACTCCATTTACCTGACTTCCACTCTTGGTTTATATAGAAAGTATCATAATATAAATTATTATTTTGATACAATTCTAAAACAATACGAGTGTAATTGTCGGAAAAATCTTCAGCTATAGTTCGTATCCTATCAAGAGTTTCAGGTGAAATTTGCTTAACACCATTAATTTGAATTATGATAGCATCTCTAACAATACTTTCAATTGCAACAATATCTCGACCAACAAGTTCTTCTATTTCAACAATTAACGGATGTCCTTGTTCAAATTCTATTTTTCTTGAATCGATATTTAGTTGTGTATTTTCAAAATGTTCTTCATTAACGCCATCAAAATAATCTTGTATCAAAATCTCTCCATCTATTAACACGCTTACATAAATTGATTTGGGCTTATATGAAAGGCGCCAATTTTCATAAGGCGTTGGAGATAGATTATCATAACGGCCGTTGAATAAATAAATTATTGCATAATCTCTTGCAGACTTAATTTGCCAAACAGGAACATCACTTGAAAATTCAACTTCAAATACAATCTGCTTACTATCATAGAGCAATTTTTGATCAACAAGCTTATCCCAACCAAAATCAGATTGAAAAATAGCTGTCATATCAACGTTCGTTACATCACAAAGAGTGTTAATGTCAAACAATAACGGATTTTTATTTACATCATCAAACTTATCATAACACTCATATGTGATATTTGAGCAAGAATTGAGAATAATCGAGCATAATAATACAATTAGTATAAATTTATTTAACATTTTGGTTATTATTTTATTTCTTTCTAAAGAATTGCAATTGATTTCTAATTCGAATAATCACTGTTTTATACCATCTTGACTCACCCTACCAAATACAAAAACAAACATAAATTTAACGTTTTTTTACAATTTTATTGTACAATATTAGCAAGCTCTTGTCAATAGTAATGCCTTGTTTTATTAACATTGTACATAAATGTAAAAAAGCTTCCAATTGTATACAAAAAGCAGATTAAATTTTGTTATATTTGACAAACAGACAGCAGTACTTCCCCTCGCAAAGAAGCTCCGATTTTACGTGGAGACGTTTTTGTAGCAAATAACCCACCGTGCAAACCAGTGGGTTGTTTCATTGTTCAGGAATCAAAATTTCAAATTACAACCGCGCCACCAAAATCATAAAGCGGGCTGTCGTATGTACATTCTATATTCAGTCCATGCTTTTCTACAAAACTTTGGATTTTTGTAAAGTCAGGGTGATATTTTATGTCACCGAAGAAGTAGACCGTATTATCATCGGCATTATAAAATGAAGCGCCACCAATAAATCCATAATCATATCCATCAAGAAGTATGTGTCCGCTTAAAATAAGAAGCGCATCAATACCAAACTCTTTTGCCGCTGATACTATCGTTTTGTCTGCAGAGATTATTGCTTTATCACCCAAAGCAAGCGTAGAACATTTTGCATACCCTTGTTTTACGTTTGCTATCTCAATTCCAGCATCACGGCACACATTTATAACGCTTCTATCAAGTGCGTCTTTTCTGGCAATGAGCTTTGTGCCGACAAGGCAGGCATTAAGCAACACGTCCGACGGATACTTGTCCTGAAGCTCACGCTCAGTAAGCACTACTTCTTTGCCCTCACACGCTTGTCTGAGACCGGCAGACGCAGAATAAAGCTCGCTTACGGTAATTACCGTGTCACCAATAACAAGTACCTGCATGTCGGGGTGAGATGCAACCGGCGCCGGCAATTTTACATTTGGTTCAATTCTGATTATACTGTCAAACCTACATGAAAGCTTATCAACCATTTTGTCGGGCATGAGGCAGTTTATCAGCAAAGTCTTTCCCATACTCTTCTCCAATTATGAAAAAAGACTGTCCGCAGACAGTCTTATTCTCAATCAAAAATTAAACGGATCTTGTTACCTTGCCGGAACGAAGGCAACGAGAGCATACGTGAACGGTCTTATTTGAACCGTCAACAACTGCCTTTACCTTTCTGATGTTAGGCTTCCAAGTTCTGTTGGTCTTACGGTTTGAGTGAGAAACGTTGAGACCGAAAACTACGCCCTTACCGCAGATATCGCACTTTGCCATTACAGACACCTCCTGTTTATAACTTCACTGAAGTACTATTCAAAATCAACATGTAGTATTATATCATATATTTTAGATAATTGCAATAGTAATTTCAAATTTTTTTAATTTTTTTGCTTTATTTATGCTTGTTTTTAACACTAATGCGCTCAGTCTCACCCATTTGCAAGCATGTCCGCAAGGCCTGTATAACGAAGCATCTGCCTGTTGTTATCGACCATTTCTTTTACAGTGTTATCACTACCAAGCATAATAACCATTTTTTGAGCGCGCGTTATAGCCGTATACAAAAGATTTCTCGTCAAAAGCATGGGCGCGGACCTTGTAAGCGGCAGTATAACGATAGGATATTCACTTCCCTGACTTTTGTGTACAGTTATAGCATAAGAATGTTCAAGCTCATCGAGCATTGAAAAATCATACTCGGCTACTCTTGATTCAAACGATATTACCATAGTTTCGTTTACAGTATTTATGCTTTCAATAACACCTATATCGCCGTTAAAAATACCGATACCCTCAGATTCGTCCTTTTCCCACTTTACGGAATAGTTGTTTTTGATCTGCATCACGCGGTCGCCCTCTCTGAATACAACTCCGTGTGCAGCTTTTTCAACCTTATCAGACCTTGGCGGATTCAGTCTTTCCTGAAGAAGTTTATTCAAATTAACCGTTCCTGAAATTCCGTTTCTTGTTGGAACTATGACCTGTATGCTGCCTGCCGCTTTTTCACCGTAAGTTTTTGGCAGTCTTTCTGCGTATAACTCAACAACTGTTTGGGCAATATCCGCATCACTTGTGCGGCGCATAAAGAAGAAATCATTTTTCTTATCTTTAAGACAAGGATACTCGCCGTTATTTATTTTATGCGCATTAGTAACGATAAGGCTCTCCCTTGCCTGCCTGAATATTTCGCTCAGGCATACTGTGCAAAAGGCTTTGCTTTCGATAAGATCAGCGAGGACATTTCCTGCGCCAACAGACGGAAGCTGACTGGAGTCGCCTATAAGAATTAGTCTTGAACCGGGTTTTACAGCTTTCAGCAGCGACTCTAAAAGCGAGATACCGAGCATCGATGCTTCATCTATAATTATGACGTCTGCATCAAGCGGATCATTTTCATCTCTCCTGAAATATACACCGTCATCTCTCTTTTCCATTTCAAGAAGCCTGTGAATTGTTTTTGCCTCTTTTGATGTAGAATCAGATAAGCGCTTAGCCGCTCTTCCGGTAGGCGCACAAAGCGCAACGTCAAGTCCTATATTTTCAAAAATGCGTATAAGAGCACGTACAACCGTCGTCTTACCCGTACCGGGTCCGCCCGTAAGTATCATAACACCGTGTTCTATCGCATTGATAATTGCCTGTTTCTGCATAGATGCATAAGTTATAGAGTTTTCAATCTCTATTCGGTCTATAAACATACGGGCATCATAAGACGCAAATCCGGCACAAAGCTTATTTAAGAGTAAAAGCTTTTCTGCAGAGTACTTTTCAGCATTATAATATTTTGAGCTGTAAATTCTGTATATTTCGCCGTCATAAGTCTTTATAATACGCTTTTCAGATAGAAGTTCAGCAAGAGCATCACATATTGCATCATTTCTCACGCTCAAAAATGATCCTGCGTTGTCTATAAGCTTATTCTCGGGGATATAGGTGTGTCCATTTTTTTCCGAGGTTCGTTTAAGAAGATAAAGTATTCCGCTTTTGATTCTGAAAATGCTATCATGAGAAATCCCAAGAATTTTCGCAAGCGAGTCGCATTTGTCAAAGCCTACACCGCCTATCTCCTCGCAAATGATATACGGATTTTCGCGTATAATATCAACCGCTCTGCTTTTAAAATGATTGAATATCTTTATAGAAAGCGTTGCAGAGAGTTCCCCTTTCCCAAGAAGCATAATATTACGAACACCAAACTGCTCTTTAAAGTTTTCTGATATCTCAAGAGCCTTTTTCATCGAAATACCGTGAATATCAGCAAGCCACTCGGGATGATTTTCGATAACATCAAAGCTGTCCATGCCATATTTAGCAACGATGCGCTCAGCTGTTTTTGGACCTATTCCCTTAACGGCACTGCTGGCAAGGTATCTTAATATATTTGTTTCATCACTTGGCAGAGCTCTGTCGAAATATTCAACCTGAAACTGTTTACCAAAGCTTTGGTGATTGACCCACTTTCCTGCTAGCATGACCGTATCGCCCTCGTTAACGTAAGGCATTATACCAACTGCAGTTACACAGTTCCCTTTTGTATCAAACAGATCAAGCACAGTGTATGCGTTCTCACTGTTTTTGAAAACTATTTGCTCAACCGTTCCGACAAGCTCGTCAAGGTCTTTTTCCTTATCTTCAAAAATCATTACGTTTTTTACCGCCCTTTATACGGATTTAAGTTTTATCATCATTGCAGATAATAATATATTCGTTACCCGTGAAACTATCTTTTGCAAGTTCTCTCGCATACATTTTTTTAAGTTCTTTGGTTTCTTCGTCGTCCGTGTTATCGATTTCAACCGCTATTTTAACGCACGAACGTATTTTTTTATCATACACAAGAATCATTGCAATCTGCTTTGAAAGATGATAAAGTCCATATACTGTAAAAACTGCCACTAATATTTCAATAACGGTACTAAAGAACATAGAACCTCCATCAGCCAAACGGCAAAATTTCTTTCACCTTCAGTCTATGCCATAAGTACCGTTATTGTCTTTATATAAGCTTTTTAAGCTCGTCGACAAGGTCGCATTTCTCCCAAAGGATGTCAGCTTCCTCGCGTCCTACGTGACCGTATGCTGCAAGCTTTTTATATATCGGACGTCTTAATTTAAATCGTTCGATTATAGCCGCAGGTCTGAGGTCAACAAGCTTTGTTACTGCTTCCGAGATTTTTTCTTCGTCTATTTTGCTTGTACCGAACGTATCAACAAGAACTGATACAGGCTTGGCTACACCGATAGCGTAAGCGATCTGCACCTCACATTTATCTGCAAGTCCTGCCGCAACTATATTCTTTGCTATATATCGTGCCGCATATGATGCGCTTCTGTCAACCTTTGTCGGATCCTTACCAGAAAATGCTCCGCCGCCGTGACGTGAATATCCTCCGTACGTGTCAACGATTATCTTTCTGCCTGTAAGACCGCTGTCTCCGTTAGGTCCGCCGATTACAAAGCGGCCTGTGGGATTAACGAAGATCTTTGTTTCATTATCCATAAGTTTTTCGGGAATAACCGGCTTGATTACATTTTCAATAATGTCAGCTCTGATAGTGTCGAGAGTAACGTTGTCGTCGTGCTGAGATGAAACTACCACTGTATCAACGCGTACAGGCTTGTCATCTTCATATTCAATTGTAACCTGTGTTTTACCGTCAGGACGAAGATAACTGAGCTTGCCCGATTTACGCACATCTGTGAGCTTTCTTGCAAGCTTATGGGCAAGAGAAATAGGGAGCGGCATATACTCGGGTGTTTCGTTGCAGGCATATCCGAACATAAGCCCCTGGTCACCAGCACCAATATCATACTCGTCTGAGATCTTTCCGTTTTTAGCTTCAAGTGATTTATCAACGCCAAGTGCAATGTCGGCAGACTGTGTATGTACCGAGTTTATAACAGCGCACGTGTCACAATCAAAGCCGTATTTTGCTCTGTCATAACCTATTTCGCGAACTGTTTCGCGAACTATTTTCTGGTAGTCAACAACTGCATTTGTTGTAATTTCGCCGAGTATCATAACAAGACCTGTTGTTGTGCAAGTTTCGCAGGCAACACGGGAATTTGGATCCTGTTCAAGTATTGCATCAAGTACAGCGTCCGATATTCTGTCGCATATTTTATCGGGATGCCCCTCGGTTACCGATTCAGAGGTAAAAAACTTCTTCATTTATAATTCCTTTCTAACGGAGAAAAACAGAGCGCCCTTGTTCCCAAGGGCGCGAGCTTTTATATTACTCTCATCTCTCGGGATTTAGCACCTTGCAACGTTTTCGTTGCAGGTTGCCGGGCTTCACAGGGCCAGTCCCTCCGCCGCTCTTGATAAGATTATTAAACTAATTGACGCTACAAGTATAGCACATATAAACGAATATGTCAATATTATATTACACAATTTCTCTTCCATCGACAAAAACTTTGACAAGATTAAGCTTCTTAATAAAACAAAGAAATTACTGCCTTTACAAGCTGTGAGCCTACCGTCATTATTATTCCTGCCGTTACAACACCGGCAGAAATTGAAATTATTGACTTTGTCTTTGGGATATCGAAAACAGAAGCAACGAGCGCACCCGTCCATGCTCCTGTTCCGGGCAATGGTATCGCAACAAAAACGTAAAGACCGAATACCGCGTATTTTTCTATTTTTTCGCGGTTTTTCTCTGCTTTTTCGTAAAGCCAGTTTGAAACTTTGGAGAAAAGTTTTACATTACATCCGCGCATCCATTTAAGTATTGCTTTTACAAACAGAAGTATAAACGGCGCAGGAATACAGTTTCCGATAATACTGATTATAAGCGTCGGAAGCCAGTCAAGTCCCATTCCCGTTCCTATTGGAACTGCTCCGCGCAGTTCAATAAGCGGTACCATAGATACACCGAAAACTATCAGATATTTTAAGAGTAAACTCACGGTATCAACCTCGTAATTATTTGTGTAGTATTTTTGAAATGCGTTTATAGATAAGAAGTGCAAGAATCGAGCATAAGACGCCCTTTACGATATTAAAGGGTGCAACTGCAAATACTATCATGCTCTTAAGGTCAGCCACCCAAGGATTGAGTACACTTGCCATTTCAACAATTTTATCAAATGGCATTCCGAAAAACTCTGAGTAGAAGGGTATCATAATATAATAATTCAGAAATCCGCCAATTATTGCAAGCGACAGCGTCGAAGCTATCATCCCAATGACTGCCGATTTTATGTTTTTCTTATATTTATATATCAACGCCGCAGGAAGCACGAATGCGCATCCTGTTACGAAATTTGCAAATTCACCTACGTATGCCGTAGTTGTTCCGTTAATTATGATGTTAAGTATATTTTTTAACAGCTCTATCAGCACTCCTGCAAGCGGTCCAAGCGCAAAAGAGCCCATAAGAATCACTGATTCAGACAAATCAAGCTTATAAAAGCCCGGTGCAAACCATAACGGGAACTCAAAAAGCATTATAATTGCACTAATAGCAGCAAGAGCTGCGACTTTTATTATGTACTTTAAGGTAGTATTTGTTTTCATGTTATCTTCCCTTTCATAAAGCTTACTTATACATATGAACAAACAGGAAAAGATAAACCGTAATAAAAAAACTCCGCGAGATACCGCGGAGCAACGGCATCTTCTCTCATCCGGACTATACCGTCGGCTCAGGAATTTCACCTGATCGGCACTTTCGTGTTAGTGGGCTTTACCACCGGTATGGACTTACACCATTTCCCGAAGATAATCCTATGCAGGGCTGAAAATCAGCCCTGCATAAGCATCTGTTGATATTTAACCGATTAAATTCGGCATTGCGAAAGGATTGTTCTAAAAGAATGATCCTTTCACAGTTGCGTAGCAACTGTTTTATTCAGCGATTTCAGTAACAACGCCTGAACCAACTGTTCTACCGCCTTCACGGATAGCGAAACGGAGACCCTTTTCAATAGCGATAGGTGTGATGAGCTCAACGTTCATGATTACGTTATCGCCGGGACGGCACATGTCTGTGCCTTCGGGAAGGTTGATTACGCCTGTAACGTCAGTTGTTCTGAAGTAGAACTGAGGTCTGTAACCTGTAAAGAAGGGCTTCTGACGTCCGCCTTCCTTTTCAGTAAGAACGTATACCTGACCTGCAAACTTTGTGTAGGGCTTGATGGAGCCGGGCTTACAAAGAACCTGACCTCTTTCGATACTCTCCTTACCAATACCACGGAGAAGCGCACCGATGTTATCGCCTGCTCCAGCTTCGTCCATGAGCTTGTGGAACATTTCGATACCTGTGATAACAGTTGTCTTTGTTTCTTCTGTAAGACCAACGATTTCAACTGTATCAGACATCTTGAGCTGACCACGTTCTACACGACCTGTAGCAACTGTACCACGACCGGAGATCGAGAATACGTCCTCGACAGGCATAAGGAAGGGCTGGTCGCTCTTTCTGTCGGGAGTAGGAATATAGGAGTCAACCTGCTCCATGAGTTCAAGAATAGGAGCGTATACAGGATCGGACTGATCTGTGCTTTCAGAAAGGAGAGCTTCACGAGCAGAACCCTTAACGATCGGAATATCATCACCCGGGAAGTCGTACTGAGAAAGGAGATCGCGGATTTCCATTTCAACGAGATCGAGAAGTTCGGGGTCGTCAACGATATCGCACTTGTTCATGAATACAACCATTGCGGGAACGCCAACCTGACGAGCGAGAAGCACGTGTTCACGTGTCTGCTGAAGAGGTCCGTCTGTACCTGCAACAACGAGGATAGCGCCGTCCATCTGAGCTGCACCGGTGATCATGTTCTTTACATAGTCAGCGTGGCCGGGGCAGTCAACGTGAGCGTAGTGGCGGTTAGCCGTTTCATACTCAACGTGACGAGTGTTGATTGTGATACCTCTTTCTCTTTCTTCGGGTGCGTTGTCGATCTGGTCATATGCCATTGCTTCGATGTTAGCATTGCCGAGAGAGAGTGTCTTTGTGATAGCTGCTGTAAGAGTTGTCTTACCGTGGTCAACGTGACCGATTGTACCAATGTTAACGTGGGGCTTGGTACGTTCAAACTTAGCCTTTGCCATTTTGAATTCCTCCTGAATTATAAATGTTTTTGAATTTTTGTTTTTGTATTAACAGCCTTGCGGCTTTTAACTGTGATTACTGATTCTTACCGCGCTTAGCGATAATTGCTTCCTGGAGGCTCTTAGGCACTTCTGCGAAGTGGCTGGGCTCCATAGAATAGGTTCCGCGTCCCTGTGTCATGGAACGAAGAGTTGTTGCATATCCGAACATTTCGGAAAGCGGGATCATTGCAGTTACCTGCTGACCGCCTGATACGGGATCCATAGACTGGATCTGTCCGCGCTTTGAGTTTACGTGACCCATAACGTCACCGAGATAATCATCAGGAGTTACTACAACTACCTTAACGATCGGCTCAGTGATTACAGGATCAGCCTTTCTCATAGCTTCCTTGAATGCCATGGAAGCTGCGATCTTGAACGCCATTTCCGAAGAGTCGACTTCGTGGTACGAACCATCGTAAAGTGTGATCTTTACGTCAACAACATTGTAACCTGCAAGTACACCGTTCTGCATAGCGCTCTGGAGACCTGCGTCAACTGCGGGGATATATTCCTTCGGAATAGCACCGCCGACAACCTTGTTTACGAATTCGTAACCGGCACCGGGTTCGTTGGGTTCCATTATGATCTTAACGTGACCATACTGACCCTTACCACCCGACTGGCGTGCCTACTTATGGTTAACTTCTGCGCTCTTGCGGATCGTTTCCTTGTATGCAACCTGAGGAGCACCAACATTCGCTTCTACCTTAAATTCACGGAGAAGTCTGTCTACGATGATCTCGAGGTGAAGCTCACCCATTCCGGCGATAATTGTCTGACCGGTTTCTTCATCGGTGTAGGTTCTGAATGTGGGGTCTTCTTCTGCAAGCTTTGCAAGTGCGATACCCATCTTTTCCTGACCTGCTTTGGTCTTGGGCTCGATTGCTACGCTGATAACAGGTTCCGGGAATTCCATGGATTCAAGTATAATAGGATGCTTGTCATCACAGAATGTGTCACCTGTTGTTGTATTCTTAACGCCGCATACAGCTGCGATATCGCCTGAATAGCAAACATCGATATCTGCACGCTCGTTTGAATGCATCTGAAGGATTCTTCCGAATCTTTCGTGTGATTTTTTGGTGGAGTTATATACGCTCTCACCCTTGTTGATCTTACCAGAGTAAACTCTGAAGAAGCAGAGCTTACCAACGAATGGGTCTGTCATGATCTTGAATGCAAGTGCAGAGAAAGGTGCATTGTCATCAGCAGGTCTTTCATCCTCGTCACCTGTATCGGGGTTTACACCCTTGATCGCAGGAATGTCGAGAGGAGAAGGCATGTAGTCGATAACTGCGTCGAGCATCTTCTGTACGCCCTTGTTCTTATAAGATGTACCGCAAACTACGGGTACTATCTGGTTAGCAATTGTTGCCTTACGAAGAGCCTTCTTGAGTTCATCAATTGTAGGTTCTTCTCCGGAGCAGTACTTTTCAAACAGTTCTTCGTCTGTTTCGCAGATTGCTTCAACCATTGCTGCTCTGTATTCTTCGGCCTTATCTTTAAGGTCTGCGGGAATCTCTTCAACTCTCATGTCCTTACCGAGGTCATCGTAATATACGTCTGCCTCCATGTTCATAAGGTCAACAATTCCGCGGAAATCTGATTCAGCTCCGATAGGAAGCTGTATCGGAATAGCATTAGCCTTAAGTCTGGACTTCATCATGTCTACAACTCTGTAGAAGTCTGCACCTGTGATATCCATCTTATTTACATATGCCATTCTCGGAACCTGGTATTTGTCAGCCTGACGCCAAACGGTTTCAGACTGAGGCTCAACGCCGCCCTTAGCGCAAAGTACGGTTACTGAACCGTCGAGAACTCTGAGCGAACGTTCAACTTCAACTGTGAAGTCAACGTGACCGGGGGTATCGATAATGTTTATACGGTTACCCTTCCAGTAGCATGTTGTAGCAGCAGAGGTAATTGTAATACCTCTTTCCTGCTCCTGCTCCATCCAGTCCATCGTCGCGCCGCCATCGTGAGTTTCACCCATTTTATAGGTCTTACCTGTATAGAAAAGGATACGCTCTGTTGTGGTGGTCTTACCGGCGTCGATGTGAGCCATGATACCAATATTCCTTGTGTTATCAAGTGAATATTCTCTTGCCATTTGTTTCTCCTTGTTTTTGCAGTTGGGTTATTAATATCTGTAGTGTGCAAACGCCTTGTTTGCTTCAGCCATACGGTGAGTTTCTTCCTTCTTCTTAAAGGATCCACCTGTGCTGCCCACTGCATCAATTATTTCAGCCGCGAGTCTTTCGGCCATGGTTCTTTCGCCTCTTGATCTCGAATATGTTGTGATCCAACGGAGTCCGAGAGTCTGACGTCTCTCAGGTCTTACTTCCATAGGAACCTGGTAAGTTGAACCGCCGATACGGCGAGCCTTTACCTCGAGAACGGGCATGATGTTTTCAAGTGCTTCATTGAACGCGTCGAGCGGGTTCTTCGAAAGCTTTGCTTCAACGATCGCAAACGCATCGTATACGATCTTCTGGGCTACGCCCTTCTTGCCGTCCAGCATAATGTTGTTGATAAGCTTTGTTACAAGCTTTGAATTATACAAAGGATCCGGCAAAACGTCTCTTTTGGAAATTTTTCCTCTTCTGGGCATTGTACTTCCCTCCTTCATAAATAATGAATTCATAGGTACTCGAAAGTTTTCTCCCGTTATTGCTCCACCAGAAGAATTTCGCGGTAGTAGATATAAACACACGCATTATTTCTCTGAGGAAACATAACTTATGATTTTTTCTTAATACCTCGCAGCTTTCGCTGCATTTTTGTTTGTGAAGCCTTTACCGCTTACGGTAATTACTTCTTCTTAGGACGCTTTGCGCCGTACTTAGAACGTGACTGCATACGGTTGTTCACGCCCTGTGCATCAAGAGTACCACGGATGATATGATAACGTACACCAGGCAGGTCACGTACACGTCCGCCTCTTATAAGAACAACAGAGTGTTCCTGAAGGCCGTGTCCGATACCCGGGATGTAGGTTGTCGCTTCCATGCCGTTTGTAAGTCTTACTCTGGCGATCTTACGAAGAGCCGAGTTAGGCTTCTTAGGGCTGGTTGTGGTAACCTTAGCACATACGCCTCTCTTCTGGGGAGAAGGCTGGTCGACCGCTTTCTTAGTAAGGCTGTTGAAGCCCTTCTGAAGAACAGGAGCCTTAGACTTGTAAGTCTTTTCCTGACGGCCGTGCTTTACAAGCTGGTTAAAGGTTGGCATACTGCACCTCCTTAAAGAAATAATGTGATGTTTATATCTACAACCGCTTCCTATAAGGTCTTTGGACCGAATATGACCCGGATGTATTCGTATTTATGCCGCGGGTTTTGGGCATAGTTTCCCTTACCGCAGAAATACACTCTATTATAGCATTCTTTTTAGCTTTTTGTCAAGAATCTGAGTGCGATTTACAAAAAATTCAAAAAATTCTCCGTTATGCACAAAACGTAAGTGGTCATTTTTATTATTTGTGCCAAAAAAGTGATAATTATTCAGCATTAATCCACCGCCATAGCTATATAATCAGCACCATAAGTGGCAATGTAGTCCTTTCGCGCAGGCAGATCGTCACCAAGAAGTGTATCGAATATCCTTGCAGTTTCAAATGCATCGGCTTCAGTTACTCTTATAAGCCTTCTTGTTTCAGGGTTCATTGTCGTATGCCACATCATCTCAGGTTCGTTCTCGCCAAGTCCCTTTGAACGCTGTATTTTATATTTAGAGTCACCAAGCTTTGACAGTATATCGATTTTCTCCTGCTCATTGTATGCAAAATGCGTATCATTTTTACAGGTTATTTCAAAAAGCGGAGATTCGGCAATATAAACTCTTCCCTCTTTTATAAGAGTCGGCAGCAAGCGGTAGAACAGTGTCAGAATAAGAGTTCTGATCTGATATCCATCCTCATCCGCATCGGTACATATTATTATCTTGCTCCAACGAAGCGAGCTTATATCAAACGCAGGAAGATCGCTTTTCACTTTTTCGGTAAACTCAACTCCGCAACCGATAACCTTAAGGAGGTCTGTGATTATCGGGCTTTTGAATATCTTATCGTATGCGCTCTTTAAGCAGTTAAGCGTTTTACCGCGCACGGGGATTATTGCCTGGAATTCCGAATCACGCCCGAGTTTTACAGACGTAAGCGCAGAGTCACCCTCAACTATATACAGTTCTCTGATTTCGGGATCATGGCTTCTGCAGCTTACAAACTTTTCAACCCTATTAGCAATGTCTATATTACCCGTAAGCTTCTTTTTCAGGCTGAGCCTTGTCGTTTCAGCCGTTTCGCGGCTTCGTTTGTTAAGAAGGATCTGCTCGCCTATTCTCTTTGCGTCAACAGGATTCTCGATAAAGTAAATCTCGAGGTTCTTTTTTATAAATTCGGTCATCGCATCGGCAATGAACTTATTTGTAATAGCTTTTTTCGTCTGGTTTTCATACGACGTTTGTGTTGAGAAGCTATTGGTTACAAGTACAAGGGATTCCTTTACGTCATCAAAAGTAATCTTTGCCTCGTTTGTCTTATATGCTTTTGAGTTTTTAAGGAACTTATCAATAACACTGACAAAAGCTGCTCTTACAGCCTTGTCCGGAGAACCTCCGTGCACAAGGAAGCTTGAGTTGTGATAATATTCGATACAGCTTACGTTCTTTGAAAAAGCAAATACTATATCCGCTTTCAGCTTGTAATCCTTCTGGTCTTCTCTGTCGCGTCCTTTTGTTTCGAGTGTCCACGAAACGTTTGATGTGAGTGTATCCTGACCTGCAAGCTTTGTCAGATAATCGGAAATGCCGTTTTCATACACGTATTCATGACGCTCAGTAGTGTTATCGCTGCTCTGGTAGTTGAGAACAAACTTGACACCCGCATTAACTACCGCCTGTTTATCAAGAAGCTCTGTAAAATACTCTTTCGATATATTTATATCTGTAAAAACCTCAAGGTCGGGCTTCCAACGGATTATAGTACCGGTTCTTATTTCTTTTTTTGAAAGCTCTGTAACCTCAAGCTCACCCACAGGATTGCCTTTTTCGAAATTCATCACCGAGAGAGTTTTGCCGTTATAAGAGCGGACAGTCATATATTCAGAGCTGTACTGCGTTGCACATGCTCCGAGTCCGTTAAGTCCCAGCGAATATTCATAATTGGCATTTTCGTCGTTATTGACATACTTACCGCCTGCATACATCTCGCAGAAGATAAGTTCCCAGTTATATCTCTGTTCAACCTCATTATAGCCCATAGGTATACCGCGTCCTCGGTCTTCTACCTCATATGAGCCATCGGCAAACACATTTACGGTAATCTCCTTGCCAAAACCCTCTCTCGCCTCGTCAACTGAGTTTGAAAGGATTTCAAAAAACGAGTGCTCGCAGCCCTCAAGCCCGTCTGATCCGAAAATTACCGCCGGACGCTTACGGACTCTGTCCGCTCCTTTGAGCGAGGTTATACTGTTATCGCCGTATTCAACAGGTGTTTTTGTTTTCGCCATGTCATTTTCCTTTCGGTGATTTTTAACGTCTATTAGTTATTGTATCACAAATCTTTGATTTTGAAAAGAGTTTTTTCGTTTTTTAATTTCAGATTGCCTTTACAAACTATATCGCTGATGTTGACTTGGACATTTATAGATGCTATAATATATTGTAGATATTTTTGTTTATATTGCTTTTCCCGGGGAATAATACACTAAGCACCTATTGCAAAGGAGCCTCCCCTTGAAAAGAAAGCATAACAGAAGTAAAGCCTCAATACTTGTTGAACTCAAAGCCCTCAAGATAAAAAATAAATCAAACGAAGCACGCATAGCATCTCTTGAAGAAAAACTGGAAAAAGCAAGCATTGCTCTGCAAACTGTAAAAACTGCTTCACCGGAGATAGCAATAGACAATTACGAAAGTTACTTTAAGTATAAATATAACTCCCTTAAAAGTACTGCCGTATGGAGCACTGCCGGACGTGTATTTACGTATTCAAGGCGATCGCTTTTGGTTGCAAGGCTTTTAAGGTATGCTTCTATTATAATAGCATTTGTTGAAACAAGTGCAGTTTTTCTCTTGTTTTCAACAATCTTGCTTATTGCGCTCCCTGCAACGCTGTTAATCGGGCTCATACTTATAGTTGTTGATGCCGTATCCGGCAAAAAGAATAAAGATAAAGTATTATCAGCTGTAAATGACAAAAAAATCCTTATTTTGATCGCGCACAAAGGTTACAGGAAAAACAGAAGCACTTATTTTGATTCTATGGTACGCGAATATGCAAAAGACGGAAGATACTGCGTTATAGTCGTTTCCAAATCTCTCATTGACGGGCCTTTTTTAACCGCTAAATTCCAAAGTAAAAACCTGATAATAATTCGCGAAAGCTATTTCTTTAGGCTCAAACGCGCCATTAATAAAGCTGAACTATACAAAGAAAAAGTGATCATCGTATATTGACAAAAAAACAAGGAGTAAAAAATGCTAAGTATAGTGTACGGAATACCCGGAACTCCCAAAAGCACTCATGTATATTCACTCGCGCTTAACAACTTAAAGTCCGGTGGCACGAGTATTCTCGTTGTGCCCGAGCAGGAATCGGTTTCAGCAGAGCGAAAGATATACAATATGTCAGGCGATATACCGCTTCTGGGCCTGGAAGTTTTAAATTTTGACAAGCTGGCTGAGGCTGTTTTCAAAAAATGCGGTTTTCTCTCGTACAAATATATTACAGACAGCACAAAAAAATTGTTGCTTTCGAGAGTGCTAAGTGATATAGCACCCGCTCTTTCAGAGTTTTCTTCCCGTCATGATGACCCGAATTTCATTTCCACAATGCTATCGCAGATAAATGAGTTCAAATACGCAAAAATCACACCCGAAGCCCTTGCCAAGACTTCAGAACTCATTAAAACAAGCTCAGGCGAAAGCTCTGACCGACTTATAAACCGCATAAACGAACTCGCTCTTATTTTCGCTTCCTACAACTCAACTGTAAACGATATGACAAGCGATCCTTGTGATAATCTCTCCAAGTGTGCCGAACTGATACGAAAGAACGATCCTTTTAACGGTGCTTGTTTTTATTTTGATTCTTTCAACGGCTATACCGCGCAGGAGTTTGATATAATATCTGCACTGCTGCACACCGGTGTCAACGTTACGGTAACGCTGACACACCCCGGCACTGACAATGCAGACGAGCTTTTTGATTTTACAGAGGTTACCCGTAACAAACTCAGAGCCTGCGCACAAAGGGAAAATCGTCCGGTCACCGAAACAATACTAAGCGAAAGCACGTATTACAAATCTGATTCCGTATCACATATTGCAAACCATTTTACAACATCGCATGAAACTGAAAAATATACAGACAAATCCGACATTCATATAATCTCTTGCGCAGATATATTTGATGAATGCGAGAGCTGTGCATCGCTTATCGCTAAAGATATCCGTAGCGGAATGAGATATCGTGATATAGCAATAATTTTCAGAAATCCGGATAATTATAAGGGTTTCATCGATGAAGCGCTTGAGCGTTACAATATCCCCTGCTTTTTCTCGGATAAAACCGATATACTTGAAAAATCGCTCACCCGATTTATTTTCGCAGCTCTTGAGATCTGCAACAGTGGAGCAAAATATACGGATATTATTACATATCTCAGATGTGGGCTCACTTCTCTTTCACAGTATGAAACAGACCTGTTAGAAAACTACGTTTCAACATGGAAGGTTTCAGGTAAGATCTGGTACAGCGACGAAGGTTTTACGATGAATCCGCGCGGATATATGCCGCTTACAGCTTCTGATGCAAAAGCACTCGATAATGTCAATTCCCTGCGTCAAAGGGTTATGGTCAACATCGAATCTCTACGTGAAAAATTAAAAGAATCCAAAACAGTTGAGCAGTTTTCATCAAGTATATTTGGATTTGTAAGCGAGTCAGAAGTATGTGAAAAGCTCGCTGCGCGCGCAAAGTTAATGGAGAATCAGGACGAAAAGGTCCTGGCACTTGAAGAAGCAAGCTTGTTAAATGCACTCTCTGCTGCTCTTGACGAGCTTGTATCATCAATAGGAGACCATGAATGCGGCCTTGAAGAATTCATCAAGCTTTTCAGAATGGTCCTGTCTGACACCGAAATAGGAACTATACCTGAATCGGCCGACACTGTAACGATAGGTGATGCTTCGCTTTTGCGCTTACACGACGTTGAAAGTGTTTATATGCTCGGATGTAATGAGGGGCAGTTTCCAAGAAGCATCTCCGCTCCCGGCCTATTATCCTCGGACGAAAGAAAAATTCTCTTTGAAAACAGTCTTGACGATATTTTGTTTGATCCTGCCTCAGAGTCCCTGAAAGAATTATTCTATTTCTATCTTTCTGCATGTTCTCCTTGTTCAAAACTCACACTTATGCATATAAGACGTAATTTAAGCGGTGAGGATCTATTTGAGTCTTCTGCATTAACACGCATTTCCAACATGTTTAATGCCGCGTCGGTAGACTCAGGCGAGACAAACACTTTGGACAGAATTGTTGATAATGACTCTTTCATCGAGCATATTCCCTTCCTTAAAGAGAAAACAGATCCGTCTGTTCTTAACACTTTCATAGAAGCAGACCCGAAGCTGAAGGCTGAACGTAACATTTTTGAAAATGCGGCTTTTACCTCAGACGAACGGATTTCAAAGCAGGCTGTGAACTATGCCTTTCCGGGCGATATTTGCATTACGCAGTCTGCAACCGACCTCTATGCAAAGTGCCCCTTTTCCTTCCAATGCAAGTATGCTCTCAAGCTCAAAGAAAAGCCGTCAGACTCTATAGAATTTTCTGATCTTGGAACGCTCATACATTCGATTCTTGACGATTTTCTTAAAGAAGAAGTCAGGCTCAACAAGGAAAGCATTTGCACAGATCCTGATGAAATATACAGAAAAATCAAAGACATAACCGACAAGCGCTCCAAAATACTCTTGGAATTTACCGCAGAAGAAAAACGAGCGCGAGTATCACGAATGCTCAAGCGTGTTGCCGATATAACTGCACTTACAGCCGCAAATCTCGCTGAAGAGTTTTCACAAAGCGGCTTTACTCCCTCGTTCTTTGAGTTTCCCGTCAGCACAAGCTCAAGCGGAGGTCTTTTGCCTATAAAGCTGAAGCTTGAGGACGATAGTTATATACTTCTTGGCGGAATCGCCGACAGAATTGATACTATGGTAAAATCGGGAAAGCTCTATATACGCGTTGCCGATTATAAAACAGGAACTCGAAGCTTTTCGCTTGAAAGCATACGTATGGGGTTAAGCCTGCAGCTTTTGATATATCTCTTCTCCATCTGGGAAAATGCTGATACCAGCTTCAAAACAACTGTTGGTGCTGATCCTGATGCTGAAATCATACCTGCAGCGGCTGAATACGTTATGACAACACCTGATTTCACACGCGTAGATGCTGACAGCGGGGATTTTGGCAAAAAGCTCGAAAAGATATTCAAGAGAAGCGGAATATACCTTGCCGATCCTGAAATCATTGAGGATATGGACAGAGGAACAAGCGGCAGATATATACCGGTAAAATCAAATATTAAACCGCTTTCAGGCTCAGAGCTTGCAACGCTTGACGAATTCAACGATCTTAAAAATGAAGTAAGTGGTATACTCACTGAGATTGGTAACGGAATAAAAAGCGGAAATGCTGCAATTTCCCCGATAGAAAAGCTCCCGGAAACAAATTGCAGCGCATGTACATACTGCCCTATGAAGCCTGTGTGTAAAAATGCTGCTTATGGCAACACTGCTTATAACGATGAAGAAAACGATACTAACACTGACTGATTATAGTTCGTTTCATCAGATTACTGAGGAAGATAAAAATGGCTAATAATGCTGTAAACTGGACGCCGATGCAATCGGCGGCGATTGAAACAAAAAATAAAACTTTGCTCGTCTCTGCCGCGGCGGGAAGCGGAAAAACTGCTGTGTTAACTGAGCGGATAGTAAAGCGCCTTTGCGACAAAAATGATCCCGCAGACATATCACGCATGCTTATCGTAACTTATACAAAAGCTGCTGCAAACGAGCTTAAGGTTCGTATATCAAAAGCAATAACAGCTGCCATCGCACAAGACGTTACAAACAAGCATTTACGCAAACAGCTTTTACTTTTATCAAGCGCCAAAATATCAACGATACATAGTTTTTGCTTTGACGTTGTCAAAAGCAATTCAAAAGCCCTGGGGCTACCTGCGGCTATAACTATCGCGGGAGAGCCTGAGCTTCTGATACTCTCCCGTCAGATCATGTCAAAGGTTATAGACGATGCATACAACAATATTTTTGAGCCCGAGCACATTCCCGAAAGGTTTTATGAGCTTACCGATATCTTTTCTCCACGCACAAGCGACAGCGCTATGTGTGAAGCTCTTATTAAAATATATACTACCCTGCAGAATTATCCTGAAGGCATAGACTTTCTCAAAATGTGTTCAGAGGAGCTTGGCAAGGAAGCATCACTTGAAATTTATCAGAGCAGACACGCTGAAATTATCATTTCAAAGATAGGTTCTTACGCAAAATACTTATTAAGTGAATATAAGACCATTGAAAGCGCTATTAAATCTGACGAAATTTTATATCCCAAATGTGCAGCTCTGCTTTCTGACGAAATCAGCTTTCTCGAGTCAATAACCGACAACATAAAAAATGAAAAGTTCAACCTTGTATATAAGGTATTCAATGCGTTCTCCATAACAAGATTTCCTACAATAGCTAAATATTCTTCGCAGATCAAAGAAGACTATAAATCACTCAGGGAAAAGCTTAAGGGCGAGGTTATAGCTAAGCTTAAAGATCTTTTTGGCAAAGATGCAGACATACTTCGTGAAGAGACGAAAATTACGTCAGAGCTGATATTCACCGTATATGCTCTGTTATACAGATTTGACAAACTTTTCACCAAAGAGAAAAAACGCCTCGGCCGACTGGACTTCAGCGATCTTGAGCACTATACCCTTGACCTTTTATACCAAAACGGCTCTCCAAGTGATATTGCACGTGAAATATCTGACTCGTTTGATGAAATATACATTGACGAATATCAGGATACAAACTATGTTCAGGATCTGATCTTTTCTTCTATAGCAAAGCCAAACAACCGCTTTATGGTTGGCGACATAAAGCAGAGTATTTACGGTTTCCGTGGTGCTGCTCCCGAAAGCTTTTCAGGTTACCGCGATACTTTCGAAGCTTATGAAAGCGAAGCGGGCAAAAACTCATCTTCAAACACAATATTTTTGTCAAGCAACTTCAGATGCGACAGTACGGTTGTCGACTTCTGCAATACCGTCTTTTCATGTTTATTCAGAAATGCAACAGGGAGAATACCGTATTATGATTCAGACAACCTTGAGTGTTCAAAGATCGACGCTTATAAGAGCACTTCGCCTGTACATGTAGTTCTTGCAGGTGAAAACAGCAACTCGGAATCTGAATATATCAGCGAAGCCGAGTACATTGCACGCGAGGTAAAAAGGCTTATAAAAAGCGAAAAGAAAAAGGACGGAACACCTATCAGGCCGTCGGATATTGCCATACTTACAAAAGCAAGAGCATCTTCAATACCGATTGAAAAGGCTCTTAACGATTTGTCCATACAATGCTCAAACAATATTGAAACCGAATTTTTCGAAAATTCAGAAATTCTGCTTGTTATGGCTTTGTTAAACACGATCGACAATCCCCTGCGCGACATCTATCTTGCAGGTACACTTAAAAGTCCCTTATTTAATTTTACTCTTGATGACCTTGTTATAGTCCGTGCTTTCGACAGAACAAAATCGCTTTATGAAGCACTAACTTTATATACTGACCAAACGGGTTTTGAAAAAGGCAAATATTTCCTTGAAAGATTAGATTATTTCAGAACGCTGGCTTCAGGAAGCAAGGTTGACCGTCTTATCCGTAAGCTTTACCATGAGTGCGGTCTTTTCAAAATAGTATGCGCATCTCTTCCTGACGGTGCAAGACCTGAATCAGCGCGCGACAATCTTGTGCTTTTATACAAATATGCAAGGGATTTTGAAGCGAGCTCCTTTAAAGGATTAAACAGTTTTATACAGTACGTTAACGATATAATCGCGCAAAAGACAAAGATACCCGTAAAATCAAAGGCAAGCTCAACAGATGCGGTTCAGATAATGACGATCCATGCATCGAAAGGTCTTGAATTCCCGGTAGTTTTTCTTGCCGCAGCTCACAAAAGAACAAACACTCAGGACAAAAGTAACGTTATACTGATTGACAGGCATGCAGGGGCTTCGATTGATCTTCCGGGTCCAATACTCGGTTTGAAGAAAAAAAGCTTTCATAAAAAAGCTCTGGAATATGTATACAACGATAACACGTACGAAGAAACTATGCGTGTACTTTACGTTGCGCTGACACGTGCAAGAGAGAGACTATATATAACGGGCGAATATAAAGACCCTGAGAATGAATATGAGAAAGTAAGTAAAGAGGCTTTAAACGTCTGCCCATATACTATTTTAAAAAATCATCCTTATATGAGACTTGTGCTTATACCCGTTTTATCTGCAGATTACAGCTCTGACGATAAGTGCAGAATAATTATGCCAAAGCTTGACAAGGCAGATACGACTGATGATATTCAAAATTCAGTGCAACTCATACCTGATAAGCAAGATTCACAAAATATCTTAGATCAGATAAGATATCAGCTTGATTTTGTATATCCTCACGCGAGTTCTCTCGATATTCCCTCCAAGCTTTCCGTTTCTTCTCTTTCAGGATCAGTTCTTGATGAGGGCGTTTCATTCGAAGCTGACGAAAACACTCTTCTTAACAAGCTTCTTGATACAAAGCCTGCTTTCATTACAAAAACGTCAAAGGAAGCAACGGCTGCAGACCGCGGTACTGCTACACACGTTTTCATGCAGTTCTGCAATTTTAAGCACATTGAAGAAAACGGCGTTCAGAAAGAGATCGAACGCTTGCTTTCTTTGAATTATTTTGGCAGTGAAACGGCAGAGCTTATAAACTTAGAACAAGTTGAAAAGTTCTTCGGGGGCTCGCTATACAATGACATTATAAAACGTGCAACAAAGCTCTGGCGTGAATATCGCTTTAACGTTGAATTGCCGGCACACGTGTTTACAAATGATCCCAAAAAGCAAGAAGCACTCAAGGGTGAAAATCTGTTCGTTCAGGGTATAATTGACTGTTTTACTCAAAATCCTGATGAAAGCTTCACTCTTATAGACTACAAGACTGACCATATGCCTTTTTCAATGAAGGAAAGCGAAAAAGATTTTGAAGCTTTACTTGCAAAAAGGCACTCTGAACAATTAAAGTATTACAAACGCGCACTTGAAATTATAACAAAAAAGCCGGTTAATAATGTTCTTATATATTCTTTTGCACTTAACAAAGCGATTGATATAACCGAGATGTGTGATTTTAAAAATTGAAGGATATAAAGATATGATAATATGTGAACATAAAGCCTTTGAAAGAATACTTTCGCTCGGGTTTTGCGATACGGCAATACCTGTATCTGTAAGACAAAACGTGGGCGAAGAAGTTATTATAACAGCCCTGCCGTCGCTGAAAAATACTGTCAAAGCTTTTCAAAAGCTCTTTGAGGGAAGATATTTTTCAAAGCAAGCGCATGCATGGCTTAGAGAGAAAGTGCGTCCATTCATGTATGAAATCGGATACAAGGATAACAGACAAAGCAGAAAAATAACACAGATAATGACAAGACCGGGTCACTCTTCTCTGCCCGATGGCAATTGTCATATACTCAAATCCGACATGCCAAATCTCACCTCAGCTGACGTTTCATCTCTTATTGAATTCGGTCATATAGTAGCCGCAAAAACGCTTGATAATAAAATAGTGTCCGTAGCATATACAAACCTTGACCCCATCGGCTGCAGTGCTGTTGAGATCGGAGTTGAAACAGCATCGGGTTACAGGCAACGCGGATTTGCGAAAGATGCATTGTGTACGCTTATAAACGAGCTTGAGAGAATGAACATTTCTCCGATATACGTCTGTTCAAAGACCAACCGCGCGTCAATAAAGCTTGCAGAGTCTTTGAATTTTGAAACAGAAGCATTTGAATACAACTACGTATTCAGGCGCATTTAAGGAAGGTAAAAACAATGGCTTTTGATGCAGGCATGCTTGCCGCAACTTTAAATGAAATTTCAAATATAGCTCTGCCCGGGCGAGTTGAAAAGGTTCTCCAACCAACGCACGATGAAATAGTACTTCTTATGCACAGCGACTCGGGTAGCATCAGATTATCCATATCTGCCTCGACCAACACACCAAGAATAAATATAACAAACGAGTCAAAAGAAAATCCAAAAGCACCACCCATGTTCTGCATGCTTTTGCGAAAGCATCTGAACGGCGCAAAGCTTACAGGCGTACGTCAGCTTTCTTTTGAGCGCGCGGCTGAGCTTACTTTCGATTCTCGAGATGAACTAGGTTACAGATGTGAAAAATATCTCATTGCTGAAACCATGGGAAAATACAGCAATATCATACTATTATCAAATGAACGCAAAATAATAAGCGCGCTTCGCATAATTGATTTCTCATCTAATACAAAACGCCAGATCCTCCCCGGCATGATATACGAGCTTCCTCCCTCAGGTGGCAGGCTTGATCCACTGCTCTCGACAAAAAATGATTTTGGCAATAAGCTTGCCGATGTATCTGATAATATTTTATGCGAGAAATTTCTGCTCTCATCGTTTATGGGAATAAGCCCGCTTATAGCGCGTGAGATAGCTTACAGAGCTACGGGTAATACCTCCGCTCTACTTTGCGAATGTGATAAAGAAAAACTATATTCATCGTTTTCCGATATATTCTCAAAAGTATCAAACAAGACGTTCAAGCCCGTGCTCGTTGCCGATCAAAACGGTAAGATGATCGAGTTTTCGTATACCGATATAAGACAATATGAAAGCAACGGCATAATTCGCGAGCTTGATTCATTTGCAGAGCTTTTTGAAACGTATTACGGTTCAAGAGAACGTGCCGAAAGGATACGTCAACGTGCAAGCGATGTATTGAGGCTGCTTACAAATGCAGAAGCAAGACTTACAAAAAAGCTCGCTGCGCAGAAAAACGAGTTATCTGATTGCTCTGACAAAGATAAATACAGAGTTTTCGGTGATCTTATCATGTCTTCGCTTCATTTATTAAAAAAAGGCGATAAAGAAGCCCTGCTCACAGATTATTACAGCGAAGATCAAAAGGAAGTAAAAATAGCACTTGATGAGAAGCTTACACCTACGCAGAATGCTCAAAGATACTATAAAAAATATAATAAAGCAAAAACGGCGGAAAGTGTTCTCGCAAAGCAGATAGAACTCGCAGAAAAGGAGCTAGAGTATATATATACCGTTTTCGACTCACTGTCAAAATGCGAGACTGAAGCAGATATTACAGAAATACGCAGTGAGCTGTATCATGCGGGTTATGCTTCAAAAATGAAAAACTACGCCGAACAGAAAAAGCATGCACCAAAGCCGCTTGAGTTTACGTCAAGCTCAGGTTACAGGATACTTTGCGGTAAAAATAACAGTCAAAACGATTATATTACCACAAAGCTTGCAGGTAAGCTTGACTTATGGTTTCACGTTAAAAATGCGCCCGGCTCACACGTTATTTTAATCTCGGGTGGCGAAGAACCAGATGCCGTTGACTTTACCGAAGCCGCAACAATAGCTGCGTATTACTCAAAGTTATCCGACGGAGAAAGTGTTGCAGTTGACTATACGCAGGTCAAGAACGTAAAAAAGCCAAACGGCTCAAAGCCGGGATTTGTTATATATACAACAAACTATACCGCATACGTTACACCTGACCGTGAATTAGTTGATAGATTAAAAAAGAAATAACAAAAAATCTCCGAGTTTAAAACTCGGAGATTTTTTGTTATTCATAACGTTGTTGCCGGATCGCTGTAATCCCCAATTCCGGAGAAGCAGTTTACCTTATCCTGCATATAGAACTGAGTATTTGCAAGCATAGCATCATTTCCTTCCGCGCCAGGCATTTCGGGAATCCCATCAGGTCTCTCGCCCTTCATTTGGAAATCTTCTCTATCAGGCCTTTCCATATTTTCTCGGTCATTGCCTCTTTGAGGGAACTCATCTTTAGGCATTTCGGGAAACTCGTCGGGCTTCATTTCAGGCGTATTGGGCATATCTCCCTTAGGAAACTCAGGCATATCATCCGGTCTGACAAAACCGTGTCCGTAATTGTTGCCGCCCATTTGCTCTCGGTTAAAATTCGGCCTGAATTCAACATCGGTGCCCGTAAAGGATTGTATTACTGCTCCGGTATAAGAAGTGATACTCGAAGGGTCATATACACCGCTTATTTCACTTCCTACTATATTGCCACCGATATAGACATTATAAGTGTCTTCGAGTGCAAAGTCCGGAGATGAGATCACTGCACCTTTGTATCTTCGTACGTCGGAGCCAACGATCTCGTCTTCGGAAGGATCGTAAGCAAATACCACGCTTCCGTCTTCACGCGTTATTATGATCGCATCGTCAGACTGCTTATACTCAGCAAACTGCAGATTCATCGTTACCTGGTTGCTGTCGCTCTCTGCCCAATCCATCGTTGAACCAAGCGCCACTACTGTACCGCCGTTGACAAATGAACCCATATCGCTGTCAAGTCCTGCGTCTGCCGCAGGATTTGCGCTGGCTATTACCGAACCGCCGTTGATAACGAGCCAGCCGTTAGAATCAATACCATCGCCCTCGTCACCTAGTCCTGCAATTATTCTGAGGTTTCCTCCGTTTATGGTAGTTACTGATACACCGTCTTCGTTTGTATTTATACCGTCGTTACCCGAGCGTATGTTTATGTTTCCACCGTTTATCGTAAGGTGTAATTCTGTGTCTAGACCTTCATTATCTGCAGTTATATCAAGAAGTCCCGTATTACCTGAAACGTTCATCGACATATATGAATATACCGCCGCGTCCTGCTTCCAAAGCTTCTTTTCTTCTGCCTGATCCTTATAAATCCTTGCCACGTGAGATCCGTTTATTATATTCTCGCTATTATCGGCAATAATGATATTCGCTCCTGCCGCCGTTGTGTCCACATCATATGTTGCCGTTTCTGCTGACCATTTGTTATCGCACTCGTATACGTTTAAAAACAGTATCGCAGGTGCGACCTCGCAGTTTATATTTACAGAATCAAGAATAAGCTCAACAACTGCAGTCGGATCAGTTTTCGCTTCTTCTCCGAGATCAATCCGTACTTGTCCGAGTTCAAGCTCGCCTGTTAATCTGTACGTGCCCGGCTTAGTTATGTTTATTACCGTGTGAGAATCAGCTACTTCTGCGCTGTGACGCTCACTTGGTTCGCCCTCTCCGTACGGGTTGCCGCTGTCATATGTAACTCTGTCTTCATAATAAATTATGTCATTACTCGTATATACCGACACAGAATCACCGTTTTCTATATTTTTACCATTTACGGTAATACGTTCGTTTGACATAGTTATAATAGTTTCTGCACCTTGGGTATCACTGTTACATGCTGCAAGACTGATCAAAGCCATGATCATAATCAAAATAGCTGATAATATCTTACGTGAATTCATAAAATCCTCCGAATATTTGATACGCTTATTCTACATCAATATTATAACTTTTTCGTGACGGATAGTCAATTCTTATATGAATTTCAAATGAATAAAAAAGCCGGGTAGCAAAATACCCGACTTTAAAATATTATTTATCACCAAGGCACTTAACGAGAACTGCCTTCTGAACGTGCAGTCTGTTTTCTGCTTCATCAAAGATCTCGTCTGCATGTGCTTCAAAAACCTTTGCGGTTATCTCTTCCTCACGATGTGCAGGCAGGCAATGCTGTACCATAACGTCAGGCTTAGCAACTTCTATTACACTGTCATTTATCTGATAGCTCTTGAAGATCTTACGTCTTTCTTCTGCCTCGGATTCCTGACCCATAGAAGCCCATACGTCTGTAAAGAGCACGTCGGAATCAGCTGCCGCTTCAAGAATATTGTCTGTGCATAAAAATTCTCCGTTTTCGCTTGCCCACTTCATAATCTCTGCATCGGGCTCATATCCCTTAGGACATGCTACGCTTACCTTCATACCCATTTTTATGCCGCCTACTATAAGCGAGTTGGTCATATTGTTACCGTCGCCGATATAGCACATTTTCTTGCCTTCAAGATTACCCTTGTGCTCCCTCATTGTCATAAGGTCAGCAAGCACCTGGCAGGGATGGCAGTAGTCTGTAAGGCCGTTGATTATCGGAATACTTCCGTACTCTGCAAGAGCTTCAACCTCAGACTGTGCAAAAGTTCTTATCATAATTCCGTCAAGATAACGTGAAAGCACGCGTGCAGTGTCTTCAACAGGCTCGCCGCGGCCTATCTGAAGGTCACGCGAGCTCAAAAAGAGTGCGTTTCCACCAAGATCGTACATACCAACCTCAAAGGATACACGCGTTCTTGTTGATGATTTTTCAAAAATCATACCAAGCGTCTTTCCCTTGAGAAGATGATGCTCTATGCCGTGCTTCTTTTCGTATTTAAGCTGGTCCGCTATGTTAAGTATTTCTATTATCTCCTTTTTGGAGAGGTCCATTAACTTAAGTAAATGCTTCATAATAATTACCTTTCTTTCAAACGGGCTTTGCCGCTTCTTTAATTACTTCGATAGCAGTTTTAAGCTGATCCATCGGTATATTCAGAGCCGGAAGAAGTCTGACTTTATGCTTTGCCTTTATCGGCATAACGCCGTTTTCCATACATTTTGCAATAACCTCTGATGCATCACGCTCTGTTTCAATGCCGAGCATAAGCCCAAGTCCCGTTACGCTCTTGATTCCGGGCGCGCCTTCAAGTGAAGATTTAATATACTCACTTCTCTCTCTAACGCCGTCAAGAAGCTTATCGTCGAGTCTTTCAAAAATGCTGAGAGCTCCTGCGCATGCAACGGGATTGCCTCCGAAAGTAGAACCGTGGTCTCCGCGGCATAAAACGTTACACGTTTTTTCATTGAACATAGTAGCTCCGATCGGGAGCCCGCCGCCAAGCCCCTTAGCTGTGCTGACGATATCGGGAGTTATACCGAAATGCATATAGCCGTAAAGCTTACCTGTACGCCCGTTACCGCACTGTACCTCGTCTGCAATAAGAAGTATATCTTTTTCTTTAGCTATTTTAACAACCGTTTCAACAAAGTCTTTATCAAGCGGATTAACACCGCCCTCGCCCTGAAGCGGCTCAAACATAATTGCAGCCACTTTGTTTTCAACTGCAAGCTTTTCAAGCATCTCGCTATTGTTTGTTTCACAGTAGATGAAGCCCTCTGTAAGGGGAGTGAACATCTTGTGAAAAACATCCTGTCCGGTTGCGGAAAGTGTTGTTATCGTTCTGCCGTGAAAGCTTCCTGTCAGCGTTATTATGTTATAATATTCTGCACCATGCTTTTCTGCAGCATATTTACGCGCGGTCTTTATAGCACACTCATTCGCTTCAGCTCCGGAATTTGAAAAAAAGACCTTTTTCATTCCCGTCTTTTCGCACATAAGCTCTGCAAGCTTTGCGCAGGGAGCGCTGTAATAGAGATTTGATGTGTGCTGAAAGAGGTTAAGCTGTTTATTGACAGCTTCTATCCACTTGTCATCACACAAGCCAAACGTGTTAACTGCAATTCCCGTTGAGAGGTCTATGTACTCCTTACCTTGCAAGTCCTTTACTATACTGCCATTTCCTGATACTATCTCAACAGGAAAACGGGCATACGTATCAGCAACGTAAGTTGAATCAAGTATTTTTGTATCCATATATTTACACCCTTGGCTATTAAAGCCTGTCTCCTGATACGAACATTGTACCGATGCCCTCATCGGTTAGCGTTTCAATAAGTATAGAGTGAGGCACTCTTCCGTCTATTATAAAGACTTTTCTAACACCGCGTCTAATTGCTTCTGTACAGCATTCGATCTTAGGTATCATACCGCCGGATATTATACCTTCGCGGATAAGACTCGGTGTTTCGCTGACCGTTATTTTTGGGATAAGCGTTGAAGGATCGTCTTTATCTCTGAGTATACCGCATATATCGGTCATAGAAACAAGGCTTTCAGCACCAAGCTCGGCTGCGATCATTGCAGCAACCGTATCTGCATTTATATTATATACGTTGTTATCCATATCACAACCGATAGACGATATTACAGGTATGTAACCATTGTCGAGCAAAATATTGATAGGTTCAACGTTAACCGATACTATCTCTCCAACGTATCCGAGCTTTTCATCAAGCTGCTTTGCAACTATAAGCTTACCGTCAGGGCCGGAAAGACCAACAGATTTTCCACCGCGGCTTTCTATAAGATTAACAAGCGATTTATTAACCTTACCGGCAAGCACCATCTGAGCAATTTCTGCAGTTTCCGCATCAGTCACTCTGAGTCCGTTTACAAAGGTACTCTCCTTGCCTACTCTTTTGAGCATGTCGCTGATCTCAGGACCACCGCCGTGAACGAGCACGACCTTTATGCCGATAAGCGAGAGAAGAACTATATCGCCCATTACGGCATTCTTAAGCTCTTCATTTATCATAGCGTTTCCGCCGTATTTTACAACGATAATTTTGTCCTTGTATTTCTGTATGTATGGAAGCGCCTCCGTTAATATCTGCGCTCTGTCTGTGTTATTTATCTTCATAATTTCTGCCTCTTTTTATCAGGTGCGGTAATCACCGTTTATTTTGACGTAATCATACGTAAGGTCGCAACCCCAGGCGGTAGCACTCACGTTGCCGAGATTCAAATCGATAACTGTTGTTATCTCGTCCTCGGACAATATCTTCTTTGCTTCATCCTCTGAGAAATCAACGCCTGCGCCGTTTCTGCAAACCATGATCTCTCCGGCCTTAGACTTGAAGTAAACGTCTATTTTATTAACGTCAACGTCAGCCTGACTGTATCCTATTGCACAAAGCACACGACCCCAGTTAGCATCAGCGCCGAACATTGCAGCTTTATAAAGCGATGATGTTACAACCGATTTTGCAACAGTTTTAGCAGTCTTAAGATCGGGGGCAGAGTTGACCTCGATTTCAAGCATCTTCGTCGCTCCCTCGCCGTCACCTGCAATACACTTGCAAAGATAAACGGTAATACTGTTAAGAGCTTTCATAAACTCGTCAAATGCTTCGCCCTCACAGTCAATAATATCGTTTCCTGCTTCACCGTTTGCAAGGACTGTAACCATATCATTTGTTGACGTATCACCGTCAACGCTTACCATGTTAAAGGTATTTTCTATATCACTCTTTAATGCCTTTGAAAGCATATCGGGCGATATTTTACAGTCGGTGGTTATAAACACAAGCATCGTTGCCATGTTGGGGTGTATCATACCCGAGCCTTTTGCTATACCGCCGATCTTGCATTCAACGCCACCTATATCAAAGCTTACTGCAATTTCTTTAAGCTTTACGTCGGTTGTCATTATACCAAGTGCCGCCTCTGTGCTGTTATCGCCAAGCGACTCTACAAGCTTTGGCATAGCATTCTTAATCGGGGTAATATCAAGAGGCTGACCTATAACTCCCGTTGATGCCACAACAACGTCGGTTTTATCAATACCAAGTGCAGCTGATGTAAGAGCGCACATTTCTTCTGCTATTTCTATACCGTTCGCATTACATGTATTAGCATTACCGCTGTTGCAGATTATGGCACGTGCATATCCGTTTGCCACGTTGTTTTTAGTAACGGTTATAGGCGCGCCTTTAACAAGATTTGTCGTATATACGCAAGCCGCAGCAGCCTCACGCGAGCTAACTATCAGGCTTAAATCATTTTTTGTTTTGTTCTTTCTTATTCCCGCATGTACGCCTGCCGCTTTAAAGCCTTTAGCCGCACATACACCGCCGTTTATAATTTTCATATTAAATCCTTTCAATCAAAGCTCAAGCCCGTCTGTTACATCAAAGCCAAGCACTATATTCATACATTCAAGAGCACATCCCGATGCACCATGACCAAGATTATCAAATGCCGCGCAAAGAAGTATGCGCTCGTCGTTACCAAGCACGCTTATCTCCATACTGTCAAGGCCCGACATTTTAGCTCCCGACAAAAATCCGCCTTCCGCAATTTCGTCGGTGTATTTTACAACCGGTCCGTTATAAAGTGCTTTATATACCTTTTTGATATCATCGACCGAGCCGTATTTAAGATCCTTAGCAAAAAGCGGTACAGTCACGATCATGCCGCTGTAAAAATCAGAAACAATCGGGCAGAATATCGGATTATGCTCAAGCATACACACTGCCTTCATTTCTTTAAGATGCTTGTGATTCTGCGTAAGTCCGTACTGCCTGGGAGCTTCCATAAGAGGTGTTTTGGATTCACCCTCGTATTCGGCTATCATCTTTTTGCCGCCGCCTGAATATCCGGTTATTGAATGGCAGAAGAGCGCTGTGTCTTTATCAAGTATACCTGCTTTTATAAGCGGATAAACCAGCGCAACAAATCCTCCGGCATGACATCCGGGTACTGCTATTCTTTTAGAGTTCTTTATCTTTTCATACTGATCTGCAGAAAGCTCAGGCAGACCGTATACAAAATCTGGATGCTTTCTGTGAGCAGTTGAAGTATCTATAATTACCGTATCGGGATTTGAGCAAAGCGACACCGCCTCTATTGCGGCCTCATCAGGAAGACAAAGAAAAGTTATATCACTTTTATTTATTGCTTCTCTTCTCTTTTCCTTATCCTTACGATCTGCTTCGTTTAATCTTATAAGCTCAATATCTTTTCTGTTCTCAAGTCTTTGGTATATACGCAGGCCGGTAGTTCCCACACTGCCGTCGATAAACACCTTTTTCATGTATACCCTTCCTTTCACTTTATCTTGCTAACAATAGTTGAACTTCAATAATTATTCACCATATGCATTATTATACATCTTTTTTGCATAAATTGCAATATATTTTGCATATTTATTTGCAAGTTCGTGTATTTTTTTACATTTTAGAACAAATTTGCGGTAACTTTAACGAATTTTTATTAATTTTTAATAAAATTACTTCATTTCCTCTATGTAATAAACGTAATCAAGGGACTTAAGTGCTTCAATTATCTCAATATGAGTCTTATATTTTTTCAACTCTGCACTGTTTATAGTAACAGCAACAGAATAAACGCTCATGCCCGAATTTATGTAAGCAGGATTAACTTCGATTTCATCTATTATGAGGCCAAGTTTACGTATCGTCATTACAAAGTCCTGCAGATTACTGCTACTCTTTAATTCAAGATGCATCTCAAAATGATTGGAACGGTTTTTAAGATAACGTTCAAAACGCGGAAAAATCGAAAGTGAACAAAGCAACGCTATAAAAGATATAAGTGTTACAGTGTACAGACCTGCACCTATTGTGAGTCCAATTATCGCACACGTCCAAAGACCAACTGAAGTCGTGAGACCACGTATCTGATTTTTTGAGCTGTATACCATAGAGTTTACACATATTGTTGCCGAGCCAACAACGATTGCCGCAGAAATCAGATAAAAAGAAGCGCCGTACGCCTGATTGATAAAAATATCAACAAGCATGCCTATCGTAGAAGCCAGCGAAACAAGCATAAACGTCCTGAGACCTGCCGAATGTCTTTTGCTTGAACGCTCGCAGCCTATTATTGCAGCTAAAATAAGAACTGTCGCAATTCTGAGTAATATCGACCATATGTTAAGATCAGCCGACCATTCTCCTAAAATATAAACTATCGGGTCTGTCATTTGTATTGAAGTAATTATATCCATGAGTATATATCCTTTCATATTATCGTCTGCTGTTAAAACGCTGCCTTCGCGAAGCTATCATTTCATAATGTTCCTCAGCCGCACTCGTGAATGCTTGCTCATCCTCAGAGTCTGTATGTTCAGGCAGCTCTGTTTGTATCTTTTGAATACGCTCGATAAGGAGCTCGACCTCGCTCTTTTCACGTCCGTCAACATCACGCTCAGTTATTTCAACAATATCTTCTATTTTTTGTGAGCATGCTCCTGATTTAAAGAGTGCAAGCTTAGCAAGCGCAGGACCAACTATCTCGTACAGTATGCCTGCGGCAAGAATTACTGTTTCGAGCGCACTTCCAAGGTCGCCGCCTATTGCTCTTGATCCCATAGCAACAAGCGGAATAGCAACACCTGCCTGAGGTATAAGAGCAAGCCCGAGATTGTTTCTTACTTTCTTTTCCTTTTGTGCAACTATACTGCCGATAAACGCGCCGGAGTACTTACCGATTATACGAACGGTAAAGTATGTAACACTTATAAGCAATAATGGAGTTGCACCAACGCTTCCCATTGGAGTAATAAGTGCGTCGAGTCTGAAAGTAAGACCGCTTCGGACAAAGAACAGAAGCAATATCGGCGGTCTGAAATAATTAAGCTGTTTAAAAAGCTTATCATCGGCACTTATGTTTATATATATCATACCCATAGACATACACCCAAGAAGCGGAGACACGTCAAGCAGAGTACATATGCCGCAGAAGCCAAACAAAAGCGCTATAGCAATAATAAGGCGGTTATCTGTTGAACGCTTTTTCTGTATCATAAGCTTCATGAAAACGCCAAATAATCCTCCAAGCACTATAACTCCAAGATTTATGATCACAGGCTCAAGTATAGAACGGGGCTCGATCAAAGAAGAGTTAAGCGATGAAATCGCTATAGAAATTGCAACACTGTATGCAAGCAGACCTATAATATTGTCTATTGCTACCACCTGTAAAAGCGTATTGACAAAATCGCCTTTAGCTCGAAGCTGGCGTATCGTCATCATTGTTGATGTAGGCGCGGTTAGAGATGCAAGTGCGGAAACTACAACACTGAAAGCAAAATTAAGTCCTAAAACAAAATATGTAAGTATAAAAACAAGGGCCGAAGCAAGCGTTCCTTCGAAAATAGCGGTAAGAACAACCCTTGAGCCGTTTTTCCTTAAAAGATCAAAGCGGAAGAATTCGCCCATACCAAATGCTATAAAGGCAAGGGCGATATCTGCAAGAAAGTCCATTCCTTCTATTATACTTTTTGGAATAAGATTTAGAAAATAAGGTCCTATAAGTACGCCGGTTAATATGTACGCCGTTACGTCAGGAAGCTTTATAAGCTTTGTTATACGCGTTGCAAGAAAACCAAACATAAGTATCATTGCTATTGATATTACAACTACCGCAGTTGGTGACGTTATATTCATATATTCGTATATTGATTCTTGCATATGATCACCCTCCTTTTTACAGTATAATTTCATAAAATAATAGATATTATATATTAATGGACAAATTAAGTCAAGTGCAGATTCGATTGTTTACAGTTTGTTAATATTATTTCGACAAAATAAGAAAAGCCTCCTGTATGGAGGCACCTCTTATACATAATATTCCTGCCCGTTATCAAGGCATATAGCACAAAGCGGTTGATCTTCATCCTCTCCGCAGTTAATAGCAATGTTTCCGTTTGCGTGTACAGCTTTATTTTGGTAACTTTCACCATCTTTTATCACAGTGTGCCCTGAAATAAGTGTTGCATCATCAAAATAACGTCTATTCATATTAACCTTTTCAAAAACAAGCTCTTCAGGTGAATAATCTGCAAGTTCCCTATTGGCTGAAAAATCCCCCAGCCCCGCGTGCACTAAGATATATTTTCTTCCATTGACCGATAGCTCTTCATATAGCGGAAGGTCCTCGAGGTACTCTATCAGCGCTTCTCTTTCTTCTTTATCAAGCAAAGCAAGCTCGTCGGCGGTAGTTTTGCCGCCAATGCTCATCCATTTATCAAGCATTTCAGAAAGCTCCGAATTTTCTTCATGCGATTTTTCTGCTTTTTTTATTATTTTAAGCGCAAGATATTCATGATCTCCTAAAATAGGAAACACATTTGCTCTCATGCTCATATCCTTAAGAACATCGACTGAACGTGTTCCTATATCTATCATATCGCCTATAACATACAGATCGTCCTTGTCATTAAAATTTATTTCCTTCAGCATTTTTTTATACTTATCATATCTTCCATGAATATCACTCATAACATAAGTCATACGATCACCCCCAAGTTAGTATTCGCCTGATGTTATTCTTATTATTGTAAAAATAATTATACTGTACACAGCCTGTCATATTATGTAAACAATTGAAAATAAAAACAAATCGCGCTATCAGCGCGCGATCTGCTTTTTCATAATTAAATTTATAATTATACTCTGAATAAAAATACTGATAAAAGCAAGTCCAACACCATATATGTCTCCTGTAACCGCAAGAGCAAGAATAATAATTGCAAGATCGCATAAAAACAATGCGCTTCCCAGACGCAGATTTTTAAATTTGAATCTGACTAAAGTTGCTATAAGATCCGTGCCGCCCGTAGTATAACCAAGCAAGAATATAAGCCCCATTGCCACACCCATGACTGCGCCGCCAACAATTGCATTAAATATTCTGTTTTGGACAACAGCGTCAAGATGGGATAATATTTCAGAACTTATACCCGTTATCATAACACCTATAAATGCACGTTTTATATAATTTTTGCCGTAGGCAAAAGCGTTAGCTATAAGAAACGGAATATTTAAAATTATTACAGTGGTACCTACCGGCAGTTTATATAGGATATTCAATATGATTGCAAGCCCTGTAAATCCGCCTGCAACTATTTGAGACGGCACAAGAAAAACGTTAAGACCTATTGCAAACAGAACTGATGCTATTGTAAGGACAGCACCGTTTCTTATCATTGTTCTCATGATACACCCTTATTTATAAGCTCAGAAACCGTAACAAAGCAGTATCCCTGTGACTTAAGCTTTGGAATAATTATTTCCAGGGCTTCAACAGTAGGACTGTCGCCCGTAACAAAATCATGAAACAACACTATGCTTCCCGGTTTTACCCCCTCAAGTACACTTTCGCATATCTTATCAACTTCGTTATGTGCCCAATCGAGCGTATCTATATTCCACAATATAACGTCATAGTCTATTGAACCCACGGCTGATGCTATCATATCCGAACACCAACCTTCAGGAGGCCTGAAAAGCTTAGGTCTGTATTCAGCAATTTCATAAAGCTCGTTCTCTGTTGACTCTAGCTCCTCTATAAGATTCTTTTTACTAAGTTTACGCATTTTTGAGTGATTATAGGTATGATTCCCTATCTCATGCCCAAGTCGTAATTCTCGCCTTATTATATCCGGATTATCATGTGCCATAGCTCCTATAACAAAAAACGTAGCCTTGACATCATATTTTTCAAGAACGTCAAGTATCTCGCCCGTTCTGAATTTGTGTGGTCCGTCATCAAAAGTAAGTGCAATAAGCTTTTCATCTGTCTTTGCGCTGTAATATATGCTGCCAGCCGGTCTGTAATCTTCTGCTTTTAAAAATGTTATTAACAACAACGAGAATAGTGCAAATACCAAGGGCTTAACGATTACTGTTATTTTCTTTTTTAAGTTCATCAAGTGTTCCGAATCTGTATCCCATGCTCTTAAGTTTAACTATTAGCTCATCGAGTATAGCTGCATTTGTGGCACTTGTGGGATGCAGAAGCATAACCTCGCCGTTGTGAATGTGAGCAAGTATTTTTTCCATAGCCTTCTGCGTGTCGGGTTGTTTGGAGTTATCCCAATCTGCGTAAGCAAAGCTCCAGAAAACCGTATGATATCCAAGCTCATCAGCGTGCCCCAGATTTTCATTATTAAACGAGCCCTCCGGAGGACGATAGTATTTATCTATGGTATTACCCGTATATTCGGTGTATACTTTTTCAAGTGCTTCAAGTTCTTTCGCAAACTCATTTTTATCAGTTACAAGCGACATGTTTTTATGACTTGCGGTATGATTGCACACAAGATGTCCCTCTGATGACATTCTGCAAACAAGTTCTGTGTTTCTTCGAACAAGATTTTCAAGTATAAAAAAAGCCGCCTTAACATCATGCTTTTTCAGTGTATCAAGTATTTTTTCAACGTTACCGTTTTCATAACCGGCATCGAATGTGAGATATATAACCTTTTCATCTTTGCCTATATATGAAGCACTGTGCCCATTTATTGAAGTAAGCTTCCCCTCAAGTGCGGGGCGCTTGTGCTCTTTATTATTTTTCACGTACCAATGTATTGTATTTGACTCAGAGGCACAGATTATACATGAAAACATTGATAACATTGTAATTACTGACATGACTATGCTGATAATTCTTTTCATAATTGCTCCTTTCTTGTGTTTTAAATTGCAGATTTAGTTTTTGCATTTTCTTTGTTTGAAAACGCGTAATTTAGAGGAAAGAAATCTAATTATTAAAAAACTATTGACTTTATAGTTCAAAAATTGTAAAATATTTCTGTAATTTTATAAATGTATAAAGGAATTATCAAAAAATGAAAATGTGGGCTGGCCGCTTCAAAAAACAGATAGACAGCGGTGTTAATGATTTCAACTCTTCAATCGCTTTCGATAAAGTGATGTACAAAGAAGATATTAGAGGCTCTATTGCACATGCAACCATGCTTGGCGAATGCGGCATAATTGAAAAGAGCGAGGCAGACAAAATAGTTTCTGCCCTTGGCGATATTCTTGCGGACATTGAAAACGGGAAAGTGGAATTTACCGCTGAAGCCGAAGATATTCATATGAATATAGAAGCCATACTTACAGAACGTATTGGCGACACAGGCAAGAGACTTCATACTGCCCGCAGCCGTAACGATCAGGTTGCGCTCGACATAAGAATGTATCTTCTCGCCGAAACCGCACGTGTGAAAGCTTCGGTTCTCGGTTTGCTTGAAGCTATATATATAAAGGCATGCGAGAACACTGACACAGTTATGGCGGGATACACGCATCTTCAGCGCGCTCAACCCGTCACGTTCGCACACTATATTCTTGCATATTCGGAAATGCTTCGCCGCGACTACGACCGTCTTTGCGATGCTGAAAGAAGAATGAACGTAATGCCTCTCGGTTCCGGTGCTCTTGCTTCAACTACCTATCCGATTAACCGTGAAAGAGTCGCCGAGCTTTTAGGATTCCCCTCAGTTACCCGCAACAGTATTGACGGTGTATCTGACCGCGACTTTGCTATTGAGCTTGCAAGCGCGCTTTCTATTTTGATGATGCATATGAGCCGTTTTTCCGAGGAGATCATTTTATGGTGCTCCTCCGAATTCGGATTTATAGAGCTTGACGATGCTTTTTCAACCGGCTCATCTATCATGCCACAGAAGAAAAACCCCGACGTTGCAGAGCTCGTTCGCGGCAAAACCGGCCGAGTATACGGTTCGCTTATCACACTGCTTACTCTTATGAAAGGTCTGCCTCTTGCATATAACAAAGATATGCAGGAAGATAAAGAAGCTATCTTTGATGCAATTGATAACACCGTGTTATCAGTAAACGTATTCACATCTATGTTTGAAACGATGACGGTTAAAGCTGACGTTATGCGCCGCTCTGCCGCCAAAGGCTTTATAAATGCTACCGACTGCGCAGACTATCTTGTAAAGAAAGGGCTTCCCTTCAGAGATGCGTACAAGGCTGTTGGTACGCTTGTTGCAAGATGCATAGAGCTTGATACAACGCTCGAACAGCTTTCGCTTGATGAATACAAGCAGGTATGCCCTGCTTTTGACAACGACGTATACAATGCGATTGACCTTGATACATGTGTAAACGGCAGAAAAGTAACAGGCGGGCCCGCGAAGGAATCCGTTAACAGACAACTTGAGATTCTGAAAAGCTTTTTGAATGAAGCCAAATAAAAAAACAAAAAACTGACGTTTAAAACGTCAGTTTTTTATTTTACAAATATTATCAGCAAAGTTTTTAATGTACTCAACAGCTCCGTTTTTAAACAGACCGTCAATTTCATTATACGCATCAACCAGAATCTCCGGTGAGCGTGAATGTGTGTTATGACAGTCTGAAGACACTACCGATATTAGTTCTTTCTTAATAAGCTTTTTCGCGGTCTTCATATAGAGCTTTTCAAACAAGCTTGAAGCATCAAGCTGCAAAATTGCTCCAAGCTCAACAAGCTTTTCCGCTGCTCTGATATTTCTGATCACTGCAGGATATCGTTCAACGTGAGCGATGATCGGTGTTACATTAAAATAATCCATAAAATTTGTAAGCACGTCTATACAGGACTTTTCCCAATCATTTGAAAAAGGCATTTCTACAAGCACGTATCTTGTATTTTCTATACAAAACATCTCAACAGAGTCAAGATTAAGAACTCTTGGTGTCAGTCTTAACTCGCAACCCGAAAAAATTGTAATTCCATAGTTTTTTGCTATCGGAGCAAGTTTTGACATGCGCTCTTCACGCATGGCAAAAAATTCATCAGGTGAAATATTTGTATAATCAAAATGCGGAGTACATACTACAGATTTAATACCAATGCTCTTCATTATTTCAAGCATCGCAATGCTCGTCTCGAGATTCTCTGCGCCGTCGTCAATGTCGTATAAAAGATGGGTATGTATGTCTGTCATTATTTATAACTGTAATACTTGTATTTTCTGGAATATCCCTTAGTATTGCTATTTACGACGTCATTTAAAACGAATCCGAGAACAGGCGCATTTGCATATTCAAACTGAGTAAGTACTTTTTTCGTTTCGGGATGCGTACTGTACGATGAACGGACAACGACTATTGTTCCGTCAACGTATTTTGTAAGAGTAAGAGCATCGGACACAACGTTAACCGGGGGAGTATCAAAAAGAATATAGTCGTATCTTTCGCTAAGCTTTTCCAGAAGATTTTTCATAGCCTCACTTGAAATAAGTTCGGCAGGATTAGGGGGAATAAGTCCGGCAGGAAGTATCTGAAGATTAGGCTTGCTCGTTTCCTTGATTGCCTCATCTATACTGCACATTCCTGAAAGAAGATTGGAAAGTCCGACACGGCTTTCAAGGTTAAAATATCTATGCACTCTGGGGCGTCTCATATCGCAGTCAATTACAAGGGTACGAGCCTCCGTTTGCGACAATGTTACCGCAAGGTTTATCGTGGTTATAGTCTTGCCCTCGCGCGGATGAGCGCTTGTTATTGAAATCAATTTACAATGGGATTCAGAACCTGCAACCGAAAATTGTACATTGGTTCTGAAAGCCTTATAAGCCTCGGTAATCTGGAAATTGGTAGTACTGTCAACCGTGTTTATCACACGCGTTTTATTTCTTGCTGCTTTCACCGTATCTACCTCCGTATGTTGATTTTTTATTATCCTTGATCACTTCATCGAAGTTAGGTATAACACCGAGAATCGGAACGTCATACATTTTGGTAAGATCATTTTCGTCGCCGATTCTGACGTCGAACACCTTAAATAACACGATTATCAAAGCTGATATAATTGCTCCGAAAAATGCTCCCACCAGAGTATTTCGGCTAGTTACGTTATTTATGCGTTTTATTCTCTCAAACTTAGGCTGATTCGTAACCTTAAGCGCATCAAATCCTTTTATCTCATGAATACGTTTCGGAGCAAGATTTGCAAGCTCACCTGCAACAGCATATGCATCAGCAGGATAAGGCGAAACAATAGTTGCAACGAAAAGGTCTGTGTCAGACTGCTCACTGTAAGATATCATTGATGATAAATGGCTTGCCTTATAATCAATTCTGCATTTGCCTTCCAGATTTTCGTCAAGCATATCAAAAAAGTCGTCATTATCAAGAAGCTCCATATAGGTTTTTAGTGCTTCTCTGGCATACGTTGTTGTCTGATATGCGGTTGCCGCTGTTGTTGTCTGGGCATTTCCGAATTCAGGCGCAACGTAGAACTGAACCGTCAATCCGTACATAGGAGTAATATTGAAACTGCTGTGCAAAAACAACAGTACTGCGCAAAGAACGGAACTAATAAGTATTATCCACCAGCGTTTAAGCAAAATCTTCAGAATGTCGAGTATGCTCACTTCAATGGCTTCCATCTCAATTTTTTCCATATCTTTATCATTCCTTTCACTGCCTCATTTCTCTTAATGAGACGAATTTTGTCTGCACATAATTACACCACCGGATAAAATATGTACAAAAACAATCTATAATATTATAGCAGAGATTTTTGCTCATTGTCAATAGCGGAAATGTTATTTAAAGTGAAATTAATTTTTTTCAAGAAAAGTATTGCAATTTGGTAAAGTTTGTGCTATACTAACCCCGTACGTTTATGCGCGTACAAAGTAAGGACAGTCCTCTGCAATGCTCTGCACGAATGTCCGGATTATAAGGAGGAAGCCAAAAATGGATCTTATCAAGGCTTTTACAAATGAGCAGTTAAAAACAGAGGTTCCGAACATTGTTGTTGGTAACAACGTTAAGGTACACATCCGTATCGTTGAACCCGGCAAGGGTAAGGAAGCTAAGGAAAGAATTCAGATTTTCGAAGGTACCGTAATCGCTAAGCGCGGCGGCGGAATCTCCGAAACATTCACTGTAAGACGTGTTGCTTACGGTTGCGGTGTTGAAAAGACTTTCCCTGTACACTCTCCGAACATTGCAAAGATTGAGACCACGAGAATCGGTAAGGTTAGACGTGCTAAGCTCAATTATCTCCGCAACAGAGTCGGCAAGAGCTCCAAGGTTAAGGAACGCATCTGATTGCGCCATAACCCGACACTTCAATAGGATTGCGTAAAAGAACTGTATCTGTCTGCGACGGTAACAGTTCTTTTGTCGCTTTACCTAATCTGACGCTAAACAAGGAAAAAAGTAATGGCAGATATATTTGAACTTTTTAAAAAAATACAAAAAGAACCCGATATGCCACGTGAGCCGGTAAGCTATATTGTTGCAGGGCTTGGAAATCCCGGGGACAAATATGCGCACTCTCGTCATAATGCCGGTTTTATGGCGCTTGATTATATCAGCGAAAAGCACTCATTTAATATTAACAAAGTAAAATTCAAATCTCTGTGTGCAGAAGCTATAATCTCCGGAAAGCGTGTTCTTTTTCTCAAGCCGCAAACATTCATGAACAACTCAGGCGAGGCGCTGCGCGAAGCGGCGGCATTTTATAAGCTACCGTGCGAAAACATAATAATATTATTTGATGACATTTCGCTTGAGCCGGGAAAAATAAGGATACGCAAAAAAAGGAAGCGCCGGCGGACATAACGGTATCAAAAGCATAATCGAGCATCTTGCGAGCGATAAATTCCCCAGAATAAAGATTGGTGTTGGTGCAAAGCCTCACCCTGATTACGATCTTGCAGACTGGGTACTTGGCGAAATTCCGAAAAATGACAGGGAAATATTCTTCTCTGCTCTGTCAGATGCATCCGAGGCGCTTAAGTTATTGCTTGATAACAAGGCTGACGAAGCTATGGCTAGATTTAATTAAACACCACATATAAAGAAAGCAAGGTAAGCATGAGACTTATTTGCGATAATATCAAATCAGAACGTGAGTATTCTGAATTTTTAAAAGCACGTGAAAGACTGAGCTACGAGCGTATGCGACCTGTTACTCTTACGGGACTCACGGACGGTGCCAGAGTATCATTTTACGCATCTGCGATAGACGATCTTTCGGGTGAATGCCCCCTTCCGCCGCTTATCATCGTCCCCGATGAAAAAGAAGCGCTCAAGGTATCAAACGTTCTGACAGATTGCGGACTTGAACCGCTGACGTATCCCTTGAGGGATTTTAATTTTCATAACATTACAGCCTCCCATGGATATGAGCATGAGAGGCTTAAAGTGTTGTCTGAGCTGGCACTGTCCGGCACTTCGGGAGTTATTATTACAACTCCTGATGCCGCATTGCAGATGACCATGCCTCCGGACTATTTAAAAGAATGTACCATCAGGCTGTCTCTTGATGAGCCGTATGACAGAGACGAACTTATCCGACGTCTTCTTATGGGCGGATATGTACGCACTGAAATGGTGGACGGCGTTGGACAGTTTGCCGTTCGCGGAAGCATTGTTGATATTTTTCCTCCGCTTTACGAGAGTCCTGTCAGAATCGATTTCTTTGATACGGATATAGATCAGATCGGATATTTTGATCTCATAACTCAGAGAAAAACAGAAAACCTCGTATGCGCAACAATTCCGCCTGCAAGAGAACTTATAGCATCCGGTGAAAAGCGCGAAATAATAAAAAAGACACTTGAGTTACTTATAAGCAGGACAAATGACGAAAGAACCAGGCTTGAGCTTAATGAAGAGCTTGAATCTGTTAAGTCCGGGCAGGAGCTTGCCTTTATAGATAAGTTTTTGCCGCTTATATACGACGAAGAATATTGCTTGCTTGATTATTACGTAGACAAATCTTTAAATAAATCAAAAAGACCGCTCATTTTTATGCAGGAAAGCAACTCCTGCAGTGAGCGCGTAAAAGCATACGAATGGCATCTTGCGCAAGAACTAGTTTCTCTTGCGGAAACATCAAGCATTTCTGCTTCTATCGGTATCTGGGCAAAATCACACGGCGATTTTGAAGAGTTCTGCGACATTTGCGGTTTTGTAGTTGTCGATACCTTTGCCGGCTCATCAGACAGACGAAGTGCAGGGCTGTTCACGTTTGACTCTAAGCAAACCGTCAATTATTGCGATAATTTTGAACTTTTATGCGACGATCTGTCCACATATATGAGCCGCTCATACAAGGCTGTCGTTCTCTGTGAAAACGATGCTGCCGCTAAAAGCATAAACTCTTCTCTTTTCGATGCCGGCTATAATTGTGTTCTTGTTGACTCTTCAAAAACATATGACTTGTTGAGCACAAAAACCGTTTATGTTGTAACAGGTACGGCTATTCCGGGATTTGAGCTTACAAGTACAAGATTTGTCCTCATGAGTATGCTACCATCGGGCAGCTATTTAAAATCCGTACAGAATATAAATAAGCGCAAGAAAACCAAGCGTGAGCAGGAAAAGCAGATACTCTCATATACTGATCTGCATGAAGGCGACTATATCGTACACGTAAATTACGGTATAGGCAGATACGTTGGTATTCAGAAGCTCACAACAGACGGAGTTACAAAAGATTATATCAAGCTTCAGTATGCAGGAGAAGACACACTGTTCATACCAACCAACCAGCTTGATAACGTCACTAAATACATCGGTGCAAGAGCCGAGGACGGCAACGTCAAGCTCTCAAAAATGGGAGGTGCCGACTGGTCTAAAGCTAAGGTGCGTGCCAAAACTGCCGCTAAGAGCATGGCAAAGGAGCTTATCAAGCTTTATGCCGAGCGTCAGTCGCGCGAGGGCTATGCTTTCAGTCCTGATGATGACGCTCAGTCACAGTTTGATTCAACGTTTGAGTACGAGGAAACAGACGGACAGATATCGGCTATCGCAGACGTAAAGAGAGATATGCAAAGCAATGTTCCAATGGACAGACTCATATGCGGAGACGTTGGATACGGAAAGACAGAAATCGCTCTGAGGGCTGCATTCAAAGCCGCTATGGACGGAAAGCAAACAGCTGTTTTAGTACCTACGACTATACTCGCATTTCAGCATTACCGTACATTCATATCGCGTATGCGAGGGTTCCCTGTAAAATGCGAGATGCTTTCAAGCTTCAGAAGCACAAAGCAAAACGAAGAAACATTGAAAAAACTCAGACGTGGTGACGTTGATATTATTATCGGCACCCACAGGCTTATTTCAAAGGACGTTAAGTTCAAGGATCTTGGACTCGTTGTTATTGATGAAGAACAACGCTTCGGTGTTGCGCAAAAAGAAAGACTTAAAGAAATATCATCAAACGTCGATATACTGACTCTGACAGCAACACCTATTCCCCGTACTCTCAACATGGCAATGAGCGGAATAAGAGATATGTCTATACTTGATGAAGCTCCGGGAGATCGCTTCCCTGTTCAGACGTACGTTCTTGAACATGACGAGATGATAATCCACGAGGCTATACGAAAAGAGCTTCGCCGCGGCGGACAGGTGTTCTACCTGCACAATAATATAGACAGTATCGCTACTACCGCAGGTGTTTTGCGCGCAGCTTTACCGGATGCCCGTATTGCAGTAGCGCATGGAAAAATGGATAAGGACCATATAAGCAATATATGGAGGGATCTCGTTAACGGCGACGTTGATATTTTGGTCAGCACCACGATAATTGAAACCGGCGTTGACGTACCTAATGCTAACACGCTTATAATAGATAACGCCGACAAGCTCGGGCTCTCTCAGCTTCATCAGCTCAGAGGTCGAGTAGGCAGATCAAGCAGACGCGCGTATGCTTATTTCACATATCCGAAGGACAAGGCAATTTCAGAGATAGCAACCAAAAGGCTCTCCGCGCTCAAGGAATACACCGAGTTTGGCGCAGGCTTTAAAATTGCTCTGCGTGACCTTGAGATAAGAGGTACCGGTAATCTGCTTGGTTCAGAGCAGCATGGGCACATGGACAGTATCGGATATGATCTTTATATAAAAATATTAAACGAGGCTATACTCGAAGAAAAGGGCGAGGTAGCAAAACCTAAATTTGAGTGTTCGGTCGACGTTAATTTTGACGCATATATTCCCGAAAGATATATTAAAACAAGTACGGGAAGAATGGAAATGTATAAGAAGATCGCCCACATCGAAAACCGCGAAGATTTTGACGACGTTGGCGACGAGCTTGTGGACCGCTACGGTGATCCGCCAAAGCCTTGCATAAACCTCTTGTACGTTTCACTGATGCGTAACCTTGCGGCAAATGCAAGATTTACAAAAATCGAGCATCGGGGGAACATAATTACTCTGTTTCCCGAACACATTGATTTCAAAGCCTGGTCAGAAATAAGCGAAAAATATAAAGGTGTATTTTTGCTCTCGGCAAGCTCAAGGCCTACGGTTATATACCGCGAAAGAAAAAGCGACGATCCGCTTGAAATTATAACCGATATGCTTACTGATTACAACAAACTCATTTTACAGGACAACAGCGAAAAGGAAGGATAATAACATGTTTAAGAAAATTGTTTCGGTATTACTCGTAATTGTTATGCTTGCAGGCATTACTGCATGCGGTAAAGATAATTATGCAATGAAGTATAATAATACAACTATTTCAGAAAACGAATATCTTTACTGGCTGTCTTCATATAAAGCGGTATTTTTAACATACTACTTGAACAACAATGACTCACAGGAAGTCTGGAGCGCAGAGTTTAGCGACGGTATCACTGTTGAAAAGTTTTTGAGCGAGGTCGCAAAGGAAAATATAAAGAACAATATCGTTTGCATTGACCTTTTCGATTCTCTTGGGTTAAAGCTTGACAAAGACGCAATAAATGAGGCCGATACGTATATTAACTCACTCAAGGAAACTGCGGGAGGTACCGACGCGCTTAACAGCGACCTTTCTGCATACGGAGTTAACGATAAGATGTTAAAGGATATATACAAGGCAGATCTAAAGATAAAAGCGACACATGATGCGCTGTTTGCCGAAGGTGGAGAGCTTGAAGTAAGTGAAGAAGAGAAAAACGATTATTATGAAAAAAACTACGTTCGCGTTAAGCATATCTATATAAATAACGTCAAGGATTTCGCGCGCGACAGTGAGGGTGATCTTATAATCGACAGTGAAACCGGAACCTACAAAACACGCGATCTGACAGAAGCTGAAAAAGCAGAAAAGAACACGCTTGGTGAACTCATATACTCAAACGTGCTTGCAGGTGGTGACTTCGACAAACTTATGCAGGAAAATACTGCCGACACCTATATGAACATATACAAGGATGGTTACTTTGTAACCAAAAATTCTGCTTTCCTTCCTACTGAACTTATTGAAAAAGCCTTTGAAATGACCGATGGCGAGGTTGCTAAAATAGACAGCGAGATCGGCATACACATAATCAAGCGCGAAAACCTTATAGACGGTGCATATGCTGATTCAAACAATGCCGTTTTCTTCTCGGAATTTGAGTCTACAATTAAGAACATGAAAATGTCCGAATACCTTTCTGCACTGACAGATGACGTTATCGTTAACGAAGACGTTATAGGGGCGTTTGACCTCAGAAGCTGCACGCCCAACTACTCTTATTAAGTAAAGAGCATTACGGAGATTAAATATGAAAATTTTAATGACTCTTATGGGTCTCGAAATCGGCGGTGCAGAAACTCACGTTGTTGAGCTTGCGTGCGAGCTTAAACGTATGGGCCACACAGTTGTTGTATCATCATCAGGCGGTGTCTATGAAAAAGAACTTAACGATAACTTAATAAAGCACGTAAAGCTACCGCTTGCAACCAAAGACCCTATCTCACTTATGCGCTCATACTTCGGGCTGAAAAGACTTATCAAGCAAGAGAAGTTTGATATAGTACACGCTCATGCAAGAATACCCGGAGTTATTTGCGGTATGCTTGCAAAAAAGCTTAAGTTCAAGTATATTACAACGGCGCACTATGATTTCAAGCTCAATCCGTTTTACAAAAAGGTTACAAACTGGGGTGAATATCAACTTGCAGTAAGCCACGATCTTAAAAATTACCTCATAGAGAACTATGCAGAAAATCCTGACAACATTTCGGTAACCATAAACGGTATTGATACCGACAAATTCACAAGTGATTTTGACAGTTCTGAAATATTTGATGAGTTTTCAATAAATAAAACTGCCAGGCGTGTCCTCTACGTCGGTCGTATAGATAAGGAAGTTGCTCACGCAGCTTTAAGACTTGCCGAAAATGCTTACAAAATTGCCCAACATCATCCGGGCACTCAAGTTATCATTGTAGGCGGTGGATCTGCCTTCGACGAGCTTGAAGAATACGCGAACAGATCCAATATAATCGCAGGATACAAGTGCGTTACCCTTACCGGTCCTCGTACTGACATATCTGCTTTCACGGCTATGTGTGACGTATTCGTAGGTGTATCGCGTGCCGCGCTTGAAGCTATGGCCGCAAAAAGACCTGTCGTACTTGCGGGTGCACAGGGCTATATGGGCATATTCGAAAAATCCAAGCTTGAAGTAGCACGCGCAAACAATTTCACATGCCGCGGCGAAATAATTCCTGACGGGGATATGATCGTTAACGACGTATGCAATCTTTTAAGTTGTGATGGTGCTGTATTAAAATCACTTGGCGAATATAATCATGAAGTAGTCAAAAAATACTACTCTGTTTCAAAGATGGCAGGCGACTATCTGAAGGTTTACGAAAATTCCGGTTCCAGCCGTTATGAAAAAGCTGATGTAATTATCAGCGGATACTACGGGTTTTCAAACCTCGGCGACGACACTCTGCTTCGTTCGCTCATCGGCGCGCTCAGACGCGAAAAGCCTGATATAAAAATAACAGTTCTTTGCGCAAAACCAAAAGCAATGAGTTCACTCTATGGCGCAAGATGTATAAACAGATACAATATACCTGCTATAATAAGCGAAATGAGAAAAGCAAAAATCCTCATAAACGGCGGCGGCAATCTTATTCAGGACGGAACAAGCAAGAAAAGCTTGTTATATTATACGAGCATAATGAAGCTTGCTAAAAAATGCGGACTTAAAACCGTGCTCTATGCTAACGGCATAGGACCACTTTATAACAGTATCAGCCGCAAGCGTGCAAAAAACGCAATAGACAACTGCGACCATATAACGCTAAGAGATCCCGATTCTATCGCGTTGCTTCAAGAAATTGGTTGTGAAGATGCTGCAAAAAAAGCAAAGATAAGCGCGGACCCTGCTTTCTGCAGACTCGAAAGCGATCCCAAATGGATAAAATTCATTCTTGAGCGCGAAGGTCTTGATAAAGATGCCGGATACTTCATGGTATCCGTCAGAAGCGGAAATACTCTTTCAAAAGAAGATTTTGACCAGAGAGTTTTAACCGAGATGACCAAAGCCATAACGTCAATCAGTGAAAAATATGCTCTTTGCCCGATATTCGTGCCGTTTCAAAGTAAAATAGACGATGAAATGACAAAGGCGCTTTTTAATGCGACCGGCAAAGGTATAATTCTCTCAGATCTTAGAGCAAGCGAACTTTGCGGAATAATCGACATCTGTAAGTTCACGTTAAGCATGAGACTTCATCTCCTTATTTTCTCTGCATCTGAGGGCATACCTATGATAGGTCTGTCTTACGATAAAAAGGTTGATTCATTCTTGAATTATATAGACTCGCCAAATCTTTTAGATATAAGAAGCTTTAGGTGCAACGATATCATAAATATGGCAGACGATATAATGAAGAACTCAGAAAATATAAAACTCGCTTTATCTGAAAAGTCTGAAAAATTCAGAGCGCTTGCAGAAAATGATGCAAAAGAAGTAATTAAGCTTTTATAAAATCAGGCATGCACAACGAGAGTGTTGTGCATGCCAATTTTATTTTTTGTATTCTTTTATCATATTGTGAAGCTCGTCAAGTGCATCGCCGAGTCCGCCGACCTTGTCAATCAGTCCGCATTCTACTGCAGCATAACCGTCTATTATACTTCCGATATCCGTTGCCATTTCGTCTGTGCGTGACATATACTCCGCAAGCTTTTCTTTAGTAATTTTGCTGTGAGCAGTAACAAACGAGCATATTCTCTCTTGCATTCTGAAAAGATACTCAAACGACTGCTCTACCCCGATAACGAGTCCGGTCGTACGAACAGGGTGAATCGTCATGGTCGCACTCGGTACGATAAAGGATTTTTTTGCAGATACCGCAAGCGGTACACCTATCGAGTGACCGCCGCCAAGCACAAGCGAAACGGTTGGCTTTCTCATTGTTGCAATAAGCTCTGAAATTGCAAGTCCTGCTTCAACGTCACCACCCTGAGTGTTCAGTACAACAAGCAGTCCGTCTATCTGTTCCCCCTCTTCTACTGCGGTCAAAAGCGGGATTATATGCTCGTATTTCGTCGCCTTCTGAGTATTGTCAAGAACGTAATGTCCCTCGATCTGACCTATTATGGTCAGGCAGTGTATGTTCATACCGTCAGAGCGTGTTGTAACACTGCCGCTCTTTTCAATATTGTCAAGCATATCTCCCGTTGATTTGCCGTTGTCAAAATCACTCTTTATATCATTTTTGGAGTCAGTATTCATCAAAAATCCCCCGTTTCGGTCATTTTAATTAAAATTCTTTTATAGTTTTTGCAAAATATGTGAGTTTAATTCTTTACAAGTCGGATTTTTTGTAGTATAATATATCTGTTAAACTTTAAACAATTAAAGGATGGTCGAAAAATGGACAACAAAATCTTAATTGAAACATCGGCAAGACACGTTCATCTTACAGAAGAACACATCGAAATCCTTTTCGGTAAGGGTCACACTCTTACAAACAAAAAGGATCTCAGCCAGCCCGGTCAGTACGCATGCGTAGAGCGCGTTAACCTCGTTGGCCCTAAGAAAGAAATCGCAGGCGTAAGTATTCTCGGTCCTGCAAGACCTGCTTCTCAGGTTGAAATTTCCTTCACAGATGCAAGAACACTCGGCGTTTCTGCTCCCGTTCGTGAAAGCGGCGACACAGCCGGCTCTGCTCCCGTTAAGCTCGTTGGTCCCGAAGGCGAAGTTGAGCTTACAGAAGGAGTTATCATTGCTAAGCGCCACATTCACCTTACTCCCGAAGATGCTGAAAAGTTCGGTGTTGCAGACAAAGAAATCGTATCCGTTAAAGTTACAAACAGCGACCGCAGCACAGTATTCGGCGACGTTGTTTGCCGTGTAAGCCCCAAGTTTGCAGCTGCTATGCATATCGACACAGACGAAGCAAATGCCGCTTGTGCTTTCGGTGAATGCTACGGCGAAATTATTAAGTAAAATACAGGGTTAACCTGAAAATACATAAAGGAGATAAAAACAATGATCTATTCACATGAAGTTGAAAACATGTGTGTTGTTGCCAAGGGGCCTCACCACGGTCCCGCACCTATCCCGGAAGAGGGTAAGTGGGTACAGGCAAAGGAAATCACCGACATTTCTGCTTATACACACGGTGTAGGCTGGTGTGCTCCTCAGCAGGGCGCATGCAAACTCTCACTCAACGTTAAGGACGGTATTATCGAAGAAGCACTCGTTGAAACAATCGGTTGCTCGGGTATGACACACTCTGCGGCTATGGCTGCTGAGATCCTCCCCGGCAAGACACTTCTCGAAGCTCTTAACACAGACCTCGTTTGCGATGCTATCAATACTGCCATGCGCGAACTCTTCTTACAGATAGTTTACGGCCGTTCACAGTCTGCTTTCTCTGAGGGTGGTCTCGTTATCGGAGCAGGCATGGAAGACCTCGGTAAGGGCGAGCGTTCCATGGTAGGTACAATGTACGGAACAAAGGCTAAGGGCGTTCGTTACCTCGAAATGACAGAGGGATATTGCACAAGAATGGCACTTGACGCTGATAATCAGGTAATCGGTTACGAATTCGTATCACTCGGCAAAATGACCGACTTCATCAAGAAGGGCATGGAGCCTAACGAAGCATACGAAAAAGCTAAGGGTACATACGGCAGATTCGCAGACGCTGTTAAGTACATCGATCCTCGTAAAGAGTAATAAGGAGGTAATGTATAATGGCTAAATTTGAAGGTTACGAAAGACGCGAGGCGAAGATCCTCGCAGCACTTAAAGAATACGGAATTAACTCCATTGACGAATGCAAAGAGATCTGCGACGCTAAGGGAATCGACCCTTATAAGATCGTAGAAGAAACACAGCCCATCTGCTTTGAAAATGCAAAGTGGGCGTACACTGTTGGCGCAGCTATCGCAATAAAGAAGGGCTGCACAAAAGCATCTGACGCCGCTGCCGCTATCGGTATCGGTCTTCAGTCATTCTGCATACCCGGTTCTGTTGCCGAAAACCGTAAGGTTGGTCTCGGTCACGGAAACCTCGGCGCAATGCTTCTCTCTGAGGAAACAGACTGCTTCTGCTTCCTTGCGGGTCACGAATCCTTTGCAGCTGCTGAAGGTGCTATCAAGATAGCTCTTAACGCTAACAAGGTAAGAGTTAAGCCTCTGCGCGTTATCCTTAACGGTCTCGGCAAGGACGCAGCTATGATCATTTCCAGAATCAATGGCTTTACATACGTTCAGACACAGTTTGATCCTTATACTGAAGAAGTTAAGGTAGTTAAGGAAACTGCATACTCCACAGGCGACAGAGCAAAGGTTAAGTGCTACGGTGCAGACAGCGTTCCCGAGGGCGTTGCTATAATGAGACTCGAAAACGTTGGCGTTTCTATCACCGGTAACTCCACTAACCCCACACGCTTCCAGCACCCTGTTGCAGGAACATACAAGAAGTGGTGTAACGAAAACGGCAAGAAGTACTTCTCTGTTGCATCAGGCGGCGGTACAGGACGTACACTCCACCCCGACAACATGGCAGCAGGCCCTGCTTCCTACGGTATGACAGATACAATGGGAAGAATGCACGGTGATGCGCAGTTCGCAGGTTCTTCATCAGTTCCGGCTCACGTAGAAATGATGGGACTCATCGGCGCAGGTAACAACCCTATGGTTGGTATGACCGTTGCTGTTGCAGTTGCTATCGAAGAAGCTTGCAAATAATTTAACCCCATACACATACAAACCGGCACCGCAGGAATGCGGTGCTGTTTTGGTATCCAAAATTAAAGAATTCGCCTTGTTTTCACGGAAAATGTATCCGTTTTTGTATTGATTCGACTCAATATTTATGTTATAATGAATACATATCTTAAAAATGAATACACAAGTTTTGGAGGAAATCATGAAAAAATTACTTTTTAGCGTACTCCTTTTAACTTTTACATTATTACTGAGCATTTGCTCATCTGCGGCGGCACCCGAAAGCTTTGAACTCAATATTCAGGCTTATCGTCTGCTTGTAGGCGAAAGCGTAGAACTCACTCCCATCGCATCTCCTGCTGATGCAGATTATACCGTTACATACACATCGGCAAGTGATTCTGTTGCTACCGTTGATAACAACGGTAAAATTACAGCTGTAGCAAAGGGTGACACTATTATTACCGCTACAACCGACGCAGGACTTACATCCAAGTGTCATATTTTCGTGTACGATGAGGCTCTTCCCGCCCTCAAATTTGTTGCTTCTGACTATACGGGAGAAGTAACCGAAATTGTAGTTAATGCTCTCGGAGACTCTATAACACAGTTTGCAAGTAACCGTCCGCCTGTCGGCAACGTATACAATTCAGGCAATTATCACGACTGGTGGGGAAAGTGGTATCACATTGATAACGTAAACTATGGTGTCGGCGGTACAAGAATTTCCGGCTCCGGTGATACAGCATTCGTTAGCCGCTATGTTGAAATGGGCGATGCTGATATGGTAGTTGTTATGGGCGGTACAAATGACTTCTGGGGTTGGCCTGCTCCTCTTGTAGGTGAAGAAAATGACCGTCAGAAGACCACCATACGTGGTGCAGTAAGACTGCTTATAGAAGGTCTTATCGAAAAATATCCTGACGGACAGATCGTATTTTTGACTCCCACCAAAAACACCCTCGACGCAGATGGTGCACCAACAACCAATGGAGAAACTAAAGACGATTTCGTTAATGCAATAACTGATGTCTGTGACATATATAATATTCACATTGTAGATATTTACACACCTGCAGAGCTTGATTTCAGAGAAGAAAAGCGTGAAGACGGCTTCTACGGCGAACTTATGCCTGACGGTGTACACCCCAGCCCCGATGGTCACAAAATCATAGCTAATTATGTTCTTGATAACCTTGAAGCTGCAGGAATTGTTGAAGTAATTGATTCTGTCACAATAGCTTCGGGCGAATGCGGTGACACACTCACATGGAATCTTGACCACAGATACGAACTTACAGTAAGCGGCAACGGTGATATGGCTGATTATGAAGCAGGCGGTGCTCCGTGGGCAGAATATGCGGCAAATATTGTAAGCGTTACAATCGACAATACCGTAACATCGATAGGCGCTAACGCTTTTGCAGGCTGCAGTTTATTAACGTATGTTAACATTCCTTCAAGCGCAACTTATTTAGGCGCGTCTTCTTTTACCGGGTGCAGTTCGCTTAAAAATGTAAATATACCCGCTCTTGTTGCAAGCATTGGTGCAAATGCGTTTAGCGGATGCTCCTCTCTTGCTGCTGTAACAATACCTGAGTCTGTAACTGCTATCGGAGACGGCGTTTTTGCAGACTGTGCAGGAACACTCACTATACGCAGCTTTGCAGGTAGTGTTGCTGAAACATATGCAAGTGCAAACTCTATCACCTTTGTTGCAATATCGGGTGATATTCTCGGCGACGTTGATATCGACGGCAAAGTAGATTCCATAGACGTTATCAAGCTTGCAAGACATCTTGCAACCTGGACGGGATACGAAAATATCAACATGACAAACGCTGATGTAGACGGCGACGGTGAGATCACTGTAAGTGACTCTGCTATACTTGCAAGACACTGGGCTGGTTGGATCAAGTATCAGACGCTTCCCTACGTGGAATAAACTTAATAAACATTTCTTTAACCTCTTCGGATTTTCGCCGAAGAGGTTTTTCTTTCAATTGACAAAAGGCATAAAATATGGTACAATGTAATTCACAAATACATTTGGGAGGCAACCATGAAAAAAACAATAGTCATTACCCTTTTATCAATAATGACATTCATGCTTCTCTTAACAAGCGTACAAGCCGCTGAGGTTTTAAACGGTCAATGCGGAGAGGGATTAACATGGGAACTTGACGGCTCAGGTACTCTTAGTATAAGCGGAAACGGTGAGATGTGGAACTTTGCTGAAACTTCTGCTCCGTGGGAATCCGAAATTGACTCAATATCAACTGTTAGTATCGGCGGTGGAGTATCATACATAAGCGCAGGAGTTTTATCAAATCTCAGTGAGCTTAGCGAAATTTACGTTAACGAGCAAAACGAAAGCTACTCAAACGACGAATATGGCGTACTATTCAATGCTGATAAAACTATACTTATAAGCTATCCGGCAAATAATGAACTTGCAAGCTATACTCTGCCCGATACAGTTACTGAGATTGCCGAAAAGGCATTTTATCTTGCAAGAAACTTAACACATGTTACAATTTCTGAAAATGTAACTAAAATAGGAAACAGAGCATTCAAATGGTGCGATTCACTTTCAAATATTACTATACCAGACTCTGTAATTTCAGTTGGCTCGTATGCCTTTTACGGATGTTCATCTCTTTCAAGTGTAACTCTAAGCAACAATCTTGAAGCTTTAGATGAGGGCGTTTTCTATGCATGCCACAGTTTGGATAATATATCCATACCCGATTCTGTAACTTTGATCGGAACAGAAGCATTCTACTTTTGCTCATCACTTACAAGCATAACCATTCCCGCTTCCGTTTCCTATCTTGGCGAACGTGTTTTTTGGGAATGCTATTCGCTTGAGGAAATATCTGTTGACGAATCAAATGAGCATTTTTCATCAGATGCGTTTGGTGTTCTTTACAACAAAAATCAAACAAAGCTTCTACAATATCCTATCGCAAGCACAACCGAAACATACTCTGTTATCGCAAGCACAACCGAGATAGCAGGCGATGCTTTTTCAGGAAGCGAATCGCTTTCTGGAGTTATTCTTCCCAATACACTAAGCGTGATCGGCAGTTACGCTTTCGCATACTGTTATAATCTTTCAAGCATAAATCTCCCCGATACGTTGACTGTTCTAAACGAGGGGATATTTACAAACTGTGTATCTCTTGCAAGTGTTTCACTTCCAGATGAGCTAACATTGATTGGCGATAATACATTTTCCTATTGCTATAATTTGGATAATATAACCATTCCGACAAACGTAACCTCTATCGGTACATCTGCCTTTTACGGATGCGAATCACTCCAAACTGCAATAATACCCGATTCTGTAACAACGTTTGGACAATATGCATTTGCCGACTGCTATAATCTCAAGAATGTTGACATTGGTAGCGGCCTTAGTTCTTTAGGAGCGTTTACATTCTCGGGTTGCATCGAACTTACTGATATAAGCGTATCATCAGACAATGTTACATATTCAAGCAAGGACGGTGTTCTTTTCAACAAGGTCATGACAAAGCTCATAAGATACCCTGCAGGAAAGCCGGATACAGAATACACTATTCCTTCAACTGTAATTGCCCTATCCGATCAGGCGTTTCTTTATTGCAACAACTTAAAAAATGTAATATTTTCGGATTCTCTCAAAACTGTTGGTGAGTACGCGTTCTATCATTGCGATAATCTTACAGATATAACTTTTGGCGAAGCACTCGAAACAATAGAGCAAGCTGCCTTCTACGGTTGCACCTCCCTTAAAGATTTTGAATTCAAAAATAATCTTAAGGAGATTGGCGAAGATGCGTTCTGCGGATGCACGAGTCTCACAAGCGTTGTATTTCCAAATTCTATGACAACACTTGGTGAGTACTCATTTTCTGAATGCATTAATATAAAGAGCGCTACTATTCCCGAGTCTGTTACCAAATTTGGTATTTATGCATTTGACGCATGCCACGAAGATCTTACCATATACGGCAAAGCAGGAAGTACTGCCGTTAAGTTTGCAAACTACTATGGTTTCAGATTTATCTCTGACTATGGCGACATTGACGGAAACGAGGCTATAAACTCAGTTGACGTTATAAAGTTTGCAAGACATCTTGCAAACTGGTCCGGATATGAAAGCATATATGAAGGCAATGCAGACGTGGACGGAGATGGAGAGTTGACGCCCAATGATCTTATCATTATTGCAAGGCACTGGGCAGGTTGGATTTCATATTCAAATCTACCGTTTGATAATGCCGCATAAACTTATATAAGGCTCAAAGAGATTCGCTTAAAAAGTGGATCTCTTTTTTTATTTATATAATTATCACACTTTATTTTTTTGCATATTACTGATAGTGATTTTTACTTGGAGGTATTTATATGCAAAAAGATAACAGGCTAATACACTTTATCTCTGTATTTCGTCGAAGACCTGATGGGCGAGCAATAATACTAGGAAGTCCTGATTACCCAGATATATACGGAAATTTATGGCTGTATCAAACAAACTACGGGGTTATCGTTGCCTGTGAAGTTAGCGGCCTTCCCTCTTCTCATGCTCCTTGTAATGAACACATATTCGGATTACATATTCACGAAGGCATGAGTTGTACAGGTAACGGTATAGATCAATTCGCAGATACTCTAGGTCACTACAACCCGTATTTTTGTCCCCATCCACAGCATGCAGGTGACCTTTTGCCTCTGTTCGGTGCAAACGGCTATGCAATGTCCGCCTTTTTAACTGATAGGTTTACTGTTGATGAAGTAATTGGGCGTGCTATAATAATTCATTCCTCACCGGATGACTTCAAAACGCAACCAAGCGGTAACTCTGGCAAAAAAATTGCGTGTGGTATAATAGAATAACAAATATAGCAGGCACGTTGTGTCTGCTTTTTTATAAATAATTTTAAAAAATATTTATGAAAACTATTGACAAATATATTATTATATTATATAATATATATAATGTATATTATATGTATTATATTTTGTGATATTCAAGGAGATTTTTGATGACAAATGCTAATGGTATATCGCCAAGAAAGAATCGCTTATTTGACAATATATTTTCATCAAACGGCAAAAGCATCACAACTATCCCTCAAAACGAACCCAAAGGTGTAACTCGCGTTTCGGTTGGCTTTGAAAGAAAAACAAGATATACAAGACGTGTTGCGTCAGCGGCTATCCCTGCCCTTCCTCGCGCTCAGCGCAGAACATATATCGCTCCGGATGCTCAGGTTCTTCTCACTCCCAGCGCTATAAGTCAGGCGGCACAATGGGAGCTGATGTTTGATTCAAAAGAAGATTCCATTGATAAAAGAGAACGTGTATCGCTTCGTGAAAGAATAAAAAAAGCCGCACACCGCGAAAGTGAATCTTACACATTGTACGGAGTAAACACCGGAGAAATATTCACAGAAGAAATTGAAATTGACGTAATCTCAGGTGCAGCATTTGCGTCAGCTACTGATATAAACAACAAAGAAGCCTCATGCGAAGGTTTTCCGAAAAACGACCGTGCAATGCAGAGCGGTGATTTTTCCTCCCGCCGCTCTGCCGCGGCTGTCGCTTTTAAAAAGATGCATTCGGGCATCTGGATAAAATTCAAAGATTTTGCATATAAAGTAAATAACTTTTGGTTATAAAAAACTCCTAACGGGAAAAGGGTAATCGCTAAAATGCGACTACCCTTTTTCTGTTTATTTTTCCCAAAGCGGTGTTGACAAATATCTCTCACCGTTATCCGGAAGGACAACCACTATCATTTTACCCGCATTCTCTTCTCTGCCGGCAACCTCAATGGCCGCGCTCAGTGCCGCGCCGCCGCTTATACCGCAAAGAAAGCCTTCCGTTTGCGCAAGAATTCTTGCCGCAGTGTATGCCTCATCGTCGCTGACACACTTAATTTCGTCTATAAGCGATTTGTCGAGCGTATCAGGTACAAAGCCCGCCCCGATACCCATGAGTCCGTGTGGACCCGGTGCACCGCCAGAGAGGACAGCAGAAGTATCAGGCTCAACTGCAACGGTCTTTATCGCCTTCTTCTCTTTTAAATAGCGAGCGCATCCACTTAGCGTTCCGCCCGTTCCAACACCTGCAACAAGAATATCAATTTCGCCGTCGGTATCGTTAAAAATCTCAGGGCCTGTACTGTTATAGTGAGCCTGTGGATTCGCAGGATTTTCAAACTGGCCGAGAATAACAGCTCCCGGTATCTGCTCTGCAAGCTCGTACGCCTTTGCAATAGCTCCGTTCATACCAAGCTTGCCCTCTGTAAGCACTATCTCTGCCCCATATGCTCCAAGAAGCTTGCGTCTTTCTATGCTCATTGTTTCGGGCATTGTAAGTATAGCTCTGTATCCTGACGATACTGCAGCCATAGCGATACCTATTCCCGTGTTTCCGCTTGTAGGCTCAATTATGGTTGCTCCCGGCTTAAGAGTACCGTTTTCTTCAGCCTTACGGATCATATTCACACCGACTCTGTCTTTAACACTTCCTGCCGGATTCATATATTCAAGCTTTGCAAGTATTTTAGCTTTAACACCGCAATATCTTTCAAGCCTGCTTAACCGTAAAAGCGGTGTATTGCCAACAAGCTCGGTTATACCGTTATATATTTTCATCGTTTTCGCTGTTTTCCTTTTTTGAAGATGTTTCCTTTTTGCTTATCTTGTCTTTTTTACCGAAGAGGGATATCTTGTTCTCTTTTCCCTGCATAAGTCTTTTAATGTTATCTTTATGCTTAAAAATAACGATAGCCGCTATTAAGAAGGTGCATACAGTCGTAATAATATCCACCTTGCCGCCACTCAATCTGTTTATCAGAACGGGGTATAGAAACATGCACATTACTGAGCCAAGGGAAACGTATTTATATCCTGCAACTATGATAGCAAATACCGCAAAAAGTATAAGAAAGCACAGCGGACTTGTACAAAGCACCGTAGCCGCAACTGCCGCTACGCCCTTCCCGCCCTTAAAATTAAAGTATACAGGATAAATATGCCCTAAAACACTTCCGAGTCCCGCTATGTATGCGCCCGGTTCTCCCATGAGAAGACGAGCGATATATATTGCAATCACCGTTTTTAAAATATCGCCTGCAAGTGTGAGCACCGCGGCGGTTTTACCATAAGTTCTCAGTATATTCGTCATGCCTGCGTTCTTACTGCCGTGATTTCTGATATCGTCATGATATATCAGCTTTGAAACGAGTATAGCACAGTTAACACCTCCGAGAAAATAACCCGTTGCGGCACATATTAACCCAAGAATAACAGCACGTATTATAATATCCATATTATGATCCTTTCATCGAAAACTTAATCAGCGTTATCTCCACGCTGTCTTATAACAAGACGTATCGGCGTTCCTCTGAACCCAAAAACCTGCCTTAGCTGATTTTCAATATATCTCTGATATGAGAAGTGGAAAAGCTCAGCATCGTTACAGAATATAACGAACGTAGGCGGTGCAACAGAGGTCTGCGTCATATAGTATATTTTCAGCCTTCTGCCCTTATCTGACGGCGGCTGAACACGTGCGGTGCAGTCATTAAGCACATCGTTGAGCATGCCCGTCGTAATACGAAGCAGCGACTGTTCATGTACGTAATTTATCGTTTCAAAAAGCTTGTTAAGCCGCTGACCTGTTTTTGCAGAAATAAACAAAAGCGGAGCATACGTCATATAAGAGAGCGAGGTGTATATCTTATCCGTCATCTGAGTCACAAGCTTATCCGTCTTATCCTCAATTGAATCCCACTTGTTTATCGCTATTATGCATGCTTTGCCTGCTTCGTGAGCTATACCGGCTATCTTTTCGTCCTGCTCGGTTATTCCCTCGTTTGCATCAGCCATTATAATACATACGTCTGCACGCTCAACCGCCATTTTCGCTCTCAGAACGCTGTATCTTTCAATAGCATCGTTTACTTTGCTCTGACGTCTGATGCCTGCCGTATCGATAAACACGTATTTGCCGAATTCGTTTGTAATCTTAGTGTCAACAGCATCTCTCGTTGTACCAGGTATATCAGATACTATAAGTCGTTCTTCACCCGTGATCTTATTTATAAGTGAGCTCTTCCCTGCATTAGGCTTACCGATAACGGCAACCTTTATTGCATCGTCATCATCATCTTCTTCTGCCTCTTCGGGAAGGTACTCAAGAACTCTGTCGAGAAGGTCTCCCGAGCCCGTTCCGTGAACAGAAGAAAGCGCAACGGGATCCCCCTCTATACCAAGCTCATAAAACTCATAGTATTCCATGGGAAGTCTTCCTATGGAATCTATTTTATTAACAGCGAGCACAACAGGCTTACCGCTCTTTAAAAGCATAACGGCAATTTCCCTGTCGTCTGCCGTAACACCGACACGTACGTCTGTCATAAATATTATAACGTCTGCCGTCTCTATCGCTATCTGCGCCTGGTTACGCATCTGTTTTAGTATTATATCGTCAGTCTTTGGCTCAATACCGCCGGTGTCTACAAGCATAAGCTTGCGTCCGCTCCATTCAATATCGTAATAAATTCTATCACGGGTAACGCCAGGAGTGTCCTCAACTATCGATACTCTCTCGCCGGCAAGCTTATTAAACAGCGTACTTTTCCCAACGTTAGGTCTGCCGACTATTGCTATTATTGGTTTTGACATTTTATCTGTTCCTTTCCTCAGGATATGGGTACTTATCAGGATACCAAATCTTTAAAATACTTGGTCATATACCCTTTATCTGAAACAACGCTTTCAAATTCAGCAACATCCCCGAGCACATGGACTGTATCTGTTATAACGCCAAGTACCGCTCCGTTGTCGCTCTGCTTTATATAAAACTCGGGATATATTGAATAAAGTGAGTTATACTGAGATATTATATCCTTGAAATTTGTTTGATCAAGCAGGTTTGTATATCCGCTTGTTTGCGCAAAAGAGCCGTTTGTAAAATCTTTTTCAAAATTCTTATAATCAACTATGTTATCAAAGCCTATGAGTTTTGCGCCCATAAAGTCAATATTGATACCGTATGCAAAGTTAGTCTCGTCAGAACTTCCCTCCACAGTTACAGTGCCGCGACATAATGCAGATATAAGCTTATCGCTTTTGTAGGTTACGTTGAAGGAATCAACGTCGTAATATACTCCTGCATCTACTCCGGTCTGTGATATAAGTGATTTTCTCTGATTATTCACATAAGAATATATAAGTGCATTAACCTTTTCCTCGGTCTCTTTGTCACTATAACCCGATATCTGCGGATATATCATATTTGCTATGTATGCATCCGTCTGCAAGCTCTCCTGCTTGATCTCAACAGAGTAAAGCTCAAGGGGGATTTCACTCATAACGCTTTCTGATTCACTTTCACTATCCGATAATTCTGTTAAGGCATCTGTTCTATCATTTGTTATATCACGGTCATTAAAACACGCGCACACATAGATGCAAACAAGAAGCAGAATCAACAAAAATACAATTTTTTTCATTCGTTTCCCTCCACAATTCAATACAGGATATTTGAAACAATATCCGCACCGTCATTCGACACAGCAAAAGCGGTGACACCAAGCTTTTCACCAAGTTCTTCGAGCGACATATTGTCAAGAAAAAGCTCACCCTCTCGCCTTACGGCAACTGCCGGAACAAGCAACCTTTCCCCAAGTCTTTTGTCTTTCAGCTGAGTATATATATCGCTTCCAGTAAGAAGTCCTGCTACGGAAATATTTTCGCCAAAGAAATCATTTTTTATCTTGTATACGCGGCACTTTGTTTTGCCTTGGGTCATTTTTTCTATTTTTTCAACAGTGCGGCAAATAAAATCATATGCAGCCTCGCCCGTTGCAATAGAAAGCTCTCTTATTTTTTCAAGTGTTTCGACTTCTGTATATGAAAGTTCATCATTCACCTCGTCCTCCGACGAGCGTATCGTGCCTATTCCGTCCTCAAGCTGAGGATAATCCTCATAATAATCGGCTTCGGGTAACGGCTTTTCTGCTTTGAGATAGAACTCGTCTGCGCAGAAAAACAGTCTTTTTCCGTATTCAATCTTGCATCTGTCACCAAATGCATTTACGCTTTCTATTATTTCTGCACATTCTTCTTTGGTAAACGGCTCAAGTGGATATAGCTTATCTCTGAATTTTGTAAGCCCTGCCGGTACTACCGATACTCCGATAATCGTATCATGATACTTCTCCATCTTACTCATTGTATATGTGAGATTATCACCATCATTAACAGATCGGCATAAAACTATCTGGAAATTAAGCTCTATTCCAGCCTCGTGCAGCCTGTCTATATATGAGAGTACCTTACCGGCATTCTTGTTTTTCATCATCTTAACACGTAGCTCGGGGTCCATGGTGTGAACCGATATGTTAACAGGGCTCATGCGCATCTCTATAATGCGGTCTATATCCTCATCGGTCATGTTAGTAAGGGTAACATAGTTACCCATTAAAAATGAAAGTCTTGAATCGTCGTCTTTGAAATATATCGTTTCCCGCATACCTCGCGGATTCTGGTCCACAAAGCAAAAGATGCATTTATTCATGCATGACTGCTTTTCGTCCATAAGATAAGTTTCAAATTCAAAGCCGAGTTCGTCATACTCGTCTTTTTTTATTATTATGGTTTTGAGTTTTTCGCCGTTTCTTATATATTCAATTTCGAGCTTTTTTGCAATAGTTCTGTATCTGTAATCAAGAACGTCGCGGATTTCATATCCGTTCACGCTAAAGAGCGTATCCCCGCCCTTTATTCCTGCTTTGTCAACATAGGAATCAGCGCAGACTTCTTTTATAAGTACCATATAAAGCTATCCTTTCAATTTACGCGCATGCACATAAATAACCACTTTAGATTATAACATCAGCGCTCTCTTTTGTCAACAAAAGCTTTTATGAATATATTGTGATTTATACTGTTTTGGCGAAACTCCAATTATCTTTTTAAAATTACGGTAAAACGTTGAAAAATCCGCATATCCGCAAAGTCCGTATATAGCCGTTATTTTGTACCCCTCTTTTATGTAACGACACGCTTTCTTTATTCTGCACATGTTTAAGTAAGTATTAAATGAGTACCCGGTTATCTCAAAAAACAGCCCGCAGAAGCTGCTTCTTGACATAGCACTTCGTCTGCACATTTCCTCAAGCGATATATTATCTTCATAATTTTCTTCAATATAGCGCACGCAGTATAAAACATATTCCTTATTATTTTCAAAATAGGCATTGATATGTTCTGCTTCTCTTTCAAAATAAGAGCGCGCTATAAGGGTTATAAGCAACAGTGCATATGCACGGATTATCTCGGTAAAGCCAAATGACTTTTTCTTAAACTCCTTGAACATATGCTCCAAAGTGCTCTCAACTAAAATTATCTCATCGGGCGCAAGAGAAAACTTCGGCCGTACACTTAAATACTTATCAATTTGGAAATCGCGAAGAAAATTAGCAGCTATTTTATTTGATATAGATATATCGCCAAAGAAATCGGGCATGAAGGAAAATGCGTAAAATACACACTCATCATCAGGCGATATATAATGTTTAACTCCCGGCGGAATTATAAACATATCTCCGTGTGTCATAATTGAGGATTCGTTTTCAACGAAATGCTCAAGTTTTCCCTTGATTATATAGTATATCTGAAAATACTCATGGGTATGCGGTTTTCTTGCCTCAACCGTCTTTTCAACCTTATGTATATAGAATCCGTCAGTAGAATCCTTGTAATATGAAAGTATAAAATTCTTGATATCCATACCGTACCTCCTTTTTTATTTTAGCACACAGCTAGACAAAATGCAATAACAAATCAACAAAATGCAATATACACGCTTTGCTGTTATGCTAAACTTAAAGTATAAGAATAAATAATTGGAGGTATATATCAAAATCGTATCGCTTTGCGGACTTCTAGGTTACGGATACAGCGAAGAAGCACTTGATATTGCTTTTAGCGAAAACGTCGACTACGTTGGTGTTGACGCAGGGTCAACTGATCCGGGCCCGTATTACCTTGGCAGCGGAAAATCGTTTACAGACAGAGCCGCTGTTAAAAGAGATCTTGCTCTTGCTCTCCCTAAGGCACTTGAGCAGAGAGCACCGTTTATAATAGGTACCGCCGGAGGTGCCGGAGGCGCTGTTCATACAGACTGGCTTGTTGAGATAATAAAGGAAATAGCCTCAGAACAATCGCTTTCCTTTAAGCTTGGTATAATATACAGCGACGTTGACAAGGATTATGTGTTAAGTAAACTGGATGCCGGCAAAGTCATACCTATGTGCGAGACCTTCAGTCTTGATAAAAAGGCTGTAAATGATTCTGAGAGAATAGTAAGTCAGATAGGGATCGCTCCTATACTTGACATGCTAAAAGAAAAGGTTGACGTTATAGTTGCAGGCCGTGCATGCGATACTGCAATATATGCCGCTCCCTGTATTTATGAGGGCTATGATCCCGGTCTTGCATTTCATATGGCAAAAATTATGGAGTGCGGTGCTATGTGCTGCGAGCCCGTTGCGGCGGCAGATGTTATGCAGGGATATATGCACAAAGACTATTTCGAGCTATGTCCTGCAAACCCCGCAAGACGATGCAGCGCACAGCGTGCGGCAGCTCATACCATGTATGAGCAGACAAACCCGTTCATGATATACGAACCTGACGGCGAAATCAATCTTAAAAATTCTAAGTTTGAGCAGATTGACGAGCGCACTGTAAGAATATCGGGTTCGGTCTTCACTGAAGCCAAAGAAAAGACCCTCAAGCTTGAGGGCGTAAAAAAAGTCGGCTACAGAACTGTGTGTATCGGTGGCATTTACGACCCTTTGACTATTGAAAATTTTGATTTTATCGAAAAAACAGTCAAAGACTTTGTAAAGCAAAATGCATCGTTTTCACCTGACGATTATACTTTTATGTTCAGACGCTACGGCTCTGCAGAGTCAAATATGGGTATAGTAATCGATGTTGTTGGCAAAACGCAGGAAATTGCTGACACCATATGCTCCCTTGCCCGCTCTCGTACCCTTCACTGCGATTACATTGAAAGAAGGTCGAGTGCCGGAAACGTTGCTTTTCCATTTTCTCCATCTGACATTCACGTTGGTGAGGTTTACGAGTTCTCAGTATTCCATCTTGTAAAAGTAGACTCGCTTTCTGAAACGGTAAAGACAAAGATCGAGGAGGTAGGAAAATGAAGCTTATAGAACTTGCAAAAATACTGCGCAGCAAGAATGCGGGGCCCCTGTATATTACATTTGATTTAATGTTTGATGACAGCGAAAAAATGCAAAAAGTATTAAATGGCCTCACAAAAGAAAAAATCGCAAAAGCTTACAACGTTGACCAAAAACTTATTGATATCATTTCGTATGAAATCGTAGACTCTATCAAAATAACTTTCCCGAGAAAGTGTATCAGCGGCAGTATTCATGACGATGACGTATACGGATGCCAACAACACATGCCGCTTGCAAATATAGAAATATGATGAGGTGAAATATATGTACGCAGATAAGGATTATATAATCGCTCTGAGACGTGAACTTCACATGTATCCTGAGATCGGTTTCGATCTTCCAAAAACCATCGTGCTGGTCAAACGAGAACTTGAGAAAATCGGTGTGGATTATACAGATACGCTCGGTGAGTCAAGCATTGTTGCAACAATAAACCCCGAGAAAACAAACTTCACTATCGGTATTCGTGCCGATATGGATGCTTTACTCATAAATGAAACAAATGATGTTGACTACAAATCCAAAATTGACGGTCAGATGCATGCGTGCGGGCATGATGCTCATACAGCAATGTTACTTGGCACAGCCAAAGCACTCTACTCTATGCGTGACAAAATAAACTGCCGTGTCAAGCTTTTATTTCAGCCAAGTGAAGAGGGTGTTCGAAGCGGTGCGGGTGAAATGGTCAGATGCGGCGTTATGGACGATATTGACGTTATCATCGGTATGCACGTTGAAAACTGGCTTGATTCCTGCAAAATAGGCGTATGCAAAGGAGCTTCAATGGCATCAAGCAGAAATTTCCGCATTGATTTCAAGGGTGCTACCGCTCATGCTACACTGCCTCACACAGGAAAAGATGCTCTTGCTGCGGCTGTCCGTACATACAATAATCTTCAATATATGCTGACACGTGAGCTCAGTCCGTTTGCAAAATACGTATTTTCTATCGGCAAGCTTTCGGGCGGCACTACACAAAATGTTATCGCTGACCACGCTTATATGCTCGGTACGATTCGCACCTTTGATATGGAAGTTGACAGCTTTTTGGATCGCAGAATTCATGAAATTGCCGAAAACACCGCAAAGGAAACGGGCGTTGAGGTAGAAATTCAAAGCACTCTCAAAGCGTTTGTTCTTTATAACAATCCCTATATCGCAGACCGCATTCTTGAATCTGCTGCAAAGGTAGTCGGCAAAGACGGCATCGTAAATATGCCCGAAAAGCTCAGTTCCGAAGATTTCTCGCAGTACCTCACCAAGAAGCCGGGTGTGTTTATAAGGCTCGGAACGAGAAATGCAGATAAAGGTTGCACGACTCTCCCGCACAACAATGACTTTATGATAGATGAAGATGCATTTGTTTTTGGAAGTGATACGTGCGTTCAGTTTGTTCTTGATAACATGGACGGAATTGACCCCGTAAAAATATCTGAAAGTGATGAAAGAGTAAAGGGGTAAAGGAATAATGAAATATACGATATGCAGTGTTGGGGATGCAATACATACCTCAGACATGCCCTCAGACTATAATATAAAACCAATAAAAAACATTGTAGAAAGTGCTGATATTCGTCTGTTTAATCTGGAATATGTGCTATCAGAATCGCCTGCATACGGTTCAACATATTGCGGCGGTACGTGGCTTGCGGCTAAAACAGACTCGCTTGACGATTTGCTCGAATACGGATTTAACGGTTGCTCTTTTGCAAATAATCACACAATGGATTATTCTTATGACGGTATGTTTTCAACGCTTGAAGCTGTAAGGTCAAGAAATCTGCCCGTGAGCGGCGCAGGAAAAGACCTTATTGAAGCATCAGATTATGCCGTTATAGACGCGCCAAATGGCAAATGCGCGCTTATTTCAATTTGCTCTACGTTCAATGATGCGGCACGTGCGGGAAATCCGTCCGATACCGTCCCCGGCAGACCCGGGCTAAATCCGCTGAGATTTTCGACTGTTTATGAAATAACCGAAGAACACATGAAGGCTCTCAAGGAAATGTCTGCAGGCACAAAAATTGACGGTAGGCGTAACCGTTCAAGAGCCGGCGGCTACACGCCAATGCCGCCCGATGGTTGCTTTGGTTTTGGCGAATACAATTTCCGTATAAGCGAAGTCGAAGGTAAAACCTCAAAGGCTAACGCACGCGACGTTGAAAGAACAACAGACAGCATCAAAAAGGCACTTATAGAATGTGACTACGTTGTAGTCAACGTGCACTCACATGAAATAAAGGGCGACACCGATGATACGCCTGACGACTTTATGGCAGAGTTCAGCCGCAAATGTATAGACGCAGGCGCTTCTGCCGTTATAGGCACGGGTACACATCAATTGAAGCCTATTGAAATTTATAAGGGAAAGCCGATATTCTACAGCATCGGAAACTTTATTTTCCAAAGTGATGAAGTATTCTGTATGCCCGAAGATTTCAGGGAAAAATACAAGCTTGATAAGGGACTTTCACCTACTCAAATGGTTGCAGCAAGAGCGGCACTTGGAAACGGCGGACTTCATGCCGATGCGGCTAATTTCCGTTCGCTTATTCCTTATATAACGTATGACGAGTCAAAAGTCACTGATATAAAATGCTATATGCTAAAGCTGAATGAAGATAACGGTATGCCTTATCTTGCAGACTTTGATGAGCAAAAAATAATTTTTGATTACATGTGTGAAAGATGCAAGCCATACGGCACAGAAATTGTCCTTAATGACGGCTACATAGAGGTAAAAGTAAAATGATAAGAATTGATATATATGAGAAAGCTCTCTTTGAAACTATAAAACGGGGAGCTACAGAAATATCGCCCGATGTTAAAGAGGCTTTTGAAAAAGCAATTGAGCGTGAGAGCAACACCGATGCAAAACGCGGACTCTCTGCAACACTTGAAAGCATGAACATGTCAAAGGTCAGAGAAAATCCCCTCTGCGTTGACACGGGTTGGCCTATATTCTACTTCAAGGTAGGAAACAAGTGCGAGCTTGAAGGCGGCTTTGTAGAGCTCGAAAACGCCGCAAGAAGATCCGTTGCAAAAGCAACCGAGCTTGGTTATCTTAGAGCAACAATGAAGCATCCGCTAACAGGATATGACCCCGGAAACAACATAGGTATGAATATACCGGACTTTACATATCAGTTCGTTGACGGTGACGCGATAGAAATATCATATGCAGCTAAAGGAGGCGGCAGCGAATGCTTTGGCGGTACGCGCCACAGAATAGTCGCTTTTGCAGACGGTATCAAGGGTATAGAAAAATTCGTCATCGACAGCTTTGTTGCTTCTGCGCGTGCAGGTGCGGTGTGTCCACCGTCCGTTCTCGGTATAGGTATCGGCGGCACAGCAAACGTTGCGGCAAATCTTGCTAAAGAAGCGGCGTGCCTCAGGACTGTCGGCTCAAAGCATCCCGACCCGATGTTCTCTAAGATAGAGGAGGATTTGTATGAGGCAATAAACAGCCTTGATATAGGAATTCTCGGTGCAGGCGGAAGCACATCGGTTCTTGCTGTAAATGTTGAGTATGCGTATACACATATAGCAGGTATAGCGTGTGCCACAAGTACAAACTGTATGGTTGCACGCCGT